>JAFEII010000022.1 GCA_017495165.1 Hydromonas sp. | reverse complement strand
CTCAGATAATGGGCGCTGGAGTTTGTCGGGTGGTCTGTCTGCATCGCAAGAAGGTGATGTTGGTGCACGCGTCGGCCTGACGAAGCTCTTTAATTAATCCTTAGATTTTGGTACGGCTTTTGGGTTCGGATTGATTTTTGACCCAGCCTGAAAGTCGGCTAAGGTCTCACTCAATTGTTTAAACGTTTTTTAATTCAAGAACGAAGAGAAAATGTGGCTTTTGTATTTCAGTCTAGCCTGCTCGCGCTGTGCAGTCGGGTTCTGTTTGTGGTGTTATGCATGGTATTTATGCATATACTTTAGTTTTTGATTTTTTAAAGGAATGGTGTGGGTAAGCTATATAAAGTGTTTGCGTCGAGTATCTTGGTGCGCGCTGTTTGGTTTGATGTGCATTGGCTACGACGTGAGGCGCGGTTTAAATTTGCTGCGTGAATTTTTTTCATCAATACGGAAGTATTGAATGAAATGCTTGTAAGTAGGCATTTTCAGTAGTTAAGCGATGTTTTTGCTTTTGAGATATTTGAGCAAAAAATCAATTCTTAAAGGTGTTTTTTGTATTTCAGTCTGGCTTGTTCGGGCTTTGTAAAGGGGGCTTGTAATTTTAAATTTCAGGCCGTATTTTTTCTATGTATAGTCCCTGATTTTTTAGTGAGATTTGGGTTTTTAAAGTTGTTTTTAGGGGTGTGTTGTAATGAATAGAAGTTATCGTAGTGTTTATAATGAGGCGCTTGGCTCATGGGTCGCCGTTTCAGAGATGGATTCGGAGAAGGGTAAGTCGAACTCGAGCGGTTTGGGCAATTTAGTTGTTGAATCCCGCACGCGGTCTGGAAGTCGAAAATTCAAGCTTAAGGCGCTGTTCTTGTCTTTAACCGCTTTAGTGGGAGTTGCTTCTACAGCGCCGGTGTATGCGGGGGTTGTTTCAAGCGGTGGGGTGGCTGCGGCCGGTGCATGTGACCCTGTAGGTACCCAGTTTTTGTTTAACGGTTCTGTTTACACCTCTATTGCAGTTGTCGATCCTAATCAGTCCTCCTCTTTAATTGCTGGGTGCTCAACTTCAGCGGGGTCGTTTGAAGCTGCAACCACTTATGGTGCTTACACAGTAGTCTCGGGTTCGGGGGGGACTGCGGTGGGTTTTGCGGCTAAAGCGCGGGCTAATGGTACGGCAGTGGGCGCGGAAGCAATTGCTGCCAATGGGGCGGTCGCTATCGGTTATTTATCTAGTGCTATTTCTTTAGAAAGCGTAGCGATTGGTAGAAACGCTGTAGCAAGCAATAATAATGCTATTGCGATTGGCGGTGGTGGTGTTGCCGACAGGGCGGCGGCGAGAGGGGATAATGCCATCGCGATCGGTCGCGGATCCCGTTCCACTGAGGCCAACAGTCTGGCTATAGCATATAACTCATTGGCTACCGGCACCGCTTCGGTGGCGATGGGCCTTGATTCGTCAGCTGTTGCAAATGATTCGATTGCAATCGGTCGACTAGCAAACGCGAGTGGAACAGGGGCGATTGCTATGGGTAACGGTGCCGCTGCCTCTGTAACAGGCGCTACGTCAATAGGGTGGCTTTCAGCGTCGAATATTGTTGATAGTGTGGCGGTTGGTACTAACTCAAGAACCATTGCTGGAGTGAGAACCCCATCGGCGACTATTCGTGGCGTGACTTACGGTGGCTTTGCGGGCGCACTTTCAGATAAGGTGTTTTCTGTCGGTACGAATCTTGATGCAACTGGCACACGACAAATCCAGTTTGTATCAGCAGGTCAAATTAGCGCAACATCTACAGATGCGATTAACGGCTCACAACTCTATTCTGTCTTAGTGACTGTCTTAAGCGGCGCAACGGGCAGCGTCGAAAGTTCGGTGGCCTCATTGTCGACTTCAACCTCGACCGGCTTGAGCAATGTGAATAGTTCAGTTGCCTCATTAAGTACGTCGACTTCAACTGCGATGAGCGGCGCTTTGAGCGGTGTGAATAGTTCAGTGGCTTCATTGTCGACTTCAACCTCGACCGGCTTGAGCAATGTGAATAGTTCAGTTGCCTCATTAAGTACGTCGACTTCAACTGCGATGAGCGGCGCTTTGAGCGGTGTGAATAGTTCAGTGGCTTCATTGTCGACTTCAACCTCGACCGGCTTGAGCAATGTGAATAGTTCAGTTGCCT
>JAFEII010000016.1 GCA_017495165.1 Hydromonas sp. | reverse complement strand
TATTTTTTACAAGAGCGGCATTATAAGGCAGTTTTGCGCTGCGCAATTCAAAAACAAGGAAAAAACGCCAAGTGTGGGCTGTTTTTTTCAGGCGATGCGGTTGATTTGTCTTGGCCAGTTTGATTTGTATTGCACTTCGGGGGTGAATCTGCCTTTTTAAAAAACGCCAAACTTCTAAAAGCGGATTGCGATAGCGCATCTATAGGGGCGGAAATTAAACATGGTTGCCAAACTTACAAAACCACATGACTTTTTAAAATTTCACTTTGAAAGCTGGCAGGCAGCGCAACCCAGTCGCGCAAATCAACCACAAACGGCAGATTGAGTGCATCAATTTGCCGCATCAACAATGCCATTTGAGACGCATCCAGCGCCACGTCGGCACGCAACGCCAAGTCCAAATCACTGCCGCTATGACTACGGCCTTGAATACGGCTGCCGTAAGCCAGTACCTGCACATTTGGGATGATATTTAAAATAACACCAAGCAGTCGGCGCAAATGTTCTGGCTGTAAATCAATTTTAGACATCAATTTTACCCCCTATCATGCCAGCCAAAAATTGAGCATCTTGGATAAATTCAGGTAAAATTTTAACCGTACTTTCGGCAAACTGTACGCCATAATCGTGCGCTGTGGTGTTGCGATTATCTCTATACAAAAGCCAGCGCTCACAGGCCGCATCATCAATCAAACCATGCTTGACTGCGTGACGAAACAAATCCTTAAACGTCAACACATCCACAGCTTTGTTACTGGCAAAATAAACCACCAGCCGCTTTTTAAGCAGTTTGCCGCTTTGCTCTAGAATAATTTCAAATTCTTTTATGCAGGCTGCCCGATAAATATCGTATGAAATATCCCGTACATCTTGCTGTAAAAGCTTTTGATACGCCCCATCAAGCGTCTGAATACAGCGCGTAAAAAATTCAACATTTATATTCATCATTTAACAACCTTTAAAAATAGCAAAATCACCATAAGCAGGGCGCTCATTATAAGACAACTGCCAAAACGCCACACTCAAAATCATCTGCAGCGGTTGCGCTTAACTTTTTTTGACATTTGAAAAACAAAACTTGACCAATCATCAGCCTTTGCGTATACTTGCGTTTCTTAAGTTGAGCTTGTCTCAGCTTATTGGCCAGATAGCTCAGTTGGTAGAGCAGCGGATTGAAAATCCGCGTGTCGGCGGTTCGAGCCCGCCTCAGGCCACCAAGATTAAAAGCCAACTCTTTTGAGTTGGCTTTTTTCTTGCGTGTATTTTATGGCGATATGTTTTGATGCTTTGTTCGCTGCGCCTATGAGCCTATAAAAAACACCCTATTTTCATGGTTAGAAAATAGGGTGTTTTAGACGGTGCTTTGAAGCTTAGAGATGCACTTAGTCTTTTGCGGTTTTAAGCAAATACTGCCCATAATCGCTTTTTAACAACGGTTGCGCCAGTGCAATCAATTGCGCTTGGCTGATATAACCCATGCGATACGCGATTTCTTCCACACACGCCACTTGCAGGCCTTGACGTTTTTGGATGGATGCCACAAATGAGCCTGCGTCGTGCAAAGATTCGTGCGTGCCAGTATCAAGCCACGCGTAGCCGCGATCCATGGCTTGTACGTTGAGCAGACCTTTGTCCAAATAAACTTGGTTCAAATCCGTGATTTCCAGCTCGCCGCGTTTGGATGGCTTGATGGTTTTGGCGTATTGCACCACGTCTTTGTCATAAAAATACAAGCCCGTTACCGCGTAGTTTGACTTGGGCTGGGCGGGCTTTTCTTCAATCGAAATTGCTTTTTTGTCCGCGTCAAATTCCACCACACCGTAGCGCTCTGGATCGTGTACATGGTATGAAAACACGGTTGCGCCGCTGGTTTGCGCGTTGGCGTCTTGCAGCATGTCGTGTAAATCATGGCCAAAGAAAATATTGTCGCCCAGCACCAATGCGGCGGGATTGCCGTCTAAAAACTCTTCACCCAAAATAAACGCTTGCGCCAAACCATCGGGCGATGGCTGAATTTTGTACTGAATATTTAAACCCCATTGCGCGCCGTCTTTGAGCAATTCTTCAAACCGCCCAATGTCTTGCGGCGTGCTGATAATAAGAATGTCCTTAATCCCCGCAAGCATCAGCACGCTGAGCGGGTAATAAATCATTGGTTTGTCATACACGGGGAGCAGCTGTTTGCTCATGGCGTAGGTAATGGGGTAAAGCCGCGTGCCTGAGCCGCCTGCGAGAATAATGCCTTTGCGTGTGGTCATATTGATTCCTTGTGATTAAAATTAATTCTTGTAAAAACGACGGTGTTGGCATAATTGTTACGCAACAAAACATGCCGTAGGGTGGGCAGTGCCCACCGTTACATCATGCAACGCAGCCAATTTCAAAATGGTGGGCAATGCCCACCCTACGGCGTGCCATTTTTTACACCGATTGGGCGTGATAAATCGCGCCCCTACGATTGATGACGGCGGTTTACCACCGATTATTTACCCGCAACCAATCTAAAAGCCTGCGCCACGCTGGTTTGCCACGTGGGCAAACTCAAACCAAACGTACGTTTGAGTTTGTCGCAACTGATGCGTGAATTGAGCGGGCGCACGGCGGGCGTTGGGTAGGCGGTGGTTGGAATGCCGCCAATCTTTGCCGCGCTGGTTTTAAACGTCATCCCCGCTTGCTCGCCCAAACCCAACACGTATTGCGCGTAGCCGTGCCAGCTGGTTGCGCCGTCGGCGGTCAGGTGATACGTGCCGTACAGCGCGGCTTTGTCCGCATCCGCGCTCATGCGTATCCGCATAATCACGTGCGCGGTCACGTCGGCGAGCATGGCTGCGCTGGTCGGTGCGCCGATTTGGTCATTGACGATATTGAGCGTGTCGCGCTCGCCCGCCAAGCGCAAAATCGTTTTGAGAAAATTAGCGCCATGCGCACCAAACACCCAACTGGTGCGCAAAATCACGTGCGCGGCGCAATTGGCGGCCACCAACTGCTCGCCCTGCCATTTGCTGGCGCCGTAGACTGACATTGGGTTGGGCGTGTCTTGTTCGGTATACATGCCCTCTTTTGTGCCGTCAAACACATAGTCGGTTGAATATTGAATCAACAACGCGCCGTTTTGCGCCGCCCATTGCGCCATCACTTCTGGCGCGGTCGCGTTAATCGCATAGGCGGTGGCGCTGTCTGATTCGGCTTTGTCCACAGCGGTGTACGCGGCTGGGTTGACGATAATCGTCGGCTTGACGTCATTTAACTTGGCCACAATCGCTTGCGCGTTGGTCAAATCCACATCCGCCAAGCCAATCGCCACCACCTCGCCCAATAATGCCAACGAGCGCGTCAGCTCAAAGCCCACTTGCCCGCCGCAACCTGTAATCAGGATTTTATCGAGCGGCTTCATGCTTGACCGCCATATTGTTTGTCCGTCCATTCACGGTAGCTGCCCGAGGTCACATTGGCAATCCAATCATGGCTGTCTAAATACCACTGCACGGTTTTGCGAATCCCTGACTCAAACGTTTCGGCAGGTTTCCAGCCCAATTCTTGCTCTAATTTACGCGCATCAATCGCATAGCGGCGGTCATGGCCAGGGCGGTCGGTCACATAGGTGATTTGTTCCACATACTTTGCGCCATCCGCGCGCGGTTTGAGTTCATCAAGCAGCGCACAAATCGCATGTACCACGTCCAAATTGGCCATTTCGTTCCAGCCGCCCACGTTGTAGGTTTCGCCCAAACGCCCTTGCGCCAATACGCGGCGAATCGCGCTGCAATGGTCTTTGACATACAGCCAATCGCGAATTTGTTGGCCATCGCCATAAATCGGCAACGGCTTGCCCGCCAGCGCGTTTAAAATCACCAGCGGAATCAGCTTTTCGGGGAAGTGATACGGGCCGTAGTTGTTACTGCAATTGGTCGTCACCACAGGCAAGCCATACGTGTGATGCCACGCACGCACCAAATGGTCAGAAGCCGCTTTACTCGCAGAATACGGGCTGTTTGGCTCGTAACGATTGGTCTCAGCAAACGGCTCATCCGTGCCGCTCAATGTGCCATACACCTCATCGGTCGATACGTGCAAAAAGCGGAACTCGGCTTTTTTGGTCGCCTCTAAATCCGTCCAATACGCACGCACGGCTTCAAGCAGATTAAATGTGCCCACAATATTGGTTTCAATAAAATCTCCCGGCCCGTGAATCGAGCGGTCAACGTGTGACTCCGCCGCAAAATTCACCACAGCACGTGGCTGGTATTGCGCCAATAATTTTGCGAGCAATGCTTTGTCACCAATATCACCTTTGACAAACACATGTTGCGGGTTGTTTTGTAAACCGCTCAATGTGTCTAAATTGCCCGCGTAAGTTAATTTGTCCAAATTCACCACGGTTTCGGTTGAATCCACACACCAATCCAACACAAAATTACCGCCAATAAAACCTGCCCCACCTGTGACTAAAATCGTCATATCAACTCCTTTGCGCCTTGCGCGTTCATTGTGTTATTTACCATCTGAAATACTTAACAAATACGTAATAACTGTTTAATCGATGCTTACCAAGCAACACTATAAAAATCCAAACACATGTCAACGGCTTGTTTAACCGCAACGTAAACAGCAATCGCTGTCATTCCCACGTAGGGCAAAAGCACTGCTTTTGGCCGCCCATCACGTTGTTATGAACAAAAACGGGGAAGACGGCATTTATATTTTTAGGGCGCAAGTTTACCTTCACCCAACATCCACTGCAACGTTTCTTTTAACGAGTACGGCGGTAAATCAGGCAACATGCGATTCAACGCGCCCGCATCGCCAATCAATACCTTGAGCTCATTGGCACGCACCAGCGCTGGATTGACTTCAACCGTCAGCTCATGCCCCGTCAATTGCGCGCACAGCGCCAACACGTCGCTCAACAAATAACCGCGCCCCGAACACAAATTCACCAACGCCCCCGCAGGCGCATGCCGCATCAGCCCGCAATACGCCTGCGCCACCATGCGCACATCGTTAAATTCGCGCATCACATCCAAATTACCCAAACTAATGACAGGCGCGCGTTGCTTAAAATGCGCCACAATTTTGGGAATCAAAAATCCGCCATCTTGGCCAACGCCCGTGTAGTTAAAGGGACGCGTAATCACAATCGGCAAACGGTCTGCGTATGTGCGCGCCATGTGTTCCATGCCCAATTTACTCATTGCGTAATGATTCACAGGCGCAGGCGGCACGTCTTCGGCCACTTGCGCGACGGTTGGGTTGCCATACACATTCGCGCTGCTCGCCAACAACACGTTAACCACGGGCGCCTGTGCCGCCACCAACGCATCGAGTAAATTCAACGTACCCAGCACATTGACGCGGTAAAAATCCTCCGCATTGGCGTGCGTCACATACGCCACCGCCGCCAAATGCACCACGTAATGCGGCATCACCTGCGCCACCGCTGCGTGCACCGACGCGGCATCAGACAAATTGGCGGCAACCTCATTGGCCTGCGCATCGCTTTGCACCAAACCCATAACGGTAAAGCCTTGTTGCTCGAGCGCTGCGCGCACGTATAGCCCAGTAAAGCCGCGACTGCCTGTTAATAAAACGATTTGTGTCATGGTGTACTTTTATGGTTAATAATCAGGACGGGAATCCAGTCGGCGCACAACATGCGGCCAAGTCGTGAATTTAATTAATTGTTACATCCCGTGCTCAAATGCGCCGCATTTGGGCAACAATATTATGGCAATTTGTAGGGCGGGCATTTATGCCCACCATGCTGACAAGGCTTGATTTGTTTGCGCCGGCGGGCATAAATGCCCGCCCTACATGTCATTGTTTCATTGCCGTATTTATAACGCATCCACTTTCAAAGTTACAAAATCAGCGCCAGTTGCATATCAACCAGCGCCATCAAGGTCACATCAAAAGGAAAACCCCGCTTGATTGCGACGAATATCCGCCTCAACCATCATCGCGCACAGTTGCTCGAGCGTGGTGCTGGGCGTCCAACCCAATACTTGGGTCGCATGCGCAGGACTGCCAATCAACAATTCAACCTCGGCGGGGCGGTAAAACTTCGGATTGATGCGCATCACGGTTTGGCCAGTTGCCACATCCACGGCGGTTTCGTTGACTTCTGCGCCTTTAAATTCAACCGTAATTCCCGCCGCTTTAAACGCCATGGCGATAAAATCGCGCACGGTTTCGGTGCGGTTGGTCGCCAACACAAACGTATCAGGCGCATCGGCCTGCAAAATCCGCCACATGCCTTCAACGTAATCTTTGGCAAAGCCCCAATCGCGCTTGGCATCAATATTGCCCAATTCCAAGCAGTCGAGCAGACCCAATTTGATTTTTGCCACGCTGTCCGTGATTTTGCGCGTCACAAATTCGCGCCCGCGCAACGGTGATTCGTGGTTAAACAAAATCCCACTTGACGCAAAAATATTGTACGACTCACGATAATTGATGGTCATCCAATGCGCATACAACTTGGCCACACCATACGGGCTGCGCGGATAAAACGGGGTTTTTTCGGTTTGCGGTACTTCTTGCACCAAACCAAACATTTCAGAAGTTGAGGCCTGATAAAAGCGAATTTTAGGATTCACAAAACGAATCGCCTCTAACAAATGCACCGCGCCCAAGCCCGTAATCTGCGCAGTTGCCAGCGGTTGCTCAAACGACACGCCCACAAAACTTTGCGCCGCCAAATTATAAATTTCATCAGGCATGATGCGCGACACCATGTGAATGCTCGCCGCTTGGTCGGTCAAATCGTATTCAATCAAATGCAAATTGGGATTTTTTTCAATCCCAAGCGCTTCAATCCGCCAAAAATTAACCGAGCTGGTGCGGCGATACGTGCCGTACACTTCATACCCTTTTGCCAACAACAGCTCGGCCAAATACGCGCCGTCTTGCCCTGTAATGCCCGTAATGATTGCTTTTTTCATCATCATTCCTTAAATAATAAAGGGCGATTCGCCCCAAAACTGGCTGGTTTTTTGCTAAAAATTTTTCAAATCATGAAACCATCAATCCACATGGCGCCAACCCGCCAAAAGACGCATGGTCGCCGCGTTAATTTCCTGCGCGCGCGCCACGGTGGCCGCTTCCGTATAACAGCGCAACTCTGGCGCATTGCCAGATGGGCGCAGGTGAATGACCTCGTCATTTTCAAACGTCATGCGCAAACCATCCACCTCACTCACATGCGCAACCGCGCCCGCAATACCGCCAAACATCTGGGTCAAACCAGAACAATCCGCGCCAGCCTTTGGGGACAGCGCCGCAATTTTACGCAAACCAAGCTCAGTCGGAAACGCTTTGATGCGGTCAGACACCGTAAAGCGCGCAGGCAACGCCGCCGCCAACTCAGACACCGGCAACGCTTGAGCGCGGCTCAGCGCCAACACAGCAATCATCACAATCAACGCATCACGCGTGGGCAATGCAGCCAAGGTTTGCCCCGCACAATCCACCGAACTGGCCAATAAAAAACCGCCATTGGCCTCATAACCCGCCACCGCAGTTTTGCCCTGCGCCAATAAATCATTCATCGCGCCAATCACATACGGCGAGCCGATTTTGGTGCGCGTCACCGAATCAAACCAGTGCGATTTTTCCACCACCGTGTTGCTGCTCACGGGCGTGGCCAAATCAGCGCAACCCAAGAACCGCGCACACAACACGCCCAACACATCGCCGCGCAGCCATTGACCGCGTTCATCCGACACCAGCGGCCTATCCGCGTCACCATCGGTTGAAACCAGCGCGTCAAAACGGCCATCCGCCGCCCATTGTTGCGCCAGAACAACATCCTCATCCCGAATCGCTTCGGTATCCACAGGCATAAACGTTTCTGCGCGCCCCAACGGCAGCGCATCCGCGCCCAATGCCGCCAAAATTGTCAGCATTAAATCGCGCCCAACCGATGAGTGCTGATACACCCCAACCCGCACGCCTTTGAGCAAATCGGCGCCAAACGCCGTGGTATAACGCGCCACGTATTCTTGCGCCACCGCCGCATTGACCGCAGGCAAGTCATACTCAAGGCGCAATTGGCCCGCGTCATCAAACCAGTCATCCGACAAACCCACGGTTTGCGCAGCCATGCCCAATTCATCGCTCTTTAAAATCTCACCCGTGGGCGTGTTAAATTTAACCCCATTGCGGTCATCAGGAATGTGGCTGCCGGTCACCATCATCGACGGCATGCCATGCGTAAAACCATACAGCGCCACCGCAGGCGAGGCCGTCAAACCCGCATAAACCACCCGCGCGCCCATTTGAACACACGCCGCCGCACACGCACGCATCATGCGCGGCGTACTGGAACGCAAATCGCCACCAATCACCACCGCGCCACCCGCAGCCCATTGATTCGTTGCGTTTAAATATTGCAAAAACGCCTGTGCATACGCAAAACAAACCGCGTCTGTCATATCAGACACCAAGCCACGCGCGCCGCTTGTACCAAACGCCACGCCGCTTTTTGCCATCAACTCAGAAATTTTAATTTGTGTCATTTTATTTTGTGTCATCTCACACCCGACCCGACGTTAGCCCAGCGCAAGTCAGCATCGCTCAAGTCATTGTGTCATCTCACACCCGCCCGTACGTATCAGCCAGCCGCACAATATCGTCTTCGCCCAAATACGTGCCGCATTGCACCTCAATCATCACCAATTCATCCGTGCCAATATTGGTCAAACGGTGGGTTTCACCCAGCGGAATGTAACGGTACTCGCCCGCGCCAGTGACCTGCTCAAGTTCGCCAATTTGCACATTGGCAACCCCTTGCACCACCACCCAATGCTCGGCGCGCTGATGATGGTATTGCAAACTCAACGACTGCCCTGGCATCACCGTAATCCGCTTCACTTTATAACCTGCCTCTTCTTTGAGCGACGCATACGTCCCCCAAGGCCGATGCACCGTGGCGGGCAAATGCGTGGTCTCGTGTTGATGGCTTTTTAAAAACTCAACGATATGGTTGACCTTTTGCGCCACGCCCTTATGCGCCACCAAAAGTGCATCAGGCGTATCCACAATCACCAAATCACTCAAGCCAACCGTGGCGACAATTTTGTGCGTGTGCGACTCAACCTGCACATGCGTGCCAACCGTATCCACCGAAACCACACCGCCCAAAAACGTGTTGCCATTGCTGTCCGCCGTGTGTGCATTTGACACCGCAGGCCACGTACCCACATCACTCCAACCAAACTTAGCCGGCACCAGCACCACATTGTCCGCCCGCTCCATCACCGCGTAATCAATCGAAATATCAGGCTGGCGCACAAAGCTCGCCTCGTCAAACTTGGTCTCATTTGCATTGGTTTGGCGCTGCGCAAATGTCTGCTCAGCCGCCGCCAACACTTCGGGCGCATGCAACGCAAACGCCGCCAAAATCGCTTGAGCAGTAAAACAAAACATACCGCTGTTCCAATAATAGCGCCCCGTCGCCAAATATTCTTGCGCGGTTGCCGCATCAGGTTTTTCGACAAACGTCAATGCTTTTTGGGTGTCGCGCCCCACCCGTTCCACTTCGATATAACCAAACCCGGTTTCAGGCGCAGTAGGCGCAACCCCAAAGGTTACAAGCAACCCTTGCTGCGCTTGGCGCCGCGCCTCCAACACATTGGCCACAAACGACTCGGTATCGGGAATCAAATGATCGGCAGGCAACACCAACATCACCGCATCATCACCATAAGTTTGCGCGCAAGCCAAAGCCGCCAGCGCGATGGCAGGCGCGGTATTACGCCCTGTTGGCTCAAGCAAGTACGTCAAATCAGGCGGCGCCGCCATATCAGACTGCACCATACTTTTGGTGAGGTGCACATAATCTTGATTGGTCACAATCAGCGCCTCACTCGCCCCACAAGCCTGCCCGCGCTCAATCGCCTGCTGCAACAACGTGCGACCACCCAACCGCATAAACGGCTTTGGATGCGCCTGACGCGAACTCGGCCACAGCCGAGTGCCCGCACCACCTGATAAAATAATTGGAATCAACATACGCACTAAGCACCCAAAAAAGAATAAAAATCAGCCCAGCAAAGCCAAGCCGCCAAAAAATTGCCCTTATTATATCACCCCAACCAAGCAATAAAGCCGCACTGCCCGTAAAAATCTCAACCCTCCCCAAAAAAGCAAACCTCGCGTAAAATACAACCTCTTCTACTTAATAGCCAAAAAATGAACACCAAACCCAATAAAAATCAACGCAGCATCAATATCAGTGGCCGCAAAATCACCGCCATCGGCGCACGCAAAAATTTATTTGCCGACTTCTACCACGCCAGCATGACCTCAAACTGGCGCACATTTATTGGCTGCGCACTGCTGGTGTTTTTAAGCCTAAATGCCATTTTTGCCGCATTGTTTGCCCTCCAACCCAACTCAATCGCCAACATCCCCGCCGGCAAAAGCTGGTATGTGATTTATTTTTCAATCGAAACCCTCGCCACCGTTGGTTACGGCGATATGCACCCCGCCACAGACTACGCCCACTTGGTTGCCAGCACCGAAACGTTTATTGGACTATTGTTTAGCGCCGTATTAACTGGCTTGATTTTTGCGCGCTTTGCCCAGCCACGCGTGCGGATTTTGGCCAGCAACGCCATTCTCATCAGCCAACACAACAACCAACCAACGCTCATGCTCAGAGTTGCCAACGAGCGCCTCAACAACATCAGCGACGCAACCGCGCGATTATGGATGATGTACACAGAAACCTCCGCCGAAGGCCAATCATTCAGACGCTTTGTCGAACTACAACTCACCCGCAACAACCAACCCATGCTTATTTTGACTTGGGCAATTTTTCACACCATTGACGCATCGAGCCCGCTGTTTGGTTTAAGCCAAGACGACTTTGCCAATATGGATCTGGGCTTTGTACTCATCATCACAGGCAACGACGAATCCATCGCCCAAGAAGTCCATTCGCGCCACACCTACGACTTACAGCAAATCAAATACGACCACCAGTTTGTCGACGTTTTATCCGTAGACGCATCAGGCAAAACCACCGTGAACTACAATAATTTTCACCTCACCACGCCAAACAACGCAGATAAAGCAGGCACCAACCCAAAAAATTAAGCGCTTTTTTCAAAAAAGCCACAAATACAACCACTTATCCGCGCCATCATTGACCGACGATGCAACATCGCGTATGATTTAAAGTTCGTTGGAATGCGTCTTCACCCCAAAAGCGAAGCCAATCTCCAAAGAAATCGTGTTTAATCAGTAACTTAGACAAACCAACGTCTCGGTGAAAAGTGCCGCTCTCAGAACAGCCGTGATTAAATAAATTAAGTAAATCATTATTGGATTTAACAATGCCAACTATCAATCAATTAGTGCGTAAACCACGCACAGTATTGCGTGAAGCAAGTAAAAGCCCTGCGCTTGACAACTGCCCACAAAAACGCGGCGTATGCACACGCGTTTACACCACCACCCCAAAAAAACCAAACTCTGCGATGCGTAAAGTTGCCAAAGTTCGTTTAACCAACGGCTTTGAAGTGATTTCATACATCGGCGGTGAAGGTCATAACTTACAAGAACACAGCGTGGTTTTAATTCGCGGCGGTCGTGTAAAAGATTTGCCGGGTGTGCGTTACCATATCGTTCGCGGCTCTCTCGATTTGCAAGGTGTTAAAAACCGTAAACAATCTCGTTCTAAATACGGTGCAAAACGCCCTAAAGCAGCTTAATTTTCATTTTTTAAATTGTCATTAAGCGATTTAGCAGCAAAGCAAATAAAGCAAGTTTTTATTTTTAATAACACGGTAATCTAATTGACTCAAATAGATACCGAGTAAGTGACAGATTGCACTGCGCAATACAAAACTGTCCACTGAAGAAAGGAAGATGAGATGCCTCGTCGTCGTGAAGTTCCCAAGCGTGAAATTTTGCCAGATCCAAAATTTGGTAACGTTGATTTAGCCAAATTTATGAA
Source organism: Hydromonas sp. (assembly GCA_017495165.1). Taxonomy (GTDB): domain Bacteria; phylum Pseudomonadota; class Gammaproteobacteria; order Burkholderiales; family Burkholderiaceae; genus Hydromonas. Next base: position 206,433 of record JAFEII010000016.1, on the reverse strand, counting down.
CGTTATTATGTTATCTGGCAAAAAAGCTGTAGCCGAAGGCATTGCCTACGGTGCCTTAGAGCAAATTGCCACCAAAACTGGCAAAGACCCATTAGAAGTATTTACAACCGCCCTTGGCAATGTAAAGCCTTTGGTCGAAGTAAAAAGCCGCCGTGTTGGCGGCGCTAACTATCAAGTTCCTGTTGAGGTTCGCCCATCTCGTCGCATGGCTTTGTCTATGCGTTGGTTGCGTGAAGCCGCTAAAAAGCGTGGCGAAAAAACCATGGCTTTGCGTTTGGCAGGCGAATTGATGGACGCGGCCGAAGGCCGTGGCGGCGCGATGAAAAAGCGTGATGAAGTTCATCGTATGGCCGAAGCAAACAAAGCGTTCTCACATTTCCGCTTCTAATTTATGTTTTTAATCAAACCGTCACAACGCTTTGATTAAAATAACTGATTAGTAAGCGTCATAAAAGACTGCTTATACTTTAAATTTTCCGTGGGTAAACCACGGAAAATTTCTAACATTAAACCAAAAAAAGTGGCAACTTGCTTTTTTTGAAAAGGATTAAATTATGGCTCGTAAGACCCCTATTGAGCGTTATCGTAATATTGGTATTTCTGCGCACATTGACGCAGGTAAAACCACCACGACAGAACGCGTATTGTTTTACACGGGCGTGAACCACAAAATCGGTGAAGTACACGATGGTGCAGCCACAATGGACTGGATGGAACAAGAGCAAGAGCGTGGTATCACAATTACCTCTGCTGCCACCACGACATTCTGGAGCGGTATGGCTAAAAACTACCCAGAACACCGCATCAACATTATTGACACCCCAGGTCACGTCGATTTCACCATTGAAGTAGAGCGCTCAATGCGCGTTTTGGACGGCGCTTGCATGGTTTACTGTGCAGTGGGTGGCGTTCAACCGCAATCTGAAACCGTATGGCGTCAAGCCAACAAATACGCAGTACCACGCTTGGCTTTTGTAAACAAAATGGATCGCACCGGCGCCAACTTCTTTAAAGTTGTCGAAGGCATGAAATTACGTTTACGCGCCAACCCAGTACCGATTCAAATTCCTATCGGCGCGGAAGAAAACTTCCAAGGCGTGGTTGATTTGGTCAAAATGAAGGCGATTATTTGGGATGAAAAATCTCAAGGCACCAAATTTGAATACCAAGACATTCCTGCTGATTTGGTTGACTCAGCCAAAGAATGGCGCGAACAAATGGTTGAATCAGCCGCTGAAGCCACAGAAGCGTTGATGAACAAATACCTTGAAGAAGGCGATTTGTCCGAAGAAGACATCAAAATGGGCTTGCGCTTACGTACATTGTCATGCGAAATTCAACCAATGATGTGCGGCACCGCGTTTAAAAACAAAGGTGTACAAGCCATGTTGGACGCAGTTTTGGACTACATGCCATCACCGATTGACGTGAAACCAATTACGGGTGAAGACGAAGCAGGCAACCCAATCACCCGCAAAGCGGACGACAAAGAAAAATTTGCCGCATTGGCATTTAAATTGATGACCGATCCGTTTGTAGGCCAATTGACGTTCGTGCGTGTGTATTCAGGCGTATTGAAATCAGGCGACTCTGTTTTGAACTCAGTCAAAGACCGCAAAGAACGCGTGGGTCGTATCGTGCAAATGCACGCGAACGAACGCGCACCCGTGGAAGAAGTTTTGGCAGGCGATATTGCAGCATGTATCGGCTTAAAAGACGTGACCACGGGCGAAACGTTGTGCGCAATTGACGCACCAATTATTTTGGAACGCATGGTATTCCCAGAGCCAGTGATTTCTCAAGCAGTTGAACCAAAAACCAAAGCCGACCAAGAAAAAATGGGCTTGGCTTTGAACCGTTTGGCACAAGAAGACCCATCATTCCGCGTATCTACGGATGAAGAATCAGGTCAAACGCTCATCGGTGGTATGGGTGAGTTGCACTTAGAAATCATTGTTGACCGCATGAAACGTGAATTTAACGTGGAAGCCAACGTGGGTAAACCACAAGTAGCCTACCGTGAAACGATTCGTGACATGGTTGAAAACGCCGAAGCCAAATTCGTCAAACAATCTGGTGGTCGCGGTCAATACGGTCACGTGGTCTTGAAACTTGAACCTCAAGAACCAGGCGTTGGCTTCTCGTTTGTGGACGAAATCAAAGGCGGTACAGTGCCGCGTGAATTCATCCCAGCAGTTGCAAAAGGCGTGGAAGAAACCTTGAAATCAGGTGTCATTGCAGGCTACCCAGTGGTTGACGTAAAAGTCACCTTGCATTTTGGTTCATACCATGATGTTGACTCGAACGAAAACGCCTTCCGCATGGCCGGTTCTATGGCATTTAAAGAAGGTATGCGTAAAGCAAAACCAGTATTGCTTGAGCCGATGATGAAAGTTGAAGTCGAAACCCCTGAAGAATACACCGGTACTGTGATGGGCGATTTGTCTTCACGCCGTGGTATTGTTCAAGGCATGGACGACATGATTGGTGGCGGTAAAGCAATTAAAGCCGAAGTACCATTGTCAGAAATGTTTGGCTACTCGACCGACTTGCGTTCAGCAACTCAAGGTCGTGCAACGTACTCAATGGAATTCAAACATTACTCAGAAGCACCGCGTAATGTGGTTGAAGCCGTGATGAGCGCACGCGCCAAGTAATTTAGATTCAAACTGTATGAAAACCCCGCTTTGCGCACTTTTGCGCAAAGCAATTATCAACAAGAAGTAATTTTTACTTTTTAAAAGGACTGCTATCATGGCAAAAGAAAAATTTGAACGGACCAAGCCGCACGTTAACGTCGGTACAATTGGTCACGTGGATCACGGCAAAACAACGCTAACCGCAGCAATCACAACCGTTTTGACTAAAAAATTCGGTGGCACTGCTAAAGGTTACGCTGACATTGACGCGGCACCAGAAGAAAAAGCACGCGGTATTACCATCAACACTGCGCACGTTGAATACGAAACAGAAACACGCCACTACGCACACGTTGACTGCCCAGGCCATGCTGATTATGTTAAAAACATGATTACCGGTGCGGCACAAATGGATGGCGCAATCTTGGTGTGTTCAGCAGCAGACGGTCCAATGCCACAAACCCGTGAGCACATCTTGTTGGCACGTCAAGTTGGCGTTCCTTATATCTTGGTGTTCTTGAACAAATGCGACATGGTTGACGACGAAGAATTATTGGAATTGGTTGAAATGGAAGTTCGTGAACTTCTATCTAAATACGATTTCCCAGGCGATGATGTACCTATCATCAAAGGTTCTGCAAAATTGGCACTTGAAGGTGACCAATCTCCAATCGGCGAACCAGCAATTTTCGCATTGGGCGAAGCCTTGGATTCTTACATCCCAACTCCAGAACGCGCAATTGATGGCACATTCTTGATGCCTATCGAAGACGTATTCTCTATTTCTGGTCGCGGTACTGTTGTAACAGGTCGTATCGAACGCGGTATCGTTAAAGTCGGCGAAGAGTTAGAAATCGTTGGTATTAAAGACACAGCAAAAACCATTTGTACGGGTGTTGAAATGTTCCGTAAATTGCTCGATCAAGGTCAAGCAGGCGACAACGTGGGTGTATTGTTACGCGGTACAAAACGTGAAGACGTTGAACGTGGCCAAGTATTGTGCAAACCAGGTTCAATCAAACCACACACCAAGTTTGATGCTGAGATTTACGTATTGGGCAAAGATGAAGGCGGTCGTCACACACCATTCTTCAACAACTACCGCCCACAGTTCTACTTCCGTACCACGGACGTAACCGGTGCAGTTAACTTGCCAGCAGACAAAGAAATGGTGATGCCTGGTGATAACGTTTCAATCAGCGTTGAATTGATTCACGCGATTGCAATGGAAGAAGGTCTGCGTTTCGCGATTCGCGAAGGTGGCCGTACCGTTGGTGCAGGCGTTGTAGCTAAAATCAACGCTTAAATTGCATGACAGCAGCGAAGCGGTTATAATGCCGCCTCGCTGTATTTCTTGCGACAAATTGTAAGTTTGTTCTTTATATAAATCGGACACGTGATTTGGATTGTGTTTAAACCCAATCCAAATACCGTATCCACGCTCTTTAGGAAATCATCATGGCCAGCACTAAAATCCGTATCCGTCTCAAAGCATTTGATTATCGTTTAATCGACCAATCAGCTGCTGAAATCGTTGAAACAGCCAAGCGCACTGGCGCGATTGTTAAAGGTCCAGTACCTTTGCCAACCCGCATCCAACGCTTTGACGTTTTGCGCTCACCACACGTGAACAAAACGTCTCGTGATCAGTTTGAGATTCGTACGCACCAACGTTTAATGGACATCGTTGACCCAACTGAAAAAACAGTTGATGCTTTGATGAAACTCGACTTGCCAGCAGGCGTTGACGTTGAAATTAAAGTATAAATTAAATTAGCAGTCACAAAAAATGCACCCTCGGGTGCATTTTTTACGTTTAGCCACACAAAAATATAACCAACTAACCAGCCAAGCACAACAACTGCATCATTAAATTAGTCCATGCTTGCCTATAAGCCGGATTCTGTAACACCATTTACACAGCGCGACAATCATTCCTCTAGGCGCATTGTTACCAATACGCTCAAGCCATCTACCCGCACACTCAGCGAGCCGCCTCAACGTGTGCCTATTTGATGTTGCTCCCAATAGAGGTTACCGCGTTTCACCGTAACCAAATACGCTCGTCTCTGTGGCCCTATTCCTCGCCTTATACCTTGCGGCTTTCGGCGGACGGCCATTAACCGTTATCGTGCTCTATGGAGTCCGGACTTTCCTCCCCTGTTTGCACAGCAGCGATTGTCCAGCAAGCATGGACGCGAATTTTAACATGATTCAAGCGCCATCAAACCAGCAATCTGACACGCAAACCACTTAAATATCACCCAAGAGCCATCAAAACGCCAGCGGCTTACGCAGCTCATGAAAACCTTGCGCATCATGAGCGTTGCGCAGCTGCTGTTGCTCATACATTAACGTGAGCGAGCGCCCAATTCGGTGCGCAGATGCCAGCCACACCTGCGCCAAATCCGCAGGCAGCGTCGCCACAACCACCTGTTCAAACAAAGGCAACCAATGCCCATTGAGCAACTCAGGCGTAAAGCCATGTGCCCGATGCTTGCCCGTCACATCGTATCTGTGGTTTAAATACCGCTCACCACCCAAATTCATCCACCAAAAATGGCTCAAAATTTGCTCATGCCGCACCCAATCGGTCACATGCGCAAACGGCTTGGACAAATGTGCGTCTTGTTGCACCTTGGTATAAAAAGCATGCACCACTTGCTCAATGTGCGCCTTCGTAATTTCCTGCGTCATATTCATCCCCAAAAATTGTGCATTACTGATGCAGCTGGTGTTCCACCGCATACACCGCAGCCTGTACGCGTGAGCTCAACTCAAGTTTGCGCAAAATATTTTGCACGTGTACTTTAATTGTACTTTCCGCCACGCCCATGCCACGCGCAATGTGCTTATTGCTCACGCCCTTTGCCAACCAAACCAGCGTTTCCAGCTCACGCGGCGTTAACAATTCGAGCTTACTTGGCGCGGCAACAGGCGCATTCGAGCGCAACCGCGCCACCAATTTAGACGTCATTTCAGGCGACAACACCGAATCGCCATCCACAGCGCGCCGAATCGAATCAAGCAAAAAATCAATATTGATATTTTTAAGCAAATAACCCCGCGCACCCAGCCGCATACAATCAGCCAAATCCGCCCCATCCTCAGACACCGTCAGCATCAACACCGCCAACTCATTATTGATGGACAGCATCTGCTCCAACGCCTCTTTGCCATTCATCAACGGCATATCTAAATCAAGCAACACCACATCAGGCTCAAGCTGATGCGCCAATTTCACGCCTTCCAGCCCGCCGCTCGCCTCTCCGACCACCTCAAAGTCATCTTGGCGCTGCAACAAACTTTTTAAACCACTGCGAAACAACGAATGGTCATCCACCAATAAAATTTTAATCACTGTCATACCGCAACACGCTCCTGACTGGGTAAAGTAAGTTCAACCACCGTGCCTTGCTGCACAATGGAACGCAACACCACCTGCGCACGTACCATCTGCGCACGCTCCTGCATAATCGCCGTGCCCACATGCTGACTGCGCTTGGCGAGCAAAGCATCTTTATCAAAACCAACACCATCATCTGTAATCCGCAACACAAAATCCCCCTCACGTTCAATCTCAATCAACACGTGCTGCGCAAACGCGTGCTTACGCACATTTGACAACGCCTCTTGCAAAATGAAAACCACCTGCAACTGCTGCTGCGGCGACAAAGGCAAGCCATCGCCCGTCACATTCAGCGTCACCGCCACCTGCGTTTGCTGCTCAAATCGGCGCAACAATGTGTGAATCGAAGCCAAAAAATCCTGCTTGGACAAACGCGTCCTAAAATTAAGCAACAATTCACGCACATCATCATAAGACTCCTGCACGCCATCTTTAATAAATGCCAAATTCTCGCCCGCCTCCGCGATTTTGCCCGCAGCCAGCGCCCCCTCAAGCATCTGCACCTGCAAATTCAAAAACGACAACGACTGCGCAATCGAATCATGCAAGCCCTGCGCCATCAGATTGCGCTCCTCCGACACCGCAAACTGCCGATCACGCGCAATCAACCGCAAATTCTCAATTGCCACCCCCAATTGCAAACACAGCACCTCAACCCACCCCACATCCAACCCACCAACCGCCCGCGCATCATCAAAATACAACTTAAACGTCCCCAAACGCTGCTGCTGAAATGACACAGCAACATCCACGCAATGCCCCGTCACATCAGGCAAACACGCACGCTGCGCCGCCAAAGCCGCCTTAGGCTGCAACACATGCACACCCGACTCATCGCAATGACAATGATGCAAATCATCAGGCAAACCCGCCCCCGCCGACAAATGATTCGCCCCCGCAGCCGCATCAATCAAACACAAACTCGCCGCCCGCGCACCCGCCGCATCACGCACCCGCGTCGTAAAATCCTGCGTCATTTTCCCCAACGAATGCGCCCGATGCAGCGCCGACGTAATCGTATACAAATTCACCAGCTCAATATTTTTGCCCGCCAACGCCTGAGTCTTCTCCGCCACCCGCCGCTCTAAATGCGTGTGCGCATCATGCAAGCGCAACGCCATCTGATTAAATCCCTGCGCCACCAAACCAAACTCATCCCCGCTGCGCGCATCAATTTGCGTGCGCAACGCACCCGAGCCAATTTGTAAAATCCCCTCATGCAAACGCGCCAACGGCAACGTCACCAACCGACGCAACAAATAAATCCCAGAAACCCCCGTCACCACCGCCAGACACAACAACAGCATCTGAAACAAGCGCAACAACCGCACACTGCGCGTATTGTCCTGCTCAATCAACGTCACCAACTGGTTAATCTCCTGCGCAAAACCATCCACAATCGGCAACTCAGCCGCCCCCACCGCAGCCCGCTGCGCCTGCAACCGATTCAACCACGGCAAAATTTCAGCACGCCAACGCCGCTCAATCTGCGCCGTTTGCACCTGCAATCCCAAGTTATCAGGCATAAAACGTCGATTCAACCCCACATCAGCCAAACGCGCCAACGTGCTTTGAAAAGCACTCTGCTGCGCCGCCATCGCCGCCGCATCATCATGATGCGTCAACAACGCCATTTGATACGTGCGCTTACGCAAACTGCCCGCATCATTAATCGCCATCCCACCATTTTCAAGCGTCCACGACAACAACACGGTATACCCCGTAAAAATCAGCGCACAAACCAACCACACCGCCACCCCCGCAAACAAGCGAAACGACAAACGGTTGTGTTTGGCCAAACGTTTAAACCGCAAAGAAATCGGCACAGCACCCATCAAACCCCCATCATTCAACCGCCGCACGCACAAAATCACCACTCGCGCCGCCCGACTTTGACCGCACGCACACCTGCTCAATCACCATCGCCTTATCCACCGCCTTAAGCATGTCATACACCGTCAACAACCCAACGCTCACGCCCGTCAACGCCTCCATTTCAACCCCAGTCTGGCCATGCGTCTGAGCCGTCACCACAATCTCAACCGCCCGCACATCCGCATGCAGCACAAAATCCACCGCCACCCGCGTCAAAGCCAACGGATGACACAACGGAATCAAACTCGACGTTTGCTTCACCGCCTGAATCGCCGCCACCCGCGCCACACCAAGCACATCACCTTTTTTACTCGAACCGCTTTGCAACAATTCAAACGCCAACGCCCCCATACAAATCCGCCCGCTCGCCACCGCCACACGCCGCGTCAAAGCCTTATCCCCCACATCCACCATATGCGCCTGACCACGCGCATCAAAATGGGTAAATTCCTGCTCACTCATCACCTACTCCTTAACGATTAACTGCCAAATATTACATCCCAAACTTAACTGCAATGCGCCCCGCGCACAATCACCCACCATAGCACGCACCCGCCACATCGTCCACCCCCCATTGTGCTTAATCAAGCGCCGATACTGCACGGCGGCTCAAAAGCAAACAACCAAAAACAAAAAAGCCCATGAAGGGCTTTGTTTATTTTTGGTTATTATTTTCTAATTTCTGATTTTTTACACACGAACAATCAACGCATTAATTTATAAAGCTGCGCCGAAACGATTAAAAAACCAGCGCCAGCCATCCAGTAGCCCGCCATGAGCGCAGCGAATCGCGGGGTATCATCGCCACCAACCCCTGCGATTCGCAAAAAGTGCTCATGGCAGGCTACGATTGGTGCTTGCAGTGTTAATAATTGGGCACTTTATTGAGCTTACTTTCTAAACAAAGCCGCTCACGCCTTTACGCCACTTTTACGCAAGCGGCCTTGCTACACAAATCTCACATGACAAACTCAAACCAAAACCCAAAACGCCACAGCCCAAACCAGCCATTAAAAGCCGATTCAAACTGTGGCGTTCACAAATAACAACCTGTGATTTAGCAGCAACCCATCACTTACGTGGCCGCACAAGCTGCCACGCCCGTCCCAAATAAGTCACCGCGCCAAAGCCGCTCCACGCGTGTACCAATCGGGTAAAAGGAAAAATCACAAACACCGTCATGCCGCTGAGTAAATGCAGTTTAAACACCCCAGACGCGTCCACAATAAACCCAGCCGCGTCGCCGCGCAAGGTGACCAAGTGCTGCGCCCAATTCATCAACGCGAGCATTTCTTCACCATCTAAATGCTCTGCAGACACAAAAATCGTCGACAAACCCAGCACCACGGTCAGCAGCAGCCACACCAAAACCAATTTGTCGCGCCAAGAGCTGTTGACCCGCAAGCGTATGTTGCTAAAGCGGCGGTGCATCAAAATCAGCAAGCCTGCCAAACACGTCACGCCCATCACCCCGCCCGCAACCATGGCGACCATTTGCTTTAAGCCATGACTCACGCCCAACGTGTCCCACACCACCACGGGCGTGAGAAGTCCGACCAAATGGCCAAAGAACAAGCCCAAAATCCCGATGTGAAACAAAATATTGCCCAAGCGCAATTGGCCGCGATACAACAATTGGCTTGAGTCGCTTTTCCATGAATACTGCTCGCGGTCAAACCGAATCAGGCTGGCCAATAAAAATATGGTGACCGCAATATACGGATAAATTCCAAACAAAAACTGATGCAAATTGCTCATCAAAAACTCCTTGTATTGCCCAATCACGGGCGTTTGGCATAAAAGTTAATCGGCATCACGCCCGCGCTGCCCATGCCCATCGCAGGTTTGAGCAGCGGTTCAACGCCATCCATTCCTGTGCCAAAGGTTTCCAGCGCCTCGTCCATGTCGCGAATCGGCGGTTGTGTGAGTGGTTTTGGCGCAACGGGCGATAAGTCTTGCAACACAGCAAACACGCCTTCAAACACCGAGCCGCTGCTGCTCAATTTATTGCCCACGTGCGCCAACACATCAATCGCGTCGCCCAGTAACGCACGGCTCGCGGACGCATCCAGCGTGGACAAAAACTCCAAAAACAGAGGCACATAATCAGGCAGCTCGTCCGTGCACAAATCAAAGCCGTGGCTGCGGTATTCTTCGAGCAGGTCAACCATGGCTTGGCCGCGTGCGCGGTCTTCGCCATGAATGTGCTCAAACAAATGCAGCGAATGCGCGGGGCTGCGGTCAAAGGTTTGCACGTACTTTTCCTGCAAATCAATCAAATCGCTGCATTCCAAATCATCCAAAATCGGCAATAACGGCGCCACAAACAGCGGATACTGCACCAGCGCAGCGCGTAGTTCAGGCACAGCGGCCACCAATTCAAGCTCGGGATAACACAGCAACGTGGACAAAATTTTGTAAATTTTCATCATCAGCCTTCGTTGTTGTTTGAGTTGTCCGAACGGTCGCGGCGCATGTCATAAAACACAATCGGCGTGTCTTTTTTCTTACCAAACAAGCTCGCATCTGACGTGCCATCTGAGCAGCCATTGCCAAAGGTAAATCCGCAGCCTGCTTTGTCGCCAAACGCATCTTCGGCCATTTCTTTGTGCGAGCTTGGAATCACGAAGCGGTCTTCATAATTGGCAATCGCCATGATTTGATACATCTCCTCGACTTGGCGCGCTGTCAAATGCGTGCCATCGAGCGTGCTTAAATCGGTTTTGCCCTCAACTGATTTGGCACGCATGTAGCGGCGCATCGCAATCATGGTTTCCAGCGCACTCAAAATCGGCGCTTCCTTGCCAGCGGTCAATAAATTGGCCAAATATTGAATCGGAATCCGCAAATCTTTTACGTCAGGAATAATCCCGTTTTTGCCAACCAGCCCATTTTCAACCGCTGATTGAATCGGTGACAGCGGTGGAATGTACCAAACCATCGGCAGCGTGCGGTATTCAGGATGCAGCGGAAACGCCACTTTCCAATCCACCGCCATTTTGTACACAGGCGAGTTTTGCGCCGAATCAAGCCAGCTTTGCGAAATCCCTTGCTTGAGCGCTTGTGCTTGAACTTCTGGGTCGTTGGGGTCAAGGAATATATCGAGCTGCGCTTGATAAAGGTCTTGCTCGTTTTCAATACTGGCCGCTTGCTCAATTTTGTCCGCGTCATACAACAAAACGCCCAAATACCGAATCCGCCCCACGCAGGTTTCAGAACACACCGTTGGCTGACCCGCTTCAATCCGTGGAAAACAAAACGTGCATTTTTCGGCCTTGCCGCTTGACCAGTTGTAATAGATTTTTTTGTACGGACAGCCCGAAATACACATGCGCCAGCCGCGACATTTGTCTTGGTCAATCAGCACAATCCCATCGTCTTCGCGTTTGTAAATCGAGCCAGACGGGCAGCTTGCCACGCAGGTTGGGTTTAAACAGTGTTCACACAAGCGCGGCAAATACATCATGAATGTGTTTTCAAACGCCGCGTGCATGTCTTTTTGAATGCCCTCAAACAACGCATCTTTGGAGCGTTTGGCAAATTCACCACCCAAGTCGTCTTCCCAGTTTGGCCCCCATTCGATTTTGGCCATTTTTTTGCCCGTCAATAAAGACACAGGTTGCGCGGTTGGCGGCGTGCGCATTTCGGGTGCATTTTGTAAATGCTCGTAATCAAACGTGAACGGCTCGTAATATTCATCAATTTTCGGCAAATTGGGATTGGCAAAAATTTGGCTCAAGATTTTGAGTTTGCCGCCTTGTTTGGGCTCTAGTTTGCCGTTTGGTTTACGAATCCAGCCGCCGTTGTGCTTGTCTTGGTTTTCCCACTCTTTTGGATAACCGATGCCCGGTTTGGTTTCAACGTTGTTAAACCACGCATATTCCACACCGTCCCGCGCCGTCCATACGTTTTTGCAGGTGACCGAACAAGTGTGACAGCCGATGCACTTGTCCAAATTTAACACCATGCCGATTTGTGCTCTGATTTTCATTGTGACTCCTCAAGCGCGCACATGATTGGCGCGGCTTGCATTAAAATTAACCGTGAACTGCGGCGGGTCATTCAAGCAACCCGCCCCACTCATTGGGCGCTGCTCGATGCAGGCTCGTTCATCCAATCGACTTTGCTCATTTTGCGCAGCACAATAAACTCATCGCGGTTTGAACCGACCGTGCCGTAGTAATTAAAACCCCACGCAAGCTGCGCATAGCCGCCAATCATGTGCGTGGGCTTCATCACCGTGCGCGTGACCGAATTGTGAATCCCGCCACGCTTGCCCGAAACTTCCGCCCCCGGCACATTGATGATTTTCTCTTGCGCGTGGTACATCAAAATCATGCCTTTTGGCACGCGCTGACTCACCACGACCCGCGCGGTCAACGTGCCGTTGACATTAAATGCCTCCACCCAATCGTTGTCCACCAAGTCGGCGGCGCGCGCATCGTCTTCAGAAATCCACACATGGGGCCCGCCGCGTGACAAAGTCAACATGCGCAAATTATCGGAGTACGTGCTGTGGATGCCCCATTTTTGGTGCGGTGTAATAAAGTTAAGTACGATTTCTTTGTTGCCATTGCCGTGTTTGCCAAGTACTTGTGCGGTGGTTTTTAGGTCAATCGCAGGTTTGTACACACACAAACCCTCGCCAAAGGCGCGCATCCATTGGTGGTCTTGATAAAACTGCTGACGCCCCGTCAATGTGCGCCATGGAATGGCTTCATGCACATTGGTATAACCCGCGTTGTAGCTCACTTCTTCAGACTCCAAACCTGACCAAGTCGGCGATGAAATGATTTTGCGTGGCTGCGCTTGTACATCTCTAAAGCGAATGGTGTCGTGTTCGCGCGGCTTGGCCAAATGTGTGTGGTCAATCCCTGTAATTTTAGACAACGCGTCCCATGCTTTGACCGCCACGTGGCCATTGGTTTCTGGTGCAAGCGTCAAAATCATTTCAGCAGCATCAATCGCGGTATTGAGCTTGGGTTGGCCTTGCGCCACACCGTCTTGCACCACTTTATTGAGGCCGCGCAACACATCCACCTCATGCGCGGTTTGCCATGCAATTCCTTTGCCGCCATTGCCCACGTTTTCAAGCAGCGGCCCAATTGCGGTAAATTTGGCATAAATCGCGCCGTAGTCGCGCTCAACCACCGTCATGGCGGGCATGGTTTTACCAGGAACCGGCGCGCACTCGCCTTTTTTCCAGTCCTGCACGTCAAACGGCTGGCCGAGCTCTTGCGGCGTATCGTGCATGAGCGGCGTGAGCACCAAGTCTTGTTGCACGCCCAAATAGTCGTTTGAGAGTTCTGAGAATTTTTTTGCAATCCCTTTGTAAATTTCCCAATCAGTTTTGGACTGCCACAGCGGCGCAACGGCTTCAGACAACGGGTGAATAAACGGGTGCATGTCCGAGGTATTCAAATCATCTTTTTCATACCACGTCGCGGTCGGCAACACCACATCGGCGTACAAACACGTGGTTGACATGCGGAAATCAAGCACCACCAATAAATCAAGTTTGCCCTCAACCGCTGGGCGCACCGTGATTTCAGTCGGCGTAATGCAATCGGCCTCATCGCCCAGCACCGCGTTTTGCGTGCCCAATAAATATTTCAGAAAATACTCATGCCCTTTGCCAGACGAGCCCAAAATATTTGAGCGCCACACAAACATGTTGCGCGGGAAATTTTTTGGGTTGTCTGGGTCATTACACGCCATATCCAAACTGCCGTCTTGCAAACCATTCACCGTAAATTGCGCCGCCGTCATGCCCGCCGCCGCAGCCGCTTTTGTCACATCCAACGGATTGGTTGACAACTGTGGCGCCGATGGCAGCCAGCCCATGCGCTCGGCTTTGGCGTTGTAATCAATCAAAGCCATATTGACGGTTTTGCCATCATTGGTCGGCGCTAAAATCTCATTCACGCCCAGTTTTTCATGCCGCCATTGACTGGTGTGCGCGTAGAAAAACGACGTGCCATTCATCTGACGCGCAGGCCGTTGCCAATCAAGCGCAAATGCCAATGGCGCCCAACCCGTTTGCGGGCGCAGTTTTTCTTGCCCCACGTAATGACACCAGCCGCCGCCCGATTGACCAATACAACCACACATCATCAACATATTGATAATGCCGCGATACGTCATGTCCATGTGATACCAGTGATTTAACGCCGCGCCCACAATCACCATGCTTTTGCCATTGGTTTGGTGCGCGTTTTGCGCAAACTCACGCGCCACTTGAATCACCAATTCAGGTTTCACACCCGTGTGTTTTTGTTGCCACGCGGGTGTATACGGCACGTCATCTTGATAATTGGCCGCCACATTATCGCCGCCCAGCCCACGGTCAATCCCATAATTGGCCACCAACAAATCAAACACCGTCGCCACCATCACATCCGAGCCATCCGCCAAACGCACGCGTTTGGCAGGCACATGCCGCAGCAACACATCAGACGCATCCGTGCCGCCAAAATACTCAAAGCCAACCGACACCACCTCATCGTGTTGCCCAAGCAAGGTTAATTGCGCCTTAATGTCGCGCTGATTCGCGTCTTGCGGCTGTAAATTCCATTTACCCGACTCGCCCCAGCGAAAGCCAATCGTGCCTTTTGGCGCAACAATATCACCCGTCAACTCATCGAAAACCAAGGTCTTCCAATCAGGGTTATTTGCCTCACCCAGCCCGTCCGCCATATTGCTCGCACGCAAAAAATAATCAGGCACCACACGCGCGCCATCATCTTTGAGCACCACCAACATCGGCATATCCGTCAAACGGCGGCAATAATCTTGAAAATACGGTGACGGATTCTCCAAGTGAAATTCTTTCAAAATCACATGCCCCATCGCCATCGCCAACGCCGCATCCGTGCCTTGCTTGGGCGCCAACCAAATGTCGCCAAACTTCACCATTTCGCCAAAGTCAGACGATACCGCCACGGTTTTTGTGCCTTTGTAACGCACTTCGGTATAAAAATGCGCATCAGGCGTGCGCGTCATCGGCACATTTGAACCCCACACCATCAAATACGTTGAGTTGTACCAATCGGCTGATTCAGCCACATCCGTTTGCTCACCCCAAACCTGCGGCGAGGCGGGTGGCAAATCGCAGTACCAATCATAAAAAGACAACGGCACGCCACCAATCAACGACAAATAACGCGACCCAGCCGCATAACTCACCATCGACATCGCAGGAATCGGCGAGAACCCAATCACCCGATCTGGGCCAAAATTTTTCACAGTGTGCGCATTGGCCGCCGCCACCAACTCATTCGCCTCATCCCAACTGGCGCGCACAAAACCACCCAAGCCGCGTTTTGACTTGTACTGCGCCGCGCGCTCAGGGTTTTGGCTGATGTATTCCCACGCTTCAATCGCCCCCATACGCTCACGCGCCTCACGCCACATCCGCATCAAATGCCCACGCACCATCGGATATTTCACGCGCTGCGCAGAATACACATACCAGCTATACGACGCGCCACGCGGACAACCACGCGGCTCATGATTGGGCAAATCAGGGCGCGTGCGCGGATAATCGGTCTGCTGCGTTTCCCACGTAATCAAACCGTTTTTCACATACACCTTCCACGAGCATGAACCCGTGCAGTTCACGCCATGCGTCGAACGCACCACCTTGTCATGCTGCCAGCGCGCCCGATACGCGTTCTCCCACTGACGGTCTTCATTCACCACCGCGCCGTGACCGTTGGAAAACGTGCTTTTTACTTTATTTATAAAATTAAGTCTGTCTAAAAAGTGGCTCATATTGCCCCTCAAATTGGTTAATCGTTAACTGAAATATCAGTGCTGCCAGCTTAACCAAAAGCCACACGTCCAACCATCGGCTTGAGTGCGCAGCCACACGGCGCAAACGATGGATGCGCCCTAGTTACTTAGGCTTAGTTGCCAGTCCAAACCAACAAATCGTAAATCGCAGCACAAAAAAACACCGCGCCAAGCGCGGTGTTTCTCTTATAGAGCGTTTTGCATAACCAACCAACTCAACCGCCTCTACTCTTGGAGGCTGAAAAATTACGGACAATGCGGATTTTTCATGTTTTTTACCCAAAATTTGTTCGGGTTTCCCGAACAAATTTTGTCGAATCGCAGCAAAGTAGGTTTTTACTTTACTGCGCAAAGCTCTCTTATAAAAACAAACGCAATCAACACGGCGCCTCAGCCCCAGCGCGGTCGTAATACCACCAGTTAATCAACAAACACGTCACATAAAAACCCACAAAGCACAGCAAAGCAGGCGTCACGCCGCCCGTGGCCGCAATCGACACCCCATAACTTTTTGGCACAAAAAACCCGCCATACGCGCCAATCGCACCACAAAACCCAAGCACCGCCGCCGACTCTTTATTACAACGCGCCTCAACCACATTCGCAGACTCAGCCGCCCCCGCCCAACGCTGATGCAGCACACTAAAAATTTTGGGCACTTGCGCAAACGTCGAGGCATTGCCAATGCCAGTCAAACCAAACAGCGCCATAAAGCAGGCAAAAAACTGCGCAAATGAACCGACAGCCCCACCTTGCGGCAAGCTAAAAATCACACCACACACCGCCGCAATCATGCCAACAAACACCCAACGCGTCACACGCGCCGCGCCAAACCTATCCGCAACATTCCCCCCCAACACGCGCGACAACGCACCAACCAACGCGCCCAAAAACGTCAATTTGGTCGCATCAACCGCAGGAAACTGCCCCTTCATCAACAAACCAAAACCCGCAGCAAAACCAATAAACGAGCCAAACGTACCCAAATACAGCCAGCACATCAGCCACGTATGTTTGCGCTTAAATATCACCGACTGCTCGCGAAACGTCGCCTTAGAACTGGCAATATCATTCATCCCAACCCAAGCAGCAACCGTTGCAATGACCACAAAAGGCACCCAAAAAAACGCCGCATTTTGCAACCAAATAGACTGAACCTGCCCCGCTTTATGCCACTCCTGCGACCCACCGACCAAAGACAAACCGCCCATCATCACAACCACTGGCACCAAAAATTGCACCACAGACACACCCAAATTGCCAAAACCTGCGTTTGTACCCAGCGCACTGCCCTTCTCAGATTTGGGGTAAAAAAAGCTGATATTACTCATGGACGAGCTAAAATTTGCGCTACCAAAACCGCAAAACAACGCCCACATCTGCATCTGCCAATACGGCGTGTCAGGGTTTTGCACCGCAAAGCCCAAGCCAATCAACGGAATCAACAAACTCGCCGTCGACAAGGTTGTCCAGCGCTTGCCCCCAAAAATCGGCACCACAAACGAATACACAATCCGCAAAGTTGCACCCGACAATGCAGGCAAACCCGCCAACGTAAACAACTGCGCCTTGCTATACTTAAAACCAATTTCAGGCAAATACGTCGCAGTCACACTAAAAATCTGCCACACCGCAAACGCCAACAACAATGCAGGAATCGACAACCATAAATTGCGCCGCGCAATTTTTTTGCCCTGAGTTGCCCAAAAAACTGGATCTTCAGGCTGCCAAACTTTGAGAATCTTTGCCATTTTTTACTCTTTTCTTATTGTTAGCGGTTTTGAATCGCTTCATCATTTCGCCATTCACATCAGCGATTATTTATTTAACGTTGCGGCTTAAATGAAAAATACATCCACACCAAACTCACACAAACCGTGCCATACAAAAGCATAAAGGCGCTCGAGTGAATCCCAGTCAAATCAAGCAACAAGCCAAACAAAATCGGTAAAACAAAGCCACCCAAACCACCAGCGAGCCCCACAACACCAGACACCGCGCCCAAATTGTCAGGAAACTCATTCGAAATGAACTTAAATACCGACGCCTTACCAATCGCCATCGCCACCCCAACCACAAATAAAATCACCGTAAACGCCGTCACACTCAAACCAATGTGCTGCGTCATCGGGCCACGCGTGGTTTGCACCACAAGCTCGGTTTGCGGATACGACAAAATGAAAAAAGCCACCCAACACACCCACATCACGCCCCAAGTCACCCGAGTTGCCCCAAACTTATCCGACAAATAGCCACCAAAAGCGCGCAACACCCCACCAGGCAAAGAGAAGCAAGCCGCCAAAAATGCCGCCGACGTCATGCTAAAGCCATATTCTTCCATGTAGTAATGAATCATCCACAGCGACAAACCCACATAGCCACCAAACACAACCGAGTAATATTGGCAATAACGCAATACCGCCGGATTTTTCATCAAGGCAATTTGCTCAGACAAAGGCACTTTTTTTACCACCAAATGCGCAGGATTGCTGTAACTAAACGCCCAAAACAATACAACCGCCGCAAGCATCAAACCCGCATAAACCGTAGGCAACATGCGCCAACCCAGCGCGGCAACAATCGACGGCCCAATGAGTTTGGTCAGCGATGCCCCCGCATTGCCAGCACCAAAAACCCCCATTGCCAAACCTTGTTGGTCTCTAGAAAACCAACGCGCCACATAAGGCGTGCCCACCGAAAACGAACCCCCAGCCAAACCAACAAATAAACCAATGACCAAAAACTGCCAATACACCGTCGCAAACTGCGCCATAAAAATCGGCACAACCGTCGACAACATTAAACAGCTCATGACCAACCGCCCACCAAATCGATCCGTCCAAATCCCCAAAGGCACGCGCACCAACGAACCCGACAACACAGGAATCGCGGTCAAAATACCAAACTGCAATTCATTCAGACCAAGTTCCTTTTTGACAGGAATCCCCAAAACCGCATACATCATCCACACCATAAAACACACGGTAAAAGCAACCGTGCTGGCCACCAAAACGCTGTACGCCTTGTATTGACTGTTATTCGCATGAACCTTTTTCATCAAGCCTCCTCTGATAATGACTCCTGCATCATCATAATGACGCCCGCGCCAATTAACCATTCGCCCAAAAGCTTGTAAACACAAGCAATCGGGGGAGACAAACTAAGCCATAAGGATAATAATTTTGAACGCCAACTCGATATTCGCTGACGCATGTCACATTTCACCACAAAGCCCAATCCGCCAAAACCAAAAAGACGCATTCTCACCATCAGAATAGTGCTGCCCGAACCAGCAGCTCGAATCATACCGAGTCAGTAAACCACGGACTCAAATAAAAAAAGCCACGCAATAAGCGTGGCTTTTTATACAACAACGTGCTGTGCAATTAGATTGCGCGGCTCGCTTCGATTAAACGAATCACTGCCCAAGACTTGGTCTTAGAAACAGGACGCGTTTCTTCGATGGCAACGAGGTCGCCTTCGTTGTATTGATTGGTTTCATCATGTGCATGATACTTTTTCGATTGAACGATAATTTTACCGTACAAAGGATGAGTAACACGACGTTCAACGAGAACCGTGACCGTTTTGTCCATTTTATTAGACGTAACGCGGCCTTCTAATACGCGGCTTAATGATTTTTGTTCACTCATTTTTGACCTACCTTCTGGTGCATAATGGTACGAACGCGAGCGATGTCACGACGTACGTTTTTGAGCTGATTCACATCCGTCAACTGTTGCATCGCACGTTGCATACGCAAATTAAATTGCGCTTTCAACAATGCATTTAACTCAACTTGAAGAGCGGCTGTGTCTTTGGTTAATAATTCTGATGCTTTCATGATTTCTCCTTAACCACCGATTGTACGTGTAACAAACACGCATTTTAATGGTAATTTGGCTTCAGCCAAACGGAAGGCTTGGCGTGCCAATTCTTCTGAAACGCCATCCATTTCATAAAGCATTTTACCAGGTTGAATCTCAGCGACGTAGTACTCTGGATTACCTTTACCATTACCCATACGAACCTCTGCAGGCTTGTTTGAGATTGGTTTGTCAGGATAAATACGAATCCAAATACGACCACCACGTTTGATGTGACGGGTCATTGCGCGACGTGCGGCTTCGATTTGACGGGCGGTGATGCGGCCACGTTCAACACATTTTAGACCAAAATCACCAAAAGATACGTCTGCACCGCGTGTTGCCACGCCAGTGTTTCGGCCTTTCTGTTCTTTACGGTACTTTCTACGTGCGGGTTGTAACATAATTATTCTCCTGCAGCGGCTGGTTTAGCATCGGCTGGTTTGCGTGTCGAAGGACGACGGGCACCAGGAGCATCACCATCACGGCGTTTACGATCGCCTGATGGGCGGCCTTCGCGACGTGGTTGTTTATCATCTTTACCATCATGCTCATAGCCTGTGCCTGGCAGGTTTTTACGGTTTAACGTATCGCCTTTATAGACCCAAACTTTGATACCGATGATACCGTAAGCAGTCAATGCTGTGCTGGTAGCATAATCAATGTTCGCTTTGAGGGTATGTAAAGGCACTCGGCCTTCGCGATACCACTCTGAACGGGCAATTTCAATCCCATTCAAACGACCCGAACTCATGATTTTAATCCCGCCTGCGCCTAAGCGCATGGCACTTTGCATTGAACGACGCATCGCACGGCGGAACTGGATACGTTTTTCCAATTGTTGAGCGATAGAATCGCCAATCAATTGCGCATCTAATTCTGGCTTACGAACTTCTTCAATGTTGACGTGCACAGGTACATTCATCATTTTTTGTAAAGCAGAGCGCAATACTTCAATATCTTCGCCTTTTTTACCAATCACCACACCAGGGCGTGATGAAAAAATGGTGATGCGCGCTGTTTTAGCAGGACGCTCAATCAAAATGCGTGCAACAGAAGCATTTTTAAGCTTTTTACCCAGATATTCACGGACGCGCAAGTCTTCAATCAATAGTTGAGAAAAGTCTTTATTGCTGGCGTACCAGCGCGAGTCCCAATCACGGGTTACTGGCAAACGAAAGCCAGTTGGGTTAATCTTTTGTCCCATCTTGACTCCTTAGTTACCAACGGTCACAGTGATGTGACTGGTTTGTTTTTCAATACTGTTACCACGGCCTTTGGCGCGTGGTGACATCCGTTTGAGCGACGCACCTTTATCGATGTAAATTTTAGTGACGCGTAAATCGTCAATATCAGCACCATCATTGTGTTCGGCATTGGCAATTGCTGATTCCAATACTTTTTTCACAATTACGGCCGCTTTTTTACGGGTAAAAGTTAACGTGTTCAATGCTTGTTCGACGTTCATGCCGCGAATCAAATCGGCCACTAAGCGACCTTTTTGAGCCGATAAGCGAACGCCGCGTAAAATAGCAGTAGTTTCCATTTTCGCTTATCCTTATTTCTTCGCTTTTTTGTCTGCCGCATGACCTTTGAAGGTACGCGTCAAGGCAAATTCGCCGAGCTTATGGCCGACCATATTTTCAGAAATATAGACGGGTAAATGTTGACGGCCGTTGTGTACTGCAATGGTTAAGCCAATGAAATCAGGCAAAACCGTTGAGCGACGAGACCACGTTTTGATAGGTTTTTTGTCACGATTTGCAATCGCCGCATCTACTTTTTTCAATAAGTGAGCGTCGCAAAATGGACCTTTTTTAACTGAACGAGCCATTATTCACTCCTTATTTGTAGCGACGTTTAACAATCATGCTATCGGTGCGCTTGTTGCGACGCGTACGATAACCCTTGGTCTTTTGACCCCATGGCGACACAGGATGCATACCGGCTGAAGTACGGCCTTCACCACCACCGTGCGGGTGATCAACTGGATTCATGACCACACCACGCACTGTCGGGCGAACACCACGCCAGCGCATTGCACCAGCTTTACCGATTTTGCGTAGACCGTGCTCTTCGTTGCCAACCTCACCAATAGTGGCGCGGCAATCAACGTGAACACGACGAACTTCACCTGAGCGCAAACGAATTTGAGCGTAGATACCTTCACGTGCCATCAATTGAGCAGAAGTACCAGCTGAACGCACCATTTGTGCACCTTTGCCTGGTTTCATTTCAACGCAATGTACAGTTGAACCGACAGGGATATTGCGCAATGGCAATGAATTACCTGCTTTGATTGGCGCTTCAGCACCGCTCACCAGCTCATGACCTGCTGATACACCACGCGGAGCGATGATGTAACGGCGTTCGCCATCTTTGTACAACAACAAAGCGATGTTGGCGCTGCGGTTTGGATCGTATTCTAAACGTTCCACTTTCGCGACGATGCCATCTTTGTCATTGCGTTTGAAGTCGATTAAACGGTAATGGTGTTTATGACCACCGCCACGATGACGGGTGGTGATGTGACCATTGTGGTTACGACCAGCGTTTTGTTTTTGATGTTCCAACAAAGGTGCATGAGGCGCGCCTTTATGCAATTCTTTGTTGACCAACTTGACCATGCCACGACGGCCTGGCGAGGTTGGTTTGAGTTTTACGAGTGCCATTATTTAACCTCCTCGTCAAAGCGAATTTCTTGACCTGTTTTCAAGGCAACGTAGGCTAAGCGGACGTTAGAACGACGACCCATACCACGACCTGTGCGCTTGGTCTTACCTTTACGGTTCAACACGCGAACAGCTTCTACTTCTACTTTGAACAATAATTCAACAGCCGATTTAATTTCATGTTTGGTAGCGCATTGCATCACGCGGAAAGCTACGTGTTCGTATTTTTCTGCTACAAAGGTACTTTTTTCTGAAACGATGGGCGCGAGCAATACTTGCATTAAACGTTCTTGACTCATGACAAGATCTCCTCGATTTGCGCGACCGCGCCTTTAGTGACTACAATTTTTTTGTAGAACAACAAAGACAATGGGTCAACGTGTTTAGGCTCTAACACCTCAACATTAATCAAGTTGCGAGTTGCCAAGTATAGGTTTTCGTTAAAGTCATCAGTGATGATGAGTGTTGACGTTAAGCCCAAGCCTTTTAATTTATCTGCAACTTCTTTGGTTTTAGGCGTTGCCACAGCAAATGTATCAACCACCACCAAACGTTGGTCACGAACCAATTGTGAGTAAATACTGCACAATGCGGCGCGTTGCATTTTACGATTCACTTTTTGAGAGAAATTTTCATCAGGTGAATTTGGATGTGCACGTCCACCCCCACGCCATACTGGCGAAGAAGTCATACCGGCACGAGCGCGACCCGTACCTTTTTGTGCCCAAGGCTTTTTCGTCGAGTGTTTCACTTGACGACGTGTTTTTTGCGCACGGTCACCTGCGCGAGCATTGGCTTGATATGCGACAACGATTTGATGAATCAAAGCTTCGTTGTACTCACGGCCAAAAACTGCTTCAGATGCGGTAACAGCAGAAGCTGAACCGTCTACGTTTAAGAGCTTAATATCCATTATTTCGCCCCTTTCGCTTTAACTGCACTGCGAACGATGATTTCACCGTTTTTAGAACCAGGAACTGCGCCTTTAATCAGCAACAATCCGCGTTCCAAATCAACACGTGCGATTTCTAAATTTTGCGTGGTGCGATTCACATCACCCAAGTGACCCGTCATGCGTTTACCAGGGAAAACACGACCTGGATCTTGCGCCATACCGATGGAACCAGGTACATTATGTGAACGAGAGTTACCGTGTGATGCACGGCCTGATGCGAAGTGGTAACGTTTGATGGTACCTGCGTAGCCTTTACCGATAGTAACACCGGTAACGTCCACTTTTTGACCGACTTCAAACAACTCTACGGAAACATTGCTGCCCGCGGTCATTTTAGCCAAGTCATCGGCTGACAAACGAAACTCTTTTGTGAAGGAACCCGCTTCAACACCCGCTTTTGCTAAGTGACCCGCTTGAGGTTTAGCAACACGAGATGCGCGACGAGTACCATAAGTGACCTGAACGGCGGCATAGCCGTCAACTTCAGGCGTCTTGATTTGGGTAACGCGGTTGTTAGATACATCCAACACAGTCACTGGAATGGATGAACCATCCTCAGCAAAAATGCGGGTCATACCCACTTTGCGACCCAACAGACCTAGTCCATTGTGACTCATTATAAACTCCATTCTCGACTACGATTGGTCGAGGTAGATAACATTTAGTGTCTTTTTGATTAAAAACACCGCTCAAAACCTTGATGTACAAAGGTTAGCTGTGCATGATATTACAAAAGCGCGCAACAAGCAAGAGGCGTCTCTACTGGAGATGGATAATATTGAATTTCACAAAACTGTGTGGTATTTTTGAGATTAAAATTAAATGCCGTATTTTTCGCGATACTGAGCAACATTGGCCTTGTGCTGCACCAGCTGCTGATTGTCAGACTCATGCAAAAACGCCATCAAGTCCGCCAGCGTGGCAATGGCAAACACAGGCAAATCGAATTCTTGTTGCACACTTTGGACGGCGGAATATTGACCAACGTCCTCTGCCGTGCCGCTTTTTTCCATGCGATCCAAAGCAATCAAAACAGCGGACGGCGTTGCGCCAGCAGCCTGTATCATGCGCACAGACTCTCGCACGGATGTGCCCGCCGAAATCACATCATCAATAATAACCACGCGCTTACCGGCCATATCCGCCCCAACCAAAACGCCACCCTCGCCATGGTCTTTGGCCTCTTTGCGGTTGTACGCATAAGGGGTGTTAAGCCCTTTTTGCGCCAAGGCCATCGCAGTCGCGCTCGCTAAGGTGATGCCTTTATAGGCTGGTCCAAACAGCAAATCAAACTCAAAGCCCTCTGCGCGCTTCTCAAGCAACACATCCGCATAGGCATTAGCAAGTGCGAGCAAACTCGCGCCATCATTAAACAAGCCGGCATTAAAAAAATATGGCGAGATTCGACCCGCTTTGGTTTTAAACGCACCAAATTTCAAGACATTTTGCGTCAAAGCAAACTGGATAAATTGCGCTGCAACGGTCATACGAAACCTTTCAAAATGGGTTAACGCTCAGGCTCGCTTGAAGGGCGCGGCACAATCCAGCGCGACAAAAATAAGCCCACTTCATACAAAATCACCAAAGGGATTGCCAACATCAACTGCGATGCCACATCGGGCGGCGTCACCACAGCCGCAACCACAAACGCGCCCACAATCACGTAGCGGCGCGCAGTCTTAAGCTGCGCCAATGTAACCACACCCAGCTTGACCAGCACAATCACCACAATCGGTACCTCAAAGGTCAAACCAAACGCCAAAAACGTGGTCAATCCAAAGCTTAAATAACTGTCAATATCGGTTGCCATCTCGACGCTAAGCGGCGTGAGCTTTGCCATAAAGCCAAACACCGAGGGAAATACCACAAAATATGCAAATGCCGTACCAACCAAAAATAGCACATAGCTTGAGCCAACAATCGGAACAACCAGTTTTTTTTCAGATTGATAAAGCCCTGGTGCAACAAACGCCCAGAC
Source organism: Hydromonas sp. (assembly GCA_017495165.1). Taxonomy (GTDB): domain Bacteria; phylum Pseudomonadota; class Gammaproteobacteria; order Burkholderiales; family Burkholderiaceae; genus Hydromonas. The sequence continues at coordinate 181,245 of JAFEII010000016.1, read as the reverse complement.
TTGGTAAATCACCACAGGCAACGCCAACACAAACGAGACCCACAGCACGAATTTCATGGGCACAAAAAAATTAGACGTGACTTCAGTTGAAATCATGCGCGCCCCTGCTGGCAAACTTTGAATCATGGGTTGCGCAAACAGATTGAAAATATCGCTACTCCAATACAGCAACACAAAGAAAATTACCAACACCGCCAACACGCTCTTAACCAGCCGCTGACGCAACTCAACCAAATGCCCAATCCAACCGGAGAGGTTATCGGTTTCAATCATGGGTTGAGGCGTTTGAGTCATGAGAAAAGAAGGTTTAATGGGGTTTGAAGATGCGCCATCAATGAAAAAACGATGGCGCCGCTTTGCGCGTGTGTGCGGCAGACTTGCGGTGTTTTTTCATTCGCGCAGCATCGCTAGACAATTTGGAGGGAATACGGTGCGCCCGTTTGTACCACTGTGGCACGCGCCCGATTTTAGCCCCCCAATGGTGCCGCCCAGCACGCACGGCTTGCACATCAAAATTGGGGGTTCGCGCTTGGTAGGGTTGTGCCGCAGGCGGCTCTTGAGTCGTATCCTGCCAAGTTTGAGCGATGTTTTGCTGAACATCATTAAGCTGGTCGTTGGCAGCCTGCCCCATTTTCTTGAGTTCAAGCAAGTCCATGTCTTTAGACACTTCCTCCTTCACATCTCGCACATAGCGCTGCGCGCGCCCAATCAGCGCGCCCAGCACCCGCGTCACTTTGGGCAAGCGCTCGGGGCCCAAGACAACCAAGCCCACCACACCGATGAGCACGAGCTTGGAGATTCCTAAATCAAGCATATTGGTGCAACATTACGACTGACGCTCACGCGCAGAAACGTCAGCGGCCTGATTTTCAACGGTTTTTTCGTCATTTTTCAAAACGGCGGTTGGTGTGTTTTTTTCATCCTCGCCCGTCATGCCGTCTTTAAAACCTTTCACCGCCGCACCCAAATCGCCACCCAAGTTGCGTAATTTTTTGGTGCCAAACAAGAGCACCACGACAGCCAGCACAATTAGCCAGTGCATTATTCCAAAGCTACCCATAACAACCCCCTTTAAAAATCAATTAAACAGCCATACCGCGCCACGGACGCTCGCCCGCCAACACATGTAAATGGACATGATAAACCTCTTGGCCGCCGTCTGGCCCAACATTCATAACCACGCGCAAACCACCATCAGGCAAAGTACGCCCGCCATTCTCAGCCGCCAAACGCGGCGCAATCGCCATCATTTTTCCCAAAACCGCCTCGTCGGCCGGACACACGTCCGCCAACGTGGCGACATGGGTTTTGGGCACAATCAGCAAATGAACCGGCGCAGCGGGGTTAATGTCATGAAAAGCCAGCATGTCATCGTCTTCATAGACTTGCCGAGCAGGAATCTCACCGGCAATGATTTTACAAAACAAGCAGTCACTCATGCAAACCCCTTAGAATTTATCCAGCTGCATACCTGAGCGCGAGGCTTTTTCAGCCAATCCCGACATGCCTTCGCGTCGCCCCAATTCACGCACCACTTCATCAAGCGTCAAACCGTAATTGGACAACATCACCATCAAATGAAACAACAAATCGGCCGATTCGTACACCACCTGATTGACGTTACCGCCTTTACTGGCGATGACGACCTCAATACACTCCTCGCCAAGTTTTTTTAAAATTGTATCGTCGCCTTTAGCAAACAAGCGCGACACGTACGAGCGGTCAGGGTCACCACCCTTACGTGACTCAATCACAAGCCACAACTCATTTAAAATATCCTCAATGCTTTTCATCATCACCTCGTCTGTATTTTGCTATTTTGTATAAATCAAATCAGGATTTTTAAGCACAGGCTCGGTCACTTGCCACGTGCGCGAATCAAAATCAAATGCCTCAAAAAAACAACTGTGCCGCCCCGTATGGCAAGCCATACCGCCATCTTGAACCACTTCGAGCAACAACACATCTTGATCGCAATCCATGCGCACAGACTTGACATGCTGTACATGCCCCGACTCTTCGCCCTTAAACCACAGCTTATTGCGGCTGCGCGAAAAATAAACCGCCCGCTCAAGCTCAAGGGTTTTTTGCAACGCCTGCGCATTCATCCACGCAAACATCAGCACTTTGCCCGTACCCGACTCTTGCGCAATCACGGGCACAAGACCCTTGTCATCCCATTTAATTCGGTCCAATTGAGCTTGCATAGCCTGCCTCTTATTTATAAGCGCTTGATTATAAACGCACGTGAATATTTTGCGCACGCATTAATTCTTTTGCCTGGGCAACGGTATGTTGCCCAAAATGGAAAATACTTGCCGCCAAAACCGCATCAGCGCGCCCAAGCAAAATCCCATCCGCCAAGTCTTGTAAACCACCCACGCCACCCGATGCAATCACAGGAATACTCACCGCTTCAGACACCGCACGCGTCAACGCCAAATCAAAACCACTGCGCGTGCCGTCCTTATCCATGCTGGTAAGCAACAACTCACCCGCACCCAGCGCATTCATTTTTATCGCCCATTCAATCGCATCAATGCCCGTTGCAGTGCGCCCGCCGTGCGTAAAAATCTCCCAACGCAGCGCCTCACCGTCTTTTGACACGCGCTTGGCGTCAATCGCCACCACAATACATTGCGAGCCAAACTTTCCCGCCGCATCCGCCACCAATTGTGGGTTCGACACCGCAGCGGAGTTAATCCCCACTTTGTCCGCACCTGCGTTGAGCAGACGCCTCACATCCGACACGGCGCGCACGCCACCGCCGACCGTCAACGGAATAAACACCTGATCCGCAACCGACTCGATGATGGGCAAAATCAAATCACGGTTATCAGAAGTCGCGGTGATGTCCAAAAAAGTCAGCTCGTCCGCGCCCTGTAAATCATAGCCCTTGGCAATCTCAACAGGGTCGCCTGCGTCACGCAAGCCAACAAAATTCACGCCTTTGACCACGCGGCCATCTTTGACATCCAAGCAGGGGATAATGCGTTTGGTAAGCATAATTACACCGCCGCCATCAGCGCATCCGCCCGTCGTTGTGCCGCCGCAAAGTCCAAATCGCCCGAGTAAATCGCACGCCCGCAAATCACGCCCACCACGCCTTGATTTGCCACTGCGCACAAGCCGTCAATGTCATCAAAATTGGTCAAGCCGCCCGATGCAATCACCGGAATACTTGAGGCGCGGGCTAAGTCAGTGGTCGCTTCGATGTTAATGCCTTTGAGCATGCCGTCACGCCCGATGTCGGTGTAAATGATGCTGTCCACGCCATAATCTTCAAATTTTTTCGCCAAATCCGCCACTTGATGCTCGGTGACCACCGCCCAACCATCGGTCGCGGCAAAGCCATCTTTGGCGTCCAGCCCCACAATGATTTTGCCCGGAAACGCTTTGCAGGCATCGGCCAAAAACTGCGGACTTTTAATCGCCGCCGTGCCGATAATCACGTAACTGATGCCCATTTCAATGTAACGCGCAATCGTCGCCAAATCACGAATACCGCCGCCGATTTGCACGGGAATGTCGCCGCCAACCGCCTCCAAAATCGCGGCAATCGCGGCTTGATTGACAGGCTCGCCCGCAAACGCACCGTTTAAATCAACCAAATGCAAACGCCGCGCGCCTTGCGCCACCCAATGCTTTGCCATTTGCTCAGGCGCATCTGAAAACACCGTCACACGATGCATTTCACCTTGTTCAAGCCGCACGCATTGGCCGTCTTTTAAATCAATCGCTGGGATTAACAACATATTTTATTTTCCACGTAGGGTGGGCATTGCCCACCGTTATTACTGCAAAAACACAATGGTGGGCGTTGCCCACCCTACCATTTACTAAGGTTTCCATTCCGCAAAATTGCGGTACATTTGCAAACCATACTCGCCGCTTTTCTCGGGATGAAACTGCACCGCAAAAATATTGTCTTGCGCCACAGCGCAAGTAAAATCAACGCCGTAAGTGGATGCGCCAACCGTCAATGCCGCGTCGCACTGCACAAAGTAGCTGTGCACATAATAAAAGTAGGCTTCATCAGGAATGCCATCCCACAAAGGGTGCGCACGGGTTTGGCGCACAGCGTTCCAGCCCATGTGCGGCACTTTGAGTTGCGCGCCATTTGCATCAGTCACGCCATCCAATCGAAACCGCACCACCGAGCCTTGCAACCAGCCCAAGCCATGCGACGCGTCTTCTTCCGCCGCGCCAAACAGCATTTGCTCGCCCACACACACGCCCATTAATGGCTTGGTTTGTGCCGCTTCGGTCAACGCCTCAAGCAGGCCACTGGCTTTTAAATTACTCATGCAGTCCGCCATTGCGCCTTGCCCTGGCAAAATAATGCGATCAGCGGCACGCACGACATCGGGTTGGCTGGTGATGATCACCGTAGACTTGGGAGACGCGGTGCGCGCAGCTTGCGCGACGGAGCGTAAATTACCTGAACCGTAATCTAAAATCGCAATGGTTGAACTCACGCCCACACCCCTTTTTCTGCTTCTGGCACATAACGGTAATTCTCATAGCGACTTTCATAAAACTCAGCAGGCTCCTGCTCGGTTTGCAACAACTCCGACCATACCTCGTGCCCATGAGTCAGCGTGCCTTCATCCAAACGAAACACCAACTGCTCTGGGCAAGCCAAATAACCGCCAGCGCGCTTATAAATCATAGCTTCAGATGTACCAAACTCATGCGCCTCTTCTGCCGATGCCGCCTTAAACGCAACCACCCGCTCTTCATACACATTCATGCCATCGTTGCGACGGCCATAATAATAAATATTTCGCACTGCAAACCACATATTCAAACTCCCAAAACAGGCAACATGGTTTTTAAACCATCCACAATAAATTCAACCGCCACCGCAGCGACCAACAAACCCATAATCCGCGTCGCAATATTAATCCCCGAGCGCCCCATAATCCGCGTAATCGGCTGCGCCAATTGCAACGTCAACCAAACCAGCGCCGCCAGCACAAAACCGCAGCCAATAATAATGGCGTAGTCGCCAGCGCCATGCGCTTTGTTCGCATACACAATCACGGTAGAAATCGCACCCGGCCCCGTCAAAAGCGGGATGCCAAGCGGCACCACACCCAATGTGGCTTTATTTTCCGCTTCATTCTCTTCTTCCGCCGTGGTGCGCGCGCCGCCCATTTGACCGTTGAGCATCGACAACGACATCAACAAAATCAACAAACCACCCGCCACCTGCAAAGACGCAATTGAAATCCCAAAAAACCCAATAATTTGTTCGCCCAGCAACGCACAAACCGTCACCACCACAATCACCGTCAGCGATGCAGCGCGTATCGTGCGCTGATTTTCCGCCGCCGTATGACCACGCGTCAAACTGATAAACATGGGCAACACGCCAATCGGATTGATCAGCGCGAGCAAGGCAATAAAGGTTTTAAATGCGTCCATAAATTAGCCGACCAAACTTCCCTTGGTAGACGCAATCGCCTCAGGTGCGCGCGGGTCAATCGCCAACGCCATGCGCAACGCGCGCCCAAAGGCTTTAAACACAGTTTCGATTTGATGATGCGCATTTAAGCCGCGTAAGTTATCCACATGCAAACTCACGCCCGCGTGATTCACAAAGCCACGAAAAAACTCAATCGACAAATCCAAGTCAAACGTGCCCACGCGTGCACGGGTAAACGGCACATGAAACTCCAACCCTGGCCGCCCCGAAAAATCAATCACCACGCGCGACAGCGCCTCATCCAGCGGCACGTAAGAATGACCGTAGCGCGTCAAACCGCGCTTATCACCAATCGCTTGCGCAACCGCCTGTCCCAACGTAATACCGACATCCTCCACCGTGTGATGGTCATCAATCAGCGTATCGCCAGTCGCTTGCACGTTTAAATCAATCAAACCATGGCGCGCAATCTGATCAAGCATGTGATCAAGGAAAGGTACGCCAGAATTGAGCTCAGCCTTGCCCGTGCCATCTAAATTAAGGGCAATCGTGACTTGGGTTTCGGAGGTATTGCGGGTGACTTTGGCGGTGCGGTTCATGAGGTATTCCGTACAAGTAATGTGAAGCCGCCATTTTAAAGGATTTTAGACATCAGCGTGGCAAAATCGAGCTGCGCGAGGAGTCGCACCTCACGCCGATTAAAAAAACGAGCGGCGCGCTCGTTTTTTTAATCGGTTTTACTGACACGGCATTGCGTTTACGGCAAATTTACGGCAAACCAGTCGCCGCCAAAGCCGTCAACAACGCGTGATTTTCCTCAGCCGTCCCCACCGACAAACGCAAGCAATTATGTAGCATCGGATGCGCTTTGCCCATATTTTTGACCAAAATTCCACGCGCCTTGAGCGCCTCAAACGTCGCGTCGCCATCCTCGAACCGCGCACAAATAAAATTGGCATGGCTTTGAAATGGCGTGACATTTTTTAATCGGCTCAAACCATCAAACAACACCGCGCGCGTGGCGCGAATCTGCGCGGCTTGCGATTCAAGCACGTGCGCATGTTCGAGCACAAAGCCCACCGCCGCCTCGGTCAACACATTGATATTGTATGGTGGGCGAACTTTGTTCAACTCGTCCATCAAATCGGCGCGACCCGCCATATAGCCCAAACGCACGCCCGCCAAACCGAGTTTGGACACCGTGCGCATGACCAGCAAATTATCAAACGTCGCCAACTCACCCATCCACGTATGATTCGCAAACGGCTGATACGCCTCATCCACCACCGCCAACGCGCCCACCTGCCGCGCCGCCTCAATCACCGCCAACATATCCGCGCGGGCAAACTCGCCCCCCGTCGGATTGTTCGGAAACGGCAAATACACCAACGCAGGCCGATGCAACGCAATCGCCGCCACCATCGCAGGCACATCGAGTTGAAAATCGCGCTCGGTTTGGCGCAAATCCACCTCAACATAATTCACATGATTGAGCAACGCCGACATGCGATACATCACAAAACTGGGACTTGGCGCAAGAATCGTGACTTTCTCACCTTTTTTGGAAATCGCCATCGACAACAAATGAATCAACTCATCCGAGCCATTGCCCAACATCAAACCAAACGCATCAGGAATCTGCGCATAATCACGAAGTCGCCGCGCCAACGCATCGTAGGTCGGCACAGGATAACGGTTAAGAGCCACATCCGCCAAACGTTGCGCGAGTTGGGCTTTTAAATCATCCGGCAACCCGTATGGATTCTCCATCGCGTCGAGTTTGATGAAACCAGTTGCGTCGGGGACGTGATAGGCGGACATCGCGCGGATTTCGGGGCGGATGTTGTTGAGCAAAGATAATTCGTTAGCCATTATATTAAAGACTCCATACGAGAGAGTTCATCTCTAAACTTTATAAAACTTGGTGAAACATTATTATCCAACACCATCAGTGGTGTAATTTTATCCGCCCATTCGGACTTCAATCTACCTGACGCCTGCCAATCTAAACTTTCAGGCTTGTGGTTTAAGGCCCTTGCCAACACCTCCCAAGTCCCACAAATACTATCTTGCTGGTATGTTTGAATAATTTGAAGCTTGGCTTTAGGATACGCTTGCATAATTGCATCGGAATCACCCAAAAGCCAGGCCTCCATTTCTTCTGTTGCCAACGAAAATATAGTCTTAGCGGGCTTATTCAAACTACTATAAAACTGCTGTAACTCGAACTCAAGCGCAGCCAAATTTTTTTGATCAGAATCAAAAACCACAAAAACCACATCACTGTCATTTAAGGAGTTTCCATAGCCCTCAAGAAATTTTTTTAAATCCGTCAACAATCCACCTCTTTTTTGTGACAGAGGAGGAACAGAGTTATTTTTTTTAGGCAGCCTACCCACGCCTTTAAACGCTAAGATTTTATAACTTTGCACATTAAACTTTTTCAATATGTGCTTTAAAAAAACTTTGCCTGATACATCCTCAACCAAAAATTCAATATGCATGATTAACCCTCCAGATAATCGCTGTACCACAACGCACCGAGCGGCAACTCCTGCTCATACAACTCTTTAACATTGGGAATATCCGACACTCGCGTTATCTTGGAGAAGCCATCAGATTGCTTTTCCAAAATCCAAACCTCTTCAGGTGCTAAACCATCGACCAAATAGGGCTGGTGGGTCGTCACAAAAATTTGCGAACCTTTTTTATTTTGTGCGTGCTCACGAAACTCGTGCACCAATGTATCCAACAACTTATGATACAAACCATTCTCAGGCTCTTCAATGCAAATAAATGGCGGTGGAGACGGATCTTCAAGCATCAATAAATAAGCAAATACTTTTAAAGTGCCATCTGACATTTGCTGTGCATAAAAGGGGTCTTGTGCCGAGCCATCATCAAATTTAAGCAGCAAGCGTTTATCAGCTGTCTCCTCCGTACTAATCGACTGAATACTTGGAATTTTCAATGCAATGGCATCTAAAATGTCTTGAAACTTTTTTTTATATTCACGTTCCATAAATTGGACGACATTGCCAAGATTATCACCATGAATATTCAAATGTTTTTGTGGCCCAGATGCAGGCAAAGAACGAGCGGCATCTGGAGTAAAATAAGATAAATACCAACCTTTTAAAAACTCTCGGAACTTCTTAATCCTTGGATGTTCTTTCAATGTACCTAAAGTAGCCACCCCTAACTGCCTCAAATCAGTCAATTCAATAGGTGAACTCGTATTATCTTCTTCCCCTCCGAGAGACTCAGATAGAGTATCTATTCCAGCCCAAACTCGGCCAACACCATTTTTCAAGTTTAAAAAAGGATATGGCTTTCCGTTCGACCTACCTTTACGCCTCTGTCGAAGCATTTCTGAAGATACGAACGGTCTCCCATGGTCATCCATACTAATTTCCAACTCATAAGTAATTGGACGCTCACCAACACCCTCACGATAATAAACATCAAGCTTTATTGGTCCCTCACAACCCTTAGAACACAAACGACCAAAGCCACCGCGCTGCTTCATATCACAAGCCGTTTCAACATCAAAAATCAAACAGTCCGCCAAAAAGCCAAAAGCATCAAATAATGTGCTTTTACCCACACCATTTTTACCAATCACAACCGTCATATCACCCAGTGATGCAATGTCCTTTTGATTGGACAACCGACCTAAAGTAACATCTTTTAATGCTTTAAAGTTTTGTACACGAAAGCCTTCAATTCGAGCCATTACTATTCCCCTTAAATTTTACAACGCCATTGGCTAAAAATATAAACCACGCCCATCACTTCAACCGCATCTCAGCACTGCGTGCATGTGCGGTCAAGCCTTCACCGTGCGCCAGAGTGGCTGCAATTTGCCCCAATGTTTGCGCACCAGCCTCGCTCACATGAATGATGGACGAGCGTTTTTGAAAATCATACACGCCCAGCGGCGATGAAAAACGTGCGGTGCCGCTGGTGGGCAGCACGTGATTCGGGCCTGCGCAGTAGTCGCCCAAAGATTCTGAGGTGTAAGCGCCCATAAAAATCGCGCCTGCGTGGCGGATTTGTTTTGCCCACATTTCAGGGTTTAGGGCAGAAATTTCGAGGTGTTCGGGCGCGATGGTGTTGGCAATGGCGCACGCCTCGTGCATGTCGCGGGTCAAAATCAGTGCGCCACGGTTTTGTAATGAGGTGCGAATCACGTCTGCGCGGGGCATCTCAAAAATTAAGCGGTCAATCGACGCTTGTACCGCGCCAATGTAAGCCGCATCTGGGCAAAGCAAAATCGACTGCGCCAATTCGTCGTGTTCGGCTTGGGAAAACAAATCCATCGCCACCCAATCAGGGTCGGTTGTGCCGTCAGCGATGATGAGAATCTCGGACGGGCCCGCAATCATGTCAATCCCAACTTGCCCAAACACACGCCGCTTGGCTTCGGCCACAAACGCGTTGCCGGGCCCGACGATTTTATCAACTTTGGTGACACTGTCCGTGCCATACGCCAACGCCGCCACGGCTTGTGCGCCGCCGATAGTGAACACTTGCGTCACGCCTGCAATATACGCCGCCGCAAGCACGAGCGGGTTGCGCACGCCGTCAGGCGTGGGCACAACCATAATGATTTGCGCCACGCCCGCCACATGCGCGGGAATCGCATTCATCAGTACGCTGGACGGATACGCCGCCTTGCCGCCCGGCACATAAATCCCCACGCGGTCAAGCGGCGTAACGGTTTGCCCCAACACCGTGCCGTCGGCTTCGGTGTATTGCCACGAATTGCCGCACGACGCGTTTTGCGCCTCATGGTACGTTTTGACCCGCGCAGCAGCGGCTTGTAACGCGGTTTTTTGCACATCGTCCAAACCATCGAATGCGGCTTTTAAATCGGCTTGGGTTAAGGTTAAATCTGCCATTGAACCCGCTTGAATGCGGTCAAAACGGTTGGTGTATTCAACCACCGCCGCGTCACCGCGTGCGCGCACCGCTGCGATAATATCGGTCACCGCCGATTGAATCCCCGCATCGGTTGAGTCATCAAACGCAAGGCGGGTTTGGAGTTGCTGATTAAAATCAGCATCGGTGGTTTTTAGGGTGGGCATGTTGATTGGGTTCATAATTTTATTATTCGCTCTAGGTTAGATTCGCGCGACGGCGCGCATTTAGTTGGGTAAAAATTAATATTAAAACATGCGATGAATTTTTAAGCATCAGCCGCCGCTTATTTATCCGCTCGTTAGTCAAGTAAATGCATTGGCAATTTCAGTCTGCATCTCAACTGGGTTCAAACGCACGCGCAACCACGTTAAATAAAAGGCGCCTCAATCCGCTCAGTCGCATACACCCGCTGCACCGCAGGCAGCGCCAAAATGCGCTCCAAATACGGCCGAATGTGCGGCCAATCACGCGCTGGTGCGCACGCATCGCCCGCAAAGTTGCGCGTCCAGCGACACAACATAAACGCATACACATCCGCCACACTCAAATGCTCGCCCAGCAAATAGTCGCGCCCACCTTGCGCCAGCGCATCATCCAAAATTTGCAACAAAGGCTTAATGCGCTGTTGCGCATGCATTTTCACCTGCGCCGCGCCCGCGTCATTGCCAGCATCCAGCCAACGCTCAGGGTAAAAATACGGCATCAACGCGGCATGAAACGTATTGGCCAACCAAAACATCCATGTATAAAACGCACCGCGCTCGGGCGTATTGGCGGGCGGAATCAAGCCCGCTTCGGGCTGCAACTCGGCCAAATAACACGCAATCGCTGCCGTTTCAAACAAAACCAACTCACCATGCTGCAACGTTGGAATTGTGCCGTTCGGGTTTAAAGCCAAGTATTGAGCGGACTTTTGCGCGTTGATGCTTCTGTCCACCAAAACCAGCTCAAACGGCAAACCAAGCGCCTCTAAAATAATGTGCGGCGTCATGGAGGCATCGGTGGGCGAGTAGTGGAGTTTGATCATGGTTTTTAGTTGATATAAAAAATCCGTTATTTAAAAACTCGCGTAGCCCGCCATGAGCGCAGCGAATCGCGGGGTTTTGTGCGGCATCATGCAGCCATAAACCTGCGCTTCGCCTGCGGCTCAGGGCAGGCTACGATTTATGCGGGGTATGGCTTAATATCCAAAAATAAACAAAGCTCGAACGTTGGTATGGTTTTCTTGCTCAAAAAAAGGACTCATTCGGTTTACCACCATGTTGAACGTGTTATATGGTTTTGCGTCCTTATTATGCTTCAACTGCAAAGGAACCATCAAAAACAAATAATTGGCCTCCGCACAAATATGACATTTCCACAAATCCAACAAATCCATATTATTCATAATCGTTTTACCTCGCTCAACCTCAAGCAAGACACCGACTTTACCTATTTTAAGATAATAATCTGGCCGCAGACCACTCGTTGCATACTTCCCAAACAAGCCTTTTTTTTCACTTAAAAAACCAAGCTCCTGTGCTTCCTCTAAAAAAACATTTTGCACTGCCGAGCTGCTACTTCCAGGCTGATTGGCCTCAGCCAACAAAGTGAGTACTTGAGGCTCACACAAATGTTGATGCAATCTTTGCGCAACTTCATTTACCGTGCGAAACTCTTCTGTAGCTTCATACTTATTCTGAACTAAAATCTTTAACTGGACAGCCATTCAACCCACCGCCGCCTCAAACGCCGCCAATATCGGCCTTAACCGCGCCGCTTTCAGTTTCAATGACGCCTGATTCACAATCAAGCGCGATGAAATGTCGCAAATATGCTCAACTTCAACTAAGTTATTCGCGCGCAGTGTGCCGCCTGTGCTGACAAGGTCAACAATTGCGTCGCCCAAGCCAACCAATGGCCCGAGTTCCATTGAGCCGTACAGTTTGATTAAATCGACGTGCATGCCTTTGGCAGCAAAATGCTGTTTGGCGGTTTCGACATATTTGGTGACCACGCGGATGCGCGCGCCGCTGCGCACTGCGCCGTCGTAATCAAAGCCGTTTTGTACCGCAACCGACATGCGACATTTGGCGATTTGGAGGTCAATCGGGCTGTATAAGCCTTCATAGCCTGATTCGAGCAGGCTGTCTTTGCCTGACACGCCAAAATCTGCCGCGCCGTAACGCACGTAGGTGGGCACGTCGGAGGCGCGCACAATGATGACGCGCAGGCCTGCGTCGTTGGTGGGTAAAATCAGTTTGCGTGAGGCTTCTGGGTCTTCGAGCACTTCAATGCCGGCGGCGCGGAGCATGGGCAAGGTTTCAGTGAAGATGCGGCCTTTGGATAATGCGAGTGTGAGCATGAATGGCTTTATGGTTGCCGCTGGTGGGGCTTTGCCCGCCATTGCGGTTTGGTTGAAAAGCGGTGGGCATTGCCCACCCTACGTGAAGCCGCATGGCGCGGGGCGTAAAAGAGACCGATTAGGCTTTTTTGAGGAACTCAGATTTGAGCGACATGGCCACGCCGTCTACTTTGCAGTCAATGTCATGGTCGCCTTCTACGATGCGGATGCCTTTGACTTTCGTGCCTTTTTTGACCACGATGGATGAGCCTTTGACTTTGAGGTCTTTAATCACAATCACAGAGTCGCCATCTACCAGTACGTTGCCGTTGCTGTCTTTGACCACGCGGGCTTCGTCAGATGCGTCAACGGCGGCGCTGGCGGAAAACTCGTGGCCGCAATCGGCGCACACAATCATGTCGCCGTCAGGATAGGTATTGGGTTCGCCGCATTGTGGGCAGTTGGGTAAAGTTGTCATGTTTTTTAGTAAATGTGAATTTTTAATTAAAGCACTTCGTCTTCGGACAAACCTTGGACGCGGGTAATGGTTGCGCCAACGGCGGTGAGCTTTTCTTCCATGCGCTGATAACCACGGTCAAGGTGGTAAATGCGGTCAACAATGGTTGTGCCGCCTGCGACCATGCCCAAAATCACCAAGCTGGCAGAGGCACGCAAGTCAGTTGCCATGACCATTGCGCCTGATAAGGTTTCGGGCAATACGCCTTCGGTAGATGCCGTGTTACCGTCCACCACGATGCTTGCGCCCAAACGGTTCATTTCTTGTACGTGCATGAAGCGGTTTTCAAAAATGGTTTCGGTAACGCGTGATGCGCCTGATGCCACGGCATTCACCGCCATAAACTGCGCCTGCATGTCGGTGGGGAAACCTGGGTATTCGGTGGTTTTAAAGCTCACTGGTTTGGGCTGGCCAGTCATGACCGCGCGAATGGTTGTATCAGTAAGCTCCATTTGCAAACCCATTTCACGCAGCTTGTCCAACACCGCGCCCATAATCGTTGGGTCAACATGGGTCAAGGTCACATCGCCGCCCGTTGCCGCCACGGCGCACAAAAATGTGCCCGCTTCAATCCGATCAGACACCACCGTGTGGGTTGTGCCGTGCAATTGTTCCACGCCCTCAATCACCAAGCGGCTTGTGCCCAAACCTTCAATTTTCGCGCCCATGCTGATGAGCATTTTGGCCAAATCAGTGACTTCAGGCTCGCAGGCGGCGTTTTCGATGATGGTTGTCCCCGAGGCCAACGTTGCCGCCATGAGTAAATTTTCGGTGCCAGTGACGGTAATCATTTCGGTCACAATGTGCGCGCCAATTAAGCGCCCGCCCGCTGGGGCTTTGGCGTGAATGTAGCCGTGTTCAATCGTGATTTCTGCGCCCATCGCCTGCAAGCCTTTGATGTGCTGATCAACAGGGCGCGCACCAATCGCGCAACCACCGGGCAAGCTCACCCAAGCCTCGCCAAAGCGCGCCAACAAAGGCCCCAACACCAAAATCGACGCCCGCATGGTTTTGACCAAATCGTAAGTCGCTTTGGTGCTAATCGTGCCGTAGGCTTGAATTGTGACTTTGTCATGTTCAAGCTCAGAAACCGATACGCCCAATTCGCGCAAAAGCTTTGATGTCGTATTGATGTCGCGCAAAGATGGTACGTTGCGCAACTGCACCGCATCGCCCGTAAGCAATGTGGCACACATAATTGGCAACGCCGCGTTTTTGGCGCCGCCAATGCGAATGCTGCCATTCAGACGCGTCGTGCCGCCACCGCCGATAATTTTTAACTGTTCCATGTTGAATCTCTCTTTTTAATGTGGTTGCACCAATTGGTTGCGCGAATTATTGCGCCGCTTTTTGTGCCCATTCTTGCGGCGTGTGGGTTTTCATCGACAGTGCATGGATTTCAGACACCATGCGTTCGCCCAAAACAGCATAAACTACGCGCTGCCGAGCCAACGTATTTAAGCCATCAAAACTACTTGCCACAATGGTGGCGTAAAAATGCTGGCCGTCGCCCTCAACGGCAATGTACTCGCAAGCCATGCCGCTGGTGATGTATTGTTGAACTTGTTCAGGTGTGGGTTGGCTCATGACTTGCCTTTGTGGTTAAATTTCAAAATTTTATCGCTGCGCAACAACCGCCCAAAGCAATTATTTATGCGCGCCCAGAACGCTGAATTATACGTTCAATCCGGATGCTCAAACAACAAAAAGTCCGCACATTGCGGACTTTTTGCTAAAAATTTCTGTCATACAATCAGCGTTTTGATTTTAAATGCTCAATCAAAGCTTGAACCCCACTTTTGTTAACAATCGGACGGAGTTGGCCTGCATAACTATTCACAAACCATACGCCCGCAACATTGATGTCATTCACTTTCCAGCCGCCATTGTTGGTCAAACGATACGTCACCATGGTTTTTTTGCCGCTCGAAGAATTAATCCGCGTGCGCACTTCAGAGCCGCTGGCTGGGTACACGTCTACGCTGTCAACTGACGCGCCTTTTAAACCACTCGCATACGTGCGCACCAAGTATTTGCGTGACTCGACAATCAGCTCATTTTGCTGAGCCGCGCTGGCTTGATTCCACGCCGGCCCAACCACACGCGCCACCATACCGCGAAAATCCACGTGCGGCATGATATTGCCATCCACGTAAGCTGCAACGGCGCTCGGGTTACCGCTCTTAAGACCAGGGTTGTATTTTAATGCCGACACAGCGCCATCGGTTATGTTTTTGATAAACGCATCTGCGGTTTCAGCGTGAGCCGTTGCGACCGCTGAGAACAAACCCAATGCCAATGCCAATTTTTTAAACAATCCAAACATAAATTTTCCTTAGTTAAAATAAATAGAACAAAAAGCCCTTGCCTTTAAGGCATAGGCACCAATTCGGTTGACACAGCAGGTGAATCAATCACCAAGGCTTGATCCGCCTGCACCTGACTCAATTCAGGGAGCGTGCGCTGCTCAACAGGCAAAGTCGCAGACGCCACATCGGCAGGGGCAGCCGTTGGCGCAGCAACAGGCGCGCCAACAGGGACATCACTGGGCTTAAAATAGTCTCCATCCTGCACTTGCGTTTCACGGCGCTGCAGCCAACCATCACGTGTGAATGCATAAGGATCAATCGCCAAACCATCCACCATATCAATGACAGCAGACCACTCTGAGAACTTATCCAGATATTGGAGGCCTTTGACTGAGTTACGCAAGCGAATATTCGTAATGCGACTCAAAGGATCGGCCAAAAAGTCCACAGGTTTGGCCACCAAATCACGCACCGTTGTAGGCCCCAAAAGAGGCAGCATCACAAACGAGCCTGCAGGCACCCCCCAAACACCCAAGGTCTGGCCAAAATCCTCCTCGTGCTCTGGCAAGCCAACTTTAGCCGCAACATTAAAACAACCGCCCAAACCGACCGTACTATTCAACGCAAAACGGCACAGGTCTTGGCCAGCAGCCTTAAATTTCCCCTGCAATATGTTATTGAGCGCCGTATACGGCACCCCTAAATTTTCAAAAATATTACGCACACAGCTGCGCCCAGGCTTTGGCACAACCTTTTCATACGTTTTAGACACAGGCTTGAGCAGATATTTATCCGTCGCGATATTAAAGCGGTACATCCGCCGATTAAAGCCTTCCAACGGATCGCTGGCAAGCACCACATCATCCACAATGCCTTCGACTGGCAAAACCTCTTGCGCACATGCGCCAAAGGAACCAAGCAGCGCAAGCGCAGCCACGCAGCCCATCAAATATTTTTTCATCTCACCCACCTTAAGCCATTATTGTTCGCACTTACTTCGCAGCAGCGCCATCGGTTTTGCTTGCCTCTTCAGCCTTATTAATCCCAAAGGCCTTAATCAAGTCCTCTAAAATCATCGCCTCTTGCGTGTCCTCAATCACACCATTTGGCTTGAGCAAATTATCAATACTTGGCCCTTCTTGTATGTTGATAAACTGCGTCCCCAAAAGCCCCGCAGTCACAATTGCCGCACCAGAGTCAGATGGAATCTTAACCGAATCCACAATCGTAAACGTCACCTTGGCTTTGTGCTCCCCACCCTCAAGCTGAACCAGCTCAATATCACTCACACTTCCAATTGGCACACCCGCCAGTTTCACTGGCGCCCGCACTTTTAGAGCGCCAACATTTTTAAAGTTCGCCGTCACAGAGTAAGTCGACTTGCCCGCAAAAACTTCGCCACCGCCAACCCGAAGCGCCAAACCAACCAGCGCTGCTGCTCCCAAAAGAACGAAACCACCAACCAAGACATCTACTTTTTTATGTTGCATATTCAACCATCCTTAACGCATTAAGAGCGCCAACGCTCATTGTGATCTAAAACACTTCTACCGATTAAAACGGCTTAGCCCTGCGCAAACATTAACGCTGTGAGCACAAAATCCAACCCCAAAACAACCAGCGCCGACTTTACCACGGTTCGAGTGGTTGCTTTTGCAACGCCTTCTGGCGTTGGGTGCGCCATAGCCCCCTCATACACAGCCAAAAAACTCACCGCCAAACCAAACACAACGCTTTTAATCAGCCCTTTAAAAATATCCTCATAAAAACTAACGCCATCATGCATGACTGTCCAAAAAGAGCTCTCCTCAACCCCAAGCCAACCCACCGCCACCAAGTAGCCACCATACACGCCAACCAAACTAAAAATTGCGCTCAACAAAGGCACAACAAATCCGGCCGCCCAAAAGCGTGGGGCGTATACACGGCTGGCAGGGTCAACCCCCATCATCTCCATCGCAGCCAATTGCTCCCCTGCTTTCATCAAACCAATTTCAGCGGTCATTGAAGTGCCCGCACGCCCCGCAAACAAAATAGCCACAATCACTGGCGACAACTCGCGCACCAATGCCAAAGCAACCAGCAACCCAACCATAGACTCAGATCCCAGCCTACTCAGCGAATAAAACGCCTGCATCGCCAAAACGGCACCGATAAACAAGCCTGCAACCACCATCAAAACCAAGGAGTGGTTGCCCAAAAAATGGATTTGCTGCAACACCAAACGCCCACGTTTCCACCACACACCAAAATAACCCAAGAGCGAAATCAGCATGCGCGTGGCAAAACCCAAAGCCTGAACTTTATCCCGACTGGCTGCGCCAACCCCAGCCAAAAAAACCATTAAACGGTTCATACCAACTCCTTTTTCACATCACGCCCATGTACAAATCTGCGCACAAAAGCGTCCTCACTTAACAAGAGCTGCTCAGGTGTGCCATGCGCCAAAATATGAGACTTATGCATGATGTACACGTAATCGGCAATCGCGAACGTTTCATGCACATCATGCGACACCACAACAGAGGCGGCATTAAGTGCATTGGTTTGCTCCCGAATCAACTGCGCAATATTATCCATCGCAATCGGATCCAAACCTGTAAAGGGCTCATCAAACAACATAATTTTGGGGTCTTGTGCAATAGCGCGTGCCAAAGCAACCCGCCGCGCCATCCCACCCGAAACCTCCGCAGGCATCTTATCCGCAACATCAGCCAAACCAACGGCATCAAGTTTTTTCATGACGCGTGCAGAAACTTCTGACATTGAAAGCGCCGTATTTTCACGCAACGGAAAAGCCACATTATCAAACACCGACATATCAGTAAACAAGGCGCCAAACTGAAACAACATCCCCATTTGACCGCGCAAAACCCGCAAAGCAGGCGCATCGTCATAAGGCATTTCCTGTCCCAACAACAAAGCCTGCCCCACAGAAGGCTGCAACAAACCCGCAATTAAACGCAACAGTGTTGTTTTACCGCAACCAGAAGGCCCCATTACCGCAACCACCTGCCCCCGCGCAACATTCAAAGAGACATTGCGCACAATTTGCGCACCTTTGGGATAAGAAAAATCGACATTTTTGAGTGTAATCATGATGAATTTATAAGGCTTTACATGGGAATTTAAGGGCGAAAAAGACAATCGCGTATTCTACAGACAAAAAAGCCGCTTCAGGGAAACCAAGCGGCTTTTTTATCATTTAGCGGCACAATCGAAAAAATGAATGTTGCAATTGCGCACTAAAAATCGGGTATTTAATGTTTTTTGCTCATTTGCGACAAGGCAGCAATTTGGGCCACCGCAACCGAAAGCTCCGACTGCGCGCGAGCATAATCAATATCAGACTTGTTTTCAGTTATGATAGCCTCCGCACGCGCTTTGGCTTCAAGCGCACGCGCTTCATCTAAATCTTCACCGCGAATGGCAGTATCGGCCAAAACCGTCACACCTTTGGGTTGAACCTCCAACACACCGCCCGCAACAAAGACCAGCTCTTGCGAGCCATCAACCAAGGTAATCCGAACCGCACCCGGCTTAATCCGTGTAATCAAAGGCGTGTGGCCAGGCATAATACCCAATTCGCCAGATTCACCCGGCAAAGCAACAAAGGTGGCCTCGCCTGAAAACACTTCTTGCTCCGCGCTGACCACGTCAACATTTAATGTAGTTACCATATTCATCCAATCAAAAAACCATAAGGGCTTTTTTAAGCGACGACCTTAAACAAAAGCCATCAATAAAAACAGCGGCTTTAAATTAAAGCCGCCATTTTATTAGTTCATTTTAGCTGCTTTTTCAACGGCTTCATCAATCGTACCAACCATGTAAAAGGCTTGTTCTGGCAAGTGATCGTACTCGCCTGCAATAATCCCTTTAAATCCACGAATGGTTTCTTTTAATGACACGTACTTACCTGGAGAGCCAGTGAAAACCTCAGCCACATGGAACGGCTGTGACAAGAAGCGTTGAATTTTACGTGCACGTCCGACCAACTGTTTGTCTTCTGGCGCCAACTCATCCATCCCCAAAATCGCAATAATGTCACGCAGTTCTTTATAACGCTGTAACGTCTGCTGAACACCGCGTGTCACTGCATAGTGCTCTTCGCCAATCACATTCGGGTCAATTTGGCGGCTGGTTGAATCCAACGGATCAACCGCAGGATAAATCCCGAGTGACGCAATATCACGACTCAACACCACAGTCGCATCCAAGTGACCAAAAGTGGTTGCTGGAGAAGGATCAGTCAAATCATCGGCTGGCACATAAACGGCTTGAACCGAAGTAATTGAACCTGTTTTAGTCGAAGTAATACGCTCTTGTAAGCGCCCCATCTCTTCTGCCAATGTTGGCTGATAGCCCACAGCAGAAGGCATACGACCCAACAACGCAGACACTTCAGTACCTGCCAAGGTAAAGCGATAAATATTATCCACAAAGAATAAAATATCGCGACCCTCATCACGGAAATGCTCCGCCATAGTCAACCCAGTCAAAGCCACGCGCAAACGATTTCCTGGTGGCTCATTCATTTGACCATAGACCAACGCCACTTTATCCAAGACGTTAGAGTCTTTCATTTCGTGGTAAAAATCGTTACCTTCGCGGGTACGCTCACCCACGCCAGCAAACACAGAATAACCGCCGTGCTGCTTCGCGATATTATTGATGAGTTCCATCATGTTCACGGTTTTACCAACACCCGCACCACCGAACAACCCAACTTTACCGCCTTTAGCAAACGGGCAAATCAAGTCAATAACTTTAATGCCGGTTTCAAGCAACTCGGTTGAAGGTGATAAATCTTCAAACTTTGGCGCCAATTGGTGAATCGAGCGTTTGTGCTCAGAAACCACAGGGCCAGCTTCATCAATCGGGTTACCCAACACATCCATAATACGACCCAGCGTTGACGCGCCAACAGGAACCATAATTGGTGCACCTGTGTTTTTAACCATAGTGCCACGACGCAAGCCATCAGAGGAACCCAAGCAAATGGTGCGGACAATGCCGTCACCTAACTGCTGCTGAACTTCTAATGTCAAATCTGTGCCATCCATGACCAAAGCGTCATAAATTTTAGGCATGCTATTGCGCGGAAACTCGACGTCGATGACCGCGCCAATACACTGAACGATTTTACCTTCTACCATCATTGCACTCTTTTCTTTGTAAACTGAAAACTCGTTATGACAAACGGATTCACCGCGTCACACCACATGCTGCTTGCCAAAACAATAACGCATCCTGGCAAATACTATCCTGCTTCGCCTTGGAGGCGTTTTGCAGCGGCTCACCCAACACCGCAAGCACTTTTTTTGCTTCTTGATCCGACCCAACAACCGAAGTGCATTTAGCCAACAAAGGCTTTAAAGGTTGGCACTCTTGAGGCAAGAGCGTTGATTCTTTATCCCACCTATCTGGCAAACCAAGGCGCTCTTTGGGTTTACATGAAACCAATAGAAACCCCAGCACCAAAACCAACGCAAATCCAGCACCCAACCTCTTTTTGCACGACAGCATTTATACCGCTGCCGCCCCACCAACGATTTCAGACAATTCTTTTGTAATTGCCGCTTGACGCGATTTGTTGTAAATCATTTGCAACTCGCCAATAACATTTTTTGCATTATCGGAAGCAGCCTTCATCGCAACCATACGAGCCGATTGCTCAGACGCGATGTTTTCGGCAACTGCTTGAAATATCAAAGCTTCAACGTAACGAATCAGCAAATCATCTACCACAGCCTCAGCCGAAGGCTCGTACACATAATCCCAAGAGTAAGCGATTGCCTCTTGTTCGGTTTGAGCCAACGTACTGGCAGGCAAAGGCAAAAGCTGCACCAAAACAGAGTCTTGCTTCATGCTGTTGATGAATTTGGTGTAACCCAAATACAAAACATCAATTTCACCCGCAACATAAGCGTCGAGCTGGACCTTAATCGAACCAATAAGATCATTCAACTGGGGCGCATCCCCAATGTGAGTGATGTGCGACACAACATTCGCGCCAATTCGATTCAAAAAGCCCAAGCCTTTTCCGCCAATCGCGGTTGTTTGCAACTGAACACCTGCTTCCGTCCACTCTTTCATGCGAGCGGTTGCTGCACGCATGATGTTTGTGTTCATACCGCCACACAAACCTTTGTCCGTTGTAATCAAGATTAAGCCAGCGCCTTTAATTTGGGGGCGACTCATCAAAAACGGATGTTGATATTCCGAGTTTGCCTCAGACATATGGGCGGCAATATTTCTTACTTTATCGGCATAAGGACGAGCTGCGCGCATGCGTTCTTGAGCTTTACGCATCTTGGACGCTGCAACCATTTCCATTGCTTTGGTGATTTTTCGTGTGTTTTGAACACTCTTAATCTTGCCACGAATTTCTTTAGTGCTAGCCATTACTTATCCTTCAATAGCGGCAATTAGAATGCTGCGTTTTGTTTAAAAGATGCCACAGCTAGTTTTAAAGCGGCTTCATCGTCTTTTGATACTTCTAACTTTTCTTCAATATTGGCAATTAAAGCCGCATGATTGGTCTTCAAGAAGTCGTGCAGACCTTTTTCAAAAGCCAGAACATCATTAACCTCAACATCATCCAAAGAGCCATTATTTGCAGCAAACAAAGAAGCGGCCATTTCCCAAACCTGCAAAGGCTTGTATTGCTGCTGCTTCAACAATTCAGTCACACGACGACCACGCTCCAATTGCTTACGAGTCGCTTCATCCAAATCTGAAGCAAACTGCGCAAAGGCTGCCAATTCACGATATTGCGCCAAATCGGTACGAATACCGCCAGAAAGCTTTTTGACCGCCTTCGTTTGAGCCGCGCCACCAACACGTGAAACCGAGATACCCGCATTAATAGCTGGTCGGATACCTGCATTAAATAAGTCAGTTTCCAAGAAAATTTGACCATCGGTAATCGAAATCACGTTCGTTGGTACGAAAGCAGTCACGTCACCCGCTTGAGTCTCAATAATCGGCATCGCGGTCAAAGAACCTGTTTTACCAGTCACTGCGCCATTGGTAAATTTTGTGACGTAATCTTCATTAACGCGTGCTGCACGTTCCAACAGACGGCTGTGGAGGTAAAACACATCGCCAGGGTAAGCCTCACGCCCTGGTGGACGGCGCAACAATAGGGAAATTTGGCGGTATGCCCAAGCCTGTTTGGTCAAATCATCATAGATAATCAGCGCATCTTCACCACGATCGCGGAAATACTCACCCATAGAACAACCAGAATAGGGCGCCAAATATTGCATCGCAGCAGAATCAGACGCTGAGGCGACCACAATGGTCGTATATTCCATCGCACCATGCTCTTCCAACTTGCGCACAACATTCATTACCGAAGAGGCTTTTTGCCCAATCGCGACATAAACGCATTTTAAATTTTTGCCTTTTTGATTAATAATCGCATCAATCGCAACAGCTGTTTTTCCGGTTTGACGATCACCAATAATTAACTCACGCTGGCCACGACCAACAGGCACCATCGCATCAATCGCTTTCAAGCCAGTTTGAACCGGCTCGTCCACAGACTTACGCCAAATAACGCCTGGGGCAACCTTTTCAATCACGTCCGTCGCCTTTGCGTTGATTGGTCCCTTGCCATCAATCGGGGCACCCAAAGCATTCACCACGCGACCCAACAACTCAGGGCCAACGGGCACTTCTAAAATTCGGCCAGTGCATTTAACAATATCGCCTTCAGAGATAGACTCATACTCACCTAAAATCACCACACCAACGGAGTCGCGCTCTAAATTTAAAGCCAAACCAAACACATTGCCAGGGAACTCAAGCATCTCACCTTGCATGACGTCAAACAAGCCATGAACACGGCAAATTCCGTCCGTAACGGAAACAACCGTGCCTTGAGTACGTAAACTTGCGGTGTTATCAACACCTTGAATACGGGTTTTAATTAATTCACTAATTTCTGATGGGTTGAGTTGCATATTCCGCTCCAAATTGGTTCATTATGGCGCATCCAATTAATGCACCACACTTCTATTCTTTAACACTAAATCACTTATCACGCACTAAAATTCTGCTGCTACGCCGTAAGCGCAACCTTCATACGCTCCAACTTGGCACGAACTGACATATCCAAAACTTCGTCACCAACTTTTGCACAAAAGCCACCGATCAGGGAAGCATCCACCACAACAACCGGCTTTAACTTGACGGACAATTTTTTTTCGAGCGCCGCGGTCAAGTCAGACAATTCTGAGTCCGACATAGGAAACGCTGCCGTAATCACAGCATCAGCAGCACCTTCAAATTTATTTCTATGCAAATTAAAAGCGGCACTAATTTCCGGTAAAGCGTCGGCCCTACCTTGAGAAACCACTGCCACCAAAAAGTTTCGCATTGATGCCGACATCTTGCCAACCGCCGACTCAAAAATCGACAAAACCTGCTCTTGTGAAACACGCGGATTAGCCGACAAAGCACGAACGTCTGACTGCAAAGCAACCGATGCTGCGTCATTTAAAAACACAGACCACGCGGGAAATTCGGCCTCAACCTTTGCCACATCAAAAGCGGCCAAAGCGTAGGGGCGTGCGATTGTACTTATTTCAGCCATTTTTTTTCCTGAATTACAGTTGATTTTTATACTGCGCCAACAAATCCGAATGATTTTGCGCATTAATTTCACGACCTAAAATTTGCTCTGCTCCAGCAACAACCAAGCCCGAGACTTGATCACGCAGCGCTTCCTTGGCACGGACAATCTCTTGCATCGCTTCAGCTTTGGCCGAGGCAACAATACGCTCCGCTTCAACAACAGCTTTTTCTTTCGCCGAAACCTCAATCGCTTGAGCACGTTTTTCGGCGTCGACTAAAATATCGTGCGCCTTTACGCGAGCATCTTTTTCAAAACCAAGCGCAGAGGCTTTGGCTTCTTCGAGGCTTTTGTTGCCGCGACTTGCAGCTTCCAAACCTTCAGCAATTTTTGCGCGACGTACGTCAATCGCTTGAATCATTGGCGGCCAAATAAACTTCATTGTCACCAAAGCCAATATCAAGAAAACCAGACATTGGATAAATAGAGTTGCATTGATATTCACGAGTACATTCCTTAATTAAACGCAGAAAATGCGCTTTCTGGATGCCCACTTCGCAAGCACCCAGACATGAGCGTCGCTATTTAAGCGCCAAATGGTTTTACGAAAACGAACATCATCGCAATACCGACACCAATCAAGAACGCTGCATCAATCAAACCAGCCAACAAGAACATTTTGGTTTGCAGTTTTTCCATCAATTCTGGCTGACGAGCAGATGCTTCAATGTATTTACCACCCATCATTGCAATACCCAAACAAGCACCAATTGCGCCCAAACCAACAATCAAACCACATGCGATAGCGACTAAACCTAAGTTACTCATACCAACTCCTTTTATTAATAAAAATAGAAACCAAACTATAAAAACAAACTATTATTTGAGCAAACACTCAAATTCTTTTAGTGCGATTCATGAGCCTGACCCACATAAACCAAGGTCAACATCATAAAAATAAACGCTTGTAACAAAATCACCATGATATGGAAAAGCGCCCAAACCGAACCCGCAAACAGTTGCGTTGCCGCCAAAACAAGGCTCATCGCATTCCAACCAGTCCACGCCGCACCCATCAAAGCAATCAGCAAAAATACCAATTCGCCCGCAAACATATTACCAAACAACCGCATCCCCAAGGACACCGACTTGGCAAGAAACTCAATCAAATTAAGCGAAAAGTTAAAAGGCGCCAAATACCATTTTGCACCAAACGGCGCCGAAAAAAGCTCATGCACAAAGCCGCCAACACCTTTAATCTTAAAGCTATAGTAAAACATCAAAATCAACACACCAAACGCCATCCCCATTGGACCACTTAAATCAGCGGTTGGAACCACACGCGTGTAAGGAATATTCAAACCCAACACATGAATCAACTGACCAACCAAATCAACCGGAATCAAATCCATCGCATTCATGAACGCGACCCACACAAATATTGTCAAGGCCAAAGGCGCCACAAAAGATCGGTCACCATGCACAATTGATTTAGACTGCTCCTCAACCATTTCCACCAGCGATTCAACAGCCATTTGCAAGCGCCCAGGAACACCAGAAGTCACCTTGCGAGAAACAAGCCACAACAAAAACAAACCCAAAAAACCCGTCAACACAGAAAAAAACACGGTATCCCAGTTAACAATAGTAAAATCAACAATGTTTTTTTGCGCCTCGCCCGTATTGTTCATATTGGTTAAATGATGAACAATGTATTCCGATGCATTTTCGGGTGCTGCGTGATGAACCACTTCTGAGGTCATTTTTTACTTCCTATTCAGACCGACGCAACAACCCAAGGTTATGCGCCATTAAAACTACAATATAAGCCAGCCAAAAATAAAGCGGCGACACCTGTGCGCAATACTGCTGCCAAACAACAACCAGCAACGCAACCGACAACAACCACTTTAAACCAACGCCCACATAAAATCGAGCCACTTCAACAGCCTTGCGACTTTGCACCCACAGATAAACTGCAAACAAAACATTGGGCAACAACGCCACCAAAACCCCAGCAACCGCACCAAAAAACTGAGCGCGCCCACCCAAAAAACCGAGCAATATAAGAAAAGCGCCCACTGTTATTTGCACAAGTATCACGCGCAGCATAGCGAGCCTTTTTAAGATATTTATTGATTGGCCAAAACGCGGCCAAGAAATCCCGCGAATTGTACATTCGAGTTCCACAACTGTCAATCAACGATTGGATTGTTTCAAGAGAATATGAGCAATCACTCAATCATGCAACCCCCACACACGCCTGCACATCCTTGGTTAAGCAGACATTAATGCGCGCCGGTACTGTATTGCTTGCGCGATGTGCTGCGCGCCAATTTCTGGTTTGTGATCCAAATCTGCAATCGTTCTGGCCACACGCAACACGCGATGATAAACACGCGCAGACCAACTCAAACGCGCCATCGCCTTTGCCAAAAGCTCAAGCCCTGCCGCATCGGGCGTGCAAAAACAGTCAACCTGTTTGACCGATAAGCGTGCGTTAACAACACCTTGGCGCTCAATTTGCAGCGCATACGCCCGCCCAACCCGACCGGCCACCACACAACCCGCCTCGCCCACAGCAGTTGAATTTAACTCAGAAACAGCCAAGGCTGGCACCTCTATTTGCATGTCAATTCGGTTTAAAAAAGGCCCCGACAACTTTGATTGATACCGCAAAACCACATCAGGGGAGCATTTGCAGCGTTGCGTCGGATGGCCCAAATAACCACAAGGACACGGATTCATCGCGGCAATCAACTGGAACCGCGCTGGAAACACCGCTTGACGCGCAGCGCGTGAGATGTGAATTTCACCCGACTCCAAAGGCTCGCGCAACACCTCCAGCACCTTGCGATCAAATTCGGTCAGCTCGTCCATAAACAAAACCCCGTGATGCGCCAATGAGATTTCGCCTGGTTTGGGAATAGATCCCCCACCAACCAGCGCCACCGCAGACGCAGTGTGGTGCGGAGAGCGATAAGGCCTGCGCCGCCAAGCAGAAATATCAAAAACCCCCGCACTGCTTTGCACCGCAGCCGACTCCATGGCATCAGACTCATTCATGGGCGGCAAGATGCCCGCCAACCGAGCAGCCAACATCGACTTACCCGTACCGGGCGGGCCAACCATCAGCACACTATGACCACCAGCCGCTGCAACCTCAAGCGCCCGCTTTACCGTCAATTGCCCCCGCACATCAGACCAATCAAGCGCCAAGGCATCAACGTCAAGCACTTGCTCTGGCGCGACAACACATTGTTGCGAATCAGGCTGGCGCAACATGGCGCACACACCCAGCAGCGAGTGCGCCGCCCACACGCGCGCATCGGTCACCAAGGCCGCCTCCATACTACTTTGCGCAGGCAACACCACAATCGGCACCACTGAATCGTTTTGTAGAGCTTCCTTAGTAAGACCGTACGTCATGGCAAGCGCCCCCTTTATCGGCCTGACCGCACCAGACAGTGAGAGCTCACCAGCAAACTCATATTGGTCTAGATTCTTAACCGATAACTGACCACTTGCAATCAAAACCCCCAACGCAATCGGCAAATCAAAGCGCCCAGATGATTTTGGCAAATCGGCTGGCGCCAAATTAACCGTAATGCGCTTGGCAGGAAAATCAAGCTGTGCGTTTAAAATCGCAGCGCGCACCCGATCTTTGGACTCTTTAACCTCAGCCTCAGGCAAGCCAACAATGTTAAACGAAGGCAAACCATTGGTTAAATGCACCTCAACCGTCACCAAAGGCGCAGACATGCCCAACAAGGCTCGGGACTTTAAAACGGCAAGGCTCATATTTTTCCCAAAAAATGCTGCAACACGCCACAGCGCATACGTAAGAAACCTTCGCGGCAACATTTCAAAGCCAGCCAAGAACGGCAAAAGGAGGATTTACAAAACGAAGCAGCCCCTTGTTTTTAACCAAAAGTTACAACAAAAATCACTCCGCGCTTGCCGCCATTGCCGCCGCCAAGCGCTCTTGTTCTTGCGCACTTGGCACGTCATTCATTGCGCGATAAGTTTGAGCCAAGCCAAAATGCGCAGCCACACTGGCTGTTAGCGCCAAGCTGCCATCAAAATAGCCTTTTGCGCGCCCCCAAAGCTTACTTTTTAAACACAACTGGCCAGCGCAATTAAGCAGCTTGGGCTCGGTTGGGTGCAAGGCCAACCAAACCTCAATCATTTTTAATTGACCAGAAGCGTCCGATTCATCAAACGCATCCGCATAAAATTTTAAGAGGGACGGACGCCAAAGCCGCTTTTGCGCCTCTTCTATCGCCAAGCGCGCCAAATGCCTTTGCGAGTTTTTAATCAGCACCTGCGCATAAGCCGCCATAACATCTTCATCAGAGCGCACATCCGTCGGCATGTCTTTGTACATGGCCTGCAAATACGCGACCGAGCCGCCACCTTGTGAGCAAATCGCAATCACCGCTTGAGCATGCCAGCGGTTTTTCGTCGCGATTGACGCCAGCCATTTGGGATCTTTTACAATTTGCAGCACCTCATGCCAATGCCCAGCATGTGCGTGCGCGCCAATCTCGATCTCTTTAAATCGGCCACTGTGTTTGCGCACGGTTGGACTGGCTTGAACCAACGTTGTTAGCGCCAAAGCCGAATCATTCTGCATCAATGCGATTTCGGCCATTTGCAACACCTTGGCATCATGAAAGTCAGCATCAATATCCAAGTGCGCCAACCACTCTTTTTCCGCCAAATTTTTATTTTGTGCGCGAGCGCTTGCTGCCCCCAAAAGCGCCGCAATCCCTAACGAATCAGATTTTTTAGACGCAATTTTTGCCGCTTTTTCGGCATGCGCCCAGCGCCCTTCTTGCAAGGCAATCGTCGCGGTTTTCACGGCGGCAAGCGCCCGATGTTCACGCCTATTGGTACGCCACTCACCAAACCGCACCGGCAAGTTCACCAAAGCGCGATAAAAACGCCAAAGCAAAACCCCCGCCAAACACAACACCACACACAAAAAAGCAAACAGGTAAATATTCATCGTCAGCTGAAACCCCAACAGCACGAATTGCGCCGTCCCAGGATAGTTTCGCGAACCATAAGCAATCAGGCCTGCAACGCCAACCAATATAAACGTCCAAATGAACTTACGCATCACAAACCTCCATTGACGCGCACCGCATCAGGCTGTGTTGTCGCGCTGGGAGCAATCGGCGCAATAATTTGCGCAGCTTGCGCCGTGCGCGCCTCGCTGAGCAACTGCGTTCGCGCCTGACTCAGCGCCGTATGAACGGCAGCAAAATCAGGCAGCGCCGGAAACTCACTTTGCGCAATAAAAGGCGCAAGCCCATCAAAAGGCTGCACGTCAGACCATTGAGCCGCCATCGACTGCGCAGACCTCACATGGGCTTGCGCCTGAACCCAACGGCCGCTTTGCGCACTGTTTAACGCAGCCGACATTTCAGCATTGATTGCCTGCTTCACAACCACTGCCGCAGCCTGCGACAAAGCCGCACGTTCTTTTTGTTCATCCACCCGCTTGATTTCAACCACGTTTTTAAGACTGGCCAAAAATCGTTGCCAACCACTTTCACTGCCAGACACGGCCAAAGAGATGTCTTGTTCTTGAGACGCACGCACATCCATATCACGCACGCGCACCTGCGCTTGCGCAATCGCATCCAGATAACCCGCAGCTTGCAAGGGTTGCCAGCGTTTGAGCTGCGCCTCAACTTGCCCAATCGACGCTAAAACAGGCGCAAAAGCAGGCACAGACACCGCATTTAGTTGCGCCTGCAACAACCTTATATTTTGCAACGCAGCCGCAGAATCACCGTGCGCCAAAAAATCTTGCTCTATTGTGCGCCATTGCCACTGCGCATCATAAACACCAAACAACGCATGCGCTTGAGCGCCATTGACCGAAATCAAAATCGGGCTTGCGGTCACAGCCGCATCAGGCGCAACAACGGGCGCCACAACCAACGGCGCAGACACAACCGCCACAGGTTCAGATGGTTGCGCAACAACAGGCTCTGGTGGTACGGCACGCAAAGCATTGGGCAAATATCGATCAATCGCCCCCTGCTGGTAAGCAATGTACGACGCACCGCCCAGAACGGTCAAAAAGAGCAAAAAAGTGAATTTACGTTTTAAGCCAGAACTGGCAGACTGTTTGATTTGTGGCATTTCGCATCCTATAAATGACGCATCAAATGATGCATTGAGACCTTTGCACAACAAAGTAAAAACCCACTTTGTCCGTAATTTTTCAGCCCCTAAAAATAGAGGCCGTTGAGTTAATTGGTGATGCCAAACTCTCGCATTGAGTTTTGAGACATTGTACAGCGCCCAACGCTGAAGGCAACCGTCAAAACCCGTTTCAGTCTCTAAGAGATAAAATTTTTACCCCAACCGCTTGTGGCGGCACACAAAAAACACGCCGAAACCCAAGCGCCTGAGCCGCAGCGGCAATCGCGGGGTGAAGCGTCACCAACGGCTCACCAAAAAATTTAGCCGCACTGGGCAGCAATTGATGCACCAAACTATGCAAACCCTCAACACTGGTAATTGAAAAAACCAGACCGCCGTCATCCAGCTGCCGCGCCAACAAGGCAAGATCATCAGCCCCAATAACGGCTGGCGCACGCCGATAGCAAGCCCACACATCAGCCCGCAAACCAGCCAATTCAAAACGCCGCAACAAAGCGTCCCGCCCAGTTTGAGCTCGAACCACAAGCACGCGCTTGCTTGCCGCAATCAAACCCGCCCGCTCAAGCGCCAACCACAAGCCATCCGAATCAATCCCATCCAAATCAGTGGGTGTTATCACACGGGCGCTCGGCCAAGCGCTTTGAATCGCCACGCCAGAAGCCTTGCCAACCCCAGCCAACCACGCATTCTTCGGCCAGGTCAAACCGTATTGCTCAAGCTGTTGTTGTGCAAAAAAACACGCGTGTTGACTCACAAAAACCACGCCATCACAAGCCTGCAGCACCGACGCATCCAACGCAAACACCTGCGCAGGCGCCAAATCCAACACAGGCACATGCACCGCAGCCATACCTGAGGCGCGCAAAAATGCCTCAACCCCATCGCTCACGGGGTGCGGGCGCGTCAACACCGCCAACCGACTCATTGCGGCGCCAAAATCCCAAGCGCATCCAAAATCGATTGCGCGCCTTGCAGATATAAATCATTCACCACTTGAGCCGCCAAAGACTCTGGGTGAGCACCTTGCGCCTGCGCCTTCAAAATTTTTGAGCCATCGGGCAAACTCAAGTGCGCACGCAAAAACATACCGCCGTCCGCCGCCATTACCGCATGCGCAGCCAACGGCATTTGGCACGAACCGCCAAGCGCACGAGACACCGCCCGCTCCGCTTGTGTGCACAACGTTGTGGCCGCGTCAGACAGCGGCGCCAGCAACTGCGCCACATCCGAGCGGGCGCTTAAAATCTCAATGCCCAACGCGCCTTGACCTGCCGCAGGCAGCGCATCATCAAAATCAATCAATGAGCGAATCCGCTCGCCCAACCCCAAGCGCTTCACCCCAGCCGCAGCCAAAATAATTCCAGCGTATTGACCTTCATCAAGTTTGCGCAACCGCGTGTCCAAATTGCCCCGCAAAGACGCAATTTGCAAATGTGGAAACCGCGACTGGATTTGCGCAGCGCGCCGCAAACTGGACGTTCCGACCACAGCCCCCGCAGGCAAAGCATCCAGCTGCGCGTAATCATTAGAAATAAACGCATCACGCGCATCCTCACGCGCCATCACACACGTCAAATCAAAGCCATCAGGCAGCGTCATCGGCACATCCTTAAGCGAATGCACCGCCAAATCAGCCTCACCACTAAGCATTGCCGCCTCCAACTCCTTAACAAACAACCCCTTGCCGCCAATTTTAGACAAACTTTGATCTAAAATCTGGTCGCCACGAGTCGTCATGCCAAGCAGCTCAACCCTCAGATTGGGATAAATCCGTTCCAGTTCAGATTTAACAAAATGGGCTTGCCACAGCGCAAGCCGAGATTCGCGCGTGGCGATGGTGATTTTGGTTAACATAAATTTTCAATCTAATTTTTAAGTGCAAAACACAAAGATAAAATACAAAACGCAGGGCGTTCTAAAACTCTACCCCCCCATCCCGCGCCAACAAGAATGACGAGACTGATTGAGAAAGCCTCACAAAACGAGTGACGACTTGAGGTTTTAGCGTTTGCCATGGACATCAACTTAAATACAAAAATGGCAGGTTTTCACCTGCCATTTTATGACGTTTTGGACTCAGAGTACAGTTTGAGTCCGACAAACCAAAAACAATCGACTTAAATCGCTGGAACTCCCTGTTCCGCAAGCGCTGTAATTACGGCAGGACGCGCCTGCAACGCAGCAACCATTTTAGCCAAACCAGCATAAGGCGCCAAATCCAAGCCCATCATTTTTGCCCAACGGTAGGTGACGTAAATATACACATCCGCCGCCGAATACTGATCATTGGCAATCCAACTTCTTTCATTGTATTCACCATTCACATGCGCAAACAAATCGAGCACTTGCTCGGACGCCAAACCTTTAATCATTGGATACGCCGACTCATCACTTGAAAAACGCTGCGGGCGAAACAGTGGGCCAAACGTAGGATGCAAATCAGAGTTTGCAAACGACAACCAACGCAGGGCTTGCGCATGCTCGAGCGTGCCTAATTTTGGATACACCACGCCAGCGTTGCCTGCCGCCTCGCCTAACGCAGCCATATATTCAACAATCGCCAAGTTTTGTGTAATCACTTGACCGTCATCCAACACCAACGCAGGCACTTTGCCAAGCGGGCTGACTTTATCAAGATATTCTGCACGGCCAGCATCATCAGGGCGCGGCGCAGCTTTTACCGCAACCGCCAAACCAAGTTCGCGAGAAACAATGTGCGGCACCAGCGAGCAAGCGCCAGGATAAAAATAAAGAGTAGTCATAAAACTTCCTAAAAGAATTTAACGAGTCCGCAGTTTGCCACAACTTTTTAAGCTTTGCACAAAGCCGAACAAACCAATCAAAACGAACCTTGCGCCAAATATTGTGTGTTGGCATTGAGTTGACGCACCTCCGAGCCATGCGGGCGCGGCGCAAACACAGGTCGAGCCACGCCGCTGGTAGAAATATCCAGCTCGCCCTCGCCACCGCGCGTCCATGTTGGGTCTTCAATTTCACCAAAAACCTCGCGCAACCGAGCCCCCCAAGTGCGATGAATCATTTGGTAATAATGATTGTCCACCGTGATTTGCGTAAACTTCGTCACCGCCAAACTTGATTTTTCATAACACAGCAAATCAAGCGGTAAACCCACAGAAATATTGGAGCGCAACGTCGAATCCATCGAGATCAACGCGCACTTTGCCGCTTCGTCCAGCGAGGTTTCAGGCGTAATCACACGGTCAACAATCGGTTTGCCGTATTTGGCTTCACCAATTTGAAAATATGGATTCTCATCCGTCGCCTCAATAAAATTACCCGCCGCATAAACCTGAAACAAGCGCATTTCTTCACTGCCAATTTGGCCGCCGACAATAAAGCTCACATTAAACTCAACCCCAAAATCTTTAAACGCTGCGCGCTCGTGCGCATACACGGTACGAATCGCCTCGCCGACCAAACGCGCCGCCTGAAACATATTGTTTACATTCCACAGCGAACTGTTGTCATCCGAGCCACTTTGCTGCATAAGCTCCTGCACCACCGCTTGGCTAATTGACAAATTGCCCGACGTCATCAGCGTAATCATGCGCTCACCCGGCACTTCAAACACCGTCATTTTACGAAACCGATTCACCAAATCCACGCCAGCATTGGTGCGGCTATCTGACAAAAAAACCATGCCAGCGTTGAGTTTAATTGCGACGCAATAAGTCATAAATCTCCAGTTCAATTCAAATAATGGTTCAAGCGGTAACATCAGCGCTCAAAATAACTGCGCATTTTACGTGATATTGTTATTTCGTACTTACGACAGGGTTACTGTTGGTCATTGGCCGCTTGCGCCGAGACAAACACATGCGCCGACATGGACTCCATGCCGCCGCCCATCCGCGAACCACGCACAGGCGCAGCGCTGTCATAATCGCGCCCAACCGCAATGCGACAATGCCGCCCGTCCGTCACGCATTGATGGGTAATATCCAAACTCAACCAATCATGCGCATCCGTGTACACATCCACCCACGCATGACTCGCCACATGCCCCAAATCGCCCGTATTCAAGTAGCCACTCACATACCGCGCAGGAACCCCCAAAACTCGCGCGCACGCCAAAAACACATGCGCCTGATCCTGACAAACGCCCGCACCTTGCGCATAAGACTGCATGGCCGTTGTATTCACATTGGTCGAGCCCGACACATAAGACACCCGCTCATAAATCGCATTCATCAAGTCAAAAAACCGGTGCTCTGAGCCGCCACTTGATTTTAAAGTACGGTGCGCCAACTCAACCAGCGCATCATTTGCCTCGGTATAGCGAGTTGGCAATGTATAAATCAGCGGCGACACACCTTGCACGTCATCAAAACGATGGCTTCGCGCATCATCTGCCACCTCAACCGCGCCCGTCACCACCACATCAATTTTTTGGACGGGCCGTGCAATGGTCATCAAATGCGTCAAATTACCAAACGCATCAACTTGCTCGGCCAGTGTGGTGGGCGCTTGAATGCGCCAATTGCTCACCGTTTGACCAGAACCCGTTTGCGGGGTGACACGCAACAATTGGATTGAATACGAGGCTGGGACTTCATATTCATATCGGGTGTTATGTCTAATTTCAAAGCGCATGGCTGTTCCAAAAAAATGACGATTCATGTGTACATTCGCCGCACAAAAAAATAATTTACGAGGCCTGCGACTGATTCAGTGGCACCAAAAAGTCCTGACTAATCTGATTACCCAAATCATAAACTTTTTCCAAAAAATCAGTTAAATAGGCATGAATGCCACCATCCAACACATCTTGAATTCGGCCATAATCCAAATCAGCCATCATGCGACCCGCCAAGCGTTCAGTCTCGCTTGAGCTCGCATTGCGCACATACTTTAAATTTTTCAACAAATCATGCATGCAGGCGGCCAGCGAGCGCGGCATTTCTTTACGAAAAATCAACATCTCGGCCACCAACGGCGGCGTAATCACATCATGATACGTTTTGCGAAACACCTCAAACGCCGACACCGAACGCAACATCGATGCCCAATGATAATAATCATTGGTCTGCGCAATCACCCGCTCATCCGCATCGTGTTCCGAGTACTCAAAAAATTTCAAATCGAGCAGGCGCGCGGTATTATCCGCACGCTCAATAAACGTGCCCAGCCGCAAAAAGTTAAACGACTCATCTTTGAGCATCGTGCCCAACGCCACACCACGCGACAAATGCGACTGATTTTTGACCCACTCCAAATACTCAAGCGCTTCCGTATAAGCACGGTCAGAACTCACCCACTCGCGCGACTCCAACCACATCGCATTCACGGTTTCAAACATCTCAGAAGTCAACGCACCGCGCACCGCACGGGCGTTTTCACGCGCCGCCCACAAGCACGACACAATCGACGACGGATTGCGCATATCGGTAATCATAAAACGCATCACATTGGCCGTAGAGATTTCGCCATACAACTCAACAAACAACGGCTCAAGCTCAGACAAACCCAGCATCGCGCGCCATAAATCAAGCGCCTTTTGTGGCGCGTGCGGCATAAGCAAGGTTTCGTAATTCACGCCCAACATGCGCGCGGTATTTTCTGCGCGCTCAACATAACGGGCGTGCCAGTAAAGATGATCTGCGGTGCGAGAAAGTAACATGTAAACCCCTTTATTTATCCAAACGTACTAATTTACCATTGACATTACTACAAACACCACCTTCTGGACATGCGGTCAACTTACCCGTCGCAATCGATGCATTAATGCCCGAAACCCACTCAGCTTTCTTTATAGTCTGTTTGGCCGATTGAATATTGCCCCAAGCAAAAAACGCAGATACCAACCATATCAAAACTGCAGAACCATAAACCAAGCCGATGGTTTTATACGACAACCATTTTGCCATTTGATACACCTTGTCGCGGTCTTCTTTGAGGCGTTGGGTTTCAAATTTTAAATTACCGGTGACGTTCTGCAATACCTCATTACTCTCTCGTACACTTTGCGCCATACCCTCTTTAATTGCGTTATAAGCCCCTGTTTTGATCGACTGCGGTATTTCACTGTGCAAGCGTTGCAACCCCTGCGTAAGGTGCTGTAGGTTTTGTAAGATGTTTGCATTGTTTTGTGTGACTTTGTCCGTATTGTGCTGGTAGCGCTCCATTAATACCGAGGTTTGCTCTACCAACTCCATCAACTCATTTTCTTTCATTTACTTTTTTCCTTTTAAAACAACCGAACCATAAGCTTAAAAACAACTGACATTTCAAACCGTTGTTCTGTATTGCCAATTGAGAGGGAGGCTACAACCTCATCACCGGCCCGCGCCGAGCGGGTGCGTCAATTTCAGCTTGTTGCGCCAATTGCGCTTGTTGCTCTTGTACTTGCCTATCTTGTTCAGCAACGGTAACTTTCGCTTGAGCAACAAACTGTTGCCCGAACTCTGAATTCATTATTTCTTTTTGGATGTGGCGGGTAGTGACATCATCGTCACCCATGACGGCAGCAAACAACTGCTCAAACCGTTCGCGTCGGGGGTTGGGCTCTTTGTCCGATTGCACGTCCCGCTGGGGCGTCGGTTGATGGGCGGTCATGTGTTGCTCTTGCCCATAATTTCGGTTGTCAGCTATCGTTTGTCGAGAGAGGGCGATTTTACGATTAGGGTCTAAATCATGACGATTCTCATCGGCGGAAAGGCCTATTTGACTAGCCCTACCCTTTGAAATAGCTTCCAAATGATGTACCTTGTCCGAACTTAAAACGGGGAGAATATATGGCAATGCTCCCCCAACTACATGCCCCTCCAGCCACATTGAGCCCTCTTTATGATAGAAGTGATTTTCAAGTTTACCCGTGCGGGTAGGCTCGGTTGTACGAATCGTATCCAAAGAGGTATAAGGCACATCCGTCAACGCCTCCGCATACGCACGGGTTTGATTGACCGTATACATGCTGACCAATTCATCATTTGCGCCTTGACGCTTGAGCGAATGAACCGCGCGGCTTAAACCCAAATTCTCACTGTTGAGCATCTCATGCCAAATTTGATTGCTTTCTGCGTGGTTACCTGTGCGGGCGTATGAAGCATCAATGAGTATCGCTGGCGTCCATGCGTGGGCGTCGATACCGTTTTTTTCAAAGGCGACTTTGTGGCTGTAATAGACATTTTCGACCGGCAGATTTAAAGCCAGGTCTGGCCGGTTTTGTGCGAAATGGGCTTGCCTTTCTGCGAAATCAGTAACCAACAAGTCTTTGCCAACTTGCTCCCATCCCTGCTCGCTGAGGTGGGTTTTGCCATTTACTGGGTGGCTCTCGACGTAGTTTTGTGCGTAGTTGTTGGCGATTTTACCTGGCATGTTGTCGTTGCGGACTACGCCTAGGGCGAGGATGCCGTAGCCTGAGTAGCCTTGACCTAATTCTCGCTTTTCTACGTAATTTATATAATTCCAATAGCGCTCACGCATTCCTTGATGGGCGTAGTAGCCTAAAACCTCTATGTCTTTGTCTTCTAGTTGAGCCATTACTTATCTCCTTGTTTTAGATTTATGCCTTGGTGAAACTGATTAAGAACTTGTATGGTTGAATTCTGAATTGTCTGCCATTGCGGTAAATATTTACGCTCATATATCAAGAACAGTTGCATTTTGTAAGGTTTGATAATAAAGCTGTGCGTGCACGTTGGCATTTTTCGATTAACTTTAACGATATATTCATCATTTAACTCATCACTCGGACACTCTATTACCGTATTAACATCAGTTTTTGGTGAAAGCTCAAAATAGCGATTATCAAAATCAGTCAGCTTAATTTTTTTTCCTGCTGGCGTATATTCGGTAGTAAGTTTGCTTCTTTTATATACTGTTAAGCCGTAAATCGGCTGATGTTTGGAGTAATAAGTATTGACATCATTATGGTAGTTTTCCCCCCTGCTTTTATCAAAATAGTAATTCAAATAATTATCCTCATTAATGCCTTTGTCTTTAAAAACCTGTCGGTTTAAATCATGCCCACCTTGAATTTCAAGCACGCCTTGTAAACACTTCAAATTAGGCATGTCCATTCGGCACCTACGTTTGAGAAAGGGCAAAGGCTTAAGGTCGGGCATGGTTAATAAAATATCATAAGCACTCCAAGACCTTCCATTGCTGTCGTCGCGCGGTTTTTGGTCTAAATAGTCATCAGGAATTTTAAATTGAGTACTGTAATCACGATAGATTTTGCTTTCTCGTGCATCTTCGCTCCAAACCACTTCAGGTTTGGCATTAACACTCGGAACAATTTCTGCATTATTCTGCGTAACGCTTAGCTTTTGTGAAGCGCAACTTACCGTTAAACCAGTACCAATAATTGCCGCAACAATAGTGGCGAGTAAGTAGTTTTTTGTACGTTGCTTCATGCCGCCTCCGCATACGCACGGGTTTGATTGACCGTATACATGCTGACCAATTCATCATTTGCGCCTTGACGCTTGAGCGAATGAACCGCGCGGCTTAAACCCAAATTCTCACTGTTGAGCATCTCATGCCAAATTTGATTGCTTTCTGCGTGGTTACCTGTGCGGGCGTATGAAGCATCAATGAGTATCGCTGGCGTCCATGCATGGGCGTCGATACCGTTTTTTTCAAAGGCGACTTTGTGGCTGTGGTAGACGTTTTCGGCAGGTAGGTTGAGGGCTACGGAACGATGATGATCTGCGGTGCGGCTTAATAACATAATGTGCTTTCAAAATACGTAACGTTCATTGTTAATCATCATTGGGCTCAATGCAACTACTCCAAAATCCAAGTGTCCTTCGTCCCGCCGCCTTGCGAGCTGTTGACCACCAGCGAGCCTTCTTTGAGCGCCACCCGCGTTAACCCACCCGGTGCGAGCATGACGTCTTTACCTGACAACACAAACGGGCGCAGGTCAATGTGGCGCGGCGCAATGCCTGAGTCAACAAAGGTTGGGCACGTTGATAACGCCAGCGTGGGTTGCGAAATATATTGCTCGGGTTTGGCGATTAACACGCGGCGAAATTCTTCGATTTCGGTTTTACTGGCCGCAGGGCCAACCAACATGCCATAACCG
The DNA here is from genome assembly GCA_017495165.1 of Hydromonas sp. Taxonomy (GTDB): domain Bacteria; phylum Pseudomonadota; class Gammaproteobacteria; order Burkholderiales; family Burkholderiaceae; genus Hydromonas. The sequence goes on along the minus strand of JAFEII010000016.1, from coordinate 141,920 downwards.
CCCGAGCCGTGGGTTTCTTTGACCACCAATTTATCAAGGTTGGCGAGCGTGTAGCTTAATTCATCGGGTTTGCGGCATTGATACGTGGGCACGTTATTTAAAATCGGCTCTTCAGACAAATAGAAGCGAATCATGTCGGGCACAAACGGGTAGATGGATTTATCATCCGCCACACCCGTACCAATCGCATTGGTCAACGTCACATTGCCTGCGCGATAGCAGTTCAAAATCCCTGACACTCCCAGTGATGAATCATGGCGAAACGCCAGCGGGTCAAGAAAATCATCATCCACCCGTCGATAAATCACATCCACGCGGCGCGGCCCAGCCGTGGTGCGCATGTACACATGCAAATCATCCACAAACAAATCTTTGCCCTCAACCAATTCCACGCCCATTTGTTGCGCCAAAAAAGCATGCTCAAAATACGCGCTGTTGTAAGCGCCGGGGGTCATGACCACAACGGTTGGGTCATCAATCCCATGCGGCGCAACGCTGCGCAAGGTTTCAAGCAACATATCGGGGTAATGCGCCACAGGTGCAACTTTGTATTTGGAAAACAAATCTGGGAACAAACGCATCATCATTTTGCGGTCTTCCAGCATATAAGACACGCCCGACGGCACGCGCAAATTGTCCTCCAGCACATAAAACTCGCCCGCACCTGCGCGCACAATGTCCACACCGCTGATGTGCGAATAAATCTGCCGCGCCACGTCCACGCCTTGCATTTCAGGGCGGTATTGCGCATTGGCAAAAATTCGCTCCGCAGGAATAATCCCTGCTTTGATAATATTGTGATCGTGATACACATCATGCAAAAACATATTCAGCGCCAACACGCGCTGGCGCAGGCCTTTTTCAAGCGCCGCCCATTCATCTTTGGGGAAAACGCGTGGAATAATATCAAACGGAATCAAGCGCTCCGCCCCCGTTTCCTCGCCATACACCGCAAACGTAATCCCCAATTTGTGAAACATCAAATCGGCTTGCTTGCGCTTGTCAGACAAGCTCGCTGGACTTTGGGTGTTCAGCCACTCTTGCATGGCCGCATAGTGCGCCCGAACCGCACCGTTGCCCAAGCTGTCATGCATCTCATCATAAAATTGAATCTTGCTCATGCATCCTCCAAGTATTTTCTAATCTGTAACGATTATCTGTTGAACGGTATCTTCTGTCCACCACCATTTGCACCAAATTGGCACACAACCAAACCGCGCTTCGTTGCCCCCACAAACCCACATCCTTAAACAACAAAAGCCCTGTAAAACAGGGCTTTTGAAACAATCAACACGCGCATCACGAAGATTGGAACGGCTGCGAGGATTGTAAAGTTTGTAAATGCAACGAATCACTCAATCAAAACGAGTGGCGCATGCCAATATCCCATTTGGTGAATTTTTCTGGGTTAACGCTGTCAGGCGCAACAGACAAATTACCACTCGAATCCACAGAGCTTGTCAAACCAACCTTAGAGTTTACACGCGCAATATTGGCAAACAACTCCGTGCGTTTGCTCAAGCTGTGCACGTAGCCAAAACCGTATTGACTTTGTTTTTCCATCGTCATGCTGTCTAATTGGGTTTTGATGTTGTTGTAATTGACAAATACTTTGTCATTCGCAGTCACTTGTGCAGCCAAAGAGGCCTGCCAAATTTTACGCTTTGCATCATTATAGAATTTTGCATCCGCAAAAGAAGCGCTCAAAGTCACAGGGTTCAACGTGTAAGAGCCAACCACCAGCCATTCGTTTTTAACCCCCCAAACATTGTACGTTTTTGGCAACAATGCTTTGTAGCCACTTGCCACACCCGAACCTGCCAAGTCCTTGTCTGCCTGCCATGCCGCACCAATGCTAAAATTTGCTGGCGCGTATTTTACAAAAGCGCCATACGCTGATTTTGTGCCTGATTCACCCTCAGTGACCGTGCCAGCAGGATTGGTTGGCGAGGTCACCGTTGAATTGGTATTGCCCGCTGCGCCACCTTTGGTGGTGATTGCCACACCCGCCGTCAATGCGCCAGATGTGTAATCATAGTAAGCACCATTTCTCCAGCCGCCCATCGAGGTTTTAACCGCCAAATCACTCGACAAATGGCCGATATTATTGCCAATTCGGTCAATCGGTGAATTTGATTTACCAAAATAAAGTTGGTGCGCACCGTTGGCAAAACTCAAACCAACCACAGATTTTTCTTCAAAAAAATCACCATTGTTGGAGCCATCATCGCCGTTGATTTTGTGCTCCATTTGGAAAAACGCGGCCACGCCGTTACCCAAATCTTCAGAACCCTTAAAGCCCAAACGCGACTCGCCGTCCGCTTTTTGTACCAAACTGTTGGCGTCGCCCGTACGGTTTTGGTACGCAACCTCCATCTTGCCATACATGGTTACGCTAGATTGTGCCGCAGCTGCACCCGCAAATGAGCCCAATACAACCAATGCCAATAGTGATTTTTTCATTTTGTCTTCCTCGTTAATGTTTTAATATTTAATCCTGAGTATTTAATTGCCAATCTGACATACCCAATCATGGGGAAACGCAGTTTCCCAATTCGCACACCTTAAAATCGGCCGCCCAGTCAAGTGACAAATGGATGACACAGGCAACTCAAGTATTATTAAACGAAAAAATTTTATTGTCCAGTTAAATAAGGATGAAAAATGGACTAAATAATATTTAGACCTGCGTCAGAAAAAATTCAAGCAACATTGCAACACATTTCCCAGCAAACCCTCAAATCACAACAACGCCGCAAGCGTCTTTGCCACAGCGCCTTGGCGGCTTTGCACAAACCCAATCGCGCGCGCACGTTGTGCCAAATCGGGCTGCGCCTGCCCAACCGCTTGTGCCACAGACTGCATCGCCGTCCGAATGTCATCCACTTGCGTCAACACGCCATCGCGCACAGCGTCCTGCGTCATTTGCGCAAAATTAAACGTGTGCGCGCCAATCAACACAGGCTTGCCCAACGCCAGCGGCTCCAAAAAATTCTGCCCGCCCAACGCCAACCAAGCCCCGCCCATCAACACCACATCCGCAGCGGCGTAATACGCAAACATCTCCCCCATCGAATCACCAACCACCACACGCGCCGCCTGCAATGCGCGGATGCGTTGCGCGTCATCAGGCAGCGCATCTAGCTGCGATTTGCGCACCGTCAAAGCGCCCGCATATGATGCTGCACCAATCAATTGCGCCACCTGCGCAAAGCGTTGCGGATGGCGCGGCACAACCCACCACTGCACATTCAAATCAGCAAACGGCGCCAGCGCATCGAGCCACAATTGCTCCTCGCCCTCACGCGAGCTGGCCAACAACACTATTTTGCGCTGCGCATCATGGTGCTTCACCCAACCCGCCCAACGTGCGCCCAAATCAAGCAACTCTGGCGGCGCAACCGCGCCAAACTTCAAATTACCCAATACTTGCAATCTATCCGCAGCAACCCCCACCTGCAAATAACGCTGCGCATCCGACTCAGTCTGCGCCAACACATGCGTAAAGCGGCTGTAAGCATCGCCAAACAACCGCGCAACCAACCCATACTTCAAGGTTTGATTCAAGGTTTTTTCAGACAAACGCCCATTCACCAGCGCCACAGGAATCTTACGCCGCGCGCACAGCGCCAACCAATTCGGCCAAACCTCAGTCTCCATCACCCAACAATCGGTTGGCCGGAAATAATTCAAAAACCGCTTCAAAGCAAACGGCAAGTCATACGGCACATACACCTGCACCATTTTGCCGCTGCTTAAATATGAAGCAAACAGCGCCTCCCCAGCCGCACGTCCCGTTGGCGTTGTGTGGGTCAAAATGATCTGGCAGTCAGTATGCGCCGCATAAACCGCCTCAACCAAGCCCTGCGCCGCCCGCGTTTCCCCCACCGACACCGCATGCAGCCAAATCCGCCGCGCCGCCAGATGCTGATTCTGGCGCGATTTACCCACATACGCCCAACCAAACCGCTGCGCCCAGCCGCGCGCATACGCAGACTGGCGCCGCGCACGGTATAACAAGTACAGCGGCACCAACGGGCAAATCAAATACAGCACGCACGTATAAAACCCGCGCCGCCCAGCGCTTAAAAGTGAAGTCATAGTCAATATTGAACCCAAAAAAACAAGACGCGATTCTAACACGCACCCGAACCGCTTGGTAACAACACCCGCCAAACAAAGCCAAAACCAAAACCACCCGTCCGTGTCATTGCGGGCTTGACCCGCAATCCCCAAAACAACACCAGCCGCAAAAATAAAAAAACCCTTCCGAAGAAGGGTTTTTTACCAAACACCACCAGTTTACACTGGCAAGTGATTAGAACGAGTGACGCATAGCGATGTCGTATTGGTTTGAGCTTTTAACGTCACTTGCAGAGTAACGAGCAATGTCAAAGTAAACCGAAGTGCGTTTGCTTAAGTCATGCTTGTAGCCACCAGAGATAACTTTGACTTTGGTATCAAGAAACGATTCATTGTCAATTGAAGCGCGTTTTTCCAAATAACGTACATACAAACTATCATTTGAAGTTACGTCAGCAGTCACGTAACCACCCATAGTTTTCATTTTTTGGCCGACAGAAGTCAGTTCGGCGTCAGTAGCTTTTGCCTCAGCATAAGTTGCACCAACTTCAAACATGTTGAATTTGTAAGCCATCCCCACACCCCACTCTTTATCTGCACCGAACTCTGTAGTGCTGAGAATAATGTTCTTGTTAGAGTCTAGAGCAGAAGTAAGGCCGGTACCCTGATTATCAGCTTGGTAAGCAGCATTCACGCGGAAGCCGCCGATTGCGTAACCAGCGTGAACGCCGTATGCGGTTTCTTCTTTACTCTTACCTTCATTAGTATTACCGAAAGCACCGCCCTTAGTGGCAATGTTAAAGCCCATGTTGAAGCCATTTGCTTCAAAATCATAGAACATGCTGTTGCTGTGACGCGTAGCAGAAGCGTATGGATCAAAGGTAGTTGCAACGCGCTCACCTGGTGCGTAGCCGCCCAAAGCACGGTCCATTGCAGAAACTGAACGACCAAAACGAACGTGGCCGAAAGAACCTTTCAAACCAACAGTTGCTTCGCGGTCAAAAAAGCCCAAGTCTTTACTGAGGCGCGTATATTCACCGAAACTGTTTACGTAATTACCGCCATTGGTTGCTGTTTTAGAGCCAGTATCAGCATCAAAACGACCTTCTAATTGGAAAGTAGCAGCCAAACCGTTGCCCAAGTCTTCATTTCCTTTGATACCAAAGCGAGTTTCGCCACCGCCTGATTGAGTTGTGTTTGTACCAGTTACTTTTTCGTAACCAACATCAACACGACCGTACATAGTAACGCTAGATGCTGCATTTGCTGCACCAACAGCAGAACCCAAAATGGCCAAAGCCAATAATGATTTTTTCATAGTTTTCCCCAGAAAAGTTAAACCTAAATTATTAAACCCAAAAATTTGAGTCTAAACGCTCCCAATTGAGCCGCCAATAAATTGTTAAAACAACTTATTGATGTGGCATTATTCTATTGACCATCGATTTTGTCTAGTATTATGATGCAACAATGACAAAAAACTGTTGTATAAATGCGAAATATTACACACACATTGCGCGCATTAGAGCCTCAGAACCCAGTAAAAATCTAAAAACCGCAGCCATGCTGCGGTTTTTAGATGAGCAACCAAAATTGATGCCTTAATTTTGGCTTGGCTTTGGTTTGGCTTTAACTTAGGTTTAAAAATAGTGACGAATCCCAAAATCATACCCAGTTGATTTTACATCAGCCTTAGACGTTGTTACGTTAATGGTGCGCTTGGTGCGTCCCACGTCAGCATATACGGAGGTGCGTTTGCTGATGTCATGAATATAACCTAGGGCAATACGGTTGATTTTGTCATCCCGCGTTTGCTCACCCAATGCATTTTTGGTTTTGAGTTGTTCGGTGCGGTAGATTACGTTCACCGTGTCCATTGGCGTGATTTTGGCTGAAATAAAGGCGCCATAGTTGCGCAATTTAGACTCACTCGTGGCAACATCGTCTTTGCCCTGAGCGTATGACACGCCAACGGTGACTGGTGCAAACTTGTACGACACGCCAATACCGAGTTCTGAGCGGATTTTTCCGGCGGTTTGTACGCCATCATCTTGGTACGCCAAGCCCAGCTCTAAATTGTCCGCTTTGTATTTGGCAAATGCGCCCCAAGCAATTTTGCTATTTAATGCCGCTTCGTTGATACGGCTGGTGCCATCTAAGTTGACACCGTCATTAAAGCCACCTTTGGTGGTAATGTCTGCACCGGCAGAAAAACCGTTTTTGCTGTAGTTATAAAACATGGCGTTGCTGTGGCGCGTGGCAACCCCGTAAGTTTCGTTGTAATTCCCGTAAGCGCTGTATCGGCGCCCCACATCAATAAAGCTAATCCCTTGTTCAAACGCTGAAATCGAACGGCCAAAACGCACATGGCTTGCGCCAAATTTCAAACCCACGGTTGATTCGCGGTCAAAAAAAGTACGGCCTACTGACTTTTCACCGGTGTCACCATCAAAGCGACCTTCCAATTGAAAGGTTGCGGCCATGCCGTTACCCAAGTCTTCCGAGCCTTTAATTCCCAGACGAACATCGCCGCTGCTTACTTGCTTGAAGCTGTGCGATTGCGTAAAAGCTCCGGTTTTATCGTTGTACACGGCGCTTGGGAGTCTAGCATAACCGACGTCAAATCTGCCATACACGGTTACGCTTGAAGCGGCTTGAGCAAAGCCTGTAAACGCACTTAACGCTGCAAGTGCAATAATTTTTTTGTTGAAATGGCGCATATAAAAGACTCCAAATAAATGGTTTTAATGAGGAAGACGGAGTTTATGTGTGATAAAAATCCGTTTTTGATACAGCGGGCGCATTATAAACGAGGTTTTGTGACAATGTGGTTAAAAAATGGAGGGGTTTTAAAGAGGGGCAAATAAATGGTACAAATACAACGCTTCGTTTAGTTAATTTGCAACAGTGTTGTTAATTGACTGGGGCAATCCAAAACCGCGTCTGCCGCCCAACTGGGTAGCTCAGCGCGCTCACCATAGCCATAAGAGACCGCAATTGCGGCCCCAAATTGCGCAGCGCGGGCGGCTTGAATGTCTCGAACATCATCGCCCACATACATAAGCTGGCTCGGCGCAACTTGCATGTGCGCGGCGGCATGAAGCAGCGGCGCAGGATGCGGCTTGGCATGCGCAAGCGTGTCGCCACTCACAATGATTTTGGTGCGTGCGTCAAACCCAAAGTGCGCCACCACGTGTTGGGTAAATCGGCTGTGTTTGTTCGTCACAATTCCCCAAGGCATGTTTTGCGCGTCAAGCTCTTCCAACATCTGCGCCACACCTTCAAACAAAATCGAATGCGTGGTTGAATGGCTCGCGTAATAATCCAAAAATTCTTGGCGTAAATCAGCAAACTCAGGATGCGCAGAGCCAATCCCCAGCGCCGCGCCAATCAAGGCCGCCGCGCCGTGCGAAGCGAATGGGCGTAAATCACTGAGCGCCAATGGCGCAAGGCCACGCTGTTCCCGCAGATAATTGGCCGCGCCCGCAAGGTCTGGCGCGCTGTCGACCAATGTGCCATCCAAATCAAACAAAACGCCGTGCGCTAAAAATGTAAATGCCTGCATGAGATTATCGCTTTCTGGCCAAAATCATATAATTGACATCGGTGTTTTTGGTGAGTTTAAATGGTGATTTTGAACCGCCAAATGGCTGATAACCAATCCCCGAAATTGCCAACACATCAAAACCGGCTTGGCGCACAAAACCTGCCAACTCGCTGGGCTTGATAAAGGTGCTGTATTGATGCGTGCCTTTTGGAATCCAGTTCAGCACATATTCTGCCGCCACAACCCCCAAACCAAACGCCAGCGGATGCCGATTTAAGGTTGAAAAAAAAGCCAATCCTTGCGGTTTTAAAAGCTGCGCACAGGCTTGAATCACAGCGGCTGGGTCTGGCACATGTTCGAGCATTTCCATACAGGCAATCACATCAAAAGCGGCTGGCCGCTCTAATGCAAGCTGTTCGGCCGTCTGAACGCAGTATTCAATTGACAACAAGTTTTCGTGTGCATGCGCACGCGCAACCTGAACCGATTGCTCAGCCATATCAACGCCCACCGCGTCCGCGCCTGCTTTTGCAAAGGCTTCGGTCAAAATGCCGCCGCCGCAACCCACATCCAAAACTTTTTTATTTGTGAGTTCAACGTGCTGTTGAATCCAATCCATGCGCACAGGGTTGACTTGATGCAAGGTTTTGAGCGGACCGCTTTCATCCCACCAATTGGCAGCGTGTTGAGAAAACTTTTGGATTTCGCTGTCTAAAACATTGTGATTGTTCGCTTGATTCGCCGCGTTGCTTTGTGAGTCGCTGTTCATTTTGTATCCATTCTTAAAAAAATCAATTGTATTGTAATGCCCAAATTATCACAAATACAAAAGCAAAAACAAAGGCGCTTCTAAAAGCTCAAAGCGCTGCCATTCTCGTTTAGGGTAAAAGCAGTGCTTTTGGTAGCCCGTCACTTTGTTAAGAATAAGGGCAGAATGACGGCGTTGATTGATTAAATGTTACTAAATATTACCAAAGCAAGCAATTGCTTGGATTTTTATAGAAGCCCACAACAAAAAACAGCCCCGCAAATGCAGGGCTGTTTTTTGTGATGCTTGTGAATAATTACAGATTTATAAAAATCGTAAATTATTTAACACTGTTCACGTTGATGCCAGGAACTGAGCTCAAAAATGCTTTCCATTCCGCAACTTTGTTTTCAGGAACGACAACACCGTTCAAGCCAACAGATACACGGCGGTTAGGTTGTTGGCAAGCGATTTGTGCAGCGCGTTTGCCTTTGCATGATGCAGGCGATACCAACAACGCACGTTTGCCCATACCTTGAGTAGAAATGGTTGTAGCTGACAAACCTTGGCCAACCAAGAATGATTTGATTGCTTCTGCGCGGCGCAATGACAATTTGTCATTGTAAGCGTCAGAACCAAATGAGTCAGTGTGACCAATCACAACCGCGTTATCGTACTGAACTGATTTTAAAGCAGTTGCCAAACGGGTCAACGCTTGTGCGCCTACTGGACGAATGGTTGATTTGTTAAAATCAAACAATGCGTTGGCATCGAAGTTGATTTCTGCATTCGTTGGCTTAACTGTTGGAACTACAGGTGGTGTAGGAACTGCATCACAGCCGATAACTGCATTGCCGTCTGGGTAATACCCAGTTTGCCAGCACAATTTGTCGGTTGGTTTGCCAGCAACATTTGCTGCGTTGTAGTCACCGCTTGTCCATACTTGATGTTCTGTATTGGCTACATGACGGCTTTTAACTGAATCTTCTTTAGGAGAAACAGCAGTGTTTGGATTGGTTTGGCATGCGGCAAGAGCCAATGTTGCAGCTAAGGTAGCTACTTTGACGAAATTTTTCATGTTTCTCCTCTTTTATGGAAAATAAGCAGTTTATCTGCGAAAAAACGGTTGCTTTGTTTAAGCGATACTTAAAACAAAGCTGATTATAACGAGTTGATGTTTGACGTGCAATCAAAAACACACTGCACGACAAAAAAACAGCACCGCGCGTTAGAGATTGTGCCACAAGTTTTTATGCCTGCAACAGCTTAAAACAATAAGAGCCTTAATAAAGGCCGAGGTGGTGCGGTCATTGGCAATAGATTGTTACATTTTTGCAACAGTTTTAATAAACTTTGGCGCCACGATTTTTTATTCTATGCACAGATTTTTAGCAAACCCACCGTTGCGGCATTGCTTAATTGTCCGTTTATAGGCATTTTTTTAGCTTATACGTGTTAAAATTACGAGTTACCAACAATTATGGATTGCGTGCGCAATATGTCAAATTTTGCTAAAGAAGTTCTCACAATTTCGCTTGAAGATGAAATGAAAAACTCGTACCTTGATTACGCCATGAGCGTGATTGTTGGGCGAGCCTTGCCGGATGTACGTGATGGTTTAAAACCAGTGCATCGACGTGTGTTGTTTTCAATGCACGAACTCAACAACGACTGGAACCGCGCCTACAAAAAATCAGCGCGTATCGTCGGGGATGTGATTGGTAAATACCATCCGCATGGCGACACAGCGGTGTATGACACGGCGGTGCGAATGGCGCAAGACTTCTCTTTGCGCTACATGCTGATTGATGGCCAAGGTAATTTCGGTTCGGTTGACGGTGATTCGGCGGCTGCGATGCGATACACCGAAATCCGTATGGCGAAAATCGGCCATCAGTTATTAGAAGACCTTGACAAAGAAACCGTTGATTTTGGCCCGAATTATGATGGTTCTGAATCTGAGCCGTTGGTGTTGCCTGCGCGCATCCCTAACTTATTGATTAATGGCTCAACGGGGATTGCGGTTGGTATGGCAACCAATATTCCACCGCACAATTTGACCGAAGTCACCAAGGCCTGTTTGTACATGCTTGCCAATCCTGAAGCAACGGTTGATGAGTTGATTGATTTTATTCCTGCACCTGATTTTCCAACCGCAGGGATTATTTACGGCATCACAGGCGTGCGCCAAGGGTATCGCACGGGGCGCGGGCGTGTGGTCATGCGCGCCAAGGTGCATTTTGAGGACATGGACAAAAACAACCGTCAGATGATTGTCGTTGATGAGTTGCCGTATCAGGTCAACAAACGCCGTTTGCTTGAAAACATTGCCGAAATGGTCAATACCAAACGCCTTGAAGGTATTTCGGACATTCGCGATGAATCAGATCGTACGGGCATGCGCGTGGTGATTGAGCTCAAGCGCGGCGAAGTGCCTGAAGTCGTGATGAACAATCTGTACAAACACACCCAATTACAAGACACGTTTGGCATGAATATGGTTGCGCTGGTTGATGGGCAACCCAAGCTGCTCAATTTGCGCGAAATGATTATGTATTTCCTTGAGCATCGCCGCGAAGTCGTGACCCGCCGAACGGTGTTTGAATTGCGCAAAGCGCGTGACCGCGCCCATATTTTAGAAGGCTTGGCGGTTGCGCTTGCCAATATTGATGACTTCATCGCGATTATTAAAGCCGCGCCCACGCCACCACAGGCCAAAATCGACTTGATGGCAAATGTGTGGGATTCGTCTATTGTGCGCGAAATGCTTACCCGCACCGAAGGCGGCGGCGCACTGTATCGCCCAGACGGATTATTGGCCGAGTTTGGCTTACAAACCAGCGGTTTGTATCGTTTATCTGACGTACAAACCACCGAAATTTTGCAAATGCGTTTGCAACGTTTAACGGGTTTGGAACAAGACAAAATCGTTAAGGAATACACAGATATCATGCTGCACATCGCTGATTTGCTTGATATTTTGAGCCGCGCCGAACGCGTCACAGCGATTATTGATGCCGAACTCAACGCGGTGATGAACGAATTTGGCGACGCACGTCGCTCACACATTGAGCTCAACGCCGAAGACATCGACATCGAAGACCTCATCACGCCGCAAGACATGGTCGTCACGTTGTCGCACACAGGTTATATCAAAGCGCAACCGCTCACCGAATACCGTACACAGCGACGTGGCGGGCGTGGCAAGCAAGCCGCCGCCACCAAAGGCGAGGAAGATTGGATTGAAAACTTATTTGTCGCCAACACGCACGACACGATTTTGAGCTTTTCCAACAAAGGGCGTTTGTACTGGACGCGCGTGTACGAAGTCCCACAAGGCTCGCGCACCTCTCGCGGCACACCGATTATTCGCATGTTGCCGCTTGAACCTGATGAAAAAATCACCGTGATGTTGCCGATTAGCGCGTTTGAAGACAACAAATACGTGTTTATGGCAACAAGTTTGGGCACGGTCAAAAAAACCCCACTGTCTGAATTCTCAAACATCCGCAAAAAAGGCATCATCGCCGTCACTTTAGACGAAGGCGACTTCTTAATTGGCGCGGCAATTACCGACGGCGCACACGATGTGATGCTGTTTGCGGACTCAGGCAAAGCGGTGCGTTTTGACGAAAACGATGTGCGCCCAATGGGTCGTGGCGCGCGCGGCGTGCGCGGTATGAATTTGGACGAAGGTCAACAAATCATCTCCATGCTCGTGGCTGAAAACGAAGAGCAATTTGTCTTAACCGCCACCGAAAACGGCTATGGCAAACGCACCTCGATTGTTGAATACACCCGCCACGGACGCGGCACCAAAGGCATGATTGCGATTCAAACCTCCGAGCGCAACGGCAAAGTTGTTGCCGCCCAACTCGTGACCGAAGCAGACCAAATCATGCTCATCACCACGGGTGGCACAGTCGTGCGCACCCGCATTGCCGAGTTGCGTGTGATTGGGCGCAATGCGCAAGGTGTCACGCTGATTGGCTTGGACGATGGCGATTCATTGTCAGGCGTGCAAAAAGTGGTTGAAACCGTTGGCGGTTTGGAAGACGAGGTCGATGATGTTGATGGCGTTGAAACAAATTCATCAACGGATGACAATCCACCGCAAGCATAGTCGGAGTTGCTTTTTAAAACGCCTTGAAACTCAAGGCGTTTTTTATCACCCATTTTCAAAAACTACTATTTATTATTTACCATTTACCACTTACCACGAACACATCAAATCATGGCAAAACCCGAAACCTATTTTGTAACCGACATCGAAACCGACGGCCCAATTCCTGGCCCACACTCCATGCTGTCATTCGCAAGCGCCGCTTATTCGGATGCAGGCGAGCTTTTGGCAACTTTTAGCATCAATTTAGAATGTCTAGAAGGCGCAAAAGGCCATCACAAAACCATGAAGTGGTGGGCAACAGAACCGCAAGCATGGGCTGCTTGCCGCGCCGATTTGCAGCCTGCTGATGTTGCAATGAAACAATATGTGCAATGGATACAGTCGATTTGCAAAAAAGACACCAGCCCCGTTTTTGTGGGCTATCCCGCTGGTTTTGATTTCACTTTTATTTTTTGGTATTTGATTCGTTTCACAGGTGATTCGCCTTTTTCATGGTCAGCGCTTGATATGAAAACCATGGCGATGAGTTTGACTGATTTGCCTTACAAACAAGCAATTAAACCGCGTTTGCCAAAAGAATGGCTGCCATCCGATTTGCCGCACACCCATATTGCGCTGGACGATGCGCTCGAGCAAGGTGCGATTTTTTGCGCCATGTTGGCGCAATTACGCGCACAAAACAAATCTTGCGCCCAATCATCTTTGGTTTAATTTTAGTGTTAAAATTTACGCACCCGAATTTTCGGCGCTTGGATTTTTGGAGAACAACACATGGCTTTTTATCCAAAAATTTATGGTTTGAATCAACTTAACCGTAACGCTTAACCGTTACATTTTACATTCCACACCAAACTAAAGGACACATCATGAACGGATGGTACGAAATCTCTAAAGTCGGCGATCAATTTCGCTTTGTTTTAAAAGCAGGCAACGCTGAAACCATTTTGACCAGCGAGCTTTACACCACTCGCGCTGCCGCTGATAACGGCATTGCATCGGTGCAAACCAACAGCGTATTGGATGAACGTTACGCACGTGAAGTGGCTAAAAACGACAAACCATATTTCAACTTAAAAGCAGGCAACCACCAAATCATTGGCACGAGCCAAATGTACGCATCAGATGCCTCACGTGACAACGGCATTGCATCAGTTAAAACCAATGGCCCAACCACAAAAATCAAAGATTTAACGGCTTAATTTTTTGTGCGTGCTGCGGTAAATCCTGCAATCAAAAAAGCGATTCTAAGAATCGCTTTTTTTGGTTTTTTTTGCGCAAATCGCTTTAAATACTTAACATCTGATGTTACGCACACCTTATTTTTTGTTGAAAATTCGTGATAGGGGCATCGTAGGGGCTTGATTCATCAAGCCCTCATCGTACAAGGGCGCAATAAATTGCGCCCCTACAGTCTTATGATGATTAACAATTAACAATTAACAGTTCAACAGTTCACAAAATAGGGTGGGTGAACTAACAATAATAAACTCTGCTTAACATCAGTTAATACTGAATATCAAGTATTAAGTATTAAGTATTAAGTATTAAGTATCAATATTATTCACATAAACCGCATTTGATTCAATAAACGCACGGCGCGGCTCAACATCATCCCCCATAAGCGTTGAAAAAATCTGATCTGCAGCAATCGCATCTTCAATTTTCACTTGCAATAAGCGGCGCACAGTCGGATCCATTGTGGTTTCCCACAATTGGTCGGGGTTCATTTCACCCAATCCTTTATAGCGTTGGCGACTGATTGATTTTTCCGCATCATCAAGCAACCATTTCATCGCTTGATGGAAGTCTTTGACGCGGTTTTGCTTCATTTTCTCGCCCTCGCCACGGCTCACCGTAATCCACTGATCAGCCGCGCTGTCACCCATATATTGATTCAAGGCTTTTGCACTTGTGATTAAGCTCAAATAATCCGCGCTTTGAGTAAATTCAGGCGTGATGTATGACAATTTTAAGTTGCCAAAATGGCGGCGCTGAATCATCAAACGCGTCACATTATCAAGGTCTTTTTGAACCGTCACTTCTAATTTCAATTCAGCTTTATGCGAAAAATACGCCCGCAACGCAGCAGCGCTTTTTTCAGCACTCGCATCAGTGGCCAAATCAAGCGCTAAACCATCCACAATCGCACGCAAAAGCAAGGGTTCATACACACTTGATAAGCGGCTTACCGTGGCTTCGGTGTTTTGATATTGGCGCGCCAAATCAACCAAAATATCGCCATCAACCACTTGGTTTGAATGGGTCAACAAACTCGCTTTTTCAAGCGCGATTTTTAAGGTGTATTGATTCAACTCAGCGTCATCTTTAATGTAACGCTCATCTTTGCCATGTTTGATTTTATACAAAGGCGGTTGCGCAATATAAATATGACCACGTTCAACCAGTTCAGGCATTTGGCGATAGAAAAACGTCAGCAATAATGTACGAATATGTGCACCGTCAACGTCCGCATCCGTCATGATAATAATGCGGTGATAACGCAGTTTTTCAGAGTTGTAATCGTCTTTGCCAATCCCTGTACCCAGCGCAGTAATCAATGTAACGACCTCTTGGCTGGACAACATTTTGTCAAAACGCGCTTTTTCAACGTTGAGAATTTTGCCTTTGAGCGGCAAAATTGCTTGAAATTTGCGCTCACGCCCTTGTTTGGCTGAACCACCCGCAGAATCACCCTCAACCAGATAGATTTCACACAAAGACGGGTCTTTTTCTTGGCAATCGGCCAATTTACCGGGCAAACCAACGCCATCCAAAACGCCTTTGCGGCGCGTCATGTCGCGGGCTTTGCGCGCTGCTTCACGCGCACGCGCCGCTTCGACGATTTTGTTGCAAATGATTTTTGCTTCAGTGGGGTTTTCTTGTAAAAAATCTGACAAGGCCTTTGCCACCACATCTTCAACAGGCAAACGCACTTCGCTTGAAACCAATTTGTCTTTGGTTTGTGATGAAAATTTTGGATCAGGTACTTTGATGGATAAAATGCAGGTTAAACCTTCGCGCATATCGTCACCAGAGGTTTCTACCTTGGCTTTTTTGGCCACTTCGGTTTCTTCGATGTACTTGTTGATAACCCGCGTCATTGCGGCGCGCAGACCGGTTAAATGCGTACCACCATCACGTTGGGGAATATTATTGGTAAAACACTGCACGCTTTCGTTGTATGAATCATTCCATTGCATCGCAACTTCCACAATCACATCGTCTTTCTCACCCGTTGCATGAAAAATTTTGCTGTGTAATGTGTTTTTGCTTTTGTTTACAAATTCAACAAACCCTGCAATCCCGCCGCTAAAAGCAAAGTTTTCTTCTTTATTGGTGCGTAAATCAAGCAAACGAATTTTGACGCCATTGTTCAAAAAAGACAGTTCACGAATCCGTTTTGCAAGCAAATCAAAATGATAATTCACGTCACCAAAAATCTCCGTACTGGCCAAAAAATGAACTTCAGTGCCTTTTTTATCGGTTTTACCCGTAACCGCCAAAGGCGCGACCCGTTCGCCAATCCGAAACTCCATTTGGTGCTTTTCACCGTTGCGATGCACAGTTAAACGCAACCAATCTGATAAGGCATTGACCACAGAAACCCCAACGCCATGCAAACCGCCAGAAATTTTATAGCTGTTTTGGTCAAATTTACCGCCCGCATGGAGTTCAGTCATGACAATTTCAGCTGCACTGCGGTGAAACTCATCTTCTTTGTGAATATCTGTTGGAATTCCACGCCCGTTATCGGTCACTGACACAGAATTATCCGGGTGAATGGTGATGACAATGTCGTCGCAATGCCCTGCAAGAGATTCATCGATTGCATTGTCCAGCACTTCAAATACCATGTGGTGCAAACCTGAACCATCGCCTGTGTCGCCAATATACATACCTGGCCTTTTGCGCACGGCCTCAAGGCCTTTGAGCATTTTGATTGAATCTGAGCCGTAATCGTCTTTTTTTGGTTCAATTTCAGGGGTATTTTTCATGTGTTTCCTAATGATAATGATCGTTTTTTATTAAAATAAATGACGTGCCTTAAATGCGCATTGGCATAACAACATATTTAAAAGAAGCGTCTTCTTGCGTTGTAATTAAAACACTTTGATTGGCCGTATCGCCTAAATTCAACACAATGTTTTCTGCTTTTTGATGGCTTAAAACGTCTAATAAATAAGACACATTAAAGCCCAAATCAAGCGCATCGCTGTCGTAGGTAATATCCAGTTCTTCTAATGCATTTTCTTGATCTGTGTTGGTTGATGTGATTTTCATGCTGTTTTTATCCACCAAGCAGCGCACGCCTTTGAATTTTTCATTGCTTAAAATCGCCACACGTTGCAGCGATTGTTGCAACAATGTGCGATTGATTTCGATGTGTTTGGTGTAATTTTGAGGAATGACTTTTTGGTAATCAGGGAATTTACCTTCAACCAATTTTGAGGTGAGCTCAATGTTATTAAAACTAAAACGAATTTGGGTATCGTTTAAATCAATTTTCAGTTCATCATCCGTTTCAGACAACAAACGTTGCAGCTCCATAACTGTTTTACGCGGCAAAATAATTTCTTTCTTCGCACCCAAATCTGACTCAATCGTCACACCACTAAAGGCCAAACGATGACCATCTGTTGCAACAACAGACAATTGGTTGTTTTCAGAAATGATGAGCAAGCCATTCAAATAATAGCGAATGTCTTGTACAGCCATTGAATAATAGGCTTTACCAATTAAGTCTTTAAACACTTTTTGGGTCAATTTAATTTCTTTGACAAAATCACCCGTTGATTTAATTTGAGGAAAATCACTTGCAGGTAAGGTTTGCAAATTAAACTTGCTTTTACCAGAGGCAACGCTCAGTTTGTTTTCAGCAAGGCTTAATTTCACATCTTTATCATCTGGCAATGCTTTCAAAATATCGAGGATTTTTTTGGCATTTACCGTGAGCTGTGCGTCATCACCTTCGATTTCAACCTCAAGTGAGGTTTTAATTTGGATTTCAATGTCCGTCGTCGTTAAACTAACTTTTTTGTTTTCACGCGTGAGCAAAACATTCGCAACAACAGGAATAATGTGTTTGCGTTCAACAATGCCACTCACAACGGTTAAAGGGGTTAACAAGCTTTCTTTGCGACACTTTAAAAATTCCATAATGATTTTCCTTTAATTTCTTTTATTACTATTAATCAAACAATATTTTGTGGATAACAATAATTTATATAACAATATCATTATCTTACACAACATTTTTCCCTGTGGATGACATGTTCACAGAAATGAATAAAAACCGAAACAGACTCTTTATTAAAAGTTATTCTTTACTTATCCACAGATAAAACCAACTTACGCACACGTTATCAGCCAACCTTAACCTTTTAAAATCTGCTCTAACAAATGCAGCTCATGCGACAACTGCTGATCTTGTCGCTTGTCTTCCGTAATTTTTCTATGAGCATGTAAAACCGTTGTGTGGTCACGCCCACCAAAATTTTGACCAATCTCAGGCAAACTTTTACTGGTCAACTCTTTAGACAAATACATGGCGATTTGACGCGGAAACGCAATGTTGCGCGGTCTGCGGGTTGAATGCATGTCAATAATTTTGATTTTATAAAAATCAGCCACCGCTTTTTGAATCGCTTCAATAGAAATGTAGGTGGATGTATTTGATAAAAGGTCTTTTAGAGCAATTTTGGTGGTTTCAATGCTGATTTTCTGTTTGTGAAATTTAGAATACGCGATGACTTTTCTGAGCGCGCCTTCAAGTTCACGAACATTGGCTCGAAGCAGTTTTGCAATATAAAAAGCCACATCTTGATGTAAATCAATGTTTTCTTGCGCTGCTTTTTTCAGCAAAATACCCACCCGCATTTCCAATTCAGGCGGCTCTATTTCAATAGAAATACCTGATTCAAAACGAGAACGCAAGCGCTCTTGAATACCTTCAAGCGCACGTGGATAGCGATCCGAGGTAATGATAATCTGTTTGTTTGCGCTAATCAGCGTTTCAAAAACTTCAAAAAAAGAAGCTTGCGTGCCTTTTTTGTCGCCATCACCAAAAAACTGAATATCATCAATCAGCAACATGTCTAAGTTTTGATAATATTCCTTAAACTCATCCAAACTTTTACTGCCATATGCTTTGACCAACTCAGTCACGTAAGTATTGGCAAACAAATACCGCACATTCGCATCAGGATTTTTGTCTAAAACCGCATTGCCAATGGCGTGCATCAAATGGGTTTTACCAACCCCAACGCCACCATAAATAAAAAATGGGTTGTACTTTTTACCTGGTTGTTCAACCACTTCAAAGCCAATCATTTGAGCCAATTGATTGGCCTTACCCGTCACCAAACTGTCAAAGTTAAGCTCTTTTTCAAGAAAGGAATTTATTTTATTGGCCGCCTGTTTGGTTTTTTTGGCTGCAACCGCCATCTGTTCGATTTTTTCTTGAGCATCAATTGACTCAACAGGTGTTTGTGGTTTTTTAGGGGTTGTCGTTTTTGGGGTAATCGTAAAAACCAGTTTAACAGGCAACGCCCATGCATCGGAAGCCAACACCGTTAAACGTTCACCAAACTGGCGCGCACACGCGTCTGCTTTGATGCGAGAAGGCGCACCTAAAACCAAAACGGCATCTTGGACTGTAAATTGAATAAAAGACAGCGGCGAAATCCAAGCTTTAAATTGTTGTGGTGTCAGCTCTTTTTTGAGCTCAGTTAAGCAAGATTGCCAAAGTGACTGCATAAAATAATAACAATTCGAGAAGGGTTTATTCGTGATTGAGTCTTTAAGTGTTGCATCATTACGTCAATCTAAATTTGTCGCTATTTTACACTTGTTGGGGCTTAAAAAGCGAGGTTATCCACAGATTTTTATAAATTAACGGTAAATTTAAGCGCAACTCTTGCTTTTAAAGCATAAATCGAGTTTAATACTAGGTTCATAGCGCGATGTTATGGAATGGCGTTCAGCGCTAAATCGAATGAATTAAATTTGAATTTTAAAACAACTTTTTTAAAACTTTTACAGTTTTTGCTTGGGTAGAGAATAATGAAACGTACTTATCAACCATCAGTAGTTCGTCGTAAACGCACACACGGTTTCCGTGCACGCATGAAAACCCGTGGCGGCCGCGCCATCCTTAATGCACGTCGTGCAAAAGGCCGTACGCGCTTAGCGGTTTAAATTGTTTTGAACCAAAACAATTTGATTTTAGAGCGATGATGGTACAACCAAAATTTGGCTTGCCTCGCACGCATAAAATACTTAAAGCGGATGCCTATGCATCCGCTTTGTGTATGCGTGTGTGTGCGCAAACGCCGCAGTTTTTTTTGCACTTTTGCGCGCACACACTAAAAAACGAACAAACCCATCCGCGCCCGCAGCTGGGCTTGATTGTGCCTAAAAAGCTCTCCAAACATGCGGTTCGAAGAAACACGATTAAACGCTTGTCACGGGAGTATTTTAGGCAACACCAAGCGGATTTACCCAATGGTTTGTGGGCGCTGCGCTTGCGCAGCAACATCAACCAACTGCCTTTGTGTGCGAATCAAAAAAAGCAGTGGGCGTTGCAGATTGCACAGTTGTTTGAACAGGGCAAACAGTTTGCGCTTGAATATGAGCGACAAAAAAATGTTTAGCCGTATTTTAATAGGTTTGGTGCGCATATATCAGTTGGCGCTGAGCCCGTTAATGGGCAATCATTGCCGCTTTTATCCAACCTGTTCGCGCTATGCAATCATTGCGATTCGCGAACACGGCGCTTGGCGCGGCAGTTGGCTGGCGGCAAAACGAATTGGGCGCTGTCGTCCCGGTTGTAAGGGCGGTGTTGATCCAGTTCCTGACAAACAAACGCCTCGTGCGGATTGCGATTGTCGGTAATTAATGAATTTTTGTTTTACATTGAGTTTTTATTAAAGAGAGACGTATGAAAAATTTTTCACCACGCACGATTTTATGGCTTGTTTTTGGTTTGTCGGTATTTATGTTGTGGCAAAACTGGCAATTAGCACACGCGCCAGCGCCTGTAGCGCCTGCGGCTCAAACTGTTCAAGTGGCAGCTGACGGCACAAAAACGATTGTTCCTGCTGAGAAAAAAGTGCAAACCATTGTGCCAACCGGTCAAAAAGTCTCATTAACCAATGATGTTTTGCGAATTGACATCAACACGCAAGGCGGCACGATTGATTTTGCCCAATTGCTTCAATTTGACTCAGAGACTAAAGAAAACGGCAAAGTGGTTTTATTAAATACGTTGGGTGATGAAAAAGGCAATGCCGTGTACATCGCACGCAGCGGCTTGACGGCTGGTGAAATTGATCACACCACCAACTTTACGGCCAGCGCGCCCTCGGCCTCAATGGTCGAGGGCCAAGACACGGTCAGCGTGGTTTTGACCGCTGAAAGTGAGCAGGCTGTTTTCAAAAAAACCTACACCTTAAAACGTGGCAGCTATTCAGTGGATGTGGCTTTTGAGATTGAAAACAAATCTGTCCAAGCCATCACGCCGCGTCTTTATTTGGACATCACACGCGACGCCTCTCAAATTGGCAGCACGCCATTTTATGGCAGCGTGACAGGTGCTGTGGTTCATAACGAGACGAATAAATACAAAAAAATCACCTTCCAAGAGATTCAAAAAAATGCCGGGATTTATAAAGACACAGCAGACAATGGCTGGGTTGCCATGGTGCAGCCGTATTTTGTGTCGGCTTGGGCGTTAAATGACAAAGTTGAGCGCATTTTTTATACCCAAACAAGTGACAAAACTTCTGCCAACGCCGCATACAGCGTTGGTGAGTCGGTGGCTTTGGGCACGATTGAACCCTCAACCAAGAAGCAAATCAATGCGCAGTTTTATGTCGGGCCACAAAATCAAGATGTGTTGGCAGCCGTGGCACCGGGCTTAAACTTAACCATTGATTATGGTTGGGCCGATATGATTGCAAGACCGTTGCATTGGTTGTTAACCTATTTAGAAAAATTGATTGGCAACTGGGGTTGGGCGATTATTGCCATGACGTTATTGGTCAAACTTGCTTTGTTCCCGTTAACCGCCGCCAGCTTTAAATCAATGGCCAAAATGAAAGTGCTCGCACCACGTTTAAAAGCGTTGCAAGAGCAATATGGCGACGACAAAATGAAGCTCAATCAAGCCATGATGGCGATGTACAAAGAAGAAAAAGTCAATCCAGCAGGCGGATGTTTACCAATGTTGCTGCAAATGCCTATTTTCTTAGCGTTCTTTTATGTATTGCAATCAGCGGTTGAAATGCGCGGCGCACCTTGGTTTGGCTGGATTCAAGATTTATCATCGCCTGATAAACTGTATATTTTGCCTATTTTGATGATGATTACCATGTTTGTGCAAACCAAACTCAATCCAAAACCCGCTGACCCAATGCAAGCAAAAATGATGTTGTATATGCCGCTGATTTTTGGCTTTACATTCTTCTTTTTCCCATCAGGCTTGGTGTTGTACTGGGTGGTGAGCAATATTTTCTCGATTGTGCAACAGCGCATCATGAACAATAAATTTGGGATTAAAGAGAATTTAATTTCGCTAAAAGATGAATAAGCAATAAAAGCAATAAAAGCAATAAAAGCAATAAAAGCAATAAAAGCCATTTATTCGGCAGCATTAAAAACCCTCAGCGGAACGCTGAGGGTTTTTGCTTTCAGTTCGGGCTTTAAAAATTTGAGAAGCAAAGGCTTACAAACCTTTATTTTGATAAAGCAGACTTGTCCGAATGATAAAAAAGTACGTTTTATTGAGAGTCGAGTTGCTCAAACAGGGAAACAAAGTCGTGCGGCGTTTTGTATCCGCCAGCCAAGGCCAATTGTGCGTACAGCCTTGCTTTGTGTGCGGGCAAATCGGCTGCGAAACACGCGCCGATTTTTTGCAGCTGTTGGCCGCCGCCCACATAACCATAAGCGGGCAAGCTGCCGCCAGTGATGCAGCGCGTGCTAATCATAACGGGGATTTGCTTTGACAAAACCTCTTGAATGGCGCAAAAAAGCGCTTCATTCACATTGCCCGCACCCACGGCATTGATCACCACGGCTTTGGCGCCAAGGTCAACGCTTGCGTTTAATAAAGCGCCATCTGCGCCGCTGTGCATGGAAATAATATCAACTCTGTCCAGCGCGACAGCAGAATCGGCCAATGAAATGGCAGGCATACTGCGAGCCGCCACCGTTGTAAATGCCACCTTAAATCCGTCGCCATCCCTCGCAATCGTTCCTTGGATGGTTTGGGCATCGTTGGGCGAGGCGAACGTGTCCACGCGCACAGAGTCCATTTTTCTGACCCAGCGCGCCGCGTGAATCTGGCCTGCCATGGCAACCAAAACACCTCGACCAGCCGCATCATCACAGCTGGCAACGGCCAAAGCGTCTGCCAAATTGGACAAACCATCGCCATTCACATGTTCTGCGCTGTGCATGGCGCCCGTCATGACCACGGTTTTTCCAGCCAACTGCGCGCTGGTTAAGGCAGCGTCGAGTAAAAATGCGGACTCTTCCATCGTGTCCGTGCCATGCACAATCACGATGCCAAAAATATCCGCGCGGGCAAGGGTCTGAATGATTTGACTGCGCAATTCCATGCACAGCGCGCCGGACATTTGGGATGATGACACATTAGAAAACTGGCTCGATTCCACACAAATGGCGTGTTGCAATTGTGGCATTTGTGCCAATAGTTCATCGCCAGACACCGCAGGCTTGAGCAAACCATCGGCATCAATGCGCATGGCAATTGTGCCGCCAGTAAAAAAGACTTTGATTTTTTTCATTTGCTAGGCCTGTGAACAAAATAAGGCGCGCATTTTATCACAGCGGCTCAATCGGCAATTGGTTGTGCGCCTCAAGTCCCACCAATTCTTGCTCAGTGAGTGCACGTTTTTTGAGGGTCAAAGATTGCTCCCACCACACGTGGTTCCTTAAATACGGCAAGGGGTGTTGCATTTATCAAACAGAAAATAAAAAATGGATGTTTCTAGTGTTGAATGTATGACCGCAACCCATACAAACACAGCGCAACGTGCGGCTCGATTGATTGAATCATTGGTGAACGGATGTACGGCGCAATCTGCGCAGCGCCGCCGCCACATAAAATCAGCGTCAAATCCTCGCCGTGCATGTAACGCGCGGCAAACTCATGAATGGCGCCGACTGCCGCGAGCAGCGCGCCCGTTGCCAGCGCATCATCCGTGGCGCGTGGCGCTTGCTTGGGCGCTGGCATGCCGCCGTTGAGCGGCAGTTTGGCGGTATATTGGTGCAGGCTGCGCCGCATCAAATCAATGCTGGGCAAAATCATGCCGCCCACGTGTTGGCCGCCAGTCAATACGCCGTCCACCGTAATCGCCGTGCCTGCGCTGACCACAAGGTAAGCGCCTGATATGTTCAATTGGTGCGCGCCCAACAGCTGCGCGTAGCGGTCGCTGCCCATTGAGGTCGCATTGTAGTTGAGCTGAAAGCCGTTGAAACTTGGTTGCGCGGTGAGGTGTGTGATGCCTGTTGCGCCAAACACGTCACGTATGAGTTGCGTGAGCGCTCGTAGTGTTTGGTCTTGCCCCACATGGCTGATGATGCAGCGGCTTGGCTGGCGTTGCTGTTGCCAATCGGCGCGCAGCAGATTGAGCCAGTCCGCTTGGTATAAATCGGCTGCGTGCGGCGTTGTATTTGATTGTACGGGTTGCGCCTCAGAGTGAAACCACCATTTGATTCGGCTGTTGCCGCTGTCGATTAAAAGTGTGGTCATGACGCACCCTTGGGCGCGCTGAGTTGACCGCTTTGAACGGTATGAATTTGACTGCCTTGCATGACTTGATAAGCACCGCTTGAATTGATGCCAAGGCCAATGCCCTCAATGTGCGCGCCGTCAGGCTTGGTAAGTCGCACAGATTGCTGATGCCACAGGTCATGCGCATTCCATTCAGGCGCTAAGTTGGCAGACGACGCAGCGTTGATGGTTTGCAAAATTGCATCCACCAACGCAACAATCAGCGCTTCACGCGCACCCACTTCAGGCGCAACCCAATTTGACGCAATTTGCGCCAAACCAATGGGCGCAAAACCTTGCGCACCCGCAGGCATGAGCCGAGGCGCGATATTGAGACCCACCCCAATCACCACCCATGCCGATTGTTGCGCCACATCCGGCAGGCTTTGCACCAAAATCCCTGCCAATTTGCCTTGATTGGATGTGTCTGGGTGCGTGGCGATAATGTCATTTGGCCATTTTAATTGCAGGCCAGTTCCGCGCTGAGCAAACATCTGCGCAATCGCCAGCCCGACTTTGAGCGACAACGCCGCCAACTGTGCCATCGGGATGTTCAAGCCTAAGGAAAACGTTAAGTCGCCCGACTGGCTCAACCATGTCCGTTCAAATTGACCTTTGCCGTTGATTTGTTGCTCCGTCACCAACAACGTATTTGGGTGATGGGCGCGAGAATAGAGCAGGGCGTTGGTGGATTCGCACACCGCCAAATATTGGATTTGGAGCGCCATGTCC
This sequence comes from Hydromonas sp., assembly GCA_017495165.1. GTDB lineage: Bacteria > Pseudomonadota > Gammaproteobacteria > Burkholderiales > Burkholderiaceae > Hydromonas. The sequence continues at coordinate 116,887 of JAFEII010000016.1, read as the reverse complement.
GATTGGCTGTGGTGACTCCAGCCGTTCTGAAGACGTTCAAGCGCCATGGGCGGGTAGGCGGTGTGATTGTGCATGGGCGCTGGGAAAGTGAGTTTTAAAGTGCTAAAAAGAGTTTGATGGGTTTGCCGCTAAAAAGGCTTGTTCTAATGCCAATAAATTACGGGAGCGTTCTTTAATGCGTTTGGCAGGGCTTCCTGCATAAATACCGAACGCGGCGCAGTCCTTGTTCACCAAACTTAACGCGCCGATTGCAACCCCGTCCGCCAACACAATGTTTGGCAGAATAACGCTGTTGCAGCCAACAATCACATGGCGGCCAATGAACACCTTGCCGTGCGTCACGCCTGTAAATTTGGCGGGAATGGTTGGGTTGGTCATCCACTCGCCCGAATAATCATCGCTGCTGCTGTAAATTGAAACTTTAGAAGAGATATTGGCAAAATCAGATAAGACGATGTCACCCGCGCCAATTAAAGAAGAATACACTGCGATGTGTACGTGATTGCCAATAAGAATCCCGCCAACCCCCGCAGACAGGACACAAAAGTCATCAATGCGAACATGGTCACCAATCGAAATTTGAGCGCAATTATAAAATGAGGCACGATTGGACAGTTGCACATTTTTACCAACGGATTGAAACCCCATTTGTGCAATTTCTTGTGCCGTTAACAATGCCATATTAAGACGCACCTTTAATCAAATCAACAATCGCCACACAAACATCCATGCTCAAGTCAGGGTAAATCGGCAGGCAAATGACTTGTGATGCAATCAAGCTCGCTTGCGGTAAATTGTCCCGATGTGCAGAGTTTAAGCCACGATACATCGGAAACTCTGAAATAAGTGGGTAAAAATAACGCCGCGCAAAAATCTGATGCGCACGCAGTTTTTCGTACAGCGCATCGCGGCTCAATGGATAATCGGCGCCAATCAAAATCGGGAAATATGAATAGTTTTGTTGTGTCTCACCCGTTGTGCCGCCCAATCGAATCCCTTTGATGTTGCTTAAATGCGCTCGATAAAACGCATCAATTTCACTGCGCTGCGATAAAACTTGCGGCATGTGCTGCAGTTGCAATAAACCAAATGCCGCATTGATTTCGCTCATTTTACCGTTGATACCTGGCGCGATGACGGTAACCTCATCCACAAAGCCAAAGTTTTTCAAGTGATCGATGCGCTTCTTGGTTTTGGCGTCAGGGCAAACAATCGCACCACCTTCAAAGGTATTGAACACCTTCGTGGCATGAAAACTCAGCACCGACAAGTCGCCATAATTTAAAATGCTCCCGTTTTCATTCTCAACCCCAAACGCATGTGCGGCATCGTAAATCACGCGCAAATTATACGTATCCGCAATTTTTTGAATCGCATCCACATCGCATGGGTGGCCATAACAATGCACCGGCATAATTGCAGTGGTGTTGGGTGTGATGGCCGCTTCAATGCAGGCTGGGTTCATGTTCATTGTGTTGGGGTCAATATCAACAAATACGGGTTTAATCCCATTCCACAACAAAGAATGCGAGGTGGCAACAAATGAATAGGGCGTGGTAATGACCTCGCCTGTGATGCGCAAGCTTTGCAGTGCGGTGACCAGCGCCAATGTGCCGTTCGAGAATAGCGAAATATACTTAACCCCCAAATAATCACACAGCGCCGCTTCGAGCTGTTGATGAAATGGGCCAGCGTTGGTGAGCGTTTTGTTGTCCCAAATTTGCTCTAAATAAGGCAAAAAGTCTTTTAGATCGGGCAAATACGGTTGTGTGACAAAGGTGTTGGGCTTTTGGCTCATGGCTGCTCCGTTAAAATCGTGGCAAGTGGTTTGTGTATGCCAATCGTATAATCTGATTGAGCGGTCAACTCGTTGAGTACCCTATAAACCACGGTCGCGGTTTCGTCTGATTCGTCGTTGATGCTGCTGAGCACTTCAATTGCCGCCATTAAATGCGAGGGCGTGTTGTGGTGCGCACACAATGCGGCGAACTCTAATTCGCGCTTATAACTAACCAGTTGCGGGCGCTCGGTCAAGCTGAATTTTCCTTGAATCATTGCGTTCCACAGATAGTCTGGCGTAGATAAAAAGCGCTTAATTACCTTGATGTGCTCCCATCTAACGCGTCGCATGACTTCAGGTCTGTGGCCGCTTTCATTGGTTTCACTATCAAACCTACGCATACGAATGAGTGGTTCTTCCATGATGTGAATGTTGGTTTTTTGTGTGACTTTTACCCACATTTCGTAATCAGGCAGAACCCTTAGGCTCGGGTTGTAAAGGCCGACTTCGTTATAAACGCTCTTGCGTATCATGATGGTTGGGTGGCACAGGCAATTAAAATGAAATAATCTTTGTAGCCATTCAACTTGGGTTCGGTTGTGCTCAATAAAAATACCATTGTGCTGCGCTTGGTCTTGTGGCGCAAATGTCACGCCGTGTTGGTTCATCATTTCAGGATAAGCAAAAACCGCGCCAATGCTTGGGTTTGCGTCTAAAAAATCCACTTGCTTTTGCAGCTTATCAAGTAAAAATTCATCATCGGAGTTTAAAATGGCAATGTATTGGCCTTGTGCGCGGCTAATGGCGTCATTGGTTGCAAAGCATGCGCCTTTGTTTTTTGGTAAAGGGTTGAATTTGATGCGGGGGTCGCTAAACCCCTCAATGACGCGTGCTGTGCCGTCACTTGAACCATCGTCCGTAATCACAAACTCAAAGTCTTGGAATGTTTGTGCTAAAACGCTGTTGATGGCGTCGGCAACATAAGGCTCGTGATTGTACGAGGCCATGACCACGGAAACCTTTGGTTTTGCTTGAGTGGCAAGAGGCTTTGTTGCTTCAACGACGATTTCGCCGTTGTCAGGGCGTGACTCAATGTTACGCAAAGCCTCAACCTCACTTTGCCCCCACATGACGCGCTTGATGTTGACAAAGCCATGCACGCGCAACATTTTTTCCATTTCGTGCCAGTCGTACAGGTACTCGTGCCCCCAAAGGCGACCAGCCTCGTTAAGTAAGTCGCACTTGCTGGCAGGCTGCCAACCCATGTTGTGCCAAGCATCGGTTTTACCATAGCTGTATTGGCGAATAATGCGCTCTAGGTTGGGTGTGCTCAAGCGAATGGTCGCTCCAGGTTTTAGTTTTTTAAAACACTCGGCGATGAATGCGTACGCGGCAGCTTTGGGTATGTGCTCAATAAAGTGTTCGGAGTAAATGACGTCAACACTGTTGTCTGGCAGATTTAATGGTTGGGTTAAGTCTTGTTGGAGCACGTCTGGATGCCGTGGCTCTAAATCCATGTTTGACCAACCGTGCAGAATATTGCCGCCGCAAGCAAGATGTAGGTTCATGATTTTCTTTCGTTTTAATTGTATGAAGGTTGAGGGTTTAAATAATTCTAGTATTTTAGCGCAAGAACGGGGCTGGTGGGGCGTTTAACTGCAGTTCAATGGCTTTCGGTTGGTGGTTTGGTGGGTTTTCGCGCATTTCCGTGTTAAAATTAACAATCAGGGTGAATGCGGGCTGCAAGGTAAAAGCCTTATTTCCCATCACCCATTTGCTTGATTATTAGGAGTTTATATGAGCGTTGACATCACTTCGCACAGTTCGTTGTTTGGCACAGCACCACAGATTTTGCCTGATGATTTGGCGCAAATTAAAGCCGCAGGTTTTGCCTCGGTCATTAATAACCGCCCTGATTTTGAAGGGGGCGAATCGCAGCCCACATCTGATGCGTTGGCGGTTGCGGCGCTGGTGCAGGGGTTGCAATACAGCGCCGTGCCATTTTCGCCCAGCCATGTCACGCAAACCTTGGTTGAGGATTTTGCCCGTGTGCTGGCGGACTTGCCAAAGCCTGTGTTGGCTTTTTGCCGCACGGGTACGCGCTCGACCAATATATATCAAGCCGCAATTGCCATGGGGCTGCTCAATCAACATGATTTAACGCTGGTGGACACCAAAAATGCGGGCGCGGTGGGCGTGGCTTCTGCGCAAAATCACAATCCGTCGGTCAGCACCAATGCCCCAGTTGAAACATCCGCGCCCACGTTGCGCACCCATGATGTGGTGATTGTGGGCGGCGGTTCGGCGGGGATTGCGTTGGCGGCCAGTTTGCTCAAGCGCCAACCAAAGCTGGATTTGGCGATTATCGAACCCTCCGAGCAGCATTATTATCAGGCTGCATGGACGCTGGTGGGTGCGGGCGAATTTGATGTGGATGATTCTGTGCGCCACATGCACGCGGTGATTCCCAATCACGCCAAATGGATTAAAGCGGCGGTCACTTCTTTTACGCCAGATGCAAACACGGTGGTGCTCAACAATGGCGAGCACGTGCAATATCAGCAGCTGGTGGTTGCCAGTGGCTTGGCGTGTTTGTGGGATGCGATTGAGGGCTTGAGTGACACGCTGGGGCAAAACAATGTGACCTCAAATTACCGCGCGGATTTAGCGCCCTATACATGGACGTGCGTACAAAATATGCGGGCGGGTTTGGCGCTGTTTACGCAACCGATGGTGCCCATCAAATGCGCGGGCGCACCCCAAAAGGCGCTGTATTTGTCGGCAGCTCATTGGGAGGGCAAAAAACGTTTGGCGGACATCAATATTGAGTTTCACAATGCGGGCGGCGTGTTGTTTAGCGTGCCTGATTTCATCCCCAACTTAACCGCCCAAATGGCGCATTACGGCGCTCAAATCAGCTTCGGCTCCAACTTAATCAAAGTCGATGGGCCAAACAAAAAAGCATGGTTTGAGTCCAAAAGCGCCGATGGCCAAATCAGCATTACCGAAAAAAGCTTTGAAATGCTGCACGTCGTGCCGCCGCAAAAGCCGCACGCGTTTATTCGTGACAGTGCATTGGCCAACGCCGACGGCTGGGTTGAGGTGAACCCAGACACGCTGCAACACGTGCGCTACCCCAACGTCTTTGGCGTGGGCGATGCCATGAGCGCCCCCAATTCTAAAACCGCCGCCGCCATTCGCAAACAAGTGGTTGTGGTGGCCGAAAACCTATTGGCCAGCCGCGCCGCCATTGATTTACCAACCGTTTACGATGGCTACAGCGCATGCCCCATCACCGTTGGCCACGGCCGCTTGATTTTGGCCGAATTTGGCTACGCAGGCAAGCTCATGCCAACCTTTGGCATGGACCCAACCGTGCCACGCAAACTGGGCTGGTACATGAAAAAATTCTTATTCCCATGGTTGTATTGGCATTTGATGCTCAAAGGCCATGAATGGCTGGCGCGTCCCAAAAAAGACAGTGCCAAATAAGCGGTCAAAATCATTGATCATAATGAGTTATCAATAGTTAAATCTTAAATTAAATCTTAATCATTGAGCGGCTGAGCCGCTCAATTTAAATCATGGGGGTGTTTATGAAAATATTGGGTTCGTTGGTTGGTGTGTTGCGTTTGGTGTTTCTTTTTTTGCATGTTTTGCTCGGGGTTTTTTATGGCTTGGTTTTGTTTCGACTCGTTAGCTGGGACACCCGCACGCGCATGATTCGGTCTTGGTCAAGAGGGCTGCTCCGCGTTATTGGCGTCAAGCTCGTGTTGGAATACCCGCCGCACCACACGCCCATGCGCGGCATGCTTGTAGGCAACCACTCATCATGGATGGATATATTTGTTGCCAACTCAGTCCAAGCCGCACGTTTTCTGGCCAAATCTGACATTCAAAACTGGCCGATTTTGGGCGTATTGGTCCACGGAGCCGGCACACTGTTTGTACAACGCGGCAACCGCCATTCCATTAGCCACACCAATCACGAAATCACCCAAGCCGCGCTCAACGGCGAGCTGGTCGGCCTATACCCAGAAGGCACAACCACAGACGGCACATACATGATTCCATTTAGATCCAATTTACTCCAACCCGCCGTTGAAGCCGGCCTAACCATCTACCCAATCGCAATCGCGTATCGAAAAAACGGTGCATACACGCCGCTGGCCGCCTATGCAGGCGACACCAGTTTGTTGCGCAGTTTTTGGGACTTGACCTGCTCATTCGGCGTATGCGCCTGCGTGCGATTCGCCGAGCCAATCAACGGCGCAAACTTTGCCACCCGCCAAGAGCTTGCAAGCGCCACACAAGCGGCGATTGGCAGAATTTTGGGGCTTGAAGTTGTGCAACCAGAAGTACAGGCACAGGTGTTGACGGGGGTTTGATTGATGGGGCTTCATCGGTCGCAAGCTTGAATGCGGGCGTGTGTTTCATACGTAGAAAACGACATGCCTAAGTCTTGTTTATGGGAAACAAGGGCTGCTGAGTTTGGCGGGAAGTTGGTGGAGTAGCATTTGAAAAAATGTAAAAACAGGAAAATGTCCCACGCAAGCCCCAACCCGCCACATCCGAGTGAGCCTTCAAGCGCCTGTTTCGTGCTTGATACAAAGTTTGAGTTCTGCGCTCGGGCTGCGCAGTTTTCGATTTTGTTGCAGTCGGTTTTTAAGAAAAGCCTTGGGCATTGGCTTTTGAGCGGTTGGGGTGGTGTATGCGCGTCTTTGATAAAAAATGCGCGATATAATCGGATTGCTTGCTAAGGCTGGATGTGCGTTTAGAGTTGCAATGACTGATTTGGCGTCGTTCTTTGTGGCGTGTCGCACAATAGCCATTTATTTTTTAGGGTTTTACGTTTACAATTAGGCTATTCTAAATTCAATGACCACAGGAAGCTTTATGACTGATACACACCGCATCACAACAACTCATGACGAGCGCGAGCAGCTTAGCGCTAAATCGGCAATCACAGTGGCTGGCGTTGCAGGCGCTTTGGCTGTTGGTCCTTTTGTTCTTTTGTTGTTGCTTGCTCAAGCAATTAACCCAAATGCTGCGACAGCATCTGATGATTTGGTGCCCGTGAATATGGTGCCTGTTGCAAAGTTTGAACTCGTGCCTGCGCCTAAGGGGGCGCAATCTGGTCAGCAAATTTTTGAGTCTTTGTGTACGTCTTGCCACACGGCAGGCACAAATGGTGCGCCAAAAATTGGCACTTCTGATTGGGCGCCACGGATTGCACAAGGTTTTGATGTTTTGTACACGCATGCGTGGAATGGCTTTAATCAAATGCCTGCCAAAGGTGGTGGTGCTGATTTGAGTGAAGTGGATGTTAAAAAAGCAATTGTTTATATGGCGAATAAATCGGGCGGCTCGTTTCCAGAACCCGTTGACCCAAATGCAAAAGATGGCGCAGCAGTTGCAATGCCTGCTGCCAAGTAGGTTTTACAAAAAATGCTCGTATAAAGCACATTGTTCTTGATGTATTTGTTGCGCTGTTGTATAGTCATGTTAGGCGTGAGCCTCCCCTGCTTTTCCTCCCTAAGCAGGGTGGTCGCTTCGGCGATATTTTTGGCCTCGAGTTTACTCGAGGCTTTTTTTATGTGCCTATGAATTGGCCGCATCGCAGGCGCAACGTATTGTTACAGTTTTCTGGATGGGCTGCTGATTGTTTGATAATCATCGAACTGACTGTGTATACTGGCACTCAAATGTGAAGCTGGGGTGGAAAATGGATTTAAAACAGTTGATAAGGCAAATGAAGGCATTGTCCAATGAAACTCGATTGGCGCTTTATCTGGCGCTCTTGGAGCGTCAAACGGTTAACACAACTGATTTTTTCTCAAGCGCACATTTGGTGAGCGAACTTTCCGCCAAAGTTGATTTGGGTGCGCCGACCATTTCGCATCACATCAAAGTTTTAGAGGCCGCAGGTTTGATTGAGGTCAAAAAAAATGGAAAATTTTTGCATGCGCGGGTGAATCAGAAAATGCACCAGCGCGCTATGAACGCATTTCGTGTTCGCCCTATTGGCGCTTAATTCAACGGATTCCCAACACCCATGACTTTTTTACGAACCTTTCAAATGGCAGCGCTTTGCAGCCTTGTTGCGTTGAGCGGCGGCTGTGCGATTGTAACCAGTGAGCATGAGCCTTTGACAAAAGTGACCAATGCGCAGCTCAACTTGCCGCAAGTGAGCCAACATGCACGCATCAACTGGCCGCAAGCGGGCTGGTGGCGTCAATATCAAGACGCCCAACTCAATGCGTTGATAGACCTTGCTTTTCAGGGCGCGCCGGATTTGCAAGTGCTCGCTTCGCGAGTTTCGGCCAGCCAAATCGCCGCAGATGGCGTGAAAAAGCTGTCCTATCCAACTGGCGGTATCAAGCTTTCGGCCGCTGGCCAAACCTACCCTGAACATTATATTTACCCGCAAGGATTGGGGGGCGAATGGAAAGACTCTGGGTTGATTGCGGCCAATTTGACTTGGGATTTGGATATTTGGGGGCGTCATCGTGCGCAATACCGCGCAGCGCTTGGTCAAGAGGCGGCGGCTCAGTTTGAGTATGCCGCAGCACAGCAATCAATCGCGAGCAATATTGTGGCGCTGCATGCACAACTTAGCGCCCTGGGTGCGCGAGTCGAGCTGCTTGACCGTCAAATTGCGTTGCAGCAACAAACCAAGCAGCGCTGGTTTGAGCGCGAAGCGGCGGGGCTGCAGGCGGTGCAAAACAGCGTGCAAGTCGACGTGGTTTTGGCGCAGCTCGAACAATTAAAAGGCACGTTTGATGCGCAACGTGACATCATGCGTGCCCAGCTCGCGTTTTTGGTGGGCACAACGCCTGCTGATTTACCCGCCATCAATCCCATGACGCAGCCGTGGGCAACGCTGTCTTTGCCCAATGAAGTGCCGGTTGATATTTTGAGCACCCGACCCGACATTGCGGCGGCGCAGCATTATATTGTGGCAGCCACCGAAAACATTAAGGCGGTTAAGGCCGAATTTTATCCCAACCTCAACCTTAACTTAACCGCAGGTTTTCAGGCGATTGGTTTGGATAAGTTGCTTAAAACCAGTTCGCGCTTTGACATTGTTGAGCCGGCCATTACGCTCCCTATCTTTGCAGGCGCGGGTCTAAATGCCAAGTTGCGTAATGAGCAAGCGCAGCTTGATTCTGCGATTGCCAACTACAACAAAACCGTTTACAAAGCGATTTCAGAAACCTTTGAGCAGCTTGCAAACCATCGCAACAGCATGGTGCAGGTGGCTCAGCAAGCCCGCGTGCTGCAAAGCAACAATCGATTGGCGCAATTGGCGCAAGAGCGCTTTGCTCAAGGTATTACGCCGCAAATGGAGTTGTTGATTGCCAGAAGCAGCGCATTGCGTGAGCAAGACAATTTGCTTGCGCAGATTGCTGCGCGCCGTGTGCAAGAAGCCAAGTTGGCGGTTAATTTGGGGGTTCGATTGCGTGCGCCCGCTGTCGCCAAACCAGAATAACTGTGTTTTCAATATTGAATATTCAATATTCGATATTTAACATTTACCCTATTTTCAAGGATTTATATGAGTTCCGATAACATTGCCAGTCAAGAAGCCACGCCGAATAAGCCAAACAAGCGCAATAAAGTGCTCGCCATCGTTGGCAGCGCTTTTGCAACGGCAGGTATCGCAGGCGCTGCTTATTATTTTATGGTGGGGCAATACCATGAGGTCACTGAAAATGCGAGTGTTTCGGGCAATGTTGTGGCAATCAACGCGCAAACCACTGGCACGGTAGAGGCGATTTTTGCCGAAGAAAATCAAGAGGTTGTGGCGGGTCAAGAATTGGTTAAATTAAGCCCAACCGATGCGCAAGTGGCGCTCAGTCAAGCCACGGCGCAATTGGCCGAAGCCACGCGTCAGGTGCAGCAGGCCTTTAATAATACGGGCGTGACTGCCGCGCAAGTGAACCAAGCCACGACGGCAGTAAATACCGCTGCCGATGCGGTCAAACGCCGTGCGCCGCTGGTTGTAACTGGCGCGGTCAGCAAAGAAGAGTTTGCCAATGCAAAAGACGCTTTGGCGCGGGCGCAATCTGCCTTGCAGGTGGCTCAGGCGCAAAATAGGAGCGCCAAGGCGCAAGTTTCGGGCACAGATGTTTCGCACCACCCAAGTGTTGAACGTGCGAAAGCCGCATTTCGCGCCGCTTTTATCAACGAAAAGCGCTTGGCGGTGATTGCGCCGATGAGCGGCATTGTGTCCAAGCGTTACGCTCAGGTTGGTCAAACCGTAGCGCCCAATGTGCCGCTCATGAATTTGGTTGCCGCCAATGAGGTTTGGGTGGATGCCAATTTCAAAGAAACGCAGCTTAAAAACCTGCGCATTGGCCAACCCGTGACCCTGAAAGCGGATGCTTACGGCAAGGTGACTTATAGCGGCAAGATTCAAGGCATTGCAATGTCAACGGGTTCGGCCGCATCGATTCTGCCAGCCCAAAATGCCACAGGTAACTGGATTAAAATCGTGCAGCGCGTTCCTGTGCGGATTGCTTTGACCAATCCAAATGAGCTCAAGGCAGCGCCGTTGCGCTTTGGTTTGTCGATGACGGTTGAAGTGGACACGCACAACCGAGATGGTCAACTGCTGGGCGCAGGCGAGCTGTCTTTGGGGAATTTGTCCACCAATGTGTATGCGCAAGATGAGCAAGAAGCCGAGGATGCGGCCATGAAAATCATTTCAGACAATCAATAATCATGATTGATCGCTTAGCAAAAGGCTAACATGAGCAGCACTCAAACAATTGAAGTAAACCAACCCAGCAACATTGCCAATCCGTCATTGGACGTGCCAAACCAACTCGAGCCTTTAAAAGGCGGGGCATTGGTTATGCTGACCATCGCCACGGCCATGGTGACGTTTATGGAGGTATTGGACACCACCATTGCCAATGTCGCCGTGCCGACCATTTCGGGCACCATGGGCGTGTCCGCCAACGAAGGCACGTCAATCATCAGTTCGTACTCCCTTGCAGCAGCGATTGCCGTGCCTTTGACTGGCTGGTTGGCGCGTCGCGTGGGCGAAGTGCGTTTGATTCTATGGTCTGTTGCATTGTTTACCTTGTTTTCGATGTTGTGCGGTTTGGCAACCGATTACAACACGCTGGTGTTTTTTCGCTTGATGCAAGGCTTGTGCTCGGGGCCGATGGTTCCTTTGGGGCAGTCGATTATGATGAACAGCTATCCGCCAGCCAAACGTGGCATGGCGATGGCGTTCTGGGCAATGACCGTCGTGATTGCGCCTGTCATGGGGCCGCTGTTGGGCGGTTACATCACCGCCAACTATTCGTGGGAATGGATTTTTTATATCAATATTCCCGTAGGCCTGTTTTGTATGTACAGCATCAAAACGCTGCTCAAAGGCCGTGAAACGGCGGTCTCGTATCAGCCGATTGACGTGGTGGGCTTGGTGCTGCTGGTGATTGGGGTTGGCTCGTTGCAGTATATGTTGGAGCATGCAAATGATTTGGGCTGGTTTGAATCAAGCGAAGTGGTGGTTTTGTGTATTACGGCCGTGGTTGGTCTGGTTTTTTTGGCGGTTTGGGAATGGTACGATAAAAACCCAGTTGTGGATTTGCATTTATTAACGCGGCGCAATTTTACCGTTGGGACGGTTTTGCAGACGGTTGGCTTTACGATATTTTTTGGCGCAATGGTTGTCATGCCGCTTTGGTTGCAAGGTGTGATGGGGTACGACTCTGTGCATTCTGGCATTGCCACATCGCCCGTGGCGCTTTTTGCGATATTTTTCTCGCCGGTCATTGGCATGAACATGCACAAGGTTGATGTGCGCTGGCTCGTGTTTGCAGGCTTTGGCATGTTTGCATTTGGCTCATGGTATTCAAGCCTGCTGAGTCCCGACTCAACGATTGAGCAAATCATGTGGGGGCGCTTTGTGTTTGGTCTGGGGATCCCCTTCTTTTTTATTCCCTTATCTGCCTTGATTATGGAGGGGCTCGAAGGTGAAGAAATTACACGCGCCGCTGGTCTGTCTAATTTTTTGCGCACCTTGGGCGGCGCAATTGGTACGGCCGTATTTGTAACCCTGTGGTCGCGGCGCACCAATTTTCACCATGTCCGATTGGTTGAGCAATTGCACCCAGGCAATCCCGCGTACGATACGTTTATGGCGCAGCTCAACAGCACAGGCTTAAGCGAGGCCGCACGCTTGACGGCGCTCAACAACATGGCAACCAGTCAAGCCGCGACGATGGCAACGGTTGATGTATTGTATTTGTCGAGCGGATTGTTTATTGTGCTGATGTTTTGTGTGTTTTTTGCCAAGCCCGTTAAAGGTGCCAGCGCCGCTGGCGGCCATTAACCCCGGCTTGATTTATAGCAACTGTCAATCTGACATTTTTGGAGAAAATAATGGAAATCGTACGCTCAAACTCAAACGCTCGAATGAGCCAAATGGTTGTTTACAATGGCGTGGTTTATCTGGCAGGGCAAGTGGATGAAACCAGTCAAATCGGGCGTTCCGTGTTGGAACAAACCCGCAACGTGCTGGCGCAAATTGATGGCTACTTGGCGCAAGCTGGGACGGACAAAACCCGCTTGCTTACCGCCACCATTTACTTGAGCGACATGAGTCAATTTGCCCAAATGAATCAAGCATGGGATGCGTGGGTGTCACCACAAGGTTTGCCCACCAGAGCCACGGTTCAGGCCAAGCTGGCTGGCGCTGAGTTTGATGTTGAAATCGTCGTTACTGCGGCGGTTTAGGCATCATTGGCGTTGCGTCAATGACACAACGACGCAATGGCATGGTTACACGAGCAGCTCTTTTTGCGTGCCCGCCCGAACAAACTCAGGTGCTTGGGCGGCATCGCTGAAACTCACAATTTCAAAGTTGTCTGTGTCGCTCAAAATCTCACGAATCAGCGCATTGTTTAACGCATGCCCAGATTTGAATGCAGAATAAGCCCCCAAAATTGGCAGCCCAATCACAAACAAATCCCCAATGGCATCTAAAATTTTGTGCTTCACAAACTCATCTTTGTAGCGCAAGCCTTCTGGGTTAAGAATTTTATATTCATCCATCACAATCGCATTTCCAAGGTTGCCGCCTTGTGCCAAACCAAGGCCACGCAACGCCTCAACGTCTTGAATAAAACCAAACGTACGCGCACGTGAAATTTGATGAACAAACGCATTGCCGACAAAATCGACTTCAAAATGATTGCCCGTCCCATCAATCGCAGGATGGTCAAACTCAATATCAAACCGCGCTTTAAAGCCAAAATACGGATCCAAGCGCGCTGTTTTGTCGCCCTCTGTCACGCAAACTGATTTTTTGATGCGCAAAAAACGCCGCGCAGCCGCCTGTTCAACAATGCCCGCCGACTCAATCAAATAGACAAAACTGGTGGCGCTGCCATCCATAATCGGGATTTCTGGCGCATCGACCTCGATAATTGCGTTGTCAATTCCCAAACCAGCCAACGCCGACATCAAATGCTCAATGGTTAAAACGCGTGCTTGAGGGTTCTCAGGGTGCGCCAAGGTTGTGGCCATTCGTGTGTCCACGACATTTTCAGCCGCAACCCGAATATCCAAAGACGCATCCACATCAACACGTCTAAAAACGATGCCCGTATCAATTGGCGCGGCTCGCAACGTTAAGTGAACTTTGCGGCCAGAGTGCAGGCCAATCCCAGTGGTTGTCACTGTGTTCGTCAGGGTTTTTTGAAAAATGCTCATGGTGCGTGTCCGTTATTGAATCAAGGCTGAAATTATAGCGTAAACAACCAAGGCTGTTTAAAATCACTTCGACCGTATAAACCGCCCGCCCGCTCTAGAAACCCGCGCTGAACAATGCTATAGTTGAACCCTTGGCGCGCAAAAAGCACAGAGTAAAAATAGGCTGTGCAACCTGCGGTTCGTCAATTAACTTAAGGAGTTCATCGTGACGCAGTCAAAAACCCAGCCGCAAAGCTCAAAAAAACCAGAGATTAACTGGCCAGCCGCTTTAATGTTAACGCTCACGCCTTTGGCCGCGCTGATTTTATTGCCAATTTATTTGTGGTCACACAGCATTTCACTGAGCACATGGTGCATTTTTGCGCTGTTCTTGGCGTGGAATGGCTTGGGGATTACCGCAGGTTATCATCGATTGTGGGCACATCGCACGTACGAAGCGAGCTGGTTGGTGCGCCTGTTTCTAATGATTGGCGGCACAATGGCGATACAAAATAGCGTTTTGTACTGGGCATCTGGACACCGAACCCACCACCAACACGTCGATGACGTAGACAAAGACCCGTACTCGGCCAAACGCGGCTTTTGGTTTTCACACATCGGCTGGATGCTGCGCAACTTTCCAAGCAGTGAGTCAAACTACAAGAACGCCCCAGATTTAACGCGTGACCCCATGGTGATGTTTCAACACAATCATTATGTGCCGCTTATTTTGTTGTCTAACTTTGGCCTTCCAGCGCTGGTGGGATCGGCGGTGGGCGATTTCTGGGGCGTGATGCTCATGGCCGGTTTGGTGCGGCTGGTCGTCTCGCACCATGTCACATTTTTCATTAACTCCTTGGCGCACATGTTTGGCAGTCAGCCCTACACGGATGAAAATACCGCTCGTGACAACCCATGGTTGGCATTGGTGACGTGGGGCGAGGGTTACCATAATTTTCACCATATTTTCCAATACGACTACCGCAACGGCGTTAAATGGTGGCAGTTTGATCCAACCAAATGGTTGATTTTATCTTTGTCAAAAATTGGCTTGACCCGCAACTTAAAGCGCATTCCCTCATTAACCATTGTCCACGCTGAAGTGGCCATGAAGTTTAAGCGTGCAGAGCAAAAACTCTCATCGAGCGCCGCTGTTTATGGGTTGGACATGAAGTATGATTTAGAGCAAATCCGCCAAAAATTTAACGCTGAATACGATGCCTTTAGCGAAACCATGAACGAATGGGTTAAGTTAAAAGAGCAGGCTTTTCAGCTTAAAAAACAAGCGGTTTCTGATCGGATTGGCCATTTGGAGCAAGGCCTAAAAGTTGAATTGAGTCAAATTGAAGCGCGCGTTCGAGCGCATGGCAAAAACCTTGAGGCAGCATTTAATGGTTTTGCATTGCTAAAGAGTTAGGGAGTTAGGAGATTATGACGTTGTAAAATTATGCAATTGCAAAATTTGCATGACAAAAAACCCAGCCAAAGGCTGGGTTTTTTGTCCGCGAATGCCGTCTAAATGTCGTGCAGCACACCATGAGATTCGATGGACTGGCTGTGCAGTTGACGGGCAGGCGCTCAATCCGCTTGACGACGTAAAAATGCGGGTACGTCCAAATCAGACAAATCTTCACCATTTACCACCCGCGTTGTTGCCTGTTGCGTGGCACGGCGGTTGATGGTTGGCTCGTCAAGCTCATCGTAGTTTGAGAAGTTTTGCACCGTGCCACGTCGAAAACTGGGCACATCCAACTCATCATACGCATCAGGGTTGGTTTTAATTGAGCCACGGTTGTAGTCCACAACTGGTGGCGCATTGACCGCTTGCGCATAGGTCTCATAATTCTGATCGCGATACGCAGTTGCTGCGGCAACGGGCTTGCCATCAAACCTTTGTGCATCTGTTGGTGCGGATGCCGCACGAATCCCCGATGTTTGTGGATTTTGCAAGCCGATTCCACCGCCATTACCGCCACCAATGGTGTTATGGCCGCCCAACCCCGTTGCCACGACGGTGACGCGCATGTCGTCTCCGAGGGTTTCATCATAAACAAAACCATAAATCACGGTGGCATCTTCAGAGGCGCAGTCGCGAATCACACTCACGACTTCACGGGTTTCGCGGGCTTTGAGGGTGGCTTTTGTGGCAGAAATGTTAATCAAAATGCCGCGAGCGCCTGCCAAGTTGACGCCATCCAATAATGGGCTGGCGACGGCTTTGGTGGCGGCAACATTGGCGCGGTCGTGACCTGATGCGCTGGCCGTACCCATCATGGCGCGGCCTTGCTCGCCCATAACGGTTTTGACGTCGTTAAAGTCGACGTTAATATGGCCGTCAACGTTGATAATTTCGGCAATCCCTGCAACTGCGTTGTTTAACACGTTGTCCGCTGCGATGAATGCCTCGTCCATGCTGACATCATCGCCCAGCGTTTCTTCGAGTTTGTCGTTTAACACGACAATTAAAGAGTCCACATTTTTTTCCAGCTCGCTCAAACCTTCTTCTGCCACGCGCATACGGCGTGAGCCTTCAAATTCAAACGGTTTTGAAACAACCGCCACGGTCAAAATGCCCATCTCTTTTGCAACCTCTGCAATAATAGGTGCCGCACCCGTTCCTGTGCCCCCGCCCATACCTGCGGTAATAAAGACCATGTTGGCGTCACGCAAAAGATCGGCAATCCGCTCGCGGTTTTCTTGGGCGGCAGCGCGGCCAACCTCAGGTTTGGCGCCAGCGCCCAAACCGCTTTCACCCAATTGAATTTTGTGTAAAACGGTTGATTTGTTGAGTGCTTGCGCATCTGTATTGGCGCAGATAAACTCAACGCCAGACACGCCGCGTGAAATCATGTGTTGCACGGCATTGCCACCCGCACCACCCACACCAATTACTTTGATAACCGTGCCTTCAGCTTTTTCATTGAGCATTTCGAAGTTCATAACATTCCCCTTTTTCATCATTTGATGAGATTAATTAGTTGGATATAAATTTGGCGGCTATTTTACCACCAGCGAGATTTTTCGATGGTCGCACGAGTTAAAATGTTTTCATGAACCATTCCTTCATCTTGTTGAATATTGATTTTTCTGTGCCATCATGGGTTTTGCGTTCGGTGTGTTGACTGACCGCCGCCTCTGTTGGCGCCCCCATATTGCGGCGTTTCTTGGGTGAAGCCGCCTCGCTGTTGGTCGTGCTTTTTAGCTTACGCGCTTGAATCAACAAGCCCACAACCGTTGAATAACGTGGGTTACACACGATGTCCGACAAATTGCCGTCATACACTGGCTGCGCAATGCGCACAGGTTTCATAAACACTTCCTCAGCCAATTCAGTCATCCCCGGCAGCAAACTTGTACCGCCGGTAAGTACGATTCCAGAGGCGATTAAATCGGAAAAGCCCGCCTCTTCAAGGTTGCGCTGCACCAGCACAAACAGCTCTTCCACACGCGGCTCAATCACCGAGGCCAACAGCTGGCGTTTGACGCGGCGTGACACGCGGTCACCCACGCCAGGAATTTCTATGACTGAATCGGGCGGCACCATCACTTGCTTGGTCACGCCAAAGCGCAGCTTGAGCTCCTCAGCTTCCGCGGTGGGCGTGCGCAAAGCCATGGCAATGTCATTGGTGACTTGATCGCCTGCGATGGGAATCACGGCGGTGTGACGAATGGCGCCATCCACAAAAATGGCAATATCCGTTGTGCCGCCGCCAATATCAACCAATGCCACGCCGATGTCGCGCTCATCTTCGGTTAAAACAGCCATGCTTGAGGCCAGCGGCTGCAACACCAAATCGCTCACATCCAAGCCGCAGCGGCGAATGCATTTGACAATATTTTGGGCGGCAGAAACTGAGCCTGTGATGATGTGAACTTTAACTTCCAAGCGCATCCCCGTCATGCCAATCGGGTCGCGAATCCCATCTTGCTCGTTCACTTTGTATTGTTGTGGAATGACGTGCAAAACCTGTTGGTCGGCGGGAATGCTGACGGCGCGTGCGGTTTCGAGCACGCGTTCAATGTCCACGCTGGTAATTTCAGTGTCGCGCACCGCCACCATGCCGCTTGAATTAAAGCTGTGAATGTGGCTGCCTGCTATCCCTGTGCACACGGAGCGTATAGAAAAACCTGCCCGCAGCTCTGCTTCTTCAATCGCGTATTGAATGGTTTGAATGGTGTCTTCAATATTGACCACCATGCCTTTTTTCAAGCCGCGTGATGGGTGGTGGCCGATGCCAACCACGTTAAATTGGTTGTTGGGCAAAACCTCCGCAATCATTGCCACCACTTTGGACGTACCAATGTCCAGCGCAACAATCAAATCTTTTGTATGTTCACTCATTTTATTCACCTATATTTTGTTTGTTGCAGCCACTCGATGCAGCTTGTCTGTTTTCATTGCAAAACCATCTGGATAGCGCATGTCAATATAACCGCCGCCGTCCCCCAATTTTTCTTCAATAAACTTGGCCGAATTGGCCAGCCGTGCGGCGCGCTCCGTCAGCGCGGTGGGCGTGTCTGCGCGCCCAAACTCAACGCTTAAACCATTGTCAAAACCAACGCGCCAGCTGTAACGTGGACTTAAAACCACGCTTTTAATTTTCCAGCCCGTTGGCGCAAGCCAGGCTTGAAACTGCGGAATTTGCTCCGAGACCAATTGGGCCGCCTCATCAGGCCCGCCGCTGGTCAGTAAATTAGCTTTGATGGCATCCGGTAAATGCGCATCAAACAAACTGCCCTCAGCGCTTAAATATCGGTTGTTCCAAAACGCAATCGGCTGATATTCCTGCAAGGAAATCTCAACCTCGTGTGGCCAAACGCGGCGCACCGACGCGCTTTTAATCCAGCTTATCTCAGACACACTCTCTTGCACTTTTTTTAAGCGCATTGAAAAAAATCCGCCCGCCAGCCCGTCCGCCAGATGTTTATCAACCAATTCATGCAGCTTGGCTTCATCTACTTGAGTCACATCGCCCACAACCGTAAATTGGTTAATCGCAAAGTAACGGCTTTGCAAAATCCAAGCCACCAAAGCAAAGCCCAACATCGCCAAGGCAAGCCGCATGATGACGCGGCTTACATTGCCCATTAAATCGATGTCATGCCAAAAATTTAACATGCTTAACCCACGTCTTTTTGGATGTGCAAGCGTGCATCTGCCAACACCCGCACCACGAGTTGCTCGTACTCAATTCCGTAAGTCCGTGCGGCCATTGGCACCAATGAATGGTCAGTCATGCCTGGCGAGGTGTTCATTTCAAGCAAAAACGGTTTTTCGTCACCCGCACGCAGGAGCACATCACCGCGCCCCCAACCCGAGCAACCCAATGCCAAATACGCGTCAAGCGCCATTTTTTGGATGGTTGCGGTTTGCTCAGTGCTCAATTCGGCTGGGCAAACATACACGGTATTGTCTTTTTTGTATTTCGCATCAAAATCATAGTTGCCCGAAGCCGCTTTGATTTCTACAATCGGCAGCGCAACGGCATTGGCACCTGAACCCAGAATGGCGCAGGTCAATTCGCGTCCCTCAACGCATTCTTCAATCAACGCATGCGTGTCATATTTCCAAGCCAACTCACATGCAGCTTGCAGCTCGCTCGCTTGCGATACTTTGCCCGCGCCCAAAGAGGAGCCTTCGTGCGGCGGTTTGACAAACATTGGCAAGCCCAGCTCGGCCACAATTGCATCCAATAAAGGTGCAATATCTGTTCCGCGTGGCAAAACACGGTACGCGGGCGACACCAAACCTGATTGCAGCCACACCTGCTTGGTACGAACTTTGTTCATGGCCAGCGCGCTGGCCAGCACGCCGCTGCCGGTGTAAGGCAAACCCATCAACTCCAGCGCACCTTGCAGCGTGCCGTCTTCGCCAAAGCGTCCGTGCAACGCGATAAAAACGCGGTCAAAGCCTTGGGTTTTAAGGTCAAATATATTCTGCTCTTTTGTGTCAAACAAATGCGCATCCACGCCTTGGCGCACCAGCGCTGCATGCACCATCGTGCCTGATTTTATCGAGACTTCGCGTTCAGCGGATACCCCGCCAAACAACACCGCGACTTTGCCTAAATTGTGATTTACTGCCGTCATTTTGCTGCTCCTGATTCATTTTTTTTGAGTTCCAATACCTGAGCGGCCACCGCCCCAATTGAACCTGCGCCCATCGTAATGACCACGTCACCCGCTTGGGCAAAGTCAATAATTGCTTGCGCCATGTCGCTGACTTCCTCAACAAACACGGGTTCAACCTTGCCCGCTACCCGCAAGGCGCGCGCCAATGAACGCCCATCGGCCGCCACAATCGGCGCTTCGCCTGCGGCATACACTTCGGCCAGCAACACCGCGTCAGAATCAGACAACACTTTGACAAAATCCTCAAAGCAGTCACGCGTGCGGCTGTAGCGGTGCGGCTGAAACGCCAACACAATCCGCCGATTGGGAAAAGCACCGCGCGCCGCAGCCAGCGTTGCCGCCATTTCAACGGGGTGGTGGCCATAGTCGTCCACCAATGTAAACGCACCCGCAGGTTTTGAGTCCGATGCCGCAACGGCAACCTCGCCATAACGCTGAAAACGTCGACCCACGCCGTTAAACTGCTCAAGTGCCGTTAAAATCGCCGCATCATCGACATCCAACTCAGTCGCCACCGCGATTGCCGCCAACGCGTTGCGTACATTGTGCAGCCCTGGCAAATTTAGCACGACCGACAATACCGGCAGCTCTTCGCCAAAACCACGACGCTCCACGTGAAACCTCATTTGCCCATTGTCATCAGTCACATCAACCGCACGCACCAACGCATCCTCTGATGTGCCATAAGTAATCAGCGTTTTGGCAATGCGTGGCGCAATTTCGCGCACATTCACATCATCAATACACACCACCGCCGCACCATAAAACGGGATGTGCTGGGTAAATGAGATGAACGCGTCTTTTAATTTATTAAAGTCATGGTCGTACGTGTCCATGTGGTCTGCGTCGATATTCGTAATCACCGCAATCATCGGTAATAAGTTCAAAAACGAGCCGTCCGACTCATCCGCTTCCACCACAATGTATTCGCCTTGCCCCAGCCGTGCGTTAACGCCCGCGCTGTTCAAACGCCCACCAATCACAAAGGTCGGATCCATGCCGCCTTCAGCCAATACGCTGGCCACCAATGAGGTGGTCGTGGTTTTGCCGTGCGTCCCTGCAATCCCAATCCCTCGACGCAAACGCATCAACTCTGCCAACATCACCGCCCGTGGCACCACAGGTATGTTGCGTGCGCGTGCGCTGAGCAACTCAGGGTTGTCTTGTGCAATCGCAGTTGACACCACCAATACGTCGGCGTTTTGCACGTTGTCTTCATGGTGGCCCAGCGCAACCGTTGCGCCCAGTTGACGCAGATGCGTCACAGTTGCGCTCACCGATGCGTCCGAACCCGTCACGGTGTAACCCAAATTAAGCAACACCTCCGCAATGCCGCTCATACCTGCGCCACCGATGCCCACAAAATGAATGTTTTGTACTTTATGTTTCATGATTTCTCTTTAAATACGATGCGTGCAATAAATAGGCCGCTTACGACTTAACCGCCGCATCCAAGCACGCTTGAGCCACTTGCGCCGTCGCATCTGGCTTGGCCACACTTAATGCCGCAACCGATTGCGCCAACAACTTTTCACGGCTCATGGCATACAGCACGTCAGCCAACGTTTGTGGCGTTAAAATATTTTGTTGGATGCAAATCCCCGCGCCGACTTCCGTCAACAATTTCGCGTTGCTGGTTTGATGGT
Source organism: Hydromonas sp. (assembly GCA_017495165.1). Taxonomy (GTDB): domain Bacteria; phylum Pseudomonadota; class Gammaproteobacteria; order Burkholderiales; family Burkholderiaceae; genus Hydromonas. Next base: position 95,617 of record JAFEII010000016.1, on the reverse strand, counting down.
CATCAACCGCAGATGGAAATGGCACCAAAATACTCGCCACGCCAGCAACCGCAAGTTCAGACACCGTCATTGCACCTGCGCGGCAAATCACCACATCCACTTCAGAATACAGCGCCGCCATATCATGCACAAACGGCACGCATTCTCCTTCAACCTGCGCCAACGCGTAGTTGTTGCGCAAATCATCGAGCATTTTTTCACCCGCTTGATGCACCACCGCCATTTTGCACTCAGGCGGCAACAACGCCAAGGCTTGCGGCACCAAACGATTGAGCGCTTGCGCTCCCAAGCTGCCGCCAATCACCGCGACCTTCAGCGCACCTTCGCGCTGCGCAAATCGTAATTTTGGGTGCAAAATTGCCGCGATTGATGCTTTGACAGGGTTGCCCAACCACAAACCATTTTTAAACACATTGGGAAAACCGGTAATCACCGTTGTGGCGATTTTTGCCAGCAGCTTATTCGACAAGCCCGCCACAGAGTTTTGCTCATGCAACACAATCGGCACACCACATGATTTTGCCGCCAAACCACCAGGCACCGTGATATAACCGCCCATCCCAAGCACCACATCAGGATTGAGCTTTTTTATAATTGAACGCGCTTGCATCATGGCCTGAATCAAACGGAACGGCGCATACAACTGGGTCAAAATCCCTTTGCCGCGCACGCCACCAAAATCAACACTGTGAAACGTCAAACCATGTTGCGGCACGAGACGCGCCTCCATGCTGCTGGGCAAACCACCCAACCACTCAACTTTGTGGCCAGCGTCAATCAATTGTTGTGCCACAGCCAAGCCCGGCATGATATGCCCGCCCGTACCGCCAGCCATCACGATAATTGTTTTTTTTGTATTCACAGCTTTTCTCCTCGCATCAAGCAACGGTTCTCATAGTCAACTCTTAGTACAAACGCAATCGCCAAACAATTCATTAAAATTGCGCTACCGCCATAACTTACAAAAGGCAAGGTCAAACCTTTGGTGGGCAAAAGCCCCAAATTCACGCCAATATTAATAAAGCTTTGCACGCCAAACCAAATTCCCAAACCTTGCACCGCCAGCGCTTGAAAATTGCGCTCAAACACGAGCGCTTCACGTGCAATCCGAAACATGCGGTGCACCAAAATCGTAAATGCGCCAATCACAACGGTAACGCCGATAAAACCAAACTCCTCGCCAATCACCGCCAAAATAAAATCGGTGTGCGCCTCAGGCAAATAAAACATTTTTTGTACCGAATCGCCCAAACCAACGCCCCAAAGCTCGCCCCGACCAAAAGCAATCAAAGACTGGGTGAGCTGATACGCTTTGCCCTCTGCGTGGTCTTTTGACCAAGGGTCAAGATAGGCAAAAAGCCGCGCGCGCCTAAATGGAAACGCCAAAACCAACGTGACAAAGCCCACCGCAGCCACGCCAGCCATGCCCGCAAACATCTTTGCATTCACGCCACCCAAAAAAACCACGCCCATCGTCACGGCAAAAATCACCATAAAGGCGCCCAAGTCAGGTTCGCCCATCAGCAAGCCGCCCGTCAAAACAACCACAATCGCAATCGGCAATATGCCGCTTTTAAAATGTTCAAGCGCGCCTTGCTTGCGCACGCAATAACTGGCGGCATACAAAGCGCAGGCAATTTTCATCAATTCAGACGGCTGTAAATTCATAATCCCCAATGGCAACCAGCGCCGAGCGCCGCCCACCGAGCGCCCCACACCGGGAATCAGCACAAGCACCAGTAAAAACATCGTAAAGATAAACAGCAATGGCGCGATTTTTTCCCAATCCTTGCTCGGTAAGCGAAACCCAAATACCGCCACAAAAAAACCAAGAACCAAGCTAATAAATTGGCGGAATACAAAAGAGTAACTGCTGTAATCCTTAAATTTTGGCGAGCCAGGCAACGCAATGCTGGCAGAAAAAACCATCACCAAGCCGAGCAACATTAAAAATATAGGCACCCATAAAATCACGGGGTCAAAATTTTGTAGCGCCAAGCGCGGCGTGCGTAAAAACCCAGGTGGATTGGCATCGGACGCAGGTTCTGGCGCAAAAAAATTCACGAGGCGCTGAATCATAATTGCCCCCGTTGATGCGCAAATTCAGCCACCGCATCCGCAAAAACTTGGGCGCGGTGCGCATAATTTTTAAACATATCCAAACTGGCGCAAGCGGGCGAAAGCAGCACCACGTCGCCCGTTAGCGCCGCATGTGCCGCAGCCTGCGTGGCCAATTCTAAAGAGTCGTGCAGCGTGATTTGTGCGCCGCTCTCGCTCAATGCGGCTGCTAATCGGTGCGCATCTTTGCCGATCAATTCAATTTGTTTGACCCGTCCTTGCACGCACGCAGCCAGCGGGGCGAAGTCTTGTCCTTTGCCGTCGCCGCCTGCAATCAAAATAATTGGCTGGTCTAAACCGCTGATGGCCGCAACGGTTGCGCCCACGTTGGTGCCTTTGCTGTCATCATAAAAATCCACGCCACCAATGGTTTGAATCAATTGGACACGATGCGGCTCACCCGCGTAGGTGCGCAAGCCATGCAGCAGTTTGGACAACGGCAATTCAATCGCGCGACACAGCGCCAGCGCGGCCAGCGCATTGAGCGCATTGTGTCGGCCGCGAATGCGCAGGGCATTGACGGGCATCACGCGCACGACATCCAGCACGACTTCGGGCGGATTGGCTTTGTTGGCTTTGGTTTGCGGTTGTTCATTGGCAAGCACGTTGGCAACGCACAGCCACTCAACGCCGCCGTCTTGCCACAAGCCATACGCATGTGCTTGAGCGGGCTTGTTCAGGCCAAAGCTGTGTTGCGCATGGTCTGCTTGCGCCATTGCCATGACGTTTGCGTCGTCACGGTTGAGGATTTGAATGGTTTTGGCGCCAAAAATTTTGGCTTTTGCGCCTTGATATTCCGCACCGTCTAAATGCCAATCCAAATGGTCTTGACTGAGGTTTAACACGGTGGCCGCATCCGCCGCAAAGCTGCGCGCAAATTGCAATTGAAAACTCGACAACTCCAGCACCCAAACCGATGGCAGCGCATCTGCATCAAGCGCATCGCACAGCGCATCCAGCATGGACGGGCTGATGTTGCCCGCAGCAATTGCATGCACGCCCGCTGCTTGGCATAAATGTTTGGTGAGCGCGGTCACGGTGGTTTTGCCGTTCGTGCCCGTAATGGCCACAATTTTTGGTTGATAGTCTTGCGCAGCGTTGAGCGCATCAATTGCGGCGCCAAACAAGTCAAGCTCACCCACAACCGCAATGGCGCGCGCTTGGGCAGCGGCAATAATCTCTTTGAGCGGCGACTGGTGCGGACTTAAACCAGGGCTAATCGCAATTTGATCAATGCCGTCTAAATACCGCGCATCAAATTGTCCCAAATGCACCACAACGTTTGGATAAGTCTCTTGCGCTGTCGCGAGTAGCGCAGGCGCAGTGCGAGAGTCGTACACGGCAACGCTCGCGCCCACGCGTACCGCGTGGCGCACCATTGCCAAACCCGACTCTCCAAGACCGATAACCAATTGTTTCACTGCATTTCCTTTTGTGTAATCTGTTGCGCTGAATAACGTCCAGCGCTTAACGCAATTTAATACTCGCCAAACCGATTAAAACCAGCATCATGGTGATAATCCAAAACCGCACCACGACTTGTGTTTCGCGCCAACCTTTTTGTTCAAAATGGTGGTGCAATGGCGCCATGAGTAAAATTCTGCGTCCTTGACCAAAGCGTTTTTTGGTGTATTTAAAGTAAGTCACTTGCAACATCACCGACAACGTTTCAACCACAAACACGCCGCCCATCACAAACAATAAAATCTCTTGGCGCACAATAATTGCCACCGTACCCAATGCGCCACCCAGCGCCAAAGCGCCCACGTCACCCATAAATACCTGCGCGGGGTAAGCGTTAAACCACAAAAACGCCAAACCCGCGCCGGCCATGGCCGCGCAAAACACAAACACCTCACCCGCGCCAGCAATGGCGGGTAAGTTTAAATAGCTCGCATAGTTTGCATTGCCTGAAATATAAGCAAACAAACCCAGCGCTGAGCCAACCATGACCGTTGGCATAATTGCCAAGCCGTCCAAGCCATCGGTTAAATTCACCGCATTGCTCGTGCCAACAATCACCAAGAACGACAAAATCACAAAGCCCAAAACCCCCAACGGATAGCTGATGGTTTTAAAAAACGGCACAATTAAGTCGGCTTTATTGGGCAGTTCAAGGGTCATGCCGCTTTTGAGCCAATCCCAAAATAGTCCAAACGCGTGTAGCTCTGATGGCGCAGACACGGAAAAAACCAAGCCAAGTGCTGCCACCACGCCAATAATTGTCTGCCACATGAATTTTTCACGCGACGGCATGCCATTGGGGTCGCGGTTCACGACTTTGCGGTAATCATCCGCCCAGCCAATCGCGCCATAACCCAAGGTCACCAACAGCACAATCCAAATAAAACGGTTGGACAAATCCGCCCAAAGCAGGGTGGAAATCGCAATCGAGATTAAGATTAAAATGCCGCCCATGGTCGGCGTGCCGTGTTTCACCAAATGGGTTTGTGGGCCATCGGTGCGCACCGCTTGGCCAAATTTCATCTGAGCAAGTTTGCGAATCACCCACGGGCCCGCAATCAAGCCAATTAAGAGTGCCGTCGCGCATGCCAGCACGGCACGCAGCGTTAAATAATGAAAGACGTTTAAAAAACGAATGTCGTTTGAAAACCATTTAGCGAGTAGGTATAACATGGCCAGCCTTTGTGTCTGTGTAAGTGTGTTCGGTTAATTTGACTTGTGTCATTTTTTGATTTATTTGATGTAAATCATTTTTATACGGAGGCCTGATTGGGGGCGTGCAGCGCAATCAAGTCTTGCACGACTTGCTCCATCCCCATAAAACGCGAGCCTTTGACCAAAATCGTGTGCGCGCCGTCCAAAATATGTGCATGAACCGCGTCAGCAATGGTATGAATGTCGCTTAAATGCTGCGCACCCTTGCCAAACGCTTCTACTGCATCAAGCATGGCTTGACCCGTGCCAATCATGACGGTCATGTCTTTGCTCGCTGCGTAGGCGCCAATTTCTTGGTGGTACGCCACGCCTTGGTTGCCCACTTCGCCCATGTCACCCAAAACCAATATTTTCCGCCCAGCGCTGGCGGCCAATACGTCAATGGCGGCACGCACCGAGTCAGGGTTGGCGTTGTACGTGTCATCAATCAACGTCACGCCATTGCTCAAGCGGTGGGTTTGCAGGCGGCCTTTGGCGGGCGAAAATTCACTCAATCCTTTTGCAACCACATCCAATGAAATCCCCATCGCGCATGCGGCAGCACAGGCGGCCAGCGCGTTGTGGACATTGTGCTCACCTGGGATGTTGAGCTGCGTGGTGCATTGCCCCATTGGGGTGATGATTTGCACGGTGGATGCGTGTAAGCCCAGCTCATACCGGGCCGTGAAGGCTGCGCCAAATGCCTCATCCAAGCTGAAGTCATTGACGGTTAAACCCAGACTCGCAGCGCGCTTGCGCCAAATGTCAGCATAAGCATCGTCTGCGGGGAATACCGCCGTGCCATTTTTTGGCAGCGCATTGAGTGCATCTGCGTGTTCGAGTGCCACCGCTTCAACGGTGTGCATAAATTCTTGATGTTCGCGCTGCGCGTTGTTAATAATCGCCACGCTTGGGGCTGCAAGTGGCGCGAGTTGCGCGGTTTCGCCAGGGTGGTTCATGCCCAATTCAATCACGGCGGCGCGGTGATTGGCACGCAAGTTAAGCAACGTCATGGGCAGGCCAATGTCGTTGTTTAAGTTGCCGCGTGTGGCAATGTAATCATCGCCGAACGCGGCACGTAAAATAGCGGCCAACATTTCTTTGACCGTGGTTTTGCCATTGCTGCCAGTCACCAAGGCCAGCGGCAGGTTGTATTGGTTGCGCCAGCCGTTTGATAATTCTTGCAACGCAACGCGTGTGTCTTTTACCAAAATGGCGGGCACATGAAAGCCTTCAGGGACGGATTGCGCAATGACCGCAGCCACTTGCCCCGCGTTGATTTGCCCCAAAAAGTCATGCGCATCAAACCGCTCGCCTTTAAGCGCCACAAACAAATCGCCAGGCAGCAGGCTGCGCGTGTCCGTTGAGACGCGGTTAAATTTCACGCTCGCATCGGCGCTGTTTAATGGCTGCGCGTGCAGCCATTGGCTGATTTGGTGTAAGTCGGTCATCGTGCTCATGTGTTTTTCCATTGCTCTAATACGTGCGTTACTTGGTTTAAATCCGAGTAAGGGTGTTTCACCCCCATAATTTCTTGATAGGCTTCATGGCCTTTGCCTGCGATAAGAATCACGTCTTGTTGCGTGGCGTTGTGTATCGCTTGCGCAATGGCTTCTTGGCGCAAAACGACTTGGCGCACCGTTGCGCGGCCAGTCGCACCGCTTGCAATTTGTTCAACAATCGACAGCGCGGATTCTGAGCGCGGATTGTCCGAGGTAATCCAAACCGCGTCGCACAAATTGGCGGCAACGCTGCCCATAAGTGGGCGCTTGCCTGCATCGCGGTCGCCGCCGCAGCCAAACACGCAAATCAATTTGCCGCCGCGTTCACGCGCAATCGGCGCCAATGCGTTTAATGTGTGCGCCAAAGCGTCTGGCGTGTGGGCAAAATCAATCACGCACAGCGGCTGAGTGGCTGAGCCAACCCGTTGCATTCTGCCCGGTGCGGGTTCAATTGACGCACATACGTCAATCATGGCGCTCAATGGATAACCCAATCCAACCCCAACCCCCAGCACGCCCAGCAGGTTCATCACATTAAAATCACCGACCAACGTACTTTTGATAACAAAAGTCTGGGCGCCACCATTTAATTCAAAGGCGGTAAACGCGCCGTCCACGCGCACGTTTTTCGCCTGCAAATACGAATCAATCCCATGCGGCGCGTCATTAAAACCGTAGCCAATGACCGCAATGCCATTGGCTTGCGCCACGTGAGCCATGCGCCCGCCTGCAGCATCATCCATGTTAATGACCGCTGTTTTGAGGCCGTGCCACGTAAACAATGCCGCTTTGGCGGCTTCATACTCAGCCATGTCGCCGTGATAGTCCAAATGGTCGCGTGACAGGTTGGTAAACAAAGCCACATCAAAAGCCACGCCATTGACGCGGCCTTGCGCGAGCGCATGTGACGACACTTCCATGGTCACGGCTTTGGCGCCATCTTGCGCCAATCCGCGCAACATCCGATGCACCTCAACCGCTTGCGGCGTGGTAAAACCAGTTTCGGTCATGTTGCCCACAAAGCCCACGCCCAGCGTGCCAATTAAACCGCACGGCTCGTCAAGCGCGCCCAGCAGCTGTGCCAACCATTGGGCGCATGAGGTTTTGCCATTTGTGCCTGTGACCGCAACCATGCGCAAATCATTTGATGGTTCGCCGTAGTACGCGTGCGCAATATGGCCTGCCAGAATATTGAGCTCTGGAACGGCGTAATTGGCCACATGGCAAACGGGCAGTTGTGCGCCATCGTTTTGCCACAACACCGCAGCCGCGCCGTTGCCGTGCGCCTGTTCAATGTAGCCGCGCCCGTCGTGCTGCGCGTCAAAGGCGTACGCCACAAACGCATCGCCTGATTGAATGCGACGCGCATCGCTGGACAAATCCCCCGCCGCATCACCCAGCGTGCGCGCCCAGTCAAACAGCCACGCTTGCGCATCTTGCGCGGCATCTGCTTGAGCTGGGGTAAGTTGGTTGGCGCGTAGCCCTTGCTGGTTCATTAAAACGCCTCCGCGACGTCGCCGTCAGTTTGAATCGATGTTTTATAGGGTGCATCAGGCGCAATCGACAACGTGCGCAGTGTTTCAGAAACAATTCGGCTAAATACGGGCGCCGCGATTTGTCCGCCAAAGTGGTTGCCCGGTGGCGGCTCATCAACCATCACCGTCACCACAATCCGTGGCTTGGAAACGGGCGCCAGTCCTGCAAACGAGGCCACGTATTTGCTTTTGTTGTAACCATTGCCTTCAACTTTGTACGCCGTGCCGGTTTTGCCGCCCACGCGATACCCAATCACTTGCGCCTTGATTGCCGTTCCGCCAGGTTCGGTGACTTTTTCCAGCATGCCGCGCATGGTGACGGCGGTTTGCGCAGAAAAAATCCGCGTGCCCGCCATCGCGGTGTTGTCTGGGCGCTTATATAAAGTCAATGGCACCATTTCGCCATCACGTGCAAACGCAGTGTAAGCGTGGGTAAGCTGCAATAAAGACAGCGCAATCCCGTGACCGTAGGACATGGTTGCCTGCTCAATCGGCCTCCAGCTGGCGCATGGACGAACCAAACCTTTTGCCACGCTCGGCAGCCCGATGTCCGTATAGGCCGTTGTAAATCCAACGCGGTCAAACATGCCCCACATGTCGCATTTATTCAGTTTGAGTGCAATTTTCACCGTGCCAACGTTGGACGATTTTTGTATCACCTGCCCAACCGTCAATGCCCCATTTGGATGTGAGTCGTGGATGGTCGCGCCATCCAATGTTAACGATCCGCCTTGCGTATCGATGACGGTGTTGGCAGACACCAATTTTTCTTCTAAAGCAAGGGCGGTTGAAAACGGCTTAAGCGTTGAGCCCGGTTCAAACAAATCGGTGACCGTGCGGTTGCGCACTTGATCGCCCGTCATCCCTGAACGCTTATTTGGGTCGTATGCAGGGTAGTTGGCCATTGCCAAAACCTCACCTGTTTGCGTGTCCACCACCATCGCGGAAGCGCTTTTTGCACCTTTAAGATCAACCACGTCGCGCAAGGCATTAAACGCAATGTATTGCACCCGTGCGTCCAGCGACAATACGACGTCCTCACCAGGGCTGGCCGCTTTAATGATGCCTTCGTCCTCAAGCACGTTGCCCAAACGGTCGCGAATCACGCGCCGGCTGCCTTCTGTGCCCTCAATCGTTTTGTCTTTAACCCGTTCAATTCCGTCTTGGCCTTTGCCTTCAATATCGGTGAATCCGGTTAAGTGGGCAAACACTTCACCTTGCGGGTAATCGCGCTTGACCTCTTTCAGGGTATAAACGCCTTTGATGTTTAATGCCTTGATTTTGTCCGCATCTTCTTGCGAGACTTGGCGGCGCAAATACACAAATCGTTTGTCATCTTTTGCGATTTTTTTGCGCAAATCTGCGGCACCAATCTCGAGCAGCTCGGTCAACCGTGCCTCTTGCGTCGCCGTCATTTTGCCTTCTTGGACTTCTTCAGGAATAATCCAAATCGCTTGTGCAGGCACATTTGAGGCCAAAACCACCATATTGCGGTCATAAATTTTGCCGCGTGGGGCGGAGATGGTCAGCTGCTTGGCGTAACGCGCTTCGCCACGCCCGATTAAAAATTCGTTGTCAACGAGCTGCACCCAAACCGCGCGAAAAATCAGCGCCATCATTGCCGCCATAATAAACAGCAGAATCAGCCTTGAGCGCCATACTTCAATGGCGATTTTGTTACCTGGTTTGGTGCTGCTCATGGTTGTGTCCCAGCATTTTGGCCATCAGGCTTCACGTAGTAAGTCAAACTTGGGTCAACGTTTTGCATGTTTTGTTTCATCACTTGTTCGGCAATGTGGTCGTTTTTTGAGGCCGCCACTTGTTGCACTTGTTTGACGCTCCATTCAATCTGTAATAAACGCTCTTGCTCGCGTGCTTTCTCCAGCGTTTTGGCCAAATTACGCTCTTCAAAACGCACAGAAATGACCGCCAAACACGTCAGCAAGGTCACGACCAACATGCAAATGATTTTCCAAATATTCATATAGTGCTGCCTGTCTTTTCTGCGCAGCGTAAAACCGCAGAGCGCGAACGGGGGTTGTGCGTCACTTCATCCTTACTTGGTTTGACTTTGCCCAAATCTTTGAGCATCAACTCAGGCAGTTGCGATTCACGCAAAGGCATTTTTGCCAGCGCAATATCATGCTTGCTGTACTTGGCAATAAACTGCTTCACGCGCCTGTCCTCCAAGGAATGAAAACTAATCACAGACAAAAACGCGCCTTGACGCATCACCTGCAATGTACGAGCCAGCGTTTTGTCCAAATCGCTTAATTCCTCGTTGACCGCAATCCGAATCGCCTGAAACGTCCGCGTGGCTGGGTTTTGACCCTTCTCGTAACCGCGCACTTGGGTTGCGACAACGTGCGCCAAATCCAACGTCGTCAAAAACGGCGCACTGTCACGGCGCGCCACAATTGCACGTGCAATAAACTTGGCGTACCGCTCCTCGCCATATTCCTTAATCACGCGTGCCAGCTCCGATTCACTGACCTGCGCAATCCATTGCGCTGCGCTTTGCCCCGAACTGTCGTCCATGCGCATGTCCAGCGGGCCGTCTTGGCGAAAACTAAAGCCACGGCTTGCGTCATCAATTTGCGGCGAACTCACCCCCAAATCAAGCAACACACCGTCCACGCTCGAAGCGCTCAAATGCGCGGCAATTGTGTTAAAACTGTCGTGGATGACGCGCACGCGCGCATCGTTTTGCGCCAAATCTTTTGCCACCGCAATCGCGCGCGGATCTTTGTCAAACACCCACAATTGCCCCTGCGCGCCCAACTTGCTTAAAATCAAACGGCTGTGGCCGCCGCGCCCAAACGTGCCGTCTACATACACGCCGTCTGCGCGAACGCGCAGCGCATCCACCGCTTCATTGAGCATGACCGTAATGTGTTCTTGCGCCATCAAAACGAAAAATCACTCAATGCGTCAGGCATGCCTTGCGCAATCGCATTGGCTTCCTCAAGCGCATGTGCCGCCGCATCCCAGATTTCAAAATGCGAACCCATGCCAATTAAAATCAACTCTTTTGACAGACCGGCGGCCACGCGCAATTCTGGCGCAATCAAAATTCGCCCAGAACCATCAAACTCAATATCTGTTGCGTTGCCCATAAAAATTCGTTGCCACGAGCGTGCTGACATTGGCCACGCGTTAATGTCTTTGCGCATTTCTACCCAAACAGGGCGCGGCAACAACAGCAAACAGCCGTGCGGGTGGCGGGTCAATGTTAATTGACCGTCACACTGCACGGCGAGCGCATCGCGATACTTGGTCGGTACGAGCATCCGACCTTTTGCATCCAATGCCAATGCTGATATGCCTTGGTACATAAGAAGCCTCTGTTTTTCTGCATTTAATCCGTATTAAATGCGGCGTCTGGGTAAAAATACCCACAATTAGACACTTTTCGCCACTTTAATTGTGTTCTTGGCTTCTGTCAAGCGAGATTGCGATTTTCTTTTTAAAGACAAGCACTTAGCGCATTTTTATCGCAAAACGCCGAAAAAATAATCCTTATAAAACAACGTATTGCAAATGGCACTGAAAGTGGCTTATGAGGTCGCAGCGCTATGTCGAAATTTTGCGCACGCGGCACGCACGGACTTCGTGCGCGCTTAATTAAACGAGCGCCCATCAATTGATTTTGCGGTAAAATGCGTGCATGAAAAACACGCAAATCACCACCAGCAGCCACGCCCAGATGAACGCCCCGCTCAATTTGACGGGGCAATTTTTGATTGCCACCCCAATGCAGCGTGGCGATGCTTTTGATCGCACCGTTATTTATGTGTGTGAACACAATGACAACGGCGCTTTGGGGATTGTGGTTAACCGCGCCTCTGAGATTGTGTTGTCCGAGGTTTTGGTCAAGCTCGAAGTCGCAGATGAGGATGCGATTCAAGTGAGCCCGCGCGCCCGCGATGCGGTTTTATTGGGCGGGCCTGTGCAAACTGAGCGCGGCTTTGTGCTGCATTCGCCGTTCAAGGAATACGCCGCCACGATTAAAATCAACGACCGTTTGGGTTTGACCAGCTCGCGCGACGTGCTTGAAGCCATTGCGCAAGGCCAAGGCCCTGAACACATGATTCTGGCGCTGGGCTACGCAGGTTGGGGCGCAGGGCAGCTCGAAGCCGAAATCGCGCGCAACGCGTGGCTCAACGTTGCGGCGTCCGAGCATGTGTTGTTTGAAACCTTGCCGCGCGAGCGCTACAGTCAAGCCATGCGCTTATTGGGCTTTGATGCCGTGATGCTGTCTGAGCAAACGGGGCGTGCGTAATGATTGCCACCGTTTTAGGCGTTGATTACGGCCTCAAACGCGTGGGGGTTGCGATGGGCAACACACTCACGCGCCAAGCGCAGCCACTCAAAATCATTGCCCGCCAAAGCGATGAGCAGGTGTTAAACGAGCTGGCCATCATCATCAAAGAGTGGCAAGTGAGCGCGATTGCGATTGGTATTCCGCGTCACCCAGACGACACGCCGCACAAAATGACCGCCGCGTGCACCGCATTTGCCCAGCAATTGCGCACACGGTTTTTAATCGACGTTGTCGATACGGATGAGCGCTATTCCTCAGCGGTCATTGCGCCCAAAAACAAGCGCCAAGCCAATGGTAATATTCGTGCCGTGCCGCAGGATGACCAAGCCGCCGCCGTGATTTTGCAACAATATTTAAACGATTGCTAAACCATTCCATGACCACTTTTAATACCCCAACCTCCAAAATCCCTGACGCAGAGCATTTATATGGTCAATTATTAGCGCAAATTCGCGCGGATTTAAATCCCGCGCAGCCGCCCGTCATTATCGGGATTCATCGCGGCGGCGCGTGGCTGGCGGCGCGTTTGCATGCGGATTTGCAATTGCCCGAGCCGTGTTGCACGATTGATATTTCGTTTTACCGTGACGATTTTGCCAGTGTGGGCATTCGCGCTAATGTCAAAACCACCGACATGCCGGTTGAGCTCGACGGACGTGCGGTGATTTTGTGTGATGATATTTTGAACTCGGGGCGCAGTGCGCGCGCCGCGCTCAATGAGATTTTTGATTTTGGCCGCCCCAGCCGCGTGGATTTGGCGGTTTTGTTTGACCGTGGCGGGCGCGAATTGCCTTTTGCCGCGCGGTTTGTCGGCGGCGTGGCTGAGTTTGATGTCGCGTATAAATTAGTGCTTGAACGCGACCAAGCGCACCGATTTTGCTTTCGCGTGCCGCTGCGCGCCAATTGAGGAGAAACTGCATGAGCCATTACACGCCGCCCGCCGTACCATGGGCAAGCCTGCGCAATGCGCGCAACCCACAAATGACGGCGGATGGGCGTTTGCAACATCTGCTCACGCTTGAGGGTTTGTCGCGCGACATGCTCACACATATTTTAAATACCGCCGAATCATTTTTGTCGCTCAACAATCATGATGTCAAAAAAGTGCCGCTGTTGCGCGGCAAATCGGTGTTTAACATCTTTTTTGAAAATTCCACCCGCACGCGCACGACCTTTGAAATCGCCGCCAAACGTTTGTCCGCCGACGTCGTCAATTTGAATATCGAAGCCTCCAGCGCGAGCAAGGGCGAGAGCCTGCTTGACACCATGGACAACCTTGCCGCCATGCACGCCGATATGTTTGTGGTGCGCCACAATCAATCGGGCGCGCCGTATTTGATGGCGGAACACTTGAATCGTTTGGGCAAAAAAGACATTCACATTGTCAACGCGGGCGACGGGCGACATGCGCACCCAACCCAAGGTTTGCTTGATATGTACACGATTCGGCACTTCAAAAAAGACTTCACGCAACTGCGCGTGGCGATTGTCGGTGACATTTTGCATTCGCGCGTGGCACGTTCTGACATCCACGCGCTCACCACGCTGGGCGTGCCTGAAGTGCGCGTGATTGGCCCGCAAACCTTGTTGCCCAGCGGCTTGGCGCAAATGGGCGCGCACGTGTATCACGACATGAATGAAGGCCTCAAAGACGTGGACGTGATCATCATGCTGCGCCTGCAACGCGAGCGCATGCACGGCGCATTGCTGCCGTCTGAAGCTGAGTACTTTAAATTTTATGGCTTAACCGCCGAAAAACTCGCGCGCGCCAAACCCGATGCGATTGTGATGCATCCCGGTCCAATCAATCGTGGGGTCGAAATCGCATCGGAGGTTGCCGACGGCGCGCAAGCGGTGATTTTGCCGCAAGTGAGTTTTGGCATTGCGATTCGCATGGCGGTGATGGCGATTTTGGCAGGAGGAAATGCAGCATGAGTTCATTATTGATACAAAATGCGCGGTTGGTGCACGCCAGCCACACCGATGCGGCTGGCAGCGATGTGTATGTGCAAAACGGCCTCATTGTTGGCATCAACCAAGCCCCAGTTGATTTTGCGCCCAACACAACCATCAATGCCCAAGGCCAACTCATGAGTTTTGCGCTCGCCGATTTGGCGGTGCGACTGCAAGAAAAAGGCGGCAACCATCGTGATTTGACCGCAACCGTCCTCAAAGCCGCTGTGGCAGGCGGGGTGGCGCATGTGGCCGCTTTGCCCGACAGCACGCCGATTTTGGACGAGCCTGATGTGGTGGGTTTACTCACCGCCAAAAGTCACGCGCTGGGCTTGGCCAAAGTTTACCCGCTGGGTGCGCTCACGCAAGGTCTAAAGGGCGAGCAGCTCGCCGAACTGGCAACTTTGGCAGAAAACGGTTGCATCGCGTTCAGCCAAGCGGATGAACCAATTAAAAACACGCAGGTTTTGCAGCGCGCCTTGGCGTACGCCGCGAGTTTTGGTTTGCCCGTTTGGTTGCGTGCCCAAGACGCAAGCCTTGGCGGCGGCGTGGTCGGCGCGGGCGAGTATGCGTCGCGCTTGGGCTTGTCTGGCATGTCGGTTGCCGCCGAAACCATTGCGCTGCATACCTTATTTGAACTGCTGCGCGGCATGGGGGCTCAAGCCCCACGCGTACATGTTTGTCGCATTTCATCGGCCCGCGCCGTTGAATTGATTCGCGCCGCCAAACTCGAAAAGCTCAACATCACCTGCGACGTCAACATGCACCACTTGCATTTGGTCGATACCGACATGGGGTATTTTGACCGCCAATTTGTGTTTAATCCGCCGTTGCGCGGCAGCGCTGACCGCGCCGCCTTGCGCGCAGGCGTGCTGGACGGCACAATCGACGCGGTGGTCTCTGACCACATCGCCGTGGATGCAGATGCCAAACAATTGCCCGTTGGTGCAGCGCAAGCAGGCTCCGTTGGCGTGCAATGGTTGCTCAATTTGTTGGTATTGCTCGCGCAAGAATCAAAGGTTGATGTGGCGCAGGCATTGTCAGCAGCGGTACATCGCGCCTATGCCGTGCTTGATTTGCCTGTACCTATTTGGCAAAATGGCACGCAGGCAAGCATGGTGATTTTTAACCCAGATGCTTATCAAGAGCTGCCTGTCGCGACAGTGGGCGCACACCTCAATACCCCGTATTTGGGCTACGAGCTGCCCGCGCAAGTCAATTGCACCATCATCAACGGCGCGCTGGTTTATGCGCACACAGATGCGACTTGAAAACCACGCAATCAGCCTCATATAAACAAGACTTTTAAGCTTTAGAAATTTTAAATTTATAAATTATTTAACCTTTTACTCATAACGAATTGAACCATGTCAAAAAAAGATTTTTACGAAACGCTGGGCGTTGGGCGCAACGCTGATGATGCCGAAATCAAAAAAGCCTACCGCAAATTGGCCATGAAGCATCATCCCGATCGCAACCAAGACAACCCCAATGCGGAAGAAAAATTCAAAGAAGTCAAAGAAGCGTACGAAATGCTCTCTGACCCGCAAAAACGTGCCGCCTACGACCAATACGGTCACGCAGGCGTTGACCCCAATATGGGTGGCGGCGGTGGTGGCTTTGGCGGCGGCCATCCGTTTGGTGATGCATTTGGCGACGTGTTTGGTGATATTTTTGGCGGGCGCGGCCAACAACGCGGCGGCCCACAAGTCTACAAAGGCTCAGATTTGCGCTACACCATGGAAGTCGATTTAGAAGACGCAGCGCACGGCAAAGTTACCCAAATCCGCGTGCCATCGTGGGACAACTGCAACACCTGCGAAGGCACAGGCGCAGAAAAAGGCTCAAAGCCCGAAACCTGCCCAACCTGCGACGGTCACGGTCAAGTGCGTATGTCGCAAGGCTTTTTCTCGGTGCAACAAACCTGTCCAAAATGCCACGGCACGGGCAAATACAATCCAAAACCATGCAAAACCTGCCACGGCGAAGGCAAAACCAAAACCAACAAAACCCTTGAAGTCAACATCCCCGCAGGGATTGAAGACGGCATGCGCATTCGCAACTCAGGCAAAGGCGAACCGGGTGTTAACGGTGGGCCAGCAGGCGACTTATTCGTAGAAGTACACATTCGCCGCCACGCCGTGTTTGAACGCGACGGCATTGACTTACATTGCACCGTCCCGCTTTCATTCACCAAAGCAGCCTTGGGCGGCGACATTGAAGTCCCCACCTTACACGGCGGCGCCCACATGACCATTCCAGAGGGCACGCAAACAGGTCAAAAATTCCGTCTGCGCGGCAAAGGCATGCCGCACGTACGCTCGGCCTCAACCGTTGGCGAGTTGTACGTGCATGTCACGATTGAAACGCCTGTGAAATTGACCAACGAGCAAAAAGACCTGCTCATGCAGTTTGACATGTCATTAAAAGAAAATGGCGACAAACACAACCCGCAAAGCAAGGGTTGGTTTGATAAGGTCAAAGGGTTTTTTAACTAGCAATCAACAAACGCCAGCCGTGTCCGCTGGCGTTTGTTTTTATTTTGATTCGACTGTCCAAAATCAGGAGTGCGCCATGACCCAGCCCGCCCAACAGCTCGCCGCCCAAGTCCTTGACGGCTTTAACCGCCATTACACCCGTTTTCGTGAATGCGCCCGCGCCGCTAAAATCGCGTTTGAGCAGGCCGATTGGGCGCAGATTCAAAGGCTCGCCGCCGAGCGGATTGCGTTTTATGACGAACGCGTCGTAGAAACCGTCAATGTGATTGAGCAAGACGAAACCCTGCCATTTAGCGACACCGCGTTTTTACAAGCGCTCAAAAACCATTACGTTGAATTGTTGATGGAGCACCATCAGCCCGAATGCGCCGAAACGTTTTTTAACTCCGTTTCAACCAAAGTCCTGCAAAACGAGTACTTTAACAACGATTATTTGTTTGTGCGCCCCGTGATTTCCACCGAATACATTGACTCCGAATCCGCAACCTACAGCAGTTATTACCCGCACCGCGACGGCTGGCGCGAATCCTTGTTGCAAATGTTTGCAGACTTGGGATTAAACCGCCCATTTACCGATTTGTCGCGCGACGTTGATTTGATTTTGGCGCGGCTCGAATCCAGCGCGCAAGGCACGTTTGCCGCCAAACCCAATCTACAAATCCAAGCCGTGCGCTCCTTGTTTTATCGCAACAAAGGCGCGTATTTGTTGGGCAAAATCATCAACGGCCACCGCGAATACCCATTCGCCATTCCGATTTTGCACGACGAGGCGGGCGGCTTGTATTGCGACACCATTTTGCTCGAAGGCCGACATTTGGGCTCGTTGTTCTCATTTAACCGCGCTTATTTCATGATTGACTGCGAAGTGCCCAGCGCGCTGGTGCAATTCCTCGCCACCGTGTTGCCACAAAAACCCAAGGCCGAGTTGTACAGCATGATTGGGCTGCAAAAACACGGCAAAGCCTTGTTTTACCGTGATTTTAAACACCACCTCAAACATTCCACCGATGACTTCATCCTCGCGCCCGGTATCAAAGGCTTGGTCATGCTCGTGTTTACGTTGCCCTCGTATCCATACGTGTTCAAACTGATTAAAGACGTGATTTCGCCGCCCAAAGAAGTCGATAAAGAACTGGTTGAGCAAAAATACCAGCTGGTCAAACGCCACGACCGCGTCGGGCGCATGGCCGATACACTCGAATTCTCCAATGTCGCCTTCCCGCGCAGCCGCTTCACCCAAGAGCTGATTGATGAAATCATCAAACTTGCGCCAACCGAGTTGGGATTTGAAGGCGAGAACATCATCATCAAACACGCCTACATCGAGCGACGCATGATGCCGCTCAATATGTACCTGCACGAAGCCACCCAAAAGGGCGAGCGCACGCGCAAAGACAATGCAATCATCGAATACGGTCACGCGATTAAAGACATGGTGGCCGCCAATATTTTCCCCGGTGACATGCTGTTTAAAAATTTTGGCGTCACACGCGGCGGACGCGTGGTGTTTTATGACTACGACGAAATCGAATACTTAACCGATTGTAAATTCCGCCCCATCCCCAAGCCACGCTATGACGACGATGACATGGGGCAAGAAGTCTGGTACACCGTTGACCGTTTAGACGTATTCCCCGAAGAATTCGAGAAATTTTTATTGACCGATCCCGAAGTGCGCGAAACATTTATGCGCTATCATGCCGACTTGCTCGACTGGCAGTTTTGGCAAAGCCACCAAAAACGCATCAAAGCGGGGCATATTGAAGCGTTTTACCCGTATCCGCATCATTTGCGGTTTGGCGCAACGCAACCCATTTCAAAGTAAACCCTATATTTACGAAAGACAGGACACACATGAGTATTAAAAAAATCACCCTTGCCGCTATTTTGGCAGGTTTCATGAGCATCAGCGCGCACGCGCAAGAGCTTAACAACTACGCCGAGCGCGAAGACGTCAAAAAATTTGTGCAAAGCATGAATGACAAATACGACTACAACAAAGAAGACTTGCTCAAAGCCTTTGGCAACGCCGAAAAACTCGACACCGTATTGCGCCAGTTGGAAAAAGACAAGCCAAATCCAAACTTTAAGAAAAACTGGGCAGCGTATCGCGCCCGTTATATTGAGCCGATTCGCATCAAAGCAGGCGTGGCTTTTTGGAACAAAAACGCCGCTCTTTTGAGCAAAGCCGCCAAACAATACGGCGTGCCAGAGCATATTTTGGTGGGCATTATTGGGGTGGAAACCATTTATGGCCAATACATGGGCGAGTCCAACACATTTGACGTGTTAACCACGGTTGCGTTTGATTACCCGCGCCGCAGCGCTGAATACATGAACTTTTTAGAGCAATACATCATTTTGACCAAAGAAAACAAAATGCCGCTGCGCTCAGTCAAAGGCTCGTACGCAGGCGCGATTGGTTGGCCACAATTCATGCCAGACTCATGGCGTGAATACGGCGTGGATTTTGATGGCGACGGCAAAGTCGATTTGCGCAACAGCTCGGCCGACGCCATCGGCTCGGTGGCCAATTTCCTCAAACAAAAGGGCGGCTGGATTCCTGGGCAAGACGTGGTTTACAGCGTGAAATTTGACAACGACACCCCAAAAATCCAAGAATTGCTCGCCAAACCTGTGCAACCAAGTTTGACCATCAAGCAAATCAAAGAATTTGGCGTGAGCTCAACCGAAGCCATCAAACCAGATGTCAAACTCTCTTTGATTGACCTGCCAAACGGCGACGCGGCCACCAGCTACTTATTGGGCTCGCAGAACTTTTACGCCATCACGCGCTACAACAAAAGCTATATGTACGCCATGTCCGTGAACGATTTGGGTGCAGCGGTGCAAAAAGCACGCGCCAACTCGGCCAGCGCACCTGCGCCAGCCGCTAAGTAATTGTTGGGCTTTATCAAGAAGCCAAATACAAAAAACGCACAGCCAAGGCTGTGCGTTTTTTCGCAGTCATTCAATCATCAAACATCAATCATCAAATTGTTCAGTCATTGTTTTAGCAATCATAAGCGCCGAATCAATGCAGCGTTTCATCACCCATCTGATCAATCAAACCATGCAACAGTACATCGTCAATTTCATGCTCGCCCGCCCATAAAACCGTGAGCAACAGCGCCTTAAAAGCCCCTTCATCGCGCACGGGGTGCGGCAACATCATGACGCGTTCGATAATCACCTCGCGCTGCGCCGCGTCAATGCTGCGATTAATTTCAAGCTGCGCGAGTAAATCAATGTTTGCATCGCCCAACTGCGCACGTTCAGACTCATGATAAACCCGCGTACTGGCGTTGCGCTGTGCGCCAACCACCGCAACTTCCAGCGGCATGCGCAACAATTCAACCCACAACACCGCTGAGCGCACTTCATGCTCCTCAAAACCAACGCTCGCCAAACGGCGCGCCAGCAGCGGCGCTTCAGGGCATTGGTCAATGCCCGCGTAGTTTTCCAGCAGGTATAAAAAGACTTCAAACACGGCAACCCTTTTGACAATTTAACAGAGTGCGCATTCTACCTGAAAACGGCAGCGGACTCCTTTATACTCTGGCGCGGCATCAAGTCGTGTAAATTGCCTTGCGGATTTCGTCGGGACAATTTTTAATGTAGCACTTTGGGGCTGATTCCGCCATTTTGTTTGTGCATTTGCATCGTTTACAAATCCTTGATGGACTTATAAATAATGATGTTAATTCTTGCCTTAGAAAAATGCAGGTTCAACCGTGCCTTGTATTTAATCACCGCCATTTAGATGGCACGTTTATTGACACTGATTGAACCTGCATGCGCACTTTTGACTCTCACGAGTCAGCGAAATGTTATTTTGCCGCTGGCAATATGACTTTATCGATGACGTGTATCACGCCATTGCTGGCTTTAACATCTGTTGCAACCAGCTTGGCAACTCGGCCTCTGCCGTCGGTGATTGAGCCGTCCGAACCAAATGTAAACGAATTACCTTGAACAGTTTTGACCATACCAGGTTTAACCTGAGAGGCATACACCTTGGCAGGAACCACATGATAAGTTAAGACTTGAGTCAGCAAAGCTTTATTCCCCAACAACTGTTCTTTTGTCACGCCCAGTTCAGTCAAAAGATTAGCGAAGGCTTGGTTCGTTGGCGCAAATACAGTTAGGTTTGGCGTATTTGCCAATGTATCGGTCAAACCAGCAGTGACCACCGCTTCAGTCAAAATACTAAAATCTTTATTACTTTGAGCAACTTGCACCAAATTTTGGTTGGTGGTCTGTTCGGAGTGGTTTTTGTGCGGTTCATTAGGCGTGTGCGTGCTCATACAGCCTGTTAACAAAAAGCCAGACAAGCATGCTGCTGTCAGCACCAATGGAATATTACGTTTTTTTGCAACGAAAGATGATTGAGTTTTCATGACTTGTATCCTTAATATTTTACTACGCTGTTAAATAAAGGCAGTCCAATGGCAAAAGCCATCAACTGCTTTGTTACTTATCATCGATGATGATTCCAATACTTTAAGGTACAAAAAAATAATTGTCAATTCTATTTGTTACTAATCGGTAAAATTTTATTTCAATCGGTATTTTCTTTTACCGCATGTTAAAATAAAGGTAAGCTTAAAAGACAAAGTTAAGCCCCAAAAAAGCCATTTAAGAGGATGAAATGAACCAAAACTCAAAAATTAAATTATCATTCAAACAGAAAATGATGCTGCAGCGTGAAGCACAAATCATTCAAACAGTGAATGGTTTACTTGCAACCAAAGGCTATGATGCCATGACAGTTGACGAGATTGCAGATTCGGTTGGCATTGCAAAAGCATCTCTTTATCGCCACTTCCCAAGTAAAGAGGCGCTGGCTGTAGCCGCATTAATCAACACCATGGAAAATAGCTTAGAGCAAATTCAGGCACTCAACGAAACGAGCCTATCTGCGCTAAATAAGCTTAAAAACATAACACAATGGGTTATGCGCCTCAAACTCAACCAGCAAATGCCCAACCTGCCCAGTGAAAACTCAATGCTAAGAGAGCATCTATTGACTCATGATTCCTATATGGACTTACTGGTTAATATGTCGGACAGCATTGGTGAGTGGATAGAACAGGCTCAAGCTGAACGTCAAATCACCACATCTGTCACGCCTCTATGCATTCTGTACACGTTATATGCAAAAGCATGTGACCCTGTGCTTGGCTTTTTAAAAATCAGCGGTCTGTATGACGAAGAACAGATCATCGAAATGGTCACAAGTACATGCTTTAACGGCATAGGCCATCGAGAGCATTAAAGATTAAAGCACCTGAATGACAAAAGAAAGGAAGTCTCATGCACAACCTACATATTGAGCGAGAGCACAAATTAGGGCTGGAACAAGCCAGAAAAATCACTGCAAACTGGATAGACTCTGCACAAAAAGACTATCGCATGGTTTGTACGTTGGAACGAACTGAGCACGAAGACATCGTGACATTCAAACGCTCTGGCATCGCAGGCGTTGTGACCAGTAATGCCTGTAAGTTTGAGATAAAAGCAGAACTTGGTTTTTTATTTAAGAGTTTTTTACCTGTAATCAAGCAACAGATTGAAAAAAATTTAGACAAAGCAATTGGTAACGGCTAAAAACTAAAGATATTTGCTTAAATTTGCCCCAATCATTACAAACCGAATGATTGTTGCAAACTCATGAATTTGTCTGCGACATAACACAAGCGCTTGCGCACCATGTGAACAAGGCACAGCTGCACTTGGTGCGCCGATATGCAACGGATATGCCGTTAGGGAAGTCCGTCAAGCCGCCAGTGCAGGCGCTGAATATGTCTTGGATGCGACGGTTTTGTTGTTCGGTGAGCACCGATAATTAGAATTTTGCGCCTTGATTGTTGGATACTCAAAGCCTAAGTGGTGCACAAAGCAACGCAAACCACGTTGTTCGTCACAGATTTATTGTGTTGTATTTGATGTGAATGCAGCCGAGCGAAACGATTGGATAAGCCTTGTTCCGCGGGCGGTTGCACCAAGTAGTGACTTCGCGGTCGAACGCCGCTTGGATGGCTTTGGAAATTAAGCTGTAAGAAACGGCGTATTGGATGACTTTGTGGCGAAAGTCATCCGATACGCCCTCAATCATCATCCCCGTAAAACCTTAAATTGGCTGACGCCAACTCAGGGATTATCGGGGATTTTTAATCTTGCACTTCGGGGCTGAATTCCCTTGTTTAAAAACCTTTAAGGTAGGCCTCTGCAGCGCCAAATCGAAGCAACATGCCTGCGATAACATCCAAAAACCCTAAAATGTGTACAGGTTTTTCAGCCGCAATCCATGCTTGTCCTGTTGCACCAATTGGAATGTGGATGCCAGGAGGTTCTTCGAACTCCAAGATAACCGTGCGGCCAATATCGTTACTGTTTTTTACCACATGTTGCGTGACGCTTTGTGGTGTAGGCAGTAATGAACCTTGAGCTTCTCCTGTTGATTCAGTGATACTTTGCACGCGTGCGCGGAAAATCTTTCCGGGATAAGCATCCAAATAAAACTCAGAAAATGCCTGAGGTTTAATGAACGCATAGGCTTGGTCAGGCACCCGCATTTCGATAAACTTCTTATCCGTGAACATGACAATCGCCGATGGACGTTGTTCGCCAAAGTATTGACCTTCTGCGGCATAAATCACATTGACTTGTCCGTCTGTTGGCGCTTGTACCAAAGCATGGTCAATTTTCCACTGTAAATCAGAAAGGTCTTGATTTGCCTTAATCACCAACTCTCGTTGATTGATCACTTCTATTTCTTTGTTGTCATATTCCGCTTGTGAGACCACGTCATTGCGCAAAGACTCTAACCGTTTTAAATCGTTTTTAAGCTTTTCCAATTGCGATTTGAGTCGGGATAGCTCCGCTTGTTTGGCCGTTAATGCGATTTGGTAACGGTCGGTTTTAAAGCTATAAATAGAGTCGCCCGCTTTGACTTTTTGGTTGTGCGTCACAAAAATTTTGTCAATCTCGCCACCCGCAGGTGAGTTAAGGACGATGTGCGGTGCTTTAACGGTTGAGGAGCCAGTTAAGTCTAAAACGGCATAAAAACGTGTAAGCGTAAACAGCATAAATAACAAGAATACCGCGCCAAGCCCCATGGCGACAAGGTTGCCAAGGGTGCGTTTAACAACGCCAAACCTGAGCAAAAGCCAGCAGATTAAAAAATAAGGTACTAAAACAATTTTCATGATGCCTCACCTTCTTGGTTCGCAGTTTTTTGAGTTTGGGGCGCACTGGAGGCAGAAGAGGGCTCTTGCACCACAGCTTGTTGGGTTTGGGGCGCATTGGAAGCAGAAGAGGGGTCTTGCACCACAGCTGGCTCAATTTCACGGGAGCGGCGTAGAATATTGACAAAAAACTCTTCGACGCTATCCCAATTCGTGTAAGCAATAAATAACGCTATCGCCCAAACCCAATGCTCAAACAACCCAAGGATGGTTAATGCGCTGACCAACTCCGCTTGAATCATTTTTTTATGCTCGGCTCTGTGCTTGGGGATTTCATGCAAGTGCCAGAAGTACATCAACCCCAGAACTACGATAAGCAGTAACAAAGGCAACAGCAAATACAAAATCCAATCGGCGTCCAATATGGCTCTATACAGGCCATCAGGCTCATTGATGAAAAAGCCAGCGGGCTTTTCTTCGTTATAAACATTAAACAACATTATAAGTTTCCTCCAATTGCTTTGAAAAAATGACTGCGAGACAGCCATTGGGCTTGTTTTGCATCACTCAGAGTAAGTTTTGTTTGCAAGACTTTAAGCTCTTCATCAAGAACCTCGTACTGAGTGCTTCGACCTGCATCATGGCTTTTTTGCGTCAGCTTGAGCACACGCACTCTTGAAGCCAACTCTTCTTCAACCCGTGCCACATAGCGATCGCTGCTGGTTTGAGCCAAAACCGCTTCATGTAAATCTCGATAAGCTTGCAAGACCGCTTGGTGGTACTGGGCTTTGGCATAATCACGCCGCGCCAGGCTGGCATCAATTTTGGATGCATTCAAGCCACCATCAAACAGTGGAGCCACTGCATTTAAACCTGAATCGAGCCATAAAGGCGTACCCGCTATGACGCTGCTGCTCGATGCCAGTAAACCACCCAAAATCGATAAATTCAAACGGGGATAACGTTCTAAGCGAGAGACATTCGTGTCTGCATATGCCGCCTTAAGTGCCCATTCGGCAGAAGCCACATCTGGTCGGCGCAGCAGGAGTTGGGTGTCAATCAATTTAGGCGTGGCCGGCACTTTTATCACTGCGCTTTTTTTGGACAATGCCTGCCCCAGATCACGTGGCGGCCGCCCTGCCAAAACTTGAAGAGCAAGCTCGGTTCGACCAACCGCTTCAATCAGCAACGGCAGTTTAGACTCGACAGAATCGAGCTCAGCCAAACTTTGGCTATAGCTCAACTCTGTGCCCAGCCCTGCTCGCCATCTGCGGCGCTCTAAATCGGTAATTTTTTTAAGCTGCCCCACTGCATCGCGCGTAGTTGCAAGCTTGGTTTGCAAAGTACGCCATTGAAAATAAGTATCTGCGACCAGTCCTGATAATGAAAGCGCCGCTGCATCTTGCATCAATTCTGAGCTATTTAAACGCGCTTTGGCACCTTCATTGAGCTGCTTGACACGTCCCCACACATCCAATTCCCAATTCAATGCCAAACCAATAGAGGCGCTTCGTTTCAGGTTGCTCAGCTCATTGGCCGAGGTGGTGGTGTCAGCTTTATAGCGAGAACCTGAAAGTCCACCGACGACATCAAGCCTTGGTGTTATTAACGATTGCGTACTTGCCAAGCTGGCGCGTGCCTCCTCCATTCGTGCGTAGGTTTTCGCTAAGTCCAAGTTGTTCTCTAATGCTTCTTTTTCCCACGCATTGAGCACAGGATCACCAAAAGACTCCCACCATGATGTAGAAGCAATAATCTGCTTGACGCCTGTGGGAACAGAAGGCAGCTCTAGATCGGGGGCTTTATAAGCTTCTGATAGATTGCTACAGCCAGATAACAATAAGCTAGAGCATCCAAAAAATGCAAGGCCTATTATTTTGAGTTTGAATTTCATAAGCTCCTACAAGGCTAAACGTGTTATTTATAATTAAAAAAGATGGGTTATCATCTGAGGCGTGCGGCTTGCAACCTTTTCGAGGCCGGAATGCCCGTGAACTCAGGGCTAAACCTCAACGTGGGGTAATGTATATAAACATAGTAATATATTAACATGATACCAAAAAATCCCAACCAAATATCCGCAAAAGTTCTTTATATTTCCCTACTGTTAGAGGTTTTTGCAGAATCAGCCTAAAATTTAGCGAGATTGCATAAGCTTTCTAAAAATGCGTTTATGGCTGTTTTGTAACGATGGCAGAAAAACGGCATTCTACACGATTAAACAGTGATTACAAAAGCATTGGCCTTGTGACTTAACAACATGAGACGGCCTGCTGTACATAGAATCTGAGCAAAACCTCGCGCTGTCTGAACCCCGTTGACTGATGTTGCGCGAAGGGAAAACCGCTCAAATAAGATGTCGCTTGTATCAAAAAGCCCAAAAATTCTGTGTGAATTTTGGGGCGAAACGTATCCGTGAGACCTTTGCACAGCCCGAATAAGCTAGGCTGAAATACAAAAACCACATCTAAAAAAGTTTTTTGCTCAAACGTCTCAAAATCCAAGCAAGAGCCCTCGTTTCACGGCTAAAAATGCCCGTTTTACAGGCATTTCATCCGCCTGTAGCGGATGAAATGTCACAGATTCACGCAACAAACTTAAACCGCGCTTCATGTTGTAACCAACGCACATCAAGCCAACCCGCATCGCATTGCGCTTTTTGCACATCGGTGAGTGGTTTGTTGCGATAGGCGCGGGCAATCATTCGGCCTTCGATGCCGCGCTCGGCAAGCCATTGCGCATGCTTTTTGCTTGGATACGCGCTGTTGGCGTAAGCGGCGTTGGCTTTGTCTGCTTAGGTTGTGATGCTTTACTCGGCTTGAGGGTGTTGGTTGCGTCAATCGCACCTTGTTTTTTGTTTTTTCGACACAACATGAACGGTACATTTCAACCAATCACGGCATTGCGCCGCGTTATTTAGAAGGCTCTTATGGAACAATATCACGGCACCACCATTATTTCGGTTCGGCGCGGCAATCAGGTCAGTATTGGCGGCGATGGGCAGGTTACGTTGGGCAATACGATTGTGAAAGGCACGGCGCGTAAGGTGCGCAAGTTGTATAACGGTCAGGTTTTGGCTGGGTTTGCGGGGGCGACGGCGGATGCGTTTACGTTGTTTGAGCGGTTTGAGGAGAAGCTGGAGAAGCACAATGGGCATTTGGTGCGCGCGGCGATTGATTTGACCAAGGATTGGCGCACGGATCGGGTGTTGCGCCGTTTGGAGGCGATGTTGGCGGTGGCGGATCACAGCGCGTCGTTGATTATTACGGGCAATGGCGATGTGCTCGAACCTGAGGATGGCTTGATTGCGATTGGTTCGGGCGGCGCGTTTGCGCAGTCGGCGGCGATGGCGTTGTTGCACAATACGGAGTTGGCGCCTGAGCAGATTGTGAAAAAGTCGTTGGAGATTGCGGGCAGTATTTGCATTTATACCAATCAAAATCACACGATTGAAACGCTTTAATTCGCGACAGGTTGACTCAATTTTGGCTAAATTTTTTGCTGAAAACCGACTGCAAACCCTTATTTTTTAAAGGAATCACATGAACACTGTTTTTAATATGACGCCGCAAGAAATCGTCTCTGAGCTGGACAAGCACATTGTGGGGCAACAAAACGCCAAAAAATCCGTGGCGCTTGCCATGCGCAATCGCTGGCGGCGCAGCCAGCTCAATGAGCAGATGCGCATGGAGGTGACGCCCAAAAATATTTTATTGATGGGGCCAACGGGCGTGGGTAAAACCGAAATCGCCCGTCGCTTGGCGCGGTTGGCGGGCGCGCCGTTTATCAAGGTTGAGGCGACCAAGTTCACTGAGGTGGGTTATGTGGGCAAAGATGTGGAGTCGATTGTCAAAGATTTGGTTGAGGTGGCGGTTAAAAATGCGCGCAGCGCGGCGGCCAAACTGATGAAAACCCGTGCGGAAGATGCGGCGGAAGACCGAATTTTGGACGTGTTGTTGCCGCCGCACCGCGATGCGGGTACGGGCGAGTATTCGCGGGCCGATGCAGAATCAGCGGCGCGCCAGAAGTTTCGCAAAAAACTGCGCGAAGGCGAGCTGGACGATAAAGAAATTGAAATCGACGTGGCGGGCGGTTCGGCGCAGTTTGATGTGATGAGCCCACCGGGTATGGAGGAAATGGCGGATCAGTTGCGCGGCATGTTTGCCAATCTTGGGCAGGGGCAAAAAGTTACAAAGAAAATGTTGATTAAAGATGCGCTCAAGCTTTTGGTGGATGAGGAAGCCATCAAAATGGTCAATGAGGACGAGGTGCGCGCCCAAGCGGTGGAAGCGGTGGAGCAAAACGGGATTGTGTTTATTGATGAGTTTGACAAAATCTCTGGGCGAAACAGCAGCGGCTCGGGTGAAGTGTCGCGTCAAGGCGTGCAGCGCGATTTGTTGCCGTTGGTGGAGGGCACGAGCGTGACGACCAAATACGGCATGATTCGCACGGATCATATTTTGTTTATTGCCTCGGGCGCGTTTCATTTGAGCAAGCCCAGCGATTTGATTCCTGAATTACAAGGGCGGTTTCCGATTCGGGTGGAGCTCAACTCATTGTCTGAACAAGATTTTTGCGAGATTTTAACGGGCACGGATGCGTGTTTGACCAAGCAATATCAAGCGCTTTTGGCAACGGAGCATGTGACGGTTGATTTTACCGATGAAGGCGTGCAGCGTTTGGCGCAACTGGCGTGCGATGTGAACAGCAACACGGAAAATATCGGGGCGCGCCGCTTGCACACGGTGATGGAGAAGTTGCTTGAGGATGTGTCGTATAAGGCGCATGAGTTTGAGGGCAAAACCGTGACCGTTGACCGCGCATTTGTGGATGAGCGGTTGGCAGGTTTGGTTAAGGATGAGAACTTGTCGCAGTATATTTTGTAATTTTTATAATCGTAGTTTAATTCACGCTCATGCAATAACGAGCGTGAAAAATCATACATTGCCCAACCTAGAAGAAAAACGCAAGTAAGCATCATGATTGTTGGCGTCTATTTCGACATTGACGAAGTGTGCATCATCAGATGAAACCTCCAATGTCGGAATATCTTTTCCATCCCTGTTTAGGCAACTATTTTTTTGCGATTCGCAAAATCAGCACGTAGGTGCGATTAGCGCAGCGTAATCGCACGCATGGACGATACTTGCAGCATGAAAACCTCCGATTACGCTGCGCTAATCGGAGCTACGCGGCTTTACCGATGACCATGGTGTTGGCAATGTCATTCGAGACAGGTCGCCACGCGCCCAATAAAAAACCACGCCGCAAGGCGTGGTTTGGGGGACGCAATTTTAAAGCCAGTCAACCGATGCTGCGGCCTTTGTTTTGGTTTAAGTTTTGTGTCAGTTCAGCCACCGCGACGGTTTGCGCAGGCGCAACCGCAGCGAGGGTACTGGTAACGGCTTCTTCACGGCTGGTGCTCATGATTTGTGGGCTCGGGGCACTGGCATAATTGGGCACGCCATTTGCAGCGCGATTGCCGATGCTAATCGTGCCATCGTTCGAGCCAATGAACTCAATTGGCATAATTTTTTTATCTGCAGCCAGTTTCGCAACGCCCAACGTGCAGGTTTCACCATTTTGTTTGTCGTAGTCAAAGCCGTTACTCGCATATAACTCACGGGTTTTGGCTTCGCAGTTGTCGAAGTGTGCTTGGCAGGCTGGAGACAGCTGGTTTATGTTGGGCGCTTCGTTTTCAGTTACCAGCCATTGCAGCATGGTTCGCTTTGGCATTGGGTTGTTGACTTCTTTATTGAGCTCGCTGTTTGGATACGGCGCATGGATTGACTTGATGTCCGATACATTCGAAGCAGGTTTGATGGCACCTTCAAAAGTAACGTTCTCCTTGCCTTTCGCGTTGCTAGAGTGAATTCCTGCTTGGTTCAATGCTGCCCATGTATAGTCAATACAGCTATTGCTTAAGCCGTCATATTTCATATCAAATCCAAGTTTGTCGGGCTCCTTTCCGAAGCTATTGAGCTTATTGTACTGGTCTGCGCTGATTTCCATTGTCCGAGCATAGAGGGGGTTTTGGTAATCCTTATTATCTCCATCAAAGCGCTTTCCCGGCCCTGATGAGGCACCATGCTCTTTGGGCGCAAAGCCATAGCTGTCAGTGCTTTGTCCGTTGCTGGTGACGTAGTAAAGATGGCCAGCGGCGGAAGTACCCCCTGAGTTTAATAATGGTGTGCCTGGTGCTGCGACATAAACGGTGACGGTGTAGCGTGGTTCTGCCATGATAATGCTCCTATAACAATTGATTATTTGCCAAAATATATGGTGTCCACGCGGAGTTTGAAGTCCTCGTTGCGAATCGTTGGGTTGTTCTGCTGGGTTTCTAAAATCATGCGGTATTGGCCATACTCTGTGGGTCGGAAGTGAAGGAAGCTATACTCGGTTTCAAGGCCGTCTCCGAGCTCACTTCTGGCACCGCTATGACTAGAAGGGAAAACGATGCCTGAGCCTTGAGTAAAAGACGTGTCTGGCTGACTATGGCCGCGCGTAGGTTTGGCAACGCCAACAAACATCACGGGCTTTAAATTTTGCCCTTGAACTAAATACAATTGCGCCTTGACGGGTATATCCAATAAATCAAACTTGCGTTCTGTGTCGTAATCTTCGGAGATGTGATTAAACGTCACGCCATAGTTGATTGGGTTTCGGGGGTTTTTCTTTGGCGGCAAGACCCAAAAGTCCAAAGCAACTTTTTGACCTGCTTGACTTAAATCAAACGGCTGGATAATTGGCAGCTGTGGCTGTAAAAAGAAATATGGGTCTTGCTGGTTGGTGCAGGAGGTCAGTCCCAGACCGACCACTAACGCCCAAACTTTACAATCTAAAAAGCCTTTGAACTTAATCCGACTCATGATAACTGCTCCTATAGCAATTGATTATTTGCCAAAATATATGGCATCCACGCGGAGTTTGAAGTCCTCGTTGCGAATCGTTGGGTTGTCCTGCTGAGTCTCTAAAATCACGCGGTATTGGCCGTACTCTGTGGGTCGGAAGTGAAGGAAGCTATATTCGAATTCAACGCCGTCTCCGAATTTACTGCTGGCACTGCTATGAGTAGAAGGGAAAACGACACCTGAGCCTTGAGTGAAAGACGTGTCTGGCTGGCTATAGCCGCGCGTAGGTTTGGCAACGCCAACAAACATCACGGGCTTTAAATTTTGCCCTTGAACTAAATATAATTGCGCCTTGACGGGTATGTCCAATAAATCAAACTTGCGTGGTGTGTCGTAATCTTCGGAGATGTGATTAAACGTCACCCCATAGTTGATTGGGTTTCGGGGGTTTTTCTTTGGCGGCAAGACCCAAAAGTCCAAAGCAACTTTTTGACCTGCTTGACTTAAATCAAACGGCTGGATAATTGGCAGCTGTGGCTGTAAAAAGAAATATGGGTCTTGCTGGTTGGTGCAGGAGGTCAGTCCCAGACCGACAAGTAACGCCCAAATTTTATAATTTAAACAACTTTTAAACTTAATCCGATTCATGATCGCTGCCCCTATGTTGGTAGTGTTTGCGAATATCGCCTATCCGTGCACCCCATCCGCCAAATCTGGTTCTACGCTCTGACCACAACAAGTGGCTTCCAATAGTTTTATGTGGATAATTGGTTGTTTAATAGTGGCATTTGAAATGAAGCCTGAACCAATGTCAATCCCCATACATCTTCTGCACCTTTTCACGGCGCTCTTGCGCTTCTAACGACAATGTCGCGGTTGGGCGTGCCAATAAGCGTCCCACGCCAATCGGTTCGCCTGTCTCTTCGCACCAGCCGTAATCGCCGCTGTCGATTCGTTCAATCGCTTGGCCGATTTTTTTGAGCAGTTTGCGTTCGCGGTCGCGGGTGCGCAACTCTAATGCGTGTTCTTCTTCAATCGTGGCGCGGTCGGCTGGGTCGGGGACAACTTCGTGTTCGCGCAGGTGTTCGGTGGTGTCGTCCGCGTTTTGCAATAGTTCGGCTTGCATGGTGAATAAGCGGTGTTTAAAAAAGGCCAGTTGCTCGTCGTTCATGTAGTCTTTGGCTGACATTTTTAACAGTTTGGCTTCTGAGATTAAGTCTTTGTTTATTTGAGGCATAGTGACTCCACTGGTTGGTTATTGCTTTGTGTTTACCCCTTTTTACAGGGCATTTTTGGAAAACGCGAATATACCACTTTCGTTGTAAAAGGTGCATAAATCGCGATATTTTTTTAATAGGATGATGCAGGTTTTACCATTGTTGATGAATGATGTTTTTGAGCAAAATCAGCCGTCGATGGAAAAAATGATCTGCGCCTGCGACCACGGTAACCGGCAGTTCAAGCGGTTCTGCCCAGCGCAGAACGTCGTGCAGTGGAATGGTGTCGTCAAGTTCGCCGTGAATCACAATGGTGTCGCTGGGCACGGCGGCCACGTCCCATTTGCCTGCGGCAGTGCCAACCATAATCATGCGTTTGACGGGCTGGTTGCGCAGCGTGAGTGCAGCGGCCACATGGCTTTGTACAAATGAGCCAAATGAAAAACCCGCCAGAACCAGCGGCAAATCGGCCGGCCATTGGGTGCGCATCCAGTCAATCACGTGCAGCATGTCTTGGGTTTCGGCCACGCCATGGTCGTGTTCGCCGGCGGTTTGCCCCACGCCGCGAAAATTGGGGCGCACCGCAACATAGCCGAGTTCCACCATGACCCGCGCCAATGTTTGCGCGACTTTGTTGTCCATTGTGCCGCCGTATAGTGGGTGCGGGTGTGCGACCAGCGCCACGCCGATTGGCGCGTGTTCTGGCGCATCTGTCGCCAATTCGATGTTGCCAATCAGGCCAGCAATCAGTTGTTTTTTGGCCGCTGCGTTCATGCTTTGTCCACCAATAAACGCGTGACCACGCGGCTGTTTTGTAAATGTTCGGTGACAATTTCGTCCAAATCGGCTTGGTCAACGTATTGATACCACACGTTGTCTGGGTAGACCACGCACACAGGGCCTTTTTCGCAGCGGTCAAGGCAGCCTGCTTTATTGACGCGCACGCCGCCTGCGCCCAGCAAGCCCATTTCATGGGCGCGGCCTTTGACGTAGTCTTGCGCGTTTAATGCGCCCAAACGGGCGCAATCGCCACGCGGGTCGTCGCTGGCGCGCTCGTTCATGCAAAAAAAGATGTGGTGTTTGTAGTGGCTGCTCATGTTTAAGTCCTTTTGTGTATGGGTAAAAGTTCAATGCGGCATGTGATTGCCTTGTGTGGGCATTTATGCCAGCGCTTGCAGATTTTTGGCAGTGAGTAAAAACACCGCATTTTCTGCGCCGCTCGTGTCCAGCCACACCAATGAATGCTGCTTAAACGCGGCACAGGCAAATTCGTACTCATTGCCAATCTCAACCACCAAAATCCCGTTTGGCTTTAAACGAGCGGCCGCGCCCGCCACAATCGTGCGCACCAAATCCATGCCGTCCGCGCCACCCGCCAGCGCAATTGCTGGCTCGGCGTGGTATTCATCGGGCAGTTTGTCCATGCTGGCGCTGTTGACGTACGGCGGGTTTGAAAAAATAACATCGTATTGCTTGGGCGGCGCGTGCGTGTATAAATCGCTTTCAATCCAATTGATGCGACCCGCCGTGCCGTATGCTTGACCGTACAGCGCATCATTGTGACGCGCCACGTCCAGCGCATCGGCGTCAATATCAATCGCATCGACAACCGCATGCTCAAACACATGCGCCGCCATCATCGCCAAACAGCCCGAACCCGTGCAAAGCTCCAGCACGTCGCGCACTTGTGCCACATCAATCCATGGTGAAAATTCATCCAAAATCAATTCGGCAATAAAACTGCGCGGCACAATCACACGCTCATCCACATAAAATTTAAAGCCATGCAAAAACGCTTCGTGGGTCAAATACGCCATCGGCTTGCGTGTATCGCAGCGCTGCGCAATCATGGCATCAAGCGTTTGTTGCGCCGCAGCGGGATATTGTGCATCCCAGTCAATCGCCGCGTAATCGCCTTGGTTGCAAAACAGCGCCGCGTAAACCGCCTCGTCATACGCGTTGAGCATGCCGTGGCCATAAAAGAGGTTGGCGGCAATCAGTTGGCGTTCGGCCTGCAAAACGGCTTGGTTAAATGAGTTCATGGCAAAGTGGCAAAGAAGCAAAGTTTGAGGTGCGGGTATTATACGGAATGCCGCCCAAATTGGGCCAGTTTCAATCTGGCAATTTGACGCACGTGTAGTTTTAAGACAAAAAATCGCGCGACCACGTAATAATTCAACAGAAAACGGCTTGATTTTGCCCATAAAAGAGCGCATCCTACGCCTCGTGCACACGCACCTAAGTGAGCGAATCAACCATTAAACCATTAGAAAAGAGTGCTATGAGAGACACTAAAATTGTTGCAACTTTGGGCCCCGCATCAACGGATGAAAACGTCCTGCGCGAGATGATTAAAGCAGGCGTGAACGTGGTGCGGATTAATTTTTCACACGGCATCGCCCAAGACCACATTGACCGCGTGGCAACCGTGCGCCGCATTGCGCTCGAAATGGGCGTGCACATTGGCGTGTTGTCTGATTTACAAGGGCCCAAAATCCGCGTTTCAACCTTTGAGAACAAAAGCGTTGTACTGGCAAATGGCGCGCAATTTGTGTTTGATGTGGATGCGCAAACCCCCGGTGATGAAAACCGCGTGGGCTTGGACTATCCCGCATTGGTTGGTGACGTTGTGCCTGAAGATGTATTACTGCTCGACGATGGCAAAATCCGCATGCGCGTGTTGGACAAAACCGACACCAGCCTGCGCTGCATTGTTGAGCAAGGCGGCGTATTGTCTAACCGCAAAGGGATTAACAAACTCGGTGGCGGCTTATCCGCCGCAGCGCTCACCAGCAAAGACATGGCCGATTTAATTGTGGCCGCACAATTTCAAACCGATTTTTTAGCCATTTCATTCCCAAAAACCGCCGCCGATATGTACATGGCGCGTGAACTCATGCGCAACGCAGGCGGCGCAAACGCATTGTTGATTGCCAAAATCGAACGCGCCGAAGCGATTCCTAATTTAGAAGAAATTTTAGATGCCTCCGATGGTTTAATGGTCGCGCGTGGCGATTTGGCGGTAGAAGTGGGCGACGCAAAAGTCCCAGCGCTCCAAAAACGCATGATTCGACTGGCACGTGAAAAAAACAAACTCTCAATCACCGCCACTCAAATGATGGAGTCGATGATTACCAGCCACGTACCCACCCGCGCCGAAGTCTCAGACGTGGCCAATGCGGTGCTGGACGGCACAGACGCAGTAATGCTGTCCGCCGAAACCGCATCAGGCGCATTCCCAGTCCAAGCCGTGCGCATGATGGCGCAAGTGTGCGAAGAAGCGGCATTGTTTAACCCCGTCACGCTCGACGAGCAAATGCTCAACAAAACCTTTGGCCGGATTGACCAATCGGTGGCGATGGCCGCCATCTTTACCGCGTATCACTTTAAAGCCAATGCGATTGTGGTTTTGACCGAAACTGGCTCAACCGCGCTGTGGATGTCACGTTTTAACAGCGGCGTGCCGATTTATGCCATGAGCCGCAACATTCAAACCCTGCGCCGCTTGAGCCTGTACCGCGAAATCAAAGTGATTCCGCTGCCAGAAGCTGAACTCACGCGTGACAACATGAGCGCGATTGTTGAACCATTGCTCATGGCTGCGGGTGCAATTAAATTGGGGGATTTGGTGGTGATGACATCAGGCTCAACCATTGGCAAAATCGGTGGTTCCGACACCATGCAAATTCGGCGGATTGGGGATTAAAGTTAGCGTTGATGCGGTTGATTTGCCAAAAAAACCAAGCATAGCTTGGTTTTTTGTATCGCGGATTTTGCGCCCACGTGCAGAATGAATAAAAATCAGCTTTTTTTGTGCGTGGCCAAAATCCGCGCCAGCGCCTCATACAGCGGCGAATCTTCCGGCAAATGCGTCATGGCGCTGGTAATGTGTTGCGCGCTGCCGCTGCTTAAAATGCGCGGCGTAAAATCAGCTTTGGGGTCTTTTTGCACATTTAACCAAACAGGCTGGTTGAAACGGCTCACTTTGACCTCCATCTTATTCACAGCCCAGCCCGTCATCGCCAAACCATCAATCAACAGCGGCGCGATTTGTTTGATGCGGGTGGCGATTGCGTTGTGTTGCACTTTTAGAGTGAGCGTTTGCTCACTCAAAAAAGCGCTCCAGCCTGTTTTCATGGTGTCGGGCATCAGTGCTTTGAGCGCAATGCTCAGTTTGGCATTTTCGGCCAGTCGGGGAATGTTGTGCGCCAAATGCGGGCTGGCGCGCCAAGTGTCTTGTACCATCCACAACCCTTTTGGTTGCGTGTGATTTGTATGGTCTGAGGCCATGTGATTTCTCAATAAGTGAACAGGTTTTATGCCAAGGCGGCTTTTGGCGTGATAAAATGATTCGTTACGCGTGCGTTTTGCTGCGCCGCCTCGTCGATGAACTAAAATTAGGATAATACCACCATGGTTAGCGGACTTTTAAAAAAAGTGTTTGGCTCAAGAAATGAGCGTTTACTCAAAGTTTATCGCAAGGCAGTCAAGCGTGTAAATGGCTTGGAAGTGCAGGCTGCTGCATTAACTGACGTGGAATTGCGCGCCAAAACCGCTGAGTTAAAGCAGCGTTATCAGGCAGGTGAATCCCTCGAAGCGTTGCAATTAGAAGCGTTTGCCGTGGTGCGCGAAGCGGCCAAACGCACGCTGGGCATGCGTCATTTTGATGTGCAAATCATTGGCGGGATTGTGTTGCACGAAGGCAAAATTGCCGAAATGCGCACGGGCGAAGGCAAAACCTTAATGGGTACGCTGGCGGTGTTTTTAAATGCATTGACGGGCAAAGGCGTGCATGTGGTGACGGTCAATGACTATTTGGCACGCCGTGACGCTGAAACCATGGGCGTTTTGTACCATTTTCTGGGTTTGTCCGTCGGCGTGAATCTATCGGGCATGGAGCGTGCGGCCAAAATTGCCGCGTATCAAGCCGATATTACATACGGTACCAACAACGAATTTGGCTTTGATTACCTGCGCGATAATTTGGTGTATGCCATTGAAGACCGCGTGCAGCGTGATTTGCACTATGCGATTGTCGATGAGGTTGATTCGATTTTAATTGACGAGGCGCGCACGCCGCTGATTATCTCTGGCCCGTCTGATGACAATATTGACTTGTACACCAAACTCAATAAAGTCCCCGGTCTTTTAACCCCACAACAAACCGAACCTCAAGTCGATGCCCCAGAACCTGAGGGTGATTACTATGTGGACGAAAAAAACCGCCAAATTCACTTGTCTGAGCAAGGCCACGAGCGGGTTGAAAGCATTTTGGCCGATATGGGCTTGTTGCCTGTGGGCGCGAGCCTGTATGACGCGCAAAACATCACGCTGGTGCATTATTTATTCGCCGCATTGCGCGCGCATACGTTGTTTAGCAAAGACAAAGAATATGTGGTTCAAGACGGTGAAG
The DNA here is from genome assembly GCA_017495165.1 of Hydromonas sp. GTDB lineage: Bacteria > Pseudomonadota > Gammaproteobacteria > Burkholderiales > Burkholderiaceae > Hydromonas. The sequence continues at coordinate 58,358 of JAFEII010000016.1, read as the reverse complement.
TGATTATCGTGGATGAAAACACTGGCCGCATGATGCCAGGGCGTCGCTGGTCAGAAGGTTTGCACCAAGCCGTTGAGGCCAAAGAAGGCGTGAAAATTCAAGCAGAATCGGTCACGCTCGCCTCAATCACCTTCCAAAATTATTTCCGCATGTACGAAAAATTGGCGGGTATGACCGGTACCGCGGACACCGAAGCGTATGAGTTCCAGCAAATTTATAACTTAGAAACCGTTGTGATTCCAACGCATCACCCAATTCAACGTGACGACAAGCAAGACCTAATTTATCGCTCGTCTGAAGAAAAGTTCGACGCGGTGATTGATGACATCAAAGCCTGCGTTGCCAGAAAGCAGCCTGTTTTGGTGGGTACATCAACCATTGAAACCTCTGAGTTGATTTCTGAGCTGCTCAACCGCCAAGGCATCGCGCACAGCGTCTTAAATGCCAAACAGCATGAACGCGAAGCCCAAATTGTGGCGCAAGCAGGGCGCGCAGGTATGGTCACCATCGCCACCAACATGGCGGGACGCGGCACGGATATTGTGCTGGGCGGCAACGTCGAAATTCAGGCCTCATTTATCCGTGCGGACGAGTCGTTAACCCCTGAACAACAAGCCGCCCAAATTCAAGAGCTTAAAGATGAATGGCCAGGACAAAATGCACAGGTATTATTGGCAGGTGGCTTGCATATTATTGGCACGGAACGCCACGAATCACGTCGAATTGACAATCAATTGCGTGGCCGTGCAGGCCGCCAAGGTGATCCAGGTTCATCGCGTTTTTACCTCTCAATGGATGACACCTTGCTGCGCATTTTTGCGGGCGAACGCCTCAAAAACATGATGGACAGGCTGAAAATTCCACAAGGCGAAGCGATTGAAGCGGGTATGGTGTCGCGCTCAATTGAGTCGGCGCAACGCAAAGTAGAAGGGCGCAATTTTGACATGCGCAAGCAATTGCTTGAGTACGATGATGTTGGCAATGATCAACGCCGCGTGATTTACGCCCAACGCAATGATATTTTGGAAGCGGGCAATGTGACCGAAATCGTCAGCGACATGCGAGACGACGTGTTGGCGCAAACCTTGCTGCAATACATGCCCGAAGGCAGCTCGGAGGAACAATGGGATTTGGACGGTTTGGAGCTGTTCCTGAAAAGCGAATGGATGTTGGCAATCCCTGTCACCAGTTGGATGCGCGAACACAAAAATGCCAGCCAAGAAGGCTTGCTGAGCTATATTCAAACCCAAGCGGCGCAAACCTACCAAAGCAAAATCGACGCGGTTGGCGAGTCGTCGTTCCATAATTTTGAACGCGCCCTCATGCTGCAAACCATGGACAATCAATGGCGCGACCATTTGGCCGCACTTGATCATTTGCGCCAAGGCATTCATTTGCGCAGTTACGCACAAAAGAATCCGAAGCAAGAATACAAACGCGAGTCGTTTGACTTATTTAGCATCATGCTTGACCGCATCAAAGCAAGCGTTTCAGGGGTTTTGATGAGTGTGCAAGTCCATGCGCCAGACGAAATTGAGGCTGCCGAACAAGGGATACTTCACGCAGACGATCACATGCGCTCTGAATTAAACTTTGAGCATCCGCAAGCTGACTCGGAGAATATGGGCAACACCTACGCTGTTATGGATGAAAAAGAAACCGCAGAAATTCAAAAGCAACTCATTGCACAAGCCTTTGGCGACAAAGACCCTGGTGCAGCCCGAATCGGACGCAATGACCCATGCCCGTGCGGCTCTGGCAAAAAATACAAGCAATGTCATGGTCGAATTGCCTGATACGTCGAGAATGCATGACTTAAGCCCAGATGTTGAACGATGTTACGTGGGGTGAGCGTGGGCTTGCTTTTGATCACAAAGGTTGTTTTTTGGCGGGTTCGGCTGTCCAGTTTTTGGGAATAGGGCGTCACAGACTTCTAAAATAGAGGGAAAAAATCATGGAATATGCAATGGTTTCATATGCGCAAAACTTTGAAGATGTGATGTTAATGCGCGCATTAAACGGGGTTCAAAATGGTTTTTATGTGGATGTCGGCGCGTGGCAGCCTGATTTGCACTCGGTAACCCGTGCGTTTTACGAAGCGGGCTGGTCTGGCATGAATGTAGAGCCCAACCCTGAAATTATTGCCCAGTATGTAGACAAACGCCCGAGAGACATTAACATCCAAGCTGCCGTTAGTCATGAGCAAGGGCTGGCGGAGATGTTTTTTGTATCTGATTCTGGGCTTTCAAGCATCGATGCGAACAATATGGCGCTTTATAAAAACCATGGTTTTGATGTGACTCCAGAACAGGTGCGAGTGACCACGCTCGCCCATTTGTTTGAACATTATGTGCCAGCCCAGCAAGAGGTTCATTTTTTGAAGGTAGATGTGGAAGGTTTTGAAAAAAATGTTGTACTGGGGGCGGATTGGCAGCGTTTTAGACCGTGGATTGTACTTTTAGAGGCCACCTTGCCTTTGATGCAGGTTGAAAATCATCACGAGTGGGAGCCTTTACTGCTCGAGGCTGATTATTCATTTGTGTACGCCGATGGCCTGAATCGCTTTTACTTGGCCAATGAACACGCCGATTTGGCGCCTCATTTTAAATACCCGCCCAATGTGTTTGACCGATTTATTTTGGCTGAGACCGTTCAGGCGCAAGCGCAGGTTGAGGTACTCCAGAATGAGTTGGCCAAATTTAATTTGCCGCAATGAATGTCAAATCTTTGAGTTGTTTTGATGTTTGAAATTTGAATTCTAAATTTTAGAGCTTGAAGTTTGAAAAAGCAAAAAATGCGCCAATAGGCGCATTTTTTAAACCCCCCGCCATTTAGGCGTCTTATTCGTTATGGCAGATGATGGTTAGGGGTGGTTCATGTGTATGGCGAAACTCAAGCGGTTGGTTCGGCGGACATGCGCGACAAAATACCTTCCAATGTGTCTAAATTGCCAAACGAAATCGTCATTTTGCCTTTGTTTTTTGCGCCCATTTTAATCAACACTTCTGCGCCGAGCGTGTCCGAGAGTTGCTGCTCAAGCCTCATAATGTCGCCCGACACGACTCTGGGTTTACTGGTTTTGGCCAATGGGTCGTGACCGCTCAGAATCGCTTGCACGCGTTTTTCTGTTTCTCGCACAGACAAGCGGCGTGCGTTAATTTCTTGTGCCAGCATGAGTTGTTGGGCTGAATCTAAGCTTAATAAAGCGCGAGCATGTCCCATTTCAATGTCGCCTGCAAGCAGCATGGTTTGCACGGAAGCCGATAAATTAAGCAAACGCAACAGATTGGACACCGCGCTGCGCGAGCGGCCAATTGCGGTGGCGCATGTGTCGTGTGTGTAGTCAAACTCGCTGATGAGGCGGCGAATCCCTTGGGCTTCTTCTAGGGGGTTTAAATCTTCGCGTTGGATGTTTTCAATCAATGCAATCGACAGCGCGTGCTGGTCGTCAATCTCTTTGATAATCACAGGGACTTCGGTCAAACCAGCGATGCCAGCGGCTCTAAAACGACGCTCACCTGCAATAATTTCGTATTTTCCGCCCTCAATGGCGCGCACCGTGATGGGTTGGATCAAGCCTTGCGTCTCAATGCTGTGCGCAAGTTCGGCCAATGCCGTTTCATCCATGTGGCTGCGTGGCTGGTATTTGCCCGCTTGGAGTAAATCGCGCGCCATCATTTTTAGGTTGCCTGCTGGGTTTGATTCACTGCTGAAATTGGCGTTTGTCATGCCTTGAGATGCGCCTAGGAGCGTTTCTAAACCGCGACCTAAGCCGCTTTTTCGTGCTGTTGCCATATCTGCCTCGAGTCTGTTGGGTTTAAATATTTTTTGCGATGAGTTCTTTTGCAAATTCTAAGTATGCTTTAGCGCCTCGGCTGGATGGATCGTACACCACGCCAGGCAAACCGTAGCTTGGCGCTTCTGCCAATCGGACGTTTCTAGGAATAATCACGTCAAACACTTTGTCGCCAAAGTGGGATTTGAGTTGTTCGGAGACTTGCTGCTGCAGGGTGATGCGCATGTCAAACATGACGCGCAGCAGGCAAATGATTTTTAAGTCAGGGTTCAAATTGGCGTGTAGGCTTTGGATGGTGCTTACCAAGTCAGACAAGCCCTCCAGTGCGAAGTACTCACACTGCATCGGGATAATCACGCCTTGGGCGCTGCAAAGGCCGTTGAGCGTCAACATCGACAGCGAAGGCGGGCAGTCGATTAAAATGTAGTCGTATTGGTGCTGAACGGTTTTTAGTGCATCTTTTAAACGGTATTCGCGCCGTTCCAAACCAACCAATTCAACCTCGGCGCCCGCTAAATTGCGATTGGCCGCCAACAAAGCATAACCCACTTCAGGAGGTGAAACGATGGCTCCAGCGATGTCTTTGTGCCCAATCAATACTTGGTAAACCGTTGCAGGCAGGCTGTGCTTATCGACGCCACTGCCCATGGTGGAGTTGCCTTGCGGGTCAAGATCGACCAGCAGCACGCGCTGACCATATTTGGCCAGACTGGCGGCCAAATTGACGGTGGTGGTGGTTTTACCAACGCCGCCTTTTTGGTTGGCGATGCAAAATATTTTAGCCATGAGTTGCTTCCTGTTTAAGTACGTTGATGTGAAAATTATTTTTTGGACAGTTTGATCAAGTGTCTGGTGGCCTCTAACTGTGGCACAAAGATTGCCTGCACCTCGTATTGCCATGTATCTGGCTGAAATTGTGCCAATTCAACCAGTTCTTCTTCTGGAATGAATCCTTTCATTGCGCCAAAAACGCCGTCTTTGGCCAGTGCGGCTGCGGACAAGGTCACAAAATCAGAAATGCTTGCAAACGCGCGACTGGTGATTAAATCAAACCGAGCTGTTGCGGGCAAGTCTTCTACTTTGCCCGTGATAACGTTGACGTTACTCAAGCCAAGCTGGGCTTTTACTTGGGTTAAAAAAGCCGTTTTTTTGTGGACAGGGTCAATCAGTGTGAGTTGCCAGTCGGGGCGCATAATCGCCAGTACAATCCCAGGTAAGCCGCCGCCAGTGCCAACGTCCATCAGCGATGGGCTGGGGTTCGACTGCAACCATTGTTCAAAAACAGGCAAAATCGCCAAAGAATCAAGCAAGTGGTGGCTGACCATTTTATCTAAATCACGAATCGAAGTGAGGTTGTAAACCGGGTTCCATTTGGCCATTAGTTCAATATAATCAACGAGTTGCGCGGCTTGGCTCGGCGTGCTGTCAAGGTTTAAGTCGCTCAAACCTTGCGTCAGTAACGCGAGCACGCGTGGCGCGTTAAAGGCGGTTGCGCGGCTCATGCTTGCGCCTCGCCAGCGGCTTTGTGGGCGCGTTTAATGTGCACCAAAACCAGTGAAATTGCCGCAGGCGTAATGCCGGAAATGCGCGCCGCCTGTCCCAGTGTTTCAGGGCGTTGTGTGTTAAGCTTTTGCTTAACTTCATTGGACAGGCCTTTTACGGTTGTGTAATCCAAATTTGCAGGGATTTTGAGGTGTTCGTTGTTGGCCTGTTTGGCGATTTCTTCTTTTTGGCGCTCAATGTAGCCTGCATATTTGATGGCAGTTTCAACCTGTTCACAAATGATTTTATCGGCTTGCACATCGGTTGAGAGCGGTGCGCTTGGCGCAAATCGTGCGTTGTCTAGCATCATCAAGTCAGCATAAGTCACTTCGGGGCGGCGCAATAAATCGGCCAAACTGTATTCGTGCTCAATCGGCTTGCCTAAAATTGATGTGGCAATTTGAGCTGAGAAATTGCTTGGATTTACCCAAGTGCTGCGCAGCCGCTGCTGTTCGAGCGCAATGGCTTCCATTTTTGTTTCATGCAATGCCCATTGCGCATCACCCACAAGCCCAAGTTCGCGGCCAATCGCGGTAAGGCGGGCGTCGGCATTGTCCTCGCGCAAGCTCAGACGAAACTCGGCGCGGCTGGTAAACATCCGATACGGCTCAGACACGCCTTTGGTGATTAAGTCGTCCACCAAAACGCCCAAGTATGAGTCATGCCGACTTGGGCGCCATTCGTCTAACTCTTGAGCGCGGCGAGCCGCATTGACGCCCGCCAACAACCCCTGTGCCGCAGCCTCTTCATACCCTGTTGTGCCGTTGATTTGGCCGGCAAAGTACAGATGGCTGATGGCTTTTGTCTCAAACGTGCTTTTCAGGCCGCGCGGATCAAAATAGTCATATTCAATCGCATAACCAGGGCGCAAAATGTGCGCCTGCTCCAAACCTTTCATTGAGCGCACCAATGCAAGCTGTACGTCAAATGGCAGGCTGGTCGAAATACCGTTGGGGTAAATCTCATGCGTCGTTAAACCTTCAGGTTCAAGGAATATTTGATGTTGATCTTTGTCCGCAAAACGGTGGATTTTATCTTCAATTGATGGGCAATAACGTGGGCCAACCCCTTCGATAACGCCCGTGTACATTGGTGAGCGAGACAGTCCTGCTCGAATAATGTCGTGCGTGCGCGCATTTGTGTGGGTAATCCAGCAAGACACTTGTTGGGCGGCAGGCTGGCTGCGCCCCATGAAAGAGAAGTGTGGGATTGGATTTGTGTCGCCAGGTTGCTCAATCATTTGGCTGTAATCAATGGTTTTTCCATCAATTCTAGGCGGCGTGCCAGTTTTTAAGCGGCCTTGGCCTAAGTTGAGCTCTTTTAAACGCTCGGATAACCGAACAGCGGCGGGATCGCCTGCGCGTCCGCCGACATAATTATTTAGGCCAACGTGTATTTTGCCATCTAAAAAAGTACCTGCAGTTAACACAACGGTTGTGGCGTTGAATTGAATGCCTGCCTGTGTAATCACGCCACTCACGCGATCGCCGACCACGACCAAGTCTTCTACGGATTGTTGAAAAAGGGCTAAATTCTCCTGATTTTCCAGTGCGTGCCGTACTGCGTGTTTGTAAAGAATGCGATCCGCTTGTGCGCGAGTGGCGCGAACCGCAGGGCCTTTGCTGGAATTGAGCGTGCGAAATTGAATGCCTGAAATATCTGCGGCTTTCCCCATGATGCCGCCCATTGCATCGACTTCACGAACCAAATGGCCTTTGCCAATGCCGCCAATCGATGGATTGCAGCTCATTTGACCGAGGGTTTCGATGTTGTGGGTCAGTAGCAACGTCGATGCGCCTGCGCGAGCGGCCGCCAAGGCGGCTTCTGTGCCAGCGTGTCCGCCGCCAATCACAATCACATCAAAGTGTTTTTCATAAATCATACGGAAAGCTTTCAAAAATCAATCCGTTATTGTACCGCAATTGGCGTAAAAAACGCGCACGAAAATAAAGTATGATTGTGCTTTTTGCAGACATGTTTCACGTGAAACATGTCTGTTGACCTCGATAGCGGGCTCAGAAAGCGGTTTTTACTGTGATTTGAAAAAATCTCCAAGCGGCGTGTCGGCTCTGTGTGAGAGCGTTTGCTAGAGGCTGCGTTTTTACTTGTGGTCTGGATTTACGGTATAGTTATGCGGTCGGCGTTTGCAAGCCTTGGCTAAAAAACAAGGGTTTTGCGTTAATGCCTGCGTGACGGCGGAAAACATTTCTTTTTTGTCGCACGCAAATTATTTCAATTTTTAAAGGATGTGTCATGTCTCGAAATTATCCAACGATTGATGCTTTTGTTGGCAATACGCCATTGGTTCAAATTCAGCGTATCGGCGCAGAGTTTTTATTGCCTCGGAATAATGTGATTCTAGCAAAGCTTGAGGGGAATAATCCCGCAGGCTCGGTTAAGGATCGTGCCGCGCTGTCGATGATTTTAGAATCCGAGCGTCGTGGCTTTATCAAAAGGGGAGACACCTTGATTGAGGCAACCAGCGGCAATACGGGGATTGCGCTGGCAATGGTGGCGGCGATGCGTGGTTATAAAATGATTTTGATTATGCCCGACAACCTTTCGATTGAACGCCGCTTGGCCATGCAAGTGTATGGCGCGGAATTGATTTTGACCAAAGCGGCCGATGGCGGCATGGAGCGCGCACGCGATTTGGCATTGGAGATGCAAAGAAATGGCTTGGGCTGTGTTCTGGATCAATTTGCGAATCCAGACAATCCGCTCGCGCATGTTCGAGGTACGGCGCCAGAAATTTGGCATGACACACATGGCGAAGTGACGCATTTTGTCAGTTCGATGGGGACGACTGGGACGATAACTGGGGTGTCGACTTATTTGAAGTCAATGAATCCTTCGGTCAGCATTGTTGGTGTTCAGCCTGCGGATGGCTCAAGTATTCCAGGGATTCGCAAATGGGCGCCTGAGTATTTGCCAAGTATTTATGACGCCTCCAAAGTAGATGAAGTGATTTTGGTTGAGCAAAATGATGCGGAGGAAATGGCGCGGCGCTTGGCGAGAGAGGAGGGAATCTTTGCAGGGATTTCTTCTGGCGGGGCATTATGGGCGGCCGTTCGACTGGCGGCAAGCGTGGAGAATGCCACGATTGTCTTTATTGCTTGTGATCGCGGTGATCGCTATATGTCAACAGGTGTTTATGGCGCGCTGCAGAAATAGACCCTTTATAAACAAGGGGTTGCATGAATCGCACCCACAAAAAAACCGCGCAACGCGGTTTTTTTGTGGGTGATGTGAGTGCAAAAATGGCTTAAAGGATGACGGTTTTTCTACCGTTTAATAAGACGCGATGTTCCGCGTGCCATTTGACTGCCCGAGCAAGGGTGATGCATTCAACGTCTCGACCAATGGCCGTGAGCTCGTCTGTTGACATGCTGTGATCAACCCGTGCAATGTCTTGCTCAATGATTGGGCCTTCATCCAAATCGGCGGTTACAAAATGTGCGGTAGCGCCAATCAGTTTTACGCCCTTGTGAAAGGCTTGGTGGTACGGTTTTGCGCCTTTAAAACTTGGTAGGAACGAATGGTGGATGTTGATGGCGCGCCCGTTGAGTTGCTGGCACATGTTGTTTGACAATATTTGCATATAGCGCGCCAAAATAACACAGTCAATGTCTTGCTGATTGATTACATCCAAAACGCGTGCTTCTTGCTCTGCCTTTTGCGCCTCTGATGCGCCAAGTAAAGGGAAATGGTGAAATGGGATATTGTACGACGCAGCCAGTTGATAAAAGTCAGGGTGGTTCGATACAATCGCCGCGATGTCAACCGGCAAGTTGCCGGATTGATGGCGAAACAAAAGGTCGTTCAGGCAGTGGCCGATTTTAGAAACCATAATCAGCAAACGCGGTTTTGTGCGACCGTCAAAAAGCTGCCAATCCATGTCAAACCGTGCGGCGATTGGTGCAAACTCTGATTTTAGTGTATTTAAATCGACGTCTGGGCGATGCTCTTGGAAATGAACGCGCATAAAGAAACGATTGGACTCCGTGTCGTCGTACTGCGCAGAATCAATAATATTGCCACCACGTTCGAACAAAAAACCGGAAACGGTGTGGACAATTCCCATTTGGTCGGGGCAAGACAGGGTCAAAATGTAATTTGGGTGCGGCATGGGTGTTCTCGGGTTTGGTTTTATGGGGCTAATTTCAGGCCTGCTTGAGCCAAAATCAATTAAAATAGACACCATTATCACCGATTTTGAACCAATTAGAAAGTACGCCATGAACGACACAACACACCCTGCGTCAAGTGATGCAACCACCCATTTTGGCTTTAATACGGTAGCCGAGTCTGAAAAAGAAGCCAAGGTGGCGGAGGTTTTTCATTCCGTCGCAAAAAAATACGACATCATGAATGACGTAATGAGTGGCGGCCTACACCGCATCTGGAAAATGTTCACCATCAATCGTGTCGCGCCGCGTCCGGGCATGAAAATCTTGGATTTGGCCAGCGGTACGGCAGATTTGGCAATCGCGTTTGCCAAAAAAGTGGGGGACAGTGGACAAGTTTGGGCGACGGACATCAATGAATCCATGCTGCGGGTTGGGCGCGACCGCTTGATAGATAAAGGCGTTTTGGCACCAGTCGCGCTGGCAAATGCCGAACACTTGCCGTTCCCTGATAATTATTTTGACGTGGTTACGGTTGCCTTTGGCCTGCGCAATATGACCCACAAAGACAAGGCCTTAAAAGAAATGCTGCGCGTACTTCGGCCGGGCGGGCGCGTATTTGTTTTGGAATTCTCGAAAGTGGCTCCGCCGCTACAAAAAGCATACGACTTTTATTCGTTCAATATTTTGCCAAAAATGGGGCAGTTCATTGCCAATGATTCCGCCAGTTATCAGTATTTGGCTGAATCAATTCGCATGCACCCCGACCAAGAAACCCTTAAGGCCATTATGGTTGACGCAGGTTTTGATTTTGTGCAATACCACAACATGACCGCAGGTTTGGTTGCTTTGCATGAGGGCGTCAAACTGTGAGCGATCAACACTTATCCGCTGCTTGCCTTAAGGCCGCTCAAGCGGTGGCGCTTGCTGTTGCACACATGGCAGCCGAGCACGCGTGGCTGGATGCGAGCGTTGCTGAGCATCAAGGCAAAATGATTCGGGTTGAAGTGCTGCTGTTTGGTAAACCGCTTGCCTTTAGCTGGCAAGTCGTTGCTGGTCGCGTGTTCGATGCAAAGGATGCGTCGCTCAACGATGTGGCGGATGTGACGTTAAAGCTATTGCCCAGCGCCTATGCTGCGGCAGCCGAGCTGCCGTTTGATGTGAGTAAAATCATGCGGCATGTGCGGATTGAAGGCGATGTTGGACTGGCTGAGTGGGTCGATCGCTTGGTGCAAGAGTTGCGCCCGGATGTGTGGTCGGATGTTGCCTTGATTGTGGGTAAAATCCCCGCTTACTACATGTCCCAAGGTTTTGAGTCCCTGTTGCTTAAGTCCAAACAAGCTGCTGCCGCATTTACTCAGCGCACGCAGCATGTTTTATTTGACGAGGCTGCGGTTTTGCTAAGACATAAGCAACTTGATGATTTTTCGGCGGACGCTCAAGCGCTGCGTTATGCATTAGAACGATTGACGCAAAGGGTCGCGCTTTTAACTGAGGAAAAAAAATGAATGTCGTGGTTTTAAAGCGTTTGTGGTTGATTTTGCGGGTGTTGCGCCAGCGGCGCGTGCTGCATTTGATTTTTGCCTTGCTGCCTCAAGAAAACCGCCTGTTGCGTATTGCGCGGCGTATGTTGCCGCACCAATTGTCGCAATCAAATCAAGCAACAGACGCCGAAAATCTGCGTGCGGCCCTAGAAACACTTGGGCCAATTTTTATTAAATTTGGCCAGGTGTTGTCCACGCGCCCAGATTTATTGCCGGCGGCATACATTGGTGCGTTGTCGCACTTGCAAGACAATATAAGCCCTGTTCCCACCAAAATCATTCGAGACAAAATTGAAGCGCAATTAGGGCGGCCAATTGATGCGCTCTTTCAAACCTTCTCTGACACACCCGTTGCAACCGCTTCTGTTGCGCAAGTTCATCAAGCCGTTGTTGCTCAAGGTTCTTGGGCTGGGCGCTTGGTTGCCGTCAAGGTGTTGCGCCCAGGGATTGAGCAAACCATCCGTGCCGATATTGCCAGTTTGTATTTTTTGGCACGCCAATTTGCCAAACGACATATAGATGGGGCGCGTTTGAGGCCAGTTGAAGTTGTGCAGCAAATCGAGCAGCACCTCAATCAAGAGCTCGACTTGCAATGTGAGGCGGCAAACACCAGCGTGCTGCGCCATCAATTTGACCGCAGCAATGCCATGTTTGTCCCCGAAGTTTGTTGGGATTATTCCGCCTCTGGCGTGATGGTGCAAGAATGGATGGTTGGTGTTCCTGTATCAAATACCACCCGTTTAAAAGAGCTCGGCATTGACTTGCAACAACTGGCGCGTGACGGGGTTGAAGTGTTTTTTACCCAAGTATTTAACCATGGTTTTTTTCATGCGGACATGCACCCAGGTAATATTTTTATTGGCACGCAAGGAGAGATGCGCGGTCATTACATTGCGCTCGATTGTGGGATTGTGGGGAGCTTGTCAGAAACAGATCGCCATTATTTGGCAATTAACTTTTTGGCTTTTTTTAACCGAGACTACCGCACGGTTGCCAAAGCACACATTGATGCGGGCTGGGTGCCAAGCGGGACTTCGCTTGAGGCATTAACCAGTGCGGTGCGCACAACGTGCGAGCCGTATTTTGGGCGGCCGATTGACGAGATTTCTCTGGGCGCAGTCTTGACCCGCTTGTTTGATGTGTCTCGGCAATTTAATGTTTCTGTGCAGCCGCAATTGATGCTGCTTCAAAAGACGCTTCTAAATATTGAAGGCATGGGGCGAATACTTGACCCCAAGCTCGACTTATGGGTAACGGCCAAGCCGTTTTTAGAAAAATGGATGAGGCGAACGCTGGGGCCGCGCGGCCTAATCGCATCGCTAAAGAAAGAGTGGCCATTGATTGTTCGCCTCATTCCAACCGCGCCGCGCGAATATTTAACGTGGTTGCATGAGCGGTCTAATCAATCAGCGCAACACCCATCCCTCCTTGTTGCGCAAAGCCAAATGCGCGCGACACGCAGCATACTTGTTCGTTGGAAGATTGCAACATTTGCAATTTTAGGCATGATAATTCCAATAATTTTATACTCGTTGCATAGGCACTATTGACTTAGATGGTTTTTTTTGTGACTTTGTGATATAATATTTTTTCACGTATTTTTACTTAGCTAGTTCAGCCTACATTCAATAGGGGTAATATGTTTAACATTGTTATATTGGCTGCGGGAAAGGGCACGCGCATGAACTCCACGCGCCCCAAGGTCCTGCACAAGCTGGCAGGCAGTGCCATGCTCGACAGGGTCATCAAAAATGCACGTGGCTTAAACGCGGAGAATCTTTTCGTTGTCGTTGGTCATGAAGCAGCGCAAGTGGTCTCGCACGTTGGTACGGACAATGTGACATTTATTGAACAAAATCCTCAGCTCGGTACGGGACATGCGTTGCAACTCGCCGCACCGTTTTTGAATGATGCGTTGCCAACCATGGTTCTGTACGGTGACGTGCCGTTAACAAAGCTCAGCACGCTGCAACGCCTTGCGTCAGTGGCGCAACAAGGCTTGGGACTGTTGACGGTTCATCTTGAAAATCCAGCGGGCTACGGTCGAATCGTTCGCGACGCACAAGGATGTGTGGTGCGCAATGTCGAACAAAAAGATGCCACACCCGCGCAATTGCTTATTCAGGAAGTAAATACGGGCATTTTGATGGCGCCAACTGCCGCACTAAAAGGCTGGCTGCAGCGCTTAAGCAACAACAATGCCCAGCAGGAATACTATCTAACCGACATCATTGCAATGGCTGCCCAAGATGGGGTGGCCATCAACACCGCGCATCCAGATGACTTGTGGGAAACCTTGGGCGTGAACAGCAAGCAGCAGTTGGCAGAGCTCGAAGCAGTGCATCGGGACATGCAAGCATGTTCATTGCTGAATCAAGGCGTTACTTTGTCAGACCCAAGTCGCATTGATGTGCGCGGTGATTTAATTTGTGAGAAAGACGTGGAAATTGACGTTGGCTGTGTTTTTGAGGGCAATGTTCACCTCAAATCTGGCGTCACAATCGGCCCGTACTGCGTCATTCGCAATGCCGTTATCGACGAAGGTGTTGCGATTGCGGCATTTAGTCATATTGACGGCGCAACAATTGGCGCAGGTTCAAAGGTTGGGCCTTTTGCAAGGTTGCGCCCCCAAACGATGCTGGCTGAAAATGTACATATCGGCAATTTTGTTGAAGTCAAAAAATCCACAGTTGCCGCTGGCTCAAAAATCAACCATTTGTCTTATGTTGGCGACGCACAAGTTGGCAGCAACGTCAATATTGGCGCGGGCACAATCACCTGTAACTACGATGGTGTGCGCAAACACCTCACCACAATCGAGGATTTTGTATTCATAGGATCGAACACACAATTGGTCGCGCCTGTGACCGTTGGCGCAGGTGCAACGGTAGCCGCAGGCTCAGTGATTACCAAAAATGTCCCCGCAGGTGGTTTGTCCATCGCACGAGGCAAGCAAGTTTATATCGAAGGTTGGAAACGGCCAGAATAGATTTTTATTTAGCTTAAGCTCGGCAAGTTCGATGCTTATGAATTTTTTTAGTCTTTAAACAGAAAGAATTACCATGAAACAAAAAATTGTAATTGTCGATGATCACGGCTTGGTGCGCGCAGGTTTGCGCCCAATTTTGAAAGATGCTTTGAACAGTGAGTGTGAGATTCTTGAAGCAGACTCATTGCAAGCAACCCTCGATATTCTAGAAGCGCACGCAGACACAATTGACTTGGTCTTGCTCGATTTGACGTTGCCAGATGCGCAAGGCTTGGGCGCACTTGAAAAAATTCGCGCGCTGTACCCAACACTGCCCATTTCCGTTCTGTCGGCGCAAACTGATATGCAGCTGATTCAAAATGCTTATCGCATGAATGTGTCAGGCTTCATCATCAAAAATGCAAAAGCTGAAATTTTAGTCTCAGCCGTTCGCCTGATCTTATCCGGTGGTGTTTATATTCCACCTGAAATGCTTTCAACAGCCATGAGCCCGCCAGAAAAGGGGCGTCGCAACAAAGAACGCGGCGCATCAGGTGACGACTCTCAATTAACGCCACGCCAACAAGAGGTCTTGTATTTGATTACCAAAGGCGCATCAAATCAAGAAATCAGTGATTCTGTTGGCGCAACCATCGGCACAGTTAAAAGTCACGTGGTCGGAATTTTGCGTGCGCTGGGGGTGCACTCACGTACTCAAGCCATTAGTTTGGTTCACGATAATCCAAGTTTGTTGGGGCAATACCGCCAAAACGTTTTGTGATGAAGCATGGCCTCATTACTTGATTTATTGTTAAGTAAACAAGACCGCATGTTGTATAAACAGCATGCGGATTTTTCTGCGCGTAACTTCTCGCTATTTATCGGGTTAAATTTAGTTATATATTGCGTGTTGACTGTCATATTTGCGGACGCAATGAGGGTTCGTACTCATGTGCTTTTTGGCGTAGCCATGCTTGTCATGCAGATTGTCAGCGTTTCTTTGGCCAACTTTGTTGGCGCAGACATGCAAAAATCCCCAACTAAAAGCATCTTTTGGGTCGTGCTTTTTGGTGTGCCAATTACCGCATGGTGGCTTTGTTATTGCTATGTGCTCATTCAGGCTGGCAACCTGTATTACCTGCAGCAATACACGACGATGGCTAATGTGGCCATTTTTTTGGGAATTGCTATTACCGGCAGGTTTTCAAGGGCCTTTGTCGCATTCATCGTTGTTATTCTTGCGGTTGTCCTGCCACAGTTTTTACGCCTCCCTTTTGATCCGAATAAAACATTGGCCACTCAGTTGTTGCTTGCAACGTGCGCCGAACTGGTTTTTTTAAGAACCCTAAACAGTTATATTGTGGCCATTTTCAAAGCCAAAAGTGAGAATATACAGCTTCTTGATGCGCTACAGCTTAAAAATGTTGCCCTAGAACAATCAAACATCTCTCAGTCGCGTTATCTCTCTGCCGCCAGTCACGACTTGCGCCAACCGCTGCATGCGCTGGCGCTTTTGACCAATGATATCCAGCGAAAAAATGATCGGCCAGAGATTGCTGTTTCATTAAAAAAAATGGAGTTGGCGATTGATTCGCTGAGCCAGTCGTTTAATGCCATGCTCAACCTTTCCCGCCTTGATGCGGGCGGCATAAAACCAAAGCTTAAAACCTTCCCAATAGATGCGATGTTTCATCGTGTGGCTGCCGAGTTTTCAGATGTTTCGCAAGAGCGAGGGCTCACTTTAAAGGTTCATCCCTCAAAATTTTGGGTGCATTCAGATCAAGACATGCTATACAGTATTTTGAGCAATTTTGTCTCAAACGCCTTGCGCTACACGGACACCGGCGGCGTTTTGGTTGGCTGTCGATTGGCTGGCGAATCCATGGTGAGCATCTCGGTTTATGACACAGGTTTGGGTGTGCCACCCGATAAAGCCAAACAAATTTTTCAAGAATATCAGCGGCTCGAAGAAGCAACCCAGCGGGCAAAAGGTGGGGTTGGACTGGGCTTGGCGATTGCTGAGCGAACCGCAAGGCTTCTTAACGCCAAGCTCTCGGTAAAGTCGAGCGTGGGCAGTGGCAGTGCATTTGGCATTATGATACGCCGCGCTGAAGCGACGCAATCAAAAGAGGCAGCCTTAATTTCCCCTCAAGATGAGTTGAAAGGCAAGCGAGTGGCGCTTCTCGATGACGATCCAGATGTGCTAGAGAGTTTGGGGGGGCTGCTTCAAAGCTGGGGGATGGATGTCTCATTTGTGCTGTCGGCGGAAATGCTACAAGAACTCGCAGAGGAGGAGGGCGGGTTTGATTTTGTTGTCTCAGACTATCATTTGGGACTTGAGTCTGAAAACGGTCTTGATGTGATTCGAGCTGCAATTCAAGCCGCGCCACTCAAGCCGCCGTACTGCATACTGCTAACGGGAGACACGCGTACCGAGTTGGCGCAAGAAGCCGTGCAAGCGGGCGCTTACTTGTGGCACAAGCCGATTCGCCCCACGCGCTTACGGGCGCACTTAAATGGCGTTGTTCAACAGCAAAATCCTCTTTAATCCAAAGACAATCCCCGCCGTTCACGATATAATTCAGGCCTAAAAAACTCAAAGGATTTCTCATGTGTGGTATCGTCGCGGCGGTTGGTTCGCATAATATTCTCCCACTCCTGCTTGATGGGCTCAACAAGCTCGAATATCGAGGCTACGACTCAACGGGCATTGGCTTTTTAACTGCCGATCAAACCATTGTGTGTGAGCGCTCGCTCGACCGCGTTGCCCAGCTTGCAGAGCAAGTGGCACAAAAAAATCTAACCGCGCAACTTGGGATTGCGCACACGCGCTGGGCAACCCACGGTGCGCCAGCACTTAAAAATGCACATCCAATGGTCAGCAACAGCCAAGGCGTTAGCCTGTGTCTGGTGCACAACGGCATTATTGAGAACTACGAAGTCATCAAGGCCGAGCTCACGACAGCGGGCTACGTTTTCACGTCCGACACAGACACAGAAGTCATGACCCACCTGATTCACCAATACTGCGTCTCGGGTTTGGATTTATATGAAGCAGTTTTTCAAGCAAGTAAACGCCTAAAAGGCTTATACGCCATCGCAGTCATGCGTGCGGATGAGCCAACAAAAATCGTTGGTGCCCGCCAAGGTGCGCCATTGCTCATCGGCGTGGGCGAAATGGGCAACTATCTGGCCTCAGACACATCCGCTTTGCTCTCAGAAACCCGCCACGTCGTCTACCTTGAAGAAGGTGACGTCGTTGAAATTACCCAAACTGGCCATAAAATCCGCACGATTGATGGCGAACTTATCGAGCGCGATATTCACGAGTCCAACTTGTCGGCGGACGCGGTCAGTCTTGGCAGATATTCACACTACATGCAAAAAGAGACATTTGAGCAGCCAGAAGTTGTCGCCAACACGCTCGAAATGGTCAGCGGCGCTCAATCCATCAGCCCGTTATTGTTTGGTGCGGATGCCGACGCATTGTTTAAGTCAACGCAAAGCATCTTGATTTTAGCCTGCGGCACCAGCTATCATTCAGCCATGGTGGCGCGTTATTGGATTGAAGAGCTTGCAGGCTTGCCTGTCAATGTTGAAATCGCATCGGAATACCGCTATCGCACCAGCGTTGCGCTTAAAAACACGCTCATCGTGACGATTTCTCAGTCTGGCGAAACCGCCGACACCATCGCAGCATTGCAACACGCCAAAACCATTCACAAAGACCTTGACTGCGCCACTCTGGCCATTTGCAACGTGCCTGAATCGGCATTGATTCGACAAAGCCAATTGCGCTTTTTGACCCGCGCAGGCCCTGAAATCGGCGTAGCCTCAACCAAAGCCTTTACCACCCAGCTCTCGTCTCTGTTTGTCCTGACCTTGGTTTTGGCAAAAGTTCACGGCCGCTTATCGACGGTTGCCGAAGAAGAATACCTCCATCAGCTGCGTCATTTGCCAGCAGCCATGGCAAAAGTGTTGCTGCTTGAACCGCAAATTGTGGTGTGGGCAAAGCAGTTTGTTGACAAACAACATGCGCTTTTTTTGGGGCGCGGCATTCACTGGCCTATCGCCATGGAAGGTGCGCTTAAACTCAAAGAAATCACTTATATCCACGCAGAAAGCTATGCGGCAGGCGAACTCAAACACGGGCCGCTTGCTCTGGTTGACGAGCACATGCCAGTTGTGGCGATTGCGCCAAATGATGCGCTTATCGAAAAGCTCAAGTCCAACTTGCAAGAAGTACATGCCCGCGCAGGCCAGCTGTATATTTTTGCGGACAAGGGCACTTTTATTGCACCTTCGCAAGGCGTGCACGTCATCAATCTGCCCGATCATGCTGGCGTATTGTCGCCAATTTTACACACGTTACCGTTGCAACTATTGGCGTATCACACCGCCGTTGCGCGTGGAACGGATGTTGACAAGCCACGTAATTTGGCAAAATCGGTCACCGTTGAATAAACAATTTACCTTAGAAAAACTGGACACTTTATGACCTTACAATGCGGCATCGTCGGCCTTCCCAATGTTGGGAAATCAACCTTATTTAATGCGCTCACCAAAGCGGGCATCGCGGCAGAAAACTATCCGTTTTGCACAATTGAACCCAACGTTGGCATGGTTGAAGTGCCTGATTTACGCCTCACACAGCTCAGCGACATTGTTACGCCTGAACGCGTGCTCGCCGCTACCGTTGAGTTTGTTGACATTGCAGGCTTGGTCGCAGGCGCCTCAAAAGGCGAGGGTTTGGGCAACAAGTTTTTAGCCAACATCCGTGAAACCGACGCGATTGCCCACGTGGTGCGTTGTTTTGATGATGACAACGTGATTCACGTCGCAGGCAGAATTGACCCGATTAACGACATCGAAGTCATCAACACGGAGTTGGCGCTTGCTGACCTGGCAACCGCTGAAAAAGCGCTGGCGCGTCATCAAAAATTGGCGCGTTCGGGCGATAAAGATGCCGCAAAAGTTGTGGATGTGCTCGAAAAAATTATCCCCTATTTAAACGATGCCAAAGCGATTCGCAATGCAGGTTTAGACGCAGACGAAATCGCCGCAATTCGCACATGCTGCTTTATTACGTCAAAGCCAACCATGTATGTCGCCAATGTGCTTGAGTCAGGCTTTACCGACAACCCGCATCTAAAAGCTGTGCAAGAATACGCAGCGCTCGAAGGTGCGCCTGTGGTGGCGGTGTGCGCCGCAATTGAAGCGGAAATTGGTGGGCTCGATGATGAAGAAAAAGAGATGTTTTTGTCCGATATGGGCATGAGCGAGCCGGGGCTTAACCGTGTGATTCGGTCGGGTTACGCGCTGCTTGGGCTGCAAACTTACTTCACCGCAGGCGTCAAAGAAGTTCGCGCTTGGACGATTCGGGTTGGCGACACCGCGCCAAAAGCGGCGGGCGTGATTCACGGCGACTTTGAGCGCGGCTTTATTCGCGCCCAAACCATTGCGTTTGAGGACTTTATCCAGTTTAAAGGCGAAGCAGGCGCAAAAGACGCAGGCAAAATGCGCGCAGAGGGCAAAGAGTATGTGGTCAAAGACGGCGACGTACTGAACTTTTTGTTTAACGTGTAAAAACACAACGTTAAAAAAGCTCAAATGCCTGCATTTGAGCTTTTTTAGCGCCAATTTAAACTAAAAGTCAACAAATAAGCAAACAAGTAAATCAACCCACAGATTAGAAAAAGAGCACATATGAGCAAGCCATTTATTATCGGAATCGCAGGCGGCAGCGGCAGCGGTAAATCAACCGTCACAAATAAAATCGTTGACGCAGTCAGCGGCGCACACACCGCAGTGATTGTGCAAGACAACTACTACCGCGATCAAAGCGACTTAACGTTTGAGCAACGGATTTTAACCAACTACGACCACCCAAGAGCCTTTGATTGGGCGTTAATGATTCAGCAGGTGGATGACTTAAAGCAAGGCTTGCCAATCAAAATGCCGCAATACAGTTTTACCGAACACACACGCGCAGCCGATTCAATCACGATAGTGCCTGCAACGGTCATTGTGATTGAGGGATTGTTTGCGCTGTATGATGCGGCATTGTGCGACATGATGTCGCTAAAAATTTATGTGGACACGGATCCAGACGTGCGATTTATCAGGCGGCTAACCCGCGATATTTCCGAGCGCGGCCGTTCAATGGAAAGCGTGATTTCGCAATACAAGGCAACGGTGCGCCCAATGCACAATCAATTCATTGAACCGTCCAAGCGCAACGCAGATGTGATTCTGCCGCAAGGCGCCAACGACCCAGCAGTTGACATGATTACCGCAAGGGTCAATGCGCTCATTGCTTTAGCAGGGTGATTACAAAAAATCGGGATTGGGATCGGTTTGCTCAAGCTCTAAAGACGCAGCGAGCATGGCAAGACGCCCAATCACCCCGTATGAATAAAAGCGGTTGTGCGCGGTATTTAAATCACTCAAGCTGCGCTCGCTTTGTTTGACAAACGGCATGGGCGTAAACTGCATGCCAGTTGAGTTAAGGTTTTCATCAAGGCCGCGCTGCTCATTGGAGCGATAAAAACCGCCCACCACATAGCGGTCAATCATATAGACCACGGGCTCGGCGCTGCTGCTGCGCACCGTTTCAATTGTGGGCACGCCTTCTTGCAATAAAATATCTGCCGCCGCCAGTCCATTTTTGAGTAGGCATGAAGCGCCGCAGTTTTTGTTGCTCAGTTCGCGAATATCATCCGCGCTGTAAATGGTCGTAACGCCAATGCCTTTCGTACCCGCATCGGGTTTGAGCATCAAAAACGGCTTGTCAGAAATACCGTATTCCTTGTATTTCTTTGCAATCTTTTTCAGCATCGCCTCAGCCGTTTGTGCCAGCCCGTTCACAAAATCTGGGTTGCTAAAATCAACGTCGCTCACCTTGGCGTGCAAGGCGTTAATCAGCCATGGATCAATATCCAAAAACTTCGCAAACCGTTTGACCACCGCATCATAAATTGAAAAATGGGTAGACTTGCGTCGCGTTGTCCAGCCCGCATGCAAAGGTGGCAATAAAATCTGCTCGTGAATGTTGCGCAAAATCTCAGGCACGCCATTGGACAAGTCATCATTGAGTAGGATTGTGCACGGGTCAAATTGGCCATTGTCAAGCGTGAGTCGGCGACCGTTAAAGTGAAGTGGTTCGAATATTAAGCTTTGGCCATTGCCGACATCCACCGCAGTTGGTTCAGTAATTTCAGGCGACGTTGAGCCGAGTCGAACATTTAACCCCGTCAAACGCAAAACTTTTGCCAGATGGTCAACGTTTTGTAGGTAGCGCTGGTTTTGGCGGCTGTCCTCAGGAATCAGCAGTAGGTTTTTGGCATCGGGGCAATATTTTTCAACTGCCGCCATCGCCGCTTGAGTCGCAAGCGGATACAGCTCTTCCGCCAAATGGTTAAAGCTGCCAGGAAATAAATTGGTGTCGATGGGCGCGAACTTTATGCCAGAGTTTCGCACGTCCACAGAGCTATAAAAGGGCGGCGTGTGCTCTTGCCATTCCATTCGAAACCAGCGCTCAATCATGGGCGTGGCGTCCATCATTTTGAGCTCTAAGTCAGAAAGAGCGCCTTTAAGCGCGGTGCGAAGATGGGGGACCATTGCGTTTCCTTAAACGTACATGTTGTTTGTGTGGTGGTGCTAGATGGGGCTAAAGCCTTTTTTCTTCAAGCATCTTCTGGCGTGCTGTCAATTTTGTGTTCCAAAATCCAGCCACCAATCCGCTCGCCAGCTTCCTCTAAACCAACACGGTTGGTCGATGAGAAAAGCTGAACTGTCGCCCAAGGCCCTGCAATCTCAGTCAATGTTTTGCGCACGGCAAACAGCGTTTGGTTACAAAGACTTTTGGTTAATTTGTCAGATTTTGTGAGCAGCACGTGAATTGGTTTTGCCAATGGCGTGAACCAATTGACCATTTCCAAATCAAGGTCAGTCAAACCACGGCGAATATCCACCATCAGAACCAGACCTTTTAACTGCTCGCGTTGCTCAACATAAATCCCCAAAAGCTCATTCCAATGCGCTTTGACCGCCAAAGGCGTTTTTGCGTAACCGTACCCAGGCAAATCCACCAAATAACCAAAAGTCTCACCACGACGCCCAACCGTAAAGTAGTTGATGTGTTGCGTGCGGCCTGGTGTGTTGCTCGAAAAGGCCAAACGTTTTTGGTTGCAAAGAACATTGATTGCGCTTGATTTGCCCGCATTGGAGCGGCCAGCAAATGCGATTTCTGGGTGATTGGTGCGCGGTAAATCTTTAATATGATTCACGGTGGTAAAGAAAACACTGTGGTGCAAAATAGACATAAATATTCAACTCATGGAAAAAAGCTCAATAACCATACAAGATGCAGGTTTATTATTCTTGGCTTATAAGGGTTGTTATTGTACAATGTGAGGTGAAACAAGCGGGTACTTTATGCAATTCAAGCCACAAAAAATGCTGATTTGTTACATAAAAAAGCTCAAAATCCACTCACGAAAGAAGAAAACCATGAAACGCATGCACTCTTATTGGTTGTCCAGCGCCGTTGTCGCCACCATCGCATTTGCAGGCTTTGCAATTGCCCAGCAAAAAATGAGCATGCCCGATGCAACGCCAGTTGCGCCGGCACCTGATGCAGCGGTAGCTGTAGCGCCCGCAAGCGCGCCCCAGCTTGATAATGCGGCCATCCAAGCCCTGCCAATTGGGGCGGAGCGCGGCCGTATTATTGCGATGCAGCCTGGTGCATGCTTCACTTGCCATTCAGGCACAGGCGACAGCGTGATTCCAGCCAACCCAAAATTGGCAGGGCAGCATGAAGCCTATCTGGAAAAGCAACTTCATGACTTCAAAGTGGCCGAAGGCGCAGAAAAAGCAATGCGCGTCAACACAACCATGAACGGCATGGCGGCGGGTCTTTCTGATGGCGACATCAAGAGTTTGGCCGCATGGTTTGCCTCACAAAAACAAACCCCCGTTCCTGCTCAAATTGATGCGCGAGAAATGTCCGATTTGGGTAAAAAAATCTTCTTTGGAGGCGTTGCCTCAAAAGGCTTGCCAGCGTGTGCGGCATGTCACGGGCCAACAGGGGCAGGGATTGCGGCTAAATATCCACGCGTATCGGGGCAGTTTGCAAGCTACCTAGAAAAACAACTCAAAGGCTTCCGTGATGACAAATTGCCAGAAGGGCGCGCCAACAACGAAGCCATGATGCAGATTTCAAAACGCATGACAGACACCGAAATCAAAGCTGTTGCAGATTACATGGCTGGTGTGCGCTGAGCCTTGGGCTAAAGATGGCTCGAATCAAAAAATGGTTATAATGATGGACGGTGATTTCACCGTCCATTTTATTGATATATGACAACACAAAATCCCCCCACACATCCACCACTTCGCCAGCGTTTTTGGGACTTTTTTGGCTCCATGCGATTGGCTATTGGCCTATTGAGCGTTCTGGCCATTGCCAGTGCAATTGGCACATTGGTCAAGCAAAATCAGCCCATGATTGCGTATGTGAACCAATTTGGCGCATTTTGGGCGCAATGGTTTGAGCGGCTGGGTTTATACGATGTTTATAATCAGCTGTGGTTTTTGGCTATTTTATTTTTCCTGCTGGCCTCAACCAGCGTGTGTTTAATCCGCAATACCCCAAAAATGCTGCGTGACATGCGTGACTTTAAAAATCACACACGCACCAACAGTCTGCGCCACCTGCCCGAGCATGATGAGTGGCGCAGTCAAGCCTCATTGGCAGACTTAACGCAGCACGCGGCAGATGTCTTGCACGAGCAAGGTTATCAAACACGCGCCAAAAAAAGTAAAGCGGGCACTTACATTTCCGCCAAGTCAGGTAGATTCAATCGGATTGGTTATGTTTTGACACACTTGGCGATTGTGGTGATTTGTCTTGGCGGCTTGATTGATTCGGAATTGTCAATTCGGGCGCAAGTTGCCCTGTTTGGCAAAGTACCGCAAACGTACTCAAACACCCCCGGCAACGTCCCAAAAAATGGCGTTTTGTCGAGCGGCACCTTAAGTTATCGCGGTGAAAAACGCTTGGTTGAAGGCGAAACCATCGGCCACGCTGAGTTGACTTACGACCAAGACCATTACTTGCTGCAAGAGCTGCCTTTTAACATCACCCTCAACCGCTTTGCGATTGATTTTTACAGCACGGGTATGCCAAAGCGCTTTGCCAGCGACGTGACGGTGACGGACAAAGCCACCAAGGAAACGTTTACACAAATCATCGAGGTGAATCACCCGCTGCGTTACAAAGGCGTGGCGGTTTATCAAGCGAGTTTTGATGATGGCGGTTCTGCGTTTGATTTGGACGTGTTTCCGCTCAATGGCACGGTGGCGCAGGCCGAAAAGACCCAGGCAACCATGTATCAGCCCAAAACCTTGAGTTACGGCGGTAAAAACTACAGTTTGGAATGGCGCGAATTTAAAACCATGGACGTCAAACCATTTGGCGATGATGCCAACAAAAATTTAAACGACGCCGTGCAAAAAGCCCTTCAAACCACTGGCCGCGAAAAAGTATTTAAAAACATGGGGCCGGTCATTAACTTTGTGCTGCGTGATGAGCAAGGCCAAGACGTTGAATTGAGCAACTACATGAGCCCCCTCACCATTGATAATTTCCCTGTACTGGTCAGTGGCGTGCGCACAGACCGCAACTTGGATTTTGTGTATTCATTTATCCCCGCCGATGGTGAACAGTCGCCACGCGATTTTATGCGCCTGCGTGCAGCATTGGCCAATAGCAAAATGCGCGAGCAAGCCGTGGCACAATACATGCGCAGTCAAACGAATTTGGCCAATTTCCCTGCAGGCGCCGTACAAAAAAGCGCCCAAAAAACCATTGACTTGTTTGCGCAAGGCGGCAACGCATTAAGTGATGTGCTGGCGCGCGCGCCCGAAGATCAGAAAAAAGTGATTGTTGAGTTCACGCTCTCGCAACTTCAAGCCACCATGTGGCAGCTGTTGCAATTGGCGCGTGCCGCCGAGGGCTTGCCTGCGCTTGAGTCGAGCGAGCACAACGCAACCTTTATGCAAATATCAATCAAGCGCTTATCCGAAGCGGCCGATTATCCCGCCCCATTTTATGTGCAATTGGCTGGCTTTAAGCAAGTTCAGGCATCCGTGCTGCAAATGACGCGCTCACCAGGCCAGTTTTGGGTGTATTTGGGTTCGTTGATGCTGGTTTTGGGCACGCTTGCCATGATGTTTATTCAAGAACGCCGCGTGTGGTTGCACATTTTGCCCACGCCAGATGGACATCGATTGGTTTGTGCCATGCACAGCTCGCGTCGAACGCTCGCGTATCAAGGCGCATGGGCGCGCTTGCGCAACCGATTGTTTGATCTTACCGCCGATAAATCATCTAATAATTTCCCAGATAATTTGTCTGATAAATCGTCCGCACCGTAAACATATTTATTTTGTATCGCTCACCCCAACAGTTTTTAAAGGGATAAAAACCATGCCAACCGAACCAACCACCGATATAAAACTCAAGCCCGCGCAACGGCGCACAAATTTTTTGAGCCAACTTAACTGGCGAGACTACGTCTTTGCGCTGATTGCGTTGCTGGGCTTTGCTTTTGCTGGCCATCGCACGCAGCACATCACCGACAGCTATGAAATTGTCATTTTGGTGGCGAGCGCCATTTCTTGCGTGGCATTGGCTTGGTTTTGGCGGCCATTGCAAATCGTGTTCTTAGCCATAGCGCTGCTCAGTGTGTCAGGGATTTCGCTGTACCAAAACCAATTGCCCGACGCCAAACCCGCATTTTGGCTGCAATATGCGCTGTCATCGCAGTCGGCCGTGGTCTGGATGAGCACGCTGTTCTTTATCTGTACCGTTTTGTACTGGGCGTACAGTTTGAGCGGCAAAGAAATGTTGGGCTGGCTTGCATCTAAAATCACGTACGTCGCATTGATATTTGGTGGCGTGGCCATGATGATGCGCTGGTATGAATCCTATTTGGTTGGCGCGGATGTCGGGCACATTCCTGTATCGAGTTTGTATGAAGTCTTTATTTTATTCGTTCTGTTAACCGCAGCATTTTATTTGTACTACGAACAGCGTTATCAAACCAAGCATTTGGGCGGCTTTGTCATGCTTGTGGTCTGTGCGGCGGTTGGTTTTTTGATTTGGTATGCGCTGGCGCGTGAGGCGCAAGACATCAAAGCGTTGGTGCCAGCGCTCAAATCATGGTGGATGAAAATCCACGTCCCCGCTAACTTTGTAGGCTATGGCACGTTTTCTTTGGCCTCAATGGTTGGCATGGCTTATATTGTCAAGTTTTTGGGCACGCCGTACGCCGATTTGCCCAAAGCCATTCGCCTGTTTTCTGCGGCAAACGTATCAGAGGCAGAGCGCGCCGCCAAACACGCCAAATGGGCGCCGTTGGTGGGCGTGTCTATTTGGTTGCTCGGCGCAGCCTTGTTTTTACAGCCACTATTTTTTAGGCCAAAAGTCGATGCAGCGGTTTTTGCAAATTATTGGTTTTATTATTTCGCCATTGGTTTGGTCTTGATTGGCGGCATTTTGCTTACCAGAAAGCGTTTGGCGCAAGTATTGCCTGCGTTTCATGTGCTTGATGACATTATGTACAAAGCCATTTCGATTGGGTTCCTGTTCTTTACGATTGCCACCATTTTGGGCGCCATGTGGGCTGCGGATGCTTGGGGCAAATATTGGAGTTGGGATCCAAAAGAAACGTGGGCGCTGGTTGTGTGGCTTAATTACGCCGCGTGGTTGCATTTGCGCCTGGTCAAAGGTCTGCGCGGTTTGGTTGGCGCCTATTGGGCGCTGGTGGGCGTTTTGATTACAGGCTTTGCCTTTTTGGGCGTCAATGTCTTTTTGTCTGGGTTGCACTCGTACGGCGCGTTGTAAATGAGCGGCGCTCAATCGCAATGCTTATCTAAAGAGGTTGTGAATGGCCGTTTAAAAAATCCGCTCGCTGGAAAGAAGGTGTGCGCGCTGCTGGTGTATAATTTGGCGTCTTTTTTAAAGGCAGGTTGGCGCGGCATAAGAGTTGGCAAATGTTTTGTTGCTGTTTTTACTGCTGATGCCTTATTTGCAGTTTCTTGGGTTAAATGCGGGTTTTTGACCACTTTTAACGTGTTTTAATTATTATTTTTGGAGTTTTTATGAATAAGTTATTGGCCGAGTTTATTGGCACATTTTGGTTGGTTTTGGGCGGTTGCGGCAGCGCGGTTTTGGCCGCAACGTTTGCAGACCCAGCGTTCCCAGCATTGGGGATTGGCTTTGTTGGCGTGTCATTCGCTTTTGGTTTGACTGTTTTGACCATGGCTTATGCCGTGGGTCACATTTCAGGTGGTCACTTTAACCCAGCCGTCACATTTGGCTTGTGGGCGGGCGGTCGTTTTGCGGCCAAAGACGTTGCAGGTTATGTGACAGCACAAGTCGTTGGCGGGATTGCAGGCGCAGCGGTTTTGTATCTGATTGCCAGCGGCAAAGCAGGATTCACCGGCGTAGGTGGTTTTGCGACCAACGGTTATGGCGATTTGTCTCCAGCCAAATTTAGCATGACTGCGGCATTTGTGACTGAGTTCGTTTTGACGGGCGCATTTTTGTTCATCATCATGGGCGCAACCCACAAAGATGCAGCGGCTGGCTTTGCGCCAATCGCCATCGGCCTTGGCTTGACCCTGATTCACTTGATTTCTATTCCTGTGACCAATACCTCAGTCAACCCAGCGCGCTCAACTGCTGTGGCGGTTTTTGCCGAAACGGCTGCGTTGTCACAACTGTGGTTGTTTTGGGTTGCGCCAATCGCTGGTGCGATTGCAGGTGCTTTGTTGTACCGTGTGACCAAATGCGACAAAAAAGCCGCTTAATTGATAGGTAAAATGCGTTGATGCCAAAGCATTGGTGCAAAAAGCTTATGCAATAAAGCCTTATGTAAAACCCCAAGAACACGTTCTTGGGGTTTTTATTTGCGCTGAAATGACGCTGCATTTTGGCAGGATTGTTCGGCCGTGGGTCGATTTTTTCTGGCGATACTTTGTAAGTAAATTGCGCTCAACTGTCGGTCAGAATGTGCGTGATTTTAAACACATTAGGCCTGCAAGTTGCGGGATGAAACAGTGCGAAAAACGTGTTTTTAGGACGCCATTCATTTGAAACGTCCTTTTATATGAGGTGGGTAAAATGGCCAATAGAACGCTGAACCATGAAACTTACATAAATATTTTGACAACAGCGTTCTAAACGATAAAATGCTGAACAAAAACCTCTAAAACTCAAAAAAATCAAAAAACTGCTTATTTTTGTGGCATTTCAGCCCAAACCTCAATGGCGATATTGCTGATTTATAGGGGCTTTAACATCAACATTTTTTAATGAGACACCATGCGCCGAACCCCACTTGCTGAACTGTTACAAAATGAACTTGAACGCCAAGATTTTCACCCGCGCTTGCCCGGTTACAAGCGCGTATACGAAGCGATTCGCAGCGCGATTGTGAGCGGACGTTTGCCTCAAGGCAGTAAATTACCAAGTTCGCGTGATTTGGCGCAGGAGCTCGACGCCTCGCGCAATATGATAGTGGCCGCGTACGATCAATTGCAGGCCGAAGGCTATGTGGACAGTCACACCGGCAGCGGGACGTATGTGGCCGATGCCGTGCCCGATGGATTTAATGCCAAAACCATGCTCAGGCCTGCGCCTTTGGCGCAAGTGCAGGAAGAGGCCGTGTTGTCCAAACGCGGCGGGCGCTTAACGGTTGAGCAAGGCTTTGCCGCTTATGAGGTGCAGCCATTTGCACTGGCAGGTCAAATGGACTTGCTCAATTTCCCCATCAAAACATGGCAGCGTGTCCAAAGCCAAGTGTGGCGGCGTGAAGATGTGGGGTTGTACGATTACGACACGCAAGGCGGCTATGCCCAGCTCAAACGCGCCGTGGCGGACTATCTGCGTGTGTCACGCGGCGTGACGCTGGCGGCCGAGCAGGTTTTGATTACCAGCGGCACGCAGCAGTCTTTGGATTTGGTGAGCCGCATGTTGGCGGATCAAAATGACGTGGCTTGGGTTGAGAATCCGTGTTATTGGGGCGCTTGGAGCTCGTTGTACGCCAATGATTTGAGCATTCGTCCGATTGACGTGGACGAAGACGGCATGAATCCGAGCGCGGCTGACTTTGCCAGCGCGCCCCCCAAATTGATTTACCTCACGCCATCGCACCAATATCCAACGGGTGCGGTGATGTCTCTGGCACGCCGCCAATCCTTAATTGACTACGCGCAACGCACCGATGCGTGGATACTTGAGGACGATTATGACAGCGAGTTCCGC
Source organism: Hydromonas sp. (assembly GCA_017495165.1). Taxonomy (GTDB): domain Bacteria; phylum Pseudomonadota; class Gammaproteobacteria; order Burkholderiales; family Burkholderiaceae; genus Hydromonas. Next base: position 29,047 of record JAFEII010000016.1, on the reverse strand, counting down.
TATGCAGGCAAGCCCATCGCTTCATTGCAAGGCTTGGCGGCCGAAGCGGGCATTCACAAGGTGCTGTACATGGGGACTTTTTCTAAAGTGCTTTATCCAGGGATTAAACTCTCGTATTTGGTTTTGCCCAAGCAATTGGTCACGCCGTTTAAAACCGCGCTCTATGATTTGTATCGCCCAGGGCAACTCCATTTGCAAGCCAGCTTGGCCGAATTTATTGATCAAGGTCACTTTACCACCCACATTCGGCGCCTGCGCCAAGCCTATTCGCAGCGCCGCACGTTATTATTGGCGGTACTTGAAAAATCCCTGCACGGCCAGTTAAGCAAAATTGTGGTGGATGCAGGCTTGCATTTTTTGATTCGCCTGCCCGCGCACATTGACGATGTTGAATTGACCGCACATTGCCAATCCCAAGGCTTATCCGTGCGCCCATTATCGCGTTATTATATTGGCTCAACGCAGGCGCGCGGTTTGGTGGTCGGTTTTGCTTACGTTGATGCCAAAGACTTGGTCGAATCAGGCCAGCGTTTGGGGCATTTAATCAAAGCGGCTTTAGAGGCAGCGCCGCATTCAACTGAAAAGGCTTTATATGAAACACGTTAAAACGCAGTTTAAATCCCAGCTGGCCGCATGGCGTGACTTGTTGCTCAAGGCCAATCTGCAAGACAGCCCTGCATTGTGGCTGCTGCGCAACAACGGCCGCACCACGTTATTTTATTTACAAGCCATGACGCGGGTTTTGGCCGCGCAAGATGACAAAAAAACGTGGCTCAAACTCAATGCACGTTTTAAGTCGATTGAAGATGTGCTGGGAAAAATTGATTATTTTGAAGGCTTGCTCAAAGACTTTAAATCCAACCGCAACATTCCGCGTGCCGTAAAAACCTCATTAGACGCGCAGCGCAATGCGCTGGTTCAAGTCTGCGATGCCTTGCTTGAAAAAGATGGCTGGCTCAGCGTGACCGCGCCCAGATTTGACAAAATTAAAAAACAGCTCAAAGAAGTTACGTGGCCAACCGATGCGCGTTTTCAAGCCAAACTTCACGCGTTTTATACCGAAAAACTCAACGCCATTCACGCGCGATTAAGTGAGCCACTCGAAGATTTGGAAGCCGATGTGCATGAACTGCGCCGTGACGTGCGCTGGCTGAGCATTTATCCGCAAGCATTTAAAGGCTTTGTGGTGCTGCGCCGCACCCCATCAACCGCCGCAAAATGGGCCAAATACCGCACGCCAGAGATTCTCAATTCGCCATTTAATCAGTTGGCGCTTGTGCCTGAAATCACCTGCCCAATCGTGCTCAATGACAACCAATTTTACGCCATGAGTTCGCTTATCAGCGCGTTGGGGCAACTCAAAGACAGCGGCTTGCGTGTGGAAGCGTTGTCGCACGAGCTGCAAATTTTATCAAACGATGTGGCGCAGGACGCGCTGCCAAATACTGGCGCGCTGGGGCGCAACCAACCGTCCGTTGCGCAGATTTTAGACCAAGCGCACATGCTTACCAAACAACTCAAACGTGATGCGGTTTTTAGCACGATGTTGGTCGATTTACCAGCCAAAAACTAAGCATGCACGGGCGGCACGTAGCGCGCGTTTAATTGACCATAGACCGCATTGCACAGCACAATTGCTTGCGCACGCGCAATGTCGGTTGTATGCAAAATCCGCTCGCATGCGTTGAGTTGTTGTAACAGTTGCGCCCGCTGCACGCCCGCCAAAAGCCCGCACGCCAGCGGCGGCGTGCACCACCCCCCGTCAAGCAACACAAAAATTGAGCTGCGCGCACCTTCGGTCAGCTCATTTTTTTCGTTTAAAAAAACGTAGTCGAATAAACCGCGCGCACGCGCCTGCACAATTGCGCGGTTGTACAAGCTGCGCGCACTGCTTTTGATGCGCAAAAATGGGTTGGTTGAGGCAACTCTTTCGGGGTGAATCGAAAACAAAACCGTTGCGCATAACGCCTCTGGCGCACGCGTTGTGGCGCTTAAATCACCTTGTTCGTTGAGCGCCAAACGCAAGGCCACAAACGGATGCGCTTGCAAGAGCGCGCCCGCCTGCGCAAGCGTGGTTGCAATCAGCGCATTCACGTCAGGCAAAGGCGTGTGCCAGTTTAATAATGTCATGCTTTGCTTGAGCCGATTTAAATGCGCTTCAAGCAAGGGAATGCCGCCATCTTGGTGCACGCGCATGGTTTCAATTAACTCAAACGGTTGCGCCAATTGGCGCAAAAACCCCGCTTTAAGCAAAGACTCGTGCCATTCATCCGTCGGATTGGAATCATACGTAATCCCTGCGCCAACGGATAATTGCAGCGGCCAAATTTGAATGTTTTCAGCGCCAATCAGCGCTTGTGCGCGGGTTTCAATGGTGCGAATTGGCACAGAAAACGTGGCTTGAATTTGGCCCTTGTGCGCATCAGGCGCAGGCGAGACCCAGCCAATTGCGCCACAATACGCGCCACGCGCAAACGGCTCAATCGCATCAATCAGCTCAACTGTGCGCCGTTTGGGTGCGCCCGTAATCGAGCCGCACGGAAATAGCGCAGTCAAAATTTCAAACAAAGAGGGTTGGGCGTTTAGGTCAGCAACCACCGCGCTGGTCATTTGCAGCACCGCACCGTAATGGTGCACGTCAAACAATGACGGCACGCGCACGCGCATGGTTTGTGGCAAACGTGCCAAATCATTGCGCATTAAGTCAACAATCATCAAATTTTCAGCGCGGTTTTTGGGGTCAAGTTTGAGCTGCGCCATGCGGCCAGAATTGTCCAAAGGCTCAAGCACGGCGGGTGCTGTGCCTTTCATCGGACGGCAGGTCAGCGTGTGTTGTTTGAGTTCAAAAAACAACTCGGGTGAAAACGACAACAAGCTGCTGTGCGGCAAACACAACAATGCGCCGTACGGCACATGTGACTGCACGGCCAGCGCGTGATAAAGCTGCGCCAAAGCCGCGCAATGTTGGGCGTTGGTGGCGTGCGCCCGCAACGTGGCGCTCAGGGGAAAAGTGGCGTTGACCTGATACGTATCGCCCGCGCAAATCCAGTCTTGAATCTCGTGGATTTGTTGCTCAAAAGCATGTTGGCTCACGCAGGGCTGAAGCTCAGATAAATGGGTGCTGGCCGATGCGCCCGCATTGCGCAGCCATTCAAGCGTTTGTGCGCGGTTCAACGGCGTGGCCTGCTCAAATGCCAGCGCCTGCAGCCAAGGCGTTGTATCAAGCTCAGCGCAGGCGTTTGGCTTGGGCTGCAGCGCCAGACCCGTTGCGCCACCAAAAGCGGCTTGCGCCTCGTATGAGAGCGATACAATGACATGCAAGCCTTGGGTACGCGCCGCAGCATCAATCTCGTCGAGCGCCTGCTGCATTTGAGTTGGCGCATCGTTTTGGGTGCCAAAAACACACCACGAACGCGTGGGCGCCGCAAAAACCCTGCTCAGCGCATCGGGTGAGCTGCCATCAAATAAAAGGGCAAAGCAGTCTTGAGGTGCGCGCATGGTGAGTGGCTCGAATCTGTGCGATTTATTCGCCTGCGCGGGCTTTGCGCTTGCGTTTTGAAAAAACATGGTCGTACAACGCGTTTGGCACAATCCGCATGAGTTTGGCCACCCAGCCCATTTGCCAAGGAATCACACGATAAGAAACTTGCTGGTTAATTGCTTGAACCGCTTTGACCGCAAAGTCCTCTGGCGCCATTAAAAATGGCATGGTGTATGGGTTTTGTTTGGTCATTGGCGTGTCAATAAAACCAGGCAAAATCGTGGTCACTTTCACGCCTGTGCCGTATAACTCAACGCGCAAACTCTCGCAATACTGCACAACCGCTGCCTTTGAGGCGCAGTAAGCGCCCGCACCAGGCAAGCCGCGAATCGCTGCCACGCTGGCGATACCAACCAATGTGCCCGAGCCTTTGTTTTTCATTGGGATAATAAATGGGTGAAACGTGCTGGTGGTGGCAAACACATTGGTGCCAATCACGCGCCGAATTTGCTCCAAATCCTCATACAGTTCAGACAGCGTCCCAACCGAAATCCCAGCACCCGCAATCACCACATCAGGCACGCCATGCTTGGCCATAAAATCATGCGCCGCCGCGTGCAGCAATGCCTCATCATTCACGTCCAATGAATACACCTCATGCGTACCGGGTAATTGGGCGCGCAATGCTTCAAGCGCATCCAAACGGCGGCCAACCAAGCCAAGTGTTGCGCCATTTTGCGCAAATTGTTGCGCCATTGCCAAGCCAAGACCGCTCGATGCGCCTGTAATAAATACAGTTTGCGTCATATTGTTCCTTGAGAAATGCTTCAATCGAAAGGCAAATCAAAAATGTAAATTTGATTTTAAATTGCCGTAAGTTGGAGTTTGAGTTTAAAAATGGCGAATTAAAAAGCGTGCAAAGCACGCCTTTTAAACCCGTCATGCCATTATTTCTTGGCGCCAGCATCCATTTCGAGCAGTTTGTTAACCACTTTAAGGACGCGAGCTGTGTCACCGCTCACTTGATATTTGCCGTTCACAATAAAGGCAGGAACGCCTTGCAAGCCATAAGCCGCAAACAGCGTACCCGCTTTGCCGACTTCTGTGCTCACACCAAAGCTTTTGTATGCGCTGTCCCAATCGGCTTTGGCGATGCCGTTTTTGGCCATAAAGTCGCTCACGGATTCTGGGGTGTTGAGCGCTAATTGTTGGTTGTGTAAGGCATTAAATACTTTTTCATCCATTGCGTCGTTCTTGTTGAGCGCTTGTAATGTGTAAAAAGTTTTTTGGTGCACTTCCATGTGCGCCCCCCAAGATGGGTGAATGCGAATAAATTTTACAGACGCAGGAATGGTTTTTTTCCAAGCCTGCACCGAAGGGTCAATTGTGTTGCAGTGCGGGCAGCCATACCAAAAAAACTCCAACACTTCTGATTGACCAGCGGTTTGTACCGGCTGTGGGTTTTGCAGGCGGATGTAATCTTTGCCTTCAACGATGTTAAAACCAGCAGTGTCAAAATTTGTGGGCGCTGGCGCCGTCTGTGTGGTGCTTGTTTGAGCGGCAACGGGTGCGGCTGGGGTGACAACCGCCTGAACCGTTTTCTCGCATGCGCTGAGCAACAATGCTGCGCTCAAAGTGAGGGCCAATGTTGATTTTTTGAGTAAAAAATTCATGTAAAACTCCTAATAAATGAGGGTAATAATAAATTACTTGGTGGCTTTTGGTTCAAAAATCTGGCTTGATGCGGGCGCATTTTGGCTCAACAAATTGCGCACTTCCTGATCGGCATCGTTCAGAACGCTTGGGGTGTAAGCCACGACGCGCCTGCCATTAATCACCAAAGCGGGCACCCAGTTTAGCTCAAAACGCTGATACGCGCTTTGAGCAGCTGCGACTTGGGCGGTGACGGCGGCGCTGTTAAATGTGTCGCGCCACGTGTTTGCGTTGATTTTTTGCTCACCAGCCCAAGCGGCGATGCGCGCTTCGGTATCAAGCTGGCGGCGTTTGGTGTGAATATCGGCAAATACCTTGGCGTGCAAGTCCAAACGCTTGAGCTCAACCAACGTAAAATACAAACGCTGTTGTGCCACCATGTCTGAGTTCCAGCTGGCGGGCAGTCGCATAAAATGCACATTGCGTGGCAATGTGGCAACCCATGCGTTCAGTTGCGACTCAAACGCCGCGCAAGAGTGGCAGCCGTACCAAAAAAATTCCACAACCTCAATGTCGCCCTTGGTTTGCAAACGACCGGGGTTCACCACATCATCGACCAAAGCGTTTTCAAAATACGATGCGCTGTGAGCGGGCTGGGCGAGCAAGCAGGCCGCAGCGCAAGCGCTCAATAACTGCAGGCGTAATTTTTTGAGCATGGCTTATTGACCAACTTCAAGCACCACGCCGCCAACCTTGGCGCGAGCTGCTTGTGCTTCTTTGTCGCTGCCAAACGTGCCGGTACGAACGCGGTAAACCGTGCCGCTCTCGGTTTTTTTCTCAACCACGGAGGCGCTTTGGCCTTGGGCGTTGAGCTTGCGTTTCATTTCAGCCGCTTCATCTGCGTTGTTAAATGCACCTGCCTGAACCGTGTATTTTCCGCCTTCACGCGCTGTTGTGGTGGCTGGCGTAACGGTTTTGGCGCCGCCTGAAGTCGGGGCGGTTTGTGGCGCCACAACTTTAACGGTATCGCCGCTGGTGGCCTTTGTTGGTGCAGGTGTTTTTGCTGGTGCTGGTGCAGTTGTTTTTGCTGGCGCGCTTGTGTTGGGCGCAGCGGCTGTAATTACTGGCGCAGTTGACGGATTGACCGGCTCAGCAGGGGGCGTATTTGGTGCAGGTGCTTCCACAACCGAAGCCGCCCCAACCGGTGCTTCTGGGGTGGCGTTGGCGGCAGGCGCTGGCGGCGCGTTTGTGCCATAAAGTGGGGCGTTTGGATCTGTCACGCCCGCCGCGCTGTCAATGCTGTTTCCTTTGCCGTGCTCTTTAAATGGGCTGCCGCCTCGGGTCATCAGCACCACAGCCAATAAAGCTGCGAGTAAGCCCAAAATAATACCGATGCCCATGTTCATGAGCAAGCCACCACTTTGACGGTGGCTGAGTGATGCGGTTTGTGGAGGTAGAAATTTCATTGGTCGCCTAACTAATTGATTAAAGGGTGTAAAAAAAGGGGTGAAAAAATAAAAACGAAAGCATAGCGCATTACATCTTCGTTGGGGCGCTGACCCCTAATAAATTGAGTCCGTTGGCAATAATCGCCCGCGCTGCGGCAAGCAAATGCACTCGCGCCGTCATCAGTGGCACGTCGTCCGATATGACGCGCTCGGTTTTTGAGCCGCACAAACTATGCACCGCGCCCGCCAAGTCTTTGAGGTAATACGCCACATGGTGCGGTGCGAGCTCAAGCGCGGCGGCGCTTAAGGTGTCGTGGTACTCGGACATGAGTTTCATTAAATTGGTTTCGGTGTTTGCCGTAAGCGGCGTGAGTTGCGCTGCGTTGATGTGCGCATCAATCGCCAACCCTGATTTGTCAATGATTGAGCAAATCCGTGCGTGCGCATATTGTACGTAATACACGGGGTTTTCATCCGATTGGCTCACCGCCACATCCACGTCAAAGACGAACTCCGTGTCGGCCTTGCGCGAGACCAATAAAAAGCGCGCCGCGTCAATATTTGTCCAGTCCACCAAATCACGCAGCGTCACGTAAGAACCTGCGCGTTTAGAGAGTTTGACCTCCACGCCGCCTTTCATGACCATGACCATTTTGTGCAGCACATAATCAGGAAAACCATCCGCCACGCCCACGTCCGAGGCCTTGACGCCAGCGCGCACGCGAGAAATGGTGCCGTGGTGGTCCACGCCTTGAATGTTAATCACCTTGGTAAAGCCACGCTGCCATTTATTGATGTGATACGCCACATCCGGCACAAAATATGTAAAGCCGCCTTCTTTTTTGCGCATCACGCGGTCTTTGTCGTCGCCATAATCGGTGCTTTTAAACCACAGTGCGCCGCCTTCTTCATACGTGTGCCCCAGCTGCGTCAAGCGTTCAACCGTTTGGGCAACTGCGCCCGATGTGTACAAAGAGGACTCTAAAAAATAATGGTCAAACGTCACCCCAAAGGCCTTTAAATCCAAATCTTGCTCGCGGCGCAAATACGCCACCGCAAAGTCTTGGATGTCTTGTAAATTGGTCACGTCGCCCGTGGCGGTCACTTGATTGACCGTGTCTTTGGCAACAAATGCCTGCGCAATGTCCACAATATAATCGCCGCGATAGCCGCCCTCAGGAAAACGCGCATCGTCCACCCCAATCCCCGTGGCGCGGGCTTGCACCGAAATCGCCAAATTGGCAATTTGCTGACCCGCGTCATTGTAATAAAACTCGCGGTGTACATCGTAACCTTGGCTGCCCAACACCGCACCCAGCGTATCGCCCAGCGCCGCTTGGCGCGCATGTCCCACGTGCAGCGGGCCAGTTGGATTCGCGCTGACAAACTCAAGCATGACGCGCTCGCCAGCGTGATTTTTTGTCCAACCAAAGCCTTGCGGGTCGGCCAAAACTGCGCCAATCACGCGTTGCTTTGCCGCATCACTTAAGCGAATATTCATAAAACCCGGGCCTGCAATATCGATGGCCGCAATATCCGCGTTGGGCGCCATTGCGTCAATCAATGCTTGCGCAAGGGCACGTGGGTTTGTGCCCAGTTTTTTTGCCAATTGCATGGCCATATTGCAGGCGACTTCGCCGTGCGATGCGTCGCGTGGGCGTTCCAAAACCACCGCGTGCTGCAGCTCAGGCGCAACAACGTGGAGTGCTTGGGTAAATGACGATGCAATACTTGATTTGATGATGGGTAACATAAAGGCCGTAAGGGGTAAACTGTTGTAAAAATGAAATAAAAACGTTTGCCATTATAGAGGTTTCGCTTTAAAACGCCTAGCTTTTGCGCAATTGCCTGCAATTAGCGCCCAAAAAACCACCAAATTGCGACACAATATCGACATTATTTTTATCTCTTTGAAAGTCTTCCATGTCCACCCGTCACATCGTTCGCATTGCGCCGCTCCACACCAGTATTTTATTAACGCTGGTTTATTGCTTCATTGCGATTGCGATTGCACTGACCGGCACATTTGCCGCTTGGGTGCGCGATGAGGCGAGCTTGCTTGAATTTTTTGAACAAATTGATGTGGCCAATGTCTTGACCGGTATTTTTCTGAATGTGGTTTTGGTGTTTATTGGCGCGTTGTTGGTGAGTTTTACCTACAATTTTTTGGCCAAATACTTGGGCGGTTTTGAAATCACGCTGGATGATGATTGAGTTTATTGTTTGTTTTGTGCTTGTTTGGTCATCACCTCATCCATAACACCACCTCAAAATCAAAGCAGAATGAAAAAAGCCGCGAAATTCGCGGCTTTTTTGGATTGCGATGTGCTGCAATTGGCGTTACTTAGTGTTACTTGGCGCTACTTTACGTTACTTGGTGATTTTTGCAACCGTGGTTGAAACCATGTTTTTCACTTCAGAAATGGTAATGAAGCTGTCTTTGCGCTCGCCCGTTGCATCATCAAATGCAATGTTGCCGCTCATGCCCGTGGCGCTGATGCCCTTCATGGCTGCGGCGATTTTGGCAGGTTCTGCAGAGTTGGCCTTTTTAATTGCGGCCACCAACGTCAATACCGCGTCATAGGTGTACGGCGAATAACTTTGCACCTTTAAGCCAGGGAAACGCTTCTCGTAACGCGCCGAAAAGTCCGCGCCGTCTTTCATGTCAGACAACGGAATGCCTGTGGCCGAACAAATCGAGCCGTCGGCATTGGCGCCCGCCAAGGTTTTGTAGTTTTGCGTGCACACGCCGTCGGGCATTAAAAACACGGTATTCATGCCCAATTCACGCGCCTGTTTGACCAAGGTTGCGCCTGCAGAATCATAGCCACCCCACATAATAGTATCTGCGCCCGCATGTTTAATTTCGGACAAAACGCCTTTAAAATCGGTGGTTTTATCGTTCACCGATGCGTGCGACACCAATGTCATGCCCAATGATTTTGCCTTGCCCTCAACCTCGTCCGCCAAGCCTTTGCCGTATGTGGTTGCGTCGTCAAGAATCGCGATTTTGTTCAAGCCTTTGTCGTGCGCATAACTCGCCAGCGCGGGGCCTTGCTGTGCGTCGTGTGCGTCCATGCGGTACAACAACGTTTCGCCCTTGCTGCCTTTGACTGCTTTGGCGGTCAATTCTGGGTTGGTGCTGATGGTGAGTGTGACCAAGTTTCTGGTTGCATAAAGCGGTTGCGCCACTTTGGTGACGCCTGAGTTGTAATGCGCAATGACCGCCGAAATGTCTTGATTGTCGACGATTTTTTGCGCAACGGTTGCGCCTTGTTTTGGATCGCCGCCGTCATCTTCAGAAACCAATTCTAAGGTGTGTTTCACGCCGTTAATCTCAACGCCGCCTTTTGCATTGATTTCATCGACCGCCAATTGTGCGCCGTTGTTATGATCTGCGCCCGCATCGGCCGAAGAGCCTGTGAGTGGCGCGGAAGCGGCGATTTTAATCACATTGCCCGCTGATTTTTTGTCGCCACAGGCAGTCAAACTCATGCTGGTGATGGCCAAAGCCAAGGCCAAATATTTAAATTTCATGGTGTCTCCAAGGTTAAATTAAACTCAAAAATTGAGTCTCATTGTTGCTGCGTCATCACGCTGCTGCGGCCAAAATTTGGCGTGACAGCAGTTTAAAACACTTTGCGCCGCAAGCAAACCGATTTGTGCGTTTGCGTGCGTTTGGGGGGGCGGTGCTTTTGCCTCAAATCTGTGAGGGTTTAATCGCTGTTGGCCAGTAAATCCGCGTTGCCGCCAGCGGCCGTGGTGTCTGTGCAAACATGCCGCTCATGCACCAAACACGCCCAATCGCCCAGCTGCGTCATGAGCGGGATGATTTTGCCATCGCTGTGCGCGAGTAATTGCTGCACCTGTTTTTGCAAAGGCATGTCACCAAACACCGCCACCGCATCAACCAACGCAGGGGCAAATTCTGGCTGGCAGGTGATTTGACCCATGCCAGAAAAGTGGCTCGCCCAGTCGGGCGACGCGCCAACAATCTGCACGCGGTTGCCACACAAAAGTGCGCTCAATACTTGTTGCGCCAGCGCGCCATCTGCGCCGCCCAAGCACGCAACTGTTCCACGTGAAATCACGCAGTATTCATTTGTCTCGCCCGTCGGGCTTGGCAAATGCTGGGTTGAAAAATTCAAAGCGCCTGCGTGCGCAAGCACCTGTTGCCAATCAGCGCGTAACGCGTCTGGCAATGCCGCCTCAATCACAGCAATTCGGCTGTGTTTTTCAACATCATCATCCTTGTTATGAACGCGTGCGCTCGCACCATGTACAAATTTTGACAAATACAAGCCGCCGCCCGCTTTGGGCCCCGTGCCAGACAAGCCGTGGCCGCCAAACGGTTGGCTGCCCACAATCGCGCCAATTTGATTGCGGTTGACGTAAATATTGCCCATGTGCGCGGTGCTGCAAACCTGCGCCACGCGTGAGGCAATGCGGCTGTGCACGCCCAGCGTCAAGCCATAACCTGCGGCATTGATGTCGCGCACGACTTGGTTTAATTCGTTGGCTTTAAATGTGGCCACATGCAAAATCGGGCCAAACATTTCTTTGCCCAGCGCGGCGATTCCCGCCACGCGCACCATGGTTGGCGGCACAAAATACCCGTGCGCAGGCGCAGTGAGCTGCTTGATGACACGCGGCGCGCAGTCTTGAATATAGCGATTCAGCGCAGCATGCGCCGCCGCATCAATCACAGGCCCCACGTCGGTTGACAGCTGCGCGGGATTGCCAATGTTGAGCAAATCCATTGCGCCGCCAATCATTTCAATCACCTGCGGCGCAATGTCCTCTTGCACATACAAAATACGCAGCGCCGAACAGCGCTGGCCTGCACTCTGAAAACTCGACGCCATGACATCGCGCACCACTTGTTCGGGCAGGGCGGACGAATCGACAATCATCGCATTCAAGCCGCCCGTCTCCGCAATCAGCATGGCGTCAGGCGCCAAATGCGCCGCCATGGATTGCGCAATCCGTTTGGCGGTGACGCCCGAACCCGTAAAGCACACGCCCGCCACCCGCGCATCGGCAGTCAATGCCGCGCCCACTGTTGCGCCCGTGCCGCACAATAATTGCAGCACATCAGCAGGCACGCCTGCTTGGTGCATCAACGCCACCCATTCATGCGCAATCAGCGGCGTTTGCTCGGCAGGTTTGGCCAAAACCGCATTGCCCGTGACCAGCGCCGCCGCAATTTGCCCCGCAAAAATCGCCAAAGGAAAATTCCACGGCGAAATGCACGTCAACACGCCACGCGCCCGCGCATCGGCATAATGCGCCGCCTCCACCGCATAGAAGCGACAAAAATCCACCGCCTCGCGCAACTCAGCCACCGCGTCAGGCAAGGTTTTGCCCGCCTCAGCCGTGAGCAGCGCAAACAAACGCGGCGCGTGCGCTTCCATCAAATCGGCCACGCGGTTCAGGCAAGCCGCCCGCGCCTGCACGCCCAGTTGCGCCCAAGAAGGTTGCGCCGCCACCGCTCGCCCAATCGCGTCCGAGATGTCATCCGCACTCGCCGCCGACACGCTGCCAATCACGTGGTTTGGATTGGCAGGATTGCAAATGCGCCCGTGGTATGCCGCTGCGCTCGTTTGGGCATGGTGTTCAATTGGCCATTGCATGGTTTGCTGCGCCGTTGTAAGCGCGCCCAGCGTGAGCGGACACGTCACATCCCAGCCGCGTGAATTGATGCGGGTTGGTGCGAATAAATCTGCGGGCGCTGCGATGCTTGAACGCGTGGCATTTGAATTTGGGCTTAAATTTAAATCCAAATTCAAATTTTCCCAAGGATCGGCCGCCACTTGCGCGGCAGGAATCGACGCATCAGACATTTGATTCACAAACGAGCCATTCGCGCCGTTTTCTAATAAGCGGCGCACCAAATACGCCAACAAATCACGGTGCGAACCAACGGGCGCATAAATACGGCAGCGCGTGTGATGGCGGCGCAACACCACGTCATGCAAAGATTCGCCCATGCCATGCAGCCGCTGAAATTCAAACGCAATCGGCTGCGGCGCGCCCGCGGTCCACGCCAAAATCGCGCTCATCGTGTGCGCATTGTGCGTGGCAAATTGTGGATAAATCCGTGCGCCCATGCCAATCAGCTTCTGCGCGCAGCTCAAATACGCCACATCGGTGTGCGCTTTGTGCGTGTACACCGCAAAATCAGCCAGCCCCAACACTTGCGCACGTTTGATTTCGGCGTCCCAATACGCGCCTTTGACCAAGCGCACCATGATGCGGCGCTCGTGCTGCTCAGCCAGCGCATTGAGCCAATCAATCACATCAGGCGCACGTTTGCCATACGCCTGCACCACCACGCCAAAGCCATCCCAGCCCGCCAGCGCCGCGTCGCTCAACACCGCTTCAATCACATCCAACGACACGTCCAGCCGCTCCACTTCTTCAGCATCAATGTTAAAGCCCATATTGGCCGTGGCCGCCAGCCGCGCCAGCTCAAGCATGCGCGCCACCAAAACCTGCATCACTTGTGCGCGCTGCGCGTATTCATAGCGCGGATACAGCGCGGATAGTTTGACCGAAATGCCGGGATTGTTGGCCACGTGCGCGTCTGTACACAGCGGCGCGAGTGTTTGAATGGTGTCACGATACGATTGAAAATAACGCAGCGCATCAGCTTCGGTTTTCGCGCCTTCGCCCAGCATGTCGTATGAATAGGTGTAGCCTTGTTGCTCCAAACGCTGCGCCGATTTGAGCGCGTCGGCAATCGTTTGCCCCAGCACAAACTGCGCACCCAGTTTTTTCAACACCTCACCAATCGCCGTGCGAATCACAGGTTCAGACAACCGTTTGACCATCGCACGCAGCAGCCCAACCATGCCCGCATCGTCGCGCACATCCAAAATTTTGCCCGTCAACATCAAACCCCAAGTCGACGCGTTGATAAAGCTCGACGCAGACTGGCCTTTGTGTCCCGCCCAATCAAGCGCCGCAATTTTGTCCTCAATCAGCGCATTCACCGTCAACGTGTCAGGCACGCGCAACATCGCCTCAGCCAAACACATCAGCGCCACGCCTTCATCGGTCGATAAACCGTATTCCGCCAACATCGCCTCCATCATGCTGGGCGTGCGCTCGCAGCGAATCTGCTCAATTAAATCGGCCGCCGCCGCTGTGATTTGGCTGCGCACGTCCTGCGCAGGCCTAAAAACCTCAAGTCGAGCAAGCGCCTGCGCCTCGCTGCGTGTCAAACCTTGGGCAATCGCGTGGCGCAACGTGGCAAGTTGGGGGTTTGGCATGGTTTGTCCTTAAAAAATGATGCAAATGTAATATATGTAATAAATGCAATGTCGCTCCCGCGAAGGCGCGAGTCCAGAAAAGTAGGGCGGGCATTTATGCCCGTCATTTAACACGCAAGCAAACCAAGCCCGACAATTTTCAATCGGCCGTTGCTGATTCTATAAGGTTGGTTTTTGCCTCAAATCAGCGGCATTTGAATGCGTGGACTCCCAATTGAATCATTGGTCAGATTTTAATGGGCTTGTCGATTTATAATACGCGGAGTTTTTAACCAAATATAAATAATTCAAGCAAAATTAAATCATTTTTTAGAGGAATTGATTATGAAAAACGATATTTATAGTGCATTTGACAAGACGGACTTACGCATCATAGAATGTCTGCGTCTTGAAGGGCGCATCAGCAACAGTCAGCTGGCCGAGCGCGTGTCATTGTCGCCCACCGCATGTGCCGCAAGGGTCAAGGCGCTTGAGCGCAAAGGGGTGATAAAAGGGTACGCCGCGTTGCTAGACAATCAGCAGCTGTTGGGCGAGAACATGGCGTTTGTGCAAGTGACCATGCTCAGCACCAGCGCGGCGGCATTAAGCGCCTTTAACGCGCAAGTGGCGACTATTCGAGAGATTGAGGCGTGCCACATGATGGCGGCCAATTTTGACTACCTGCTCAAAGTGCGCAGCGTCAACATGAACGACTTTCGCCGCATTTTGGCCGAGAAGATTTCGTGCTTGCCGCACGTCAAACAAACCTCAACCTTCATCGTGATGGAATCGGTCAAAGAATGAATCAAATAATGAGGCGGCAAGCCCGTGAACTAAACAACCAATTGCCCACATAAAACTATTGGAAGCCACTTGTTGTGGTCAGAGCGTAGAACCAGATTTGGCGGATGGGGTGCACGGATAGGCGATATTCGCAAACACTACCAACATAGGGGCAGCGATCATGAATCGGATTAAGTTTAAAAGCTTTTTAAATTATAAAGTTTGGGCGTTACTTGTCGGTCTGGGACTGACCTCCTGCACCAACAAGCAAGATCCATATTTCTTTTTACAGCCACAGCTACCAATTATCCAGCCGTTTGATTTAAGCCAAGCAGGTCAAAAAGTTGCTTTGGACTTTTGGGTCTTGCCGCCAAAGAAAAACCCCCGAAACCCAATCAACTATGGGGTGACGTTTAATCACATCGCCGAAACTTACGTGCGCCCAAACAAATTTGATTTATTGGACATACCCGTCAAGGCGCAGTTGTATTTAGTTCAAGGGCAAAATTTAAAGCCCGTGATGTTTGTTGGCGCTGCCAAGCCTCCGCGAGCCGCCAGCCAGCCAGACACGTCGTTCACTCAAGGCTCAGGTGTTGTTTTCCCTTCCAATTATCGCAGCACCAGCAGTAAATTCGAAGGGCGCCCTGAAGACCAATATGTGTTACTTCACTTCCGACCCACAGAGTATGGCCAATACCGCGTGGTTTTAGAGACTCAGCAGGACAACCCAACAATTCGCAACGAGGACTTCAAGCTCCGCGTGGATACCATATATTTTGGCAAATAATCAATTGTTATAGGGGCAGCGATCATGAGTCGGATTAAGTTTAAAAGCTTTTTAAATTATAAAGTTTGGGCGTTACTTGTCGGTCTGGGACTGACCTCCTGCACCAACCAGCAAGATCCATATTTCTTTTTACAGCCACAGCTGCCAATTATCCAGCCGTTTGATTTAAGCCAAGCAGGTCAAAAAGTTGCTTTGGATTTTTGGGTTTTGCCGCCAAAGAACCCCCCCGAAACCCAATCAACTATGGGGTGACGTTTAATCACATCTCCGAAGATAGCGACAGCGAAAGACCAAACAAGTTTGATTTATTGGATATACCCGTCAAGGCGCAATTGTATTTAGTTCAAGGGCAAAATTTAAAGCCCGTGATGTTTGTTG
This sequence comes from Hydromonas sp., assembly GCA_017495165.1. Lineage (GTDB taxonomy): Bacteria > Pseudomonadota > Gammaproteobacteria > Burkholderiales > Burkholderiaceae > Hydromonas. The sequence continues at coordinate 13,264 of JAFEII010000016.1, read as the reverse complement.
GCGCTGCCAAGCCTCCGCGAGCGGCCAGCCAGCCAGACACGTCTTTTATTCAAGGCTCAGGCGTCGTTTTTCCTTCCCTTCACGGCACCAGCGGTAGCTTCGAAGGTCGCTTTTCAGACGAATATGTATTGCTTCACTTCCGACCCACAGAGTACGGTCAATACCGCGTGATTTTAGAGACTCAGCAGGACAACCCAACGATTCGCAACGAGGACTTCAAGCTCCGTGTCGATACCGTATATTTTGGCAAATAATCAATTTTTATAGGAGCGTTGTCATGGCAGAACCACACTACACCGTTACCGTTTATGTCGCAGCACCAGGCACACCGTTATTAAACTCAGGGGGCACTTCTGGCTTTGGGCATCTCTACTACGTCACCAGCGACGGACAAAGCAGTTACAGCTATGGCTTTGCGCCCATAGAACACGGTGCGTCATCGGGGCCGGGTGATAGGGTTCGAGAAGACGATAAGGATTACCAAAATCCCCTCTATGCTCGGACAATGGAAATCAGCGCAGACCAGTACAATAAGCTCAACCGCTTCGGAGAGCAACCCGACAAATTTGGGTTTGACCTGAAATACGACGGCGTAAACAATAGCTGTATTGACTATACATGGGCAGCGCTGAACCAAGCAGGAATTCACTCTAGCAACGCGAAAGGCAAAGAGAACGTTACTTTTGAGGGTGCCATCAAACCTGCTTCGAATGTATCGGACATCAAGTCAATCCATGCGCCGTATCCAAACAGCGAGCTCAATAAAGAAGTCAACAACCCAATGCCAAAGCGAACCATGCTGCAATGGCTGGTAACTGAAAACGAAGCGCCCAACATAAACCAGCTGTCTCCAGCCTGCCAAGCACACTTCGACAACTGCGAAGCCAAAACCCGTGAGTTATATGCGAGTAACGGCTTTGACTACGACAAACAAAATGGTGAAACCTGCACGTTGGGCGTTGCGAAACTGGCTGCAGATAAAAAAATTATGCCAATTGAGTTCATTGGCTCGAACGATGGCACGATTAGCATCGGCAATCGCGCTGCAAATGGCGTGCCCAATTATGCCAGTGCCCCGAGCCCACAAATCATGAGCACCAGCCGTGAAGAAGCCGTTACCAGTACCCTCGCTGCGGTTGCGCCTGCGCAAACCGTCGCGGTGGCTGAACTGACACAAAACTTAAACCAAAACAAAGGCCGCAGCATCGGTTGACTGGCTTTAAAATTGCGCCCCCCAAACCGCGCCGTAAGGCGTGGTTTTTTATTGTGAGTGTGGTGACCTGTCTCGAATGACATTGCCAACACCATGGTCATCGGTAAGTCGGGTACAGGTAAAACCGCACCCATCAACTTCCTCTTGAGCCAAGTACAAAAGTTTGACCCCAAATCCACCATCTTCTTCTTTGACAAAGACCGTGGTGCCGAGAGCTTCGTGCGTGCCAGCGGAAGAATGAACACGTGCCCGCAACGGCTTCAAATCATGTGCGACATCGAGATTGAGTTCGCGGCGGGGACGCGATGCTCTTACAAACGTTGATTTTAGCCTTGGCAAGTCTTTTGATATTTGAGATTTGGGATGGGGATTGGCTGTTGTGGTTCTTATCGGCTTTTGTAGTTTTTGGCGAATACCGACGGGTGCGTATTGTAAAAAACCAAGCCACCCCAATCTTTAATTTATCGACCAAGCACGGTCTCTTTTAGGGGTAAATAATGAACTTAGATCAGTACACCAGCGCGTTTCAAGCCGCGCTTCAAGCCGCACAAACCGATGCACAAAGCCGCCGCCATGCGCAAATCGACAGCGCGCACGTGTTGCATGCCATGCTGAATGATTTGGATGGCAGTTTGACGGCGCTGTTGCGTTACGCCAGTTTGGATTTGACCAAGGTGCGCGGTGCGATTAAATTGGCGCTGGATGATTTGCCTGTGGTTGAGTCTGCCAGCACGCCGATGTTGTCGTCCGATTTGGTGCAGACCTTACAACGCGCGGAGCAGCACGCACAAAAATACGGCGACAGCTTTGTCGCCTCCGAAATGCTGTTGCTCGCGTTGCTTGACCCAAGCGGCAAGCACGCGCTCAAGAAGTCATTCAACGCCTTGGGTTTAAACGACAAAACCGCGTTGGCCGCAATTGAGAGCCTGCGCAAAGGAAAAAATGTGAACGATGCACACAGCGAAGGCTCGCGTGAAGCCCTCAAAAAATACACCCTTGATTTAACCGCGCGGGCGCGTGACGGCAAGCTCGACCCTGTGATTGGGCGCGATGACGAAATCCGCCGCACCATCCAAATTTTGCAACGCCGCTCCAAAAACAATCCCGTCCTGATTGGCGAACCTGGGGTGGGCAAAACCGCGATTATTGAAGGCTTGGCGCAGCGCATTGTGAACGAAGAAGTGCCTGATAGTCTCAAAGGCAAGCGGATTTTGGCGCTGGACATGGCGGCGCTATTGGCGGGCGCCAAGTATCGTGGCGATTTTGAGGAGCGCCTCAAAGCGGTGCTCAATGAAGTGGAGCAAGATGCGGGGCAAACCATTATGTTTATTGATGAAATTCACACCATGGTTGGCGCGGGCAAAGCTGAGGGCTCGATTGACGCGGGCAACATGCTCAAACCTGCGCTCGCGCGTGGCGATTTGCATTGCATTGGTGCAACAACGCTCAACGAATACCGCGCATCGCTCGAAAAAGATGCGGCGCTGGAGCGGCGCTTTCAAAAGGTTCTGGTGGAGGAGCCAAGCGTTGAATCAACGATTGCGATTTTGCGCGGCTTACAGGAAAAATACGAGGTTCACCATGGTGTACAAATCACAGACCCAGCGATTGTTGCGGCGGCAACCTTGAGCCATCGTTACATTACCGACCGATTTTTGCCTGACAAAGCGATTGATTTGATTGATGAGGCGGCCGCAAGAATTAAAATCGAAATTGATTCCAAACCTGAGTTGCTCGACAAACTTGAGCGGCGCATCATTCAGCTCAAAATTGAACGCGAAGCCCTCAAGCGCGAAACCGATGACGCATCCGTTGAGCGCCTCAATTTGCTCGAACAAGACATGCATCATTTAGAGCGCGAGCTCGCCGATTTGGACGAAGAATGGCGGGCGGAAAAAGCCGCCGCCCAAGGTTCTGCACAGATTAAAGAAAAAATCGACGCGTTGCGTGGCGATATGGTGGAGCTACAACGCGCAGGCAAACTAGACAAAGTCGCCGAAATTCAATACGGCCAATTGCCGCAATTAGAGCAGCAATTGCACGACGCGCAAGCCTCAGAGTCGCTTAACTTGACCGATGCAACCAAACCGCGCTTGTTGCGCACGCAAGTTGGGGTCGATGAAATCGCCGAAGTCGTGAGCCGCGCCACAGGCATTCCTGTGTCTAAAATGCTGCAAGGAGAGCGCGAAAAACTGCTCGGCATGGCGGCGCATTTGCAACAGCGCGTGGTTGGGCAAGACGATGCGGTGAGGCGCGTCGCCGATGTGATTACCCGCTCACGTGCGGGTTTATCTGACCCCAACAAACCGTATGGCTCGTTTTTGTTTTTGGGCGCAACGGGCGTGGGTAAAACCGAGCTGTGCAAAGCCTTGGCGGGGTTTTTGTTTGATTCTGAAGACCACATGATTCGGATTGACATGTCTGAATTCATGGAAAAACATTCGGTTGCGCGGCTGATTGGCGCACCTCCAGGTTATGTGGGATTTGAGGCGGGCGGTTATTTGACCGAAGCGGTACGTCGCAAGCCTTACAGCTTGATTTTGCTCGATGAGGTCGAAAAAGCCCATCCTGACGTGTTTAACGTGTTGCTCCAAGCCTTGGACGACGGGCGCATGACGGACGGGCAAGGCCGCACGGTTGACTTTAAAAACACCGTCATTGTGATGACCTCGAACCTTGGCTCGTCCGAAATCGCACGTTTATCGGGTTCAAGCCACGATGTGGTGCAAACGGCGGTGATGAATGAGGTCAAGCAATATTTCCGCCCTGAGTTTATCAATCGCATTGATGAAGTGGTGATTTTCCAACATTTGTCCGCCAGCAACATCCAAGGGATTGCCAAAATCCAATTGCAGCGCCTCAACGCGCGTTTGAGCGAGCAAGATTTGGAGCTCAATATCACCGATGCCGCGATTGCACTGGTTGCGCAAGCAGGCTTTGATGCCGCGTACGGCGCGCGCCCGCTCAAACGTGCAATTAGTCAACTGATCGAAAATCCATTGGCACGGCTGATTTTGGCGGGGCGCTATGTGCCAAAATCGGTGGTGACGGTTGATGCGCATGGTGACGAATTGGTGTTTTCTTAGGGCAAATAGCCCCGAGCACCGACTTTTATCGCGTAAAATGGCGCGCTTCAAGTAAGTAAAAACAAGCAAGCACAAGCAAAGCCCCAATTGGGGATTTGCTTTGCATCCAATCAAGGTGACGCGACACATGAAATTCAACATGAAACTCACATCCATTTTAACCATGTTGGGCAACTCGGAACACGAGCGGCAAAACCTATCCCGTTTGCTTAAAACCATTTGGTCGCACAAATCCAAGCTGCTGATTGCCTTGGTGGGAATTGTTGGCACGGCGGTGAGCGAACCGATGTTTGCGGCGGGCATGAAAATTTTGATGGACAAGGCTTTTGTGGGGCAGGCATCCAAGTATTTGTGGCTTGCGCCCTTGAGTTTAATTGGCTTGATGTTGATGCGCGGCGTGTCAACGTATGTGAGCAGTTACAGTTTGTCGTCGATTTCGGCGCGGGTTTTATACGACATTCGCCAACAAATGTTCGACAAAATGCTTTTATTACCCGTTAAATACCACCAAAAGCACCCAAGTTCTCAGATTTTGAGTAGGTTTTTGCTTGATGCAAACAATGCACTGGGTTTGGCAACCGAAGTGTTTATCACCTTGTTTCGCGACAGCATCACGGTGCTTGGTTTGATTGGGTACTTGTTGTATTTAAATTGGCAGCTCGCTTTAATTATTACGATTATTTTCCCCGCGCTGGGATTGCTGTCGCGCAAATACCGCGCCAAAATGCGCAGCATTAACAAAGAGTTACAAACCAAAACCGAAGAAATGGCGCATGTGTTGCAAGAAACCTACGATGCGCACAAGGTGGTCAAATTGTTTTCGGGACAAGCGCGGGCGCAAGGTTTGTTTGAGCGCGTCACGGGCGAGTTTTTGACCCAGACCAAACGCGCTGCGCGTGCGGCCACAGCCAATGCGCCAGTCACGCAGCTGATTGCCGCGATTGCGCTGGCGCTGGTGATTTTTATAACATTGTTACAAAACCAAAATGGCGACACCACAGCGGGCGGTTTTGTGGGTTTTATGTTCGCCATGGTTTTATTATTGCCGCCGCTCAAAAACCTCTCAAATGTGGGCGCGCCCTTGCAGCGCATGCTCACCGCAGCCGACAACGTTTTTGCACTGATTGACGAGCCAGCCGAGCGCGATGTGGGCACGCACCACGTTGCACGCGCCAGCGGCTCATTGAGCTTTAACCAAGTGAGTTTGACGTATGAAGGGCAAGAAACGCCTGCGCTGAACCAGTTTTCACTCAACATTAAGGCGGGTGAAAAAGTGGCGCTGGTGGGGCGTTCTGGCAGCGGCAAAACCAGTTTAATCAATCTGTTGGCGCGCTTTTTGGATCCAAGCTCTGGCAGCATTGCGCTGGACGGCGTGTTATTGGCTGATTACCAATTGGCCAACTTGCGCGAGCACCTGTCTTTGGTGTCGCAAGACGTGATTTTGTTTAATGACAGTTTGTTTAACAATGTGGCTTACGGTGCGCCACGCGCGAGCGAGTTTGAGGTGGAAGCGGCATTGCGGGCGGCCAACTTGTGGGAGTTTGTTGAAAAGCAGCCCGAACATTGGCATGTCAATATTGGCAACAACGGCAACAAATTATCAGGCGGCCAGCGCCAGCGCGTTGCCATTGCGCGTGCGATTTTAAAAGACGCGCCGATTTTGATTTTGGATGAAGCGACCAGCGCGCTGGATAATGAGTCCGAGCGCTTGGTGCAGCAGGCGCTGGAGCGCTTAATGCACGACCGCACCACGCTCATGATTGCGCACCGTTTGTCTACGATTGAGCAAGCCGATAGGATTGTGGTGATGGAAAATGGCTGCATTATTGAAGTAGGCAATCACGCGGAATTGTTGCTCAAAAAAGGCGCGTACGCCCATTTACATCAGCGCCCAAGTGAGTTGGCGTAAACCCATATTAAAGAGTTGTCCAATACCATCGCCGTGACTTTTGCGGCGCAATCTGTGGCAACGATTCGCAACTGATAGAACCCCTAAAATGACCATTCAAAACACGACCAACAACAAAACCACCCAAAACGCGTGGGCTTTTTACGACTGGGCCAATTCTGCGTATGCGTTGGTCATCAACACCGCGTTGTTTCCTTTGTATTTTCAGGCCGTGATGGAAGGTCAAAGCACGGCGCTGAGTATTTTTGGCTACAACGTCAGCCCCAATGCCGCTTACAGCTATTCTTTAACACTGTCGTTTTTGGTGTTGGTGTTTCTCTCGCCCGTTCTCGCATCCATCGCCAGCAGTCGTGGTAACAAACTAACGTTTTTAAAAATATTCTGCGCCATCGGCGCGCTCTCATGCATGGGGTTGTTTTTCTTCGAAAGTCCCGACCAGCTTGGGCTGGCACTAATTTTCAATATCACCGCCAGTATTGGTTTTTATGGCTCATTGGTGTTTTATAATGCATTTTTGCCCGAAGTCAGCTCAGCTGAACAGCAAGACGCGCTGTCCGCCAAGGGCTTTGCGCTGGGTTACGCAGGTTCATTGCTTATGCTCATGATTTCATTGTGCCTCGTGCAAGTGGTGGCCGATGACGGCAACCGCGCGTTTTACACGCGGCTGTGTTTCTTTTTGACGGGCTGTTGGTGGTTGGGATTTGCGCAATACAGCTTTACACGCCTGCCCAAAAACCGCATTCTCACCTCTGATGAACAGCAAGCGCACCGCAAACAATCCTTGCGCACCACCATTTTAGACAGCTACGCCACCATGCGCCAAACGCTGCAAAGCCTCACGCGCAGCCCGCGCCTCAAATGGCTGCTCAGCGCATTTTTCTTTTACAGCGTGGGTATGCAAACGATTTTTCTCATCGCCACGTTCATCGGCACCGAAATGCACCTAAGTTCAAGCAAAATGATACTCACCATCATGCTCTTGCAGATTGAAGCCATCGGCGGCGCGCTCGGATTTGCCTGGCTGGTCAAACGCATCGGCAACGGCAAAGGGCTTTTTTACGCCGTCATTGTATGGATTATGATTTGCTTGGGCGTGGTATGGATGTCACGCGTCGCCGCCACCAATCCGCACATTGAAGCCTATTTTTTCATCACCGCAGGGCTCATCGGCCTGGTGATGGGCGGCCTACAATCAACCTCGCGCTCAACTTACAGCAAACTCATTCCTCCAAACCAAGACAGCACCACGTTCTTTGGCCTGTATGACGTGCTTGAAAAAATCTCCATCGTGACCGGCACATTGGTACACGGCTATTTAATCAACCGAACAGGCAACACGCAAGCATCCGCGCTTGCACTGGCCGGTTTTTTTGCAGTCGGCGCAATACTGCTCATCCAATTTCGCCGACATGAAACCAGCAATCGAGTCTCGGGCTAATTCGCACCACTCACAATTTAGCATTGCGAACAAGCCTGCCGCGTGACCGCCAAAGATGCAAATTGACAAAATCTTTGACAAAAATGAAAAAAGACTTGACGCTTGCTTACTTGCCCCTCATAATAGCGTCCTATTCCCTGATAGCTCAGTTGGTAGAGCGACGGACTGTTAATCCGCAGGTCCCAGGTTCGAGTCCTGGTCGGGGAGCCAATAGGTTTAATAAAAAAGGTGTTGCGCATTTGCGCAACACCTTTTTTTATTGTCGTATTACTCTGTGGTAACAATTCCGGCACACCACCGCTATCAAAGGAGTAATCATGGCAACAATCACCAAAACCGCGTCAGATACTTGGAAAGCAATTAGTCGCAAACAAGGTTGGCCTACTGCAATAAAACCCTGCCGTCTCAAGCGAGATGCTCATGACCGTGTCTCGTCCAATAGGTCGTGAATTCAACATTTTAAAAATGCGGCGGTTTGTTCGTCGTAAAACTGTCAACTTATTTTAGGGCGGGACACCTCCCTAATTTATTGATAAACGACTTGCTCGCCATCGGCATGAACCAAAACAACCTTTTCTTGCATATGCGGCAACACGACTTCCGCTTTCCAATCAAGATTGATTGGCAATACATTTTTAGCCATGGGTTCACAGGTTTGTTTTATGGGGCAGCGGTTAATAAAAACACGCATCACTCCGTTTTCAACAACATAATCAACACCATAAGAGTAATACACGCTTTCTTGTGGAATGTTGTAACTGACTTTAATGTGTGACGAATCAGGTTTAACTGCTATAACGGGTTGTACTGATTTTTCTAGGTACTCTGCTTTCATTTTCACTCCTACGCATGATGTTAAAATAATGCTACTTGCTAAGATACAGGTAACTCGTTGTTTAATAAGTTGCATTTCTCCCCTCTCTTTCTGGCATCCTAGAAACAAAATAAGTTTAATTTATTACATTATTGAGCACTCCGCCGTTATCTCCATGGGCAAACCCCGTGGCAACAGCGACAATCAAATAAGAGCGAAAGGCGTTAAATATGAAGCCTTTAAGGCCGTCTTGCGAACGACCTGTGCCCTACATCATCCCATTCGCATCCCGCGCTCGTTGGTTTGAGTGTGCGCTTGTTGCTGCGTGTGGCTGTGTGTTTGGCTTTGCATGCGGTCAACATCTGACATGGCTTGCAAACTTTTTGCAATATCTGTATTGCTGGCAACCGCTGTGTCAACGCTGCCTGTTTTAAGCATAAAACCTTCTTTGTGGCCAAAGTCGATTTGACCGCCATTTACTGCAAATAGGTTGATGCCAGTCATGCCTTTTTCGTGTGCGGCGCTGGCGACTGAGTGTGCGGCTTGATTGAACTGTTCGTTCCATTGCAAACCATTGTCAGCAACCCATTTTTTAACATGGTGCGTGGCGTCGGCGATGAGGTTTTGCGCGGTTTTTGTGAGTTCGGCGGAGCTGACTTGGGCTTCTATATCATATTTGTTGCGGTACGCTTTATCCGTTGTTGGCACGGCAATATTTTGTTTGATGTGCTCCAAAAACAAAGGGGTTAGTTGCTCATTAATTTCACGATACAAATTTTGACGCTCAGCAATACCATTAAGACCATTGTTAATAGCTAAAGTTGCGGCGCGCACATCTTCACGAGCTTGATGTGGCACATTTGTTTTCCAAAACTCAACAGCAATTTTAGCAACATACTCAGGAGCTGCCGCCAATTCAGGGTGACTGAGCAAATCAACGCCAATTCGTTCCCCAATATCACGATAATTGTCTTTTCCCGTCAGTTGCATATAACCCCTACCGTGATATTTAAATCCGTCACCAGGCTGGTTATTGCCCATTCTGCCACCATACATCAACTCCGCTAAATGTTCAGGCTTTCCATTCAATGCTTCTTTGCGCGCCGTTTCTAAAACTTCCGCTCCTTCTCGCATAGCCGAGCGCACTGGAATTTGCGAGATGCCTTGAGTGTAGCGAAAGCCCTCATTCATTTTTGTTAAGCCAGTAGATTCATGCGATATTTGAGCAATGAAATTTGCAATTTCTTTCGGTGACTCAATACCTGCTTCAAGCGCGGCTTTGACCATTGCGGTTTGTTTTTCGTTCATATACTTCCCCTAAACACAAAAAATAAGTAATAACTACGGAGTGGAGCGCCAACTTACTTGAGCGGTGAATTTTGACAATAGGATTTTCTTTAAATCATTAGGATAAGTAAGCGATTGACGTCTAATCAATTTACTCTGGCTAATATCTTTGATTGATATATTAACTCGGCTTAATAACCACGTTTTATAATGAAGACTGTATTTAAAAACAAACTCATTATTCCAACGATAGCGAACGCCTCCTCCCTCATTTGAGACACTAAAAGTATTTTTCTTTACTTTTACATCCTGATAGGTATCATAAGTAGTGCCCAAGCATGCTTTGCAGAAAAACACCTCATTGTTTTGTTCTGCTACTGATAAATGCTCTTGGTTGTCGCGCAGTAAAATCATTAAAGTGCGTGGCTGCTGAATGCTGATCTCCGCAATGTTTGACTCAAAAACCAAAATTGCATCTTGCCGCCCATCCCCATTTAAATCAGCGGTTTGGTAGACAAGTACGGTATGGCCGTCTGGTATAAAATTTTGTACTTCTTTGTCCAGCACGGGAACTGCCCAAACAATTTGAGTGCCAAATAAAATACTCAACGCAATGCTATATTTCACCGCATTTTTTAAAGCATCAATTGTTAATTTATTCATTGAGTTATCGTCCATAAATAGAGCATCCAGCCACCGATAAAGGTCGTGATGGCTTGGGTTGCGGTAAATGCTCTGTCCACTTTACATCCTAAAAAGGCCGCGTCTGCTTTGAGGCATTTGGCAGCGTCTGTGTTGCCAGTCATTGCACTGGAAATCTTATCGTTTAAGCCGTCGGTTAGGTTGCGTGCCAAGCCGCCGCTGGTGCTGGCGACCCCCGTGGCGACGGCAACGATTAAGTAGGCCTTAACGGCTTTGTATATGAAGCCTTCAAAGGGTTAAAAACCATTCAATGCGCACCATCACCCCACTTTCAGCCCGCTGCGCTCGTTGGTTTGAGTGTGCGCTTGTTGCTGCGTGTGGCTGTGTGTTTGGCTTTGTTTCTGGTCAACGTCAGCCATCGCTTGCAGGCTTTTAGAAATGTCCGTATTGCTGGCAACCGCTGTTTCAACACTGCCTGTTTTAAGCATGAAGCCTTCTTTGTGACCAAAGTCGATTTGACCGCCATTCACTGCAAATAGGTTGATGCCAGTCATGCCTTTTTCGTGTGCGGCGCTGGCGACTGAGTGCGCGGCTTGGTTGAACTGTTCGTTCCATTGCAAACCATTGTCAGCAATCCATTTTTGAACATGGTGCGTGGCGTCGGCGATGAGGGTTTGCGCGGTGTTTGTGAGTTCGGCGGAACTCACTTGGGCTTCTATATCATATTTGTTGCGGTACTCTTTATCCGTTGTTGGCGACTCGGTATTTTTGGACGGGTATTTGCCTGGTGCAATAACACCCGAATCCACATCCTTTACAAACTGTTTAAATTGCTCTAAATGAGACATCGACACATCAATATGAGCGTGCGGCCCAAAAGGCTTACTTGGGTCTTTACCATTTTTACCACCTTGCATACCAAGTGGCTGACCATAACCAATATGTTGATTTTCAGTGACCAGTATTGGCTCCATATGACGAACGCGACCAATTAAATGACCTTGACCATTAGGTTGCTCGTAAATATCAACCGTTCCCCATTTTTCATTAAGTTTGGCATAGCCTTCGAAAGGAGAAGGTATGGGTACATGATTGGAACCATCTACTTTAAAAACAATATCTTTGCTCAACATTTTTTCACCGCCAGGAGCAAAAACGAACTCTTCACGCTTCCCTTCAAGTTCGCCATAAAATCGATGTTTAGGGTCTTCCTTCCATGTTGGATGGTGCTTTGCAATATCCTCAAAAGTGTGAATGTTTTCATGTGCGTTTCCAACGCTCTCAATCATTTGATAAACTTTATCTGTCATTTTGAACACTCCATATTTAAGTAGATAAATCCACGACATCTGTTAAGTACCAACAACCATCACGCTTTTTAAAATCAAGGTCAAGAGAATACGCACCTGTACCTTCACTACGTGTAAAAACTTGATACCAAAAGCTATTTCGCCTTTTCGTCATCAAGGTAATGCCTTGCTTAGATCTTTCTGCTCGACTAATCAAAATAGGAAACTCTATTTCTTGTACATTTAAAAACGAGACATTTGGTTTGTCACCATACTCAGGGTAATAGCTACTCCAGCGTAATGGCTTGATAGTAAAAGCCTTTTGAATTTGTACACTGTGTTCAAATGCGTTCAAAAATGACTTGAACTCTTGAGCGGGACAAGACGCTTTAGCATGAGCCTCATTTGAACTCAAAATGACAACAGACAAACCAGCCATGATGAAAATCGTTTTAATTAGAGAATATTTGAGAGTCATAATTTTGAGCATTCCGACATTAGAATTTGGCAGTTTTTTGCCTTTTTGTTACAAGCCTCCAAAGCTGACGCTTCGGCGATTTCTTTTGTTACTCCGCCTTCGAACCGCGAAATTCCACCGCTCTTTGTTTTTCCCCAAGCAAATGCAGCACATGTATTTGCATAAGTGCCAACAATGCGGCAGCCAGATTGCGCACACGATTTGATTGCTTCTTGAGCCGCTTCAGCCTTACTCGATTGGTTTGACGAATAACCATACGAGTTGGCCGTATTATCAAACGCCACCGCCCCAAACCGATCCACAATCACCGTCCGCGGGGGTTGTGAGTAACCCGAGTTGGTGCTTCCCGACGAACCTTGCGGCGGCAAGCCATCACCTGTCACAGAGCCGTAAGGCGTAGCGCCATGTACGCCATAACAAACCCCATCGTACAAATTCGCTCCGTCGGCACACTGCGCAAATGCCTCCCCGCTCAATATCACAGACGCAAAAAACAAAGTTAAAACATAAGCACATATCTTTTTAAACATATCGCTCTCCTTATACTCGAGGTTTAATCAAATCGGTTTGACTGCTTTTACTCGGACTCAAAGCCTGCGAGGGCAAAGTCGATGCTGTTTGAGTTGTAGCGGTACTTGCAGGTGCTTGGGTTGCAGAACTTGACACGCCCCCTGCGTTACTTGCTGCGCCCGTGGTTGATCCAGCCGCAGCGCCTCCCGCCGATTGGGCTGCAGAATCCGCAGGCGGCGCAAACTGTGCCGACAATGGCGTGGCTTGGTTGGCATTACCTAAAGAGGCTGTACCAGCGGATTTGATTGAATCTGATGAGAAGTTAGCAGGGCTTTGACCTGTAGAAATACGCCCGTTTTGATTTTGCATTGAGGCATTAGTAGCATTGCTGGTATTAGCTGGCGGCGAAGAAGCCCCACTGCCCGCCTGCGTATTCACGCTATTATTCGTCCCAGCCGAGGTATGATTTCCACTTGTCGCAGCTCCGCCACCCATCGGTGCATTCCAACTACTCAATACCGAGCCTCCCTAAAACTGCCCGACCATCCCCTGAAAGAAATTAGCAGCCATAGGCGGCACAGAGATAATCAGCGTGGAC
>JAFEII010000034.1 GCA_017495165.1 Hydromonas sp. | reverse complement strand
GGCTCAGAAACAGGCTCAGAAACAGGCTCAGAAACAGGCTCAGAAACAGGCTCAGAAACAGGCGACGAGTCAATCAATGTCGGTGCTTCTTCAACGTCAGGCGCTAACAAAAACGCTTCCATTTCTGCAACTTTAAGCTTGAGCTTCAATAAAAAAGCGTAACGAACACCGTCATCCTCTTCGTTGCGGTCGTGCTCTTCCCACCAACTCTCATCCCTAATGTATTCGCTACTCCAGTCAGCCGCGCCAGACAAACGCTTTTGGTTGCGGTAAAAGTCATAGCTTTGCGTCATGTAGTGGTTGATACGCAAAAGATTGTGGGAGGCAGGATGCTCAAAAGGAATATCTGAACTTATAATACGACGTTGCTCATCGATTGTACCGTTGTTGGTATGAAAGTTGTGGGCTGATACGGCATAGACCGCTTGCGTATCTCGGCCGCGCAACAGGTTTTTAAACTGTTTATTTTTGTAAAAATCTCGTTTGGCATGGCGTGTAAAATTTTCGGTCACCAAACCTGCGGGCTCATTCAAGTGGCCACTGCTGCCGTAAACCATCCAATAGGCAATCAGCGAAGAGATGTTGTCTTGCTCAAAAAGTGCCAGCGTTTCGGCAATGTTTTTATGCTGCACTGGAAATAGAAACTCATCGCCGTCAATAAACGCCATCCAATCCACATGCTTAACATGCTGGTTAATCGAATCCCAGTACACATCTAATTGCGGCGTGACTTCCTCCGTGAGCTCACGAACTGTAATTGGGTAACGCTTGGCGAGTTTACGCAGCGTGTCAGGCATGCCGTCCGTGCATTTATGAGCGTAAATGTAAAAATGCGTAAAGCCCATGTTTAAATGAAACGCAAGCCATTCCACAATATAAGGGTTGCGATTGCGCTGGACTGATGTGATGCCGATTTGCATGATGAATTCCTCAAACAGTGGTTTGATTTAAAAAGTTTTGGAGCAGGGCGTGGCCATGCTCACTCAAAATAGATTCTGGATGAAATTGTACACCCTCAATCCGCAATGTTTTGTGGCGCACCGCCATTATTTCGCGCGCAAATCCATCTGCTTGCGCCCAAGCGGTTACTTCCAATACATCAGGCAATGTATGGCTGTCAATGATGAGTGAGTGATAACGGGTGACGTTAAACGATGTTGGGAGTTCGCTAAAAACACCCACGCCAGTGTGTTGTAAAATAGCCACTTTGCCGTGCATGGGGCGTTGGGCGCGTACGACTTGCCCACCAAATACTTGGCCAATGGCTTGATGGCCAAGACAGACCCCCAAAATCGGCAGTTTCCCTTTGAAGTACTCAAGCGCTTCTAAGCAAATGCCCGCATCACTTGGGGTTTTCGGCCCTGGAGACAGGCACAAGTGGGTTGGGTTGGCGGCGGCAATTTGGGCGACGGTGACCTCATCATTGCGCCGCACCGTGACCGTTGCGCCAAGTTCGCAAAAATATTGCACCAAGTTGTACGTAAAAGAATCGTAGTTGTCTATCATGAAAACGTGTGCGTTCATGCGCTTGCTCCTTGTAAGTTTGTGTCCAGCCCCTTGCACGCAAGATCTGCGGCAGCCAAAACAGCCCGCATTTTGCTTTGCGTTTCTTGCCATTCCGCCTCAAGGTTCGAGTCCGTCACAATCCCCGCGCCTGCTTGCACGTACAGCGTCTGGTTTTTTATTACCGCCGTACGAATCGCAATCGCCAAATCCATGTCGTTGAAAAAACCCATGTGACCAACCGCGCCACCGTAAATCCCGCGCTTGGTTGGCTCGAGCTCGTCAAGTATTTCCATCGCACGCACTTTGGGCGCACCCGAAAGTGTGCCCGCAGGGAATGTGGCTTTGAGCACGTCAACCGCATCCATGCCGTCAAGTACTTTTCCTTCAACATTTGAAACCATGTGCAGCACATGCGAATATTTCTCAATCACCATTTGATCGGTCACCTTAACCGTGCCAGTTTGTGCAATCCGGCCAATATCATTTCGCCCCAAATCGATGAGCATCAGATGTTCCGCGCACTCTTTTTGATCTGCGCGCAAGTCCTCAGACAGGCGATTGTCTTCATCAATATTTGCTCCGCGTGGTCGCGTACCCGCAATCGGTCGTACAGTCGCAACGCCGTGTTCGTCAAGTTTCACCAAAATTTCAGGCGATGCGCCCACCACATGCAGCGCGCCATAATTCATAAAGTACATGTAGGGTGATGGGTTGAGCGCTCTTAATGCACGGTACAGGTTGAGCGGTTCTGCCACAAAAGGGCGTTGCGTGCGTTGCGACAAAACCACCTGCATGCAGTCGCCTGCCGCAATGTAGTCTTTGCAGCGCAACACGCCAGCTTTAAACGCCGCCTCACCAAAATCAGACTGCGCAACGTGGTTTTGCACCGCAGGGCTGGCTGGGATTTTGGCAGGCAAACGCAGGTTTTGCAGCATCTGAGTAAGCCGCTCATGAGCGCGCTCGTACGCGCCCGTAATTTGAGGGTTGGCATATACCGTCAAATAAACCTTGCCCAAAACATTGTCAACCACCGCCAACTCTTCGGACAACATTAAATGCATGTCCGCAATATCCATGTCGTCCGGCGGCATTGAGTGCGCCAAGCGCGCCTCAATTTCACGAACGCAATCATAGCCAAAAAAGCCAACCAAGCCGCCGCTGTAGCGCGCATGGCCATCTAATTTCGGTACGGAAAAGCGCTTTAAAAACTGGCGCGTAAATTCAAATAAATCTGCGTTTGTATGTTCGGCCACGCATAAGTCATCCGCCCACTCACGCACCACGCCGTTTTTTTTCTCAATTCGTGTGCGACAAGGCAGCCCGATAATTGAATAACGTCCCGACCTTTCACCGCCCACAACCGACTCTAATAAATAGCTGTAAGGCGCATTGGCCAGCTTGAGGTAAATCGACAATGGCGTGTCTAAATCAGCGAATGTCTCAATAGAAAGCGGAACGTGATTGTAGCCAGATGCTGCAAGTTCTAAAAACTGGGTGCGCGTCAACATAAAAATCTTTCAATAATGCCCATAAAAAAACCGCTTTCAGTTTAAAAAAGCGGCGCTGTAGATAAAGAGTGGCGCAAAAGGCCAACGCTCTAAATACCAACGCAAAAATTGCCAGCGGATAAGGCGGGCAGTACGGAAAAACAAGGCGTTGGAAGATAAATTAAGCATGGGCAAAACTATAGCATGAGATGCACGCTAGGGCAATCGCAAAACCCCGCGTCGAGTTGATTTTTATGTCTCGTGCGCCTACACTGCGCACTCACATACAAAAAGGTTTTTATGGAACAGATGCTTGAATCTCTGGTGGACACCATTTCTATTTACGGCGTGGGCGTGCACATGATTATTGCGGTGTTTTTTGCGATTCATGCCATGCGGCGCGGTCAGCAAATGTATTGGTTGTGGATTTTGTTTGTATTTCCGTTCTTGGGCAGCGTGGTGTATTTTTTTACCATGTATTTGCCCAATACGCGCATGGAACACAATATGCGCAGTGGCGTTGGGGGCGTGGCACGCCTGCTTAACCCAGGTAAAGAATTGCGAGAAGCCAAAAAAATGTACGACCTAACCCCGTCATTGCGCAATCAAATGCGCGTCGCGCAAGCGCTGCTCCTCAAAGGGGAGGTGGGCGCAGCTGCGGCTGAATATGACGCCTGCTTGAGTCGCGCGCCCGAAGTTGACTTGGATGTGCCATTGGCCGCTGCATACGCGAAGCTGGCGAATCAACAGCCCGATGCGGCGGTGAATTTATTGCGCGGCATTCGCACTAAAAACCCTGAATTTCGCGTCGAAGAAGTCACCTTGCTGTCAGCCAAAGCCTTGGCTGCAAATGGCAATCAAGACGCAGCGCGTCAGCAGTTTGAATATGTTGTGACGCGATATGGCCAATTCGATGCGAAAGCCGCATACGCGATGTGGCTCTTGGAGCAAAAAGATGTCGCTTACGCCAAACAACTTAAGCAAGAATTGGATCAAACCATTCGTTTGTGGCCGCGTCACGCCAAACACCTCAATCGCGTGCAAATGAAAGCGCTCAAAAAAGCGTTTGCTCAGGTGGGTTAAAAGGCGTCACGGTTAAAGCGTCCCCTTAAATGCCAAAACGCCTGTTTTTAGTTGTTCTGCTTTTTTGTTGTTTGGTGCATGGCGCGCATAAAAAGACCTTGCCGATAGGGCAAGGTTTTTTTATGCGTGCGCATCGTTAAATGCCAAGTGCCAAGCACTGCCTGAAATACGGGGTTTAATCGGCTTCAAGGCGTGATTTTGCTCGGGCGACTGCAGCAAGCACTTGGTTGGGGGCAGTGCCGCCGATATGGTTTCGGGCGGATACAGAACCTTCAAGCGTCAGGCAATGCGATACGTCCGACGTAATGAGCGCCTGTTGCTCGGCAGTCAGTCCCGTCGCAGCGCGTAACTCGGGCAATGTTAAATCCGCCAAATCGCATTGACGTGCCGTGCACACTTTAACCGCGTGCGCCACAGCTTCATGCGCATCCCGAAACGCCAATCCTTGTTTCACCAAATAATCCGCCAAATCTGTCGCTGTGGAAAAGCCTTGTAAGGCAGCATTGCGCATGTTGTCAGGCTTTACGGTAAGCCCTTGCACCATTTCAGTAAAAATCAATAAGGTTTGAAGTGCCGTGTCCGCAGCATCAAACAAAGGCTCTTTGTCCTCTTGATTGTCCTTGTTGTACGCGAGCGGCTGGCCTTTCATGAGTGTCAGTAAACTCACCAAATCGCCATATACGCGCCCTGTTTTGCCCCGCGCCAGTTCGGGTACGTCCGGGTTTTTCTTTTGAGGCATGATCGATGAGCCTGTACAAAAACGGTCGGCCAAATCGATAAAACCCACGCGAGGACTCATCCAAATGATCAACTCCTCAGACAGGCGTGACACATGCATCATTAAAATAGACGCGGCTGCGCAAAATTCGATTGCAAAATCGCGATCCGAAACCGCGTCAAGTGAATTTTCGCAAAGCCCTTCAAACCCAAGCAGAGAAGCCACAAACGCTCGATCAATCGGGTAAGTGGTTCCTGCCAGCGCCGCAGCGCCAAGCGGCAGTTGGTTTGTACGTTTTCTGCAATCAATCAGTCGCTCGGTATCGCGTGAAAACATGTTCACATAGGCCAAAATATGATGGCCGAATGTGACGGGTTGCGCCACTTGCATGTGTGTGAAGCCAGGCAAAATCGTTGCCGCCTCGCGCTCAGCCACACGCAAGAGCGCCAATTGCAATTGCTTGAGCGCGAGCACAATGTCTTCAATTTGGGCACGCAGCCACAGCCGAATGTCCGTTGCCACCTGATCATTGCGCGAGCGGCCTGTATGCAAACGCTTTCCGGCCAAACCGACCAACTCAGTAAGCCGCGCCTCAATATTTAAGTGGACATCCTCTAAATCGAGCTGCCAATTAAACTGGTCATTTGTAATTTCCAATGAGATTTGCGCCATGCCGCGCTCGATATCTGCCAAGTCCTGTTCAGAAATGATCGATTGCTTGGCAAGCATTTTGGCGTGAGCCAGCGAGCCTTCAATGTCAAACAAACCCAAGCGTTGGTCAAAGTCGACCGAAGCGGTGTAACGCTTAACCAATTCGCTCACCGGTTCGGAGAAAAGCGCAGACCAGCCTGCGGACTTGTTATGTAATTGGGAGTCGGGAGTTTGTTTCATAAAGGCCTTATTTGCATGAAGCGTATGATAAATGGGGGTATATTCTAAATCAAATGCTGCAAAATTTCGCACTAAATTGCCTCAAATGCATGCGTTAACGATAAAAGACTTGACGCTGCTTTAAAAAGTGTGTTTTAATTCGCCCTGTTGTGAATGACCAAGTGCCTTGTCATGCAGAGTAAGACAAGCGTTTATTGAATTAGACTGTTAGGAAAAAATATGAACAAGTCAGAGTTAGTCGATTTTATCGCAAGTGAAGCTGAAATTTCTAAAGCAGCTGCGGGTCGTGCCTTAGATGCATTTACCTCAGCAGTTAAAGATACCTTGAAAAAAGGTGATGATTTGACTTTGGTAGGCTTTGGTACATTCTCAGTTGGCGAGCGCGCTGCTCGTTTGGGTCGTAATCCTCAAACTGGCGAAGAAATTAAAATTAAAGCAGCTAAAGTACCTAAGTTTAAACCAGGTAAAGGCTTGAAAGACACCGTTAACGGCGTTAAATAAGTTTGTAAAAATTTTAAAGTTGGGTGTTTAGCTCAGTTGGTAGAGCGGCGCCCTTACAAGGCGTAGGTCGGGAGTT
>JAFEII010000013.1 GCA_017495165.1 Hydromonas sp. | reverse complement strand
TTCTGGCGGAGCGGACGGGACTCGAACCCGCGACCTCCGGCGTGACAGGCTGGCATTCTAACCAACTGAACTACCGCTCCTTTTTAGTTTAGATGCGTTTGGTGGGTATTGAGAGGCTCGAACTCCCGACCTACGCCTTGTAAGGGCGCCGCTCTACCAACTGAGCTAAACACCCAACTTTAAAATTTTTACAAACTTATTTAACGCCGTTAACGGTGTCTTTCAAGCCTTTACCTGGTTTAAACTTAGGTACTTTAGCTGCTTTAATTTTAATTTCTTCGCCAGTTTGAGGATTACGACCCAAACGAGCAGCGCGCTCGCCAACTGAGAATGTACCAAAGCCTACCAAAGTCAAATCATCACCTTTTTTCAAGGTATCTTTAACTGCTGAGGTAAATGCATCTAAGGCACGACCCGCAGCTGCTTTAGAAATTTCAGCTTCACTTGCGATAAAATCGACTAACTCTGACTTGTTCATATTTTTTCCTAACAGTCTAATTCAATAAACGCTTGTCTTACTCTGCATGACAAGGCACTTGGTCATTCACAACAGGGCGAATTAAAACACACTTTTTAAAGCAGCGTCAAGTCTTTTATCGTTAACGCATGCATTTGAGGCAATTTAGTGCGAAATTTTGCAGCATTTGATTTAGAATATACCCCCATTTATCATACGCTTCATGCAAATAAGGCCTTTATGAAACAAACTCCCGACTCCCAATTACATAACAAGTCCGCAGGCTGGTCTGCGCTTTTCTCCGAACCGGTGAGCGAATTGGTTAAGCGTTACACCGCTTCGGTCGACTTTGACCAACGCTTGGGTTTGTTTGACATTGAAGGCTCGCTGGCTCACGCCAAAATGCTTGCCAAGCAATCGATCATTTCTGAACAGGACTTGGCAGATATCGAGCGCGGCATGGCGCAAATCTCATTGGAAATTACAAATGACCAGTTTAATTGGCAGCTCGATTTAGAGGATGTCCACTTAAATATTGAGGCGCGGCTTACTGAGTTGGTCGGTTTGGCCGGAAAGCGTTTGCATACAGGCCGCTCGCGCAATGATCAGGTGGCAACGGACATTCGGCTGTGGCTGCGTGCCCAAATTGAAGACATTGTGCTCGCGCTCAAGCAATTGCAATTGGCGCTCTTGCGTGTGGCTGAGCGCGAGGCGGCAACGATTTTGCCTGGCTTCACACACATGCAAGTGGCGCAACCCGTCACATTCGGCCATCATATTTTGGCCTATGTGAACATGTTTTCACGCGATACCGAGCGACTGATTGATTGCAGAAAACGTACAAACCAACTGCCGCTTGGCGCTGCGGCGCTGGCAGGAACCACTTACCCGATTGATCGAGCGTTTGTGGCTTCTCTGCTTGGGTTTGAAGGGCTTTGCGAAAATTCACTTGACGCGGTTTCGGATCGCGATTTTGCAATCGAATTTTGCGCAGCCGCGTCTATTTTAATGATGCATGTGTCACGCCTGTCTGAGGAGTTGATCATTTGGATGAGTCCTCGCGTGGGTTTTATCGATTTGGCCGACCGTTTTTGTACAGGCTCATCGATCATGCCTCAAAAGAAAAACCCGGACGTACCCGAACTGGCGCGGGGCAAAACAGGGCGCGTATATGGCGATTTGGTGAGTTTACTGACACTCATGAAAGGCCAGCCGCTCGCGTACAACAAGGACAATCAAGAGGACAAAGAGCCTTTGTTTGATGCTGCGGACACGGCACTTCAAACCTTATTGATTTTTACTGAAATGGTGCAAGGGCTTACCGTAAAGCCTGACAACATGCGCAATGCTGCCTTACAAGGCTTTTCCACAGCGACAGATTTGGCGGATTATTTGGTGAAACAAGGATTGGCGTTTCGGGATGCGCATGAAGCTGTGGCGCACGCGGTTAAAGTGTGCACGGCACGTCAATGCGATTTGGCGGATTTAACATTGCCCGAGTTACGCGCTGCGACGGGACTGACTGCCGAGCAACAGGCGCTCATTACGTCGGACGTATCGCATTGCCTGACGCTTGAAGGTTCTGTATCCGCCCGAAACCATATCGGCGGCACTGCCCCCAACCAAGTGCTTGCTGCAGTCGCCCGAGCAAAATCACGCCTTGAAGCCGATTAAACCCCGTATTTCAGGCAGTGCTTGGCACTTGGCATTTAACGATGCGCACGCATAAAAAAACCTTGCCCTATCGGCAAGGTCTTTTTATGCGCGCCATGCACCAAACAACAAAAAAGCAGAACAACTAAAAACAGGCGTTTTGGCATTTAAGGGGACGCTTTAACCGTGACGCCTTTTAACCCACCTGAGCAAACGCTTTTTTGAGCGCTTTCATTTGCACGCGATTGAGGTGTTTGGCGTGACGCGGCCACAAACGAATGGTTTGATCCAATTCTTGCTTAAGTTGTTTGGCGTAAGCGACATCTTTTTGCTCCAAGAGCCACATCGCGTATGCGGCTTTCGCATCGAATTGGCCATATCGCGTCACAACATATTCAAACTGCTGACGCGCTGCGTCTTGATTGCCATTTGCAGCCAAGGCTTTGGCTGACAGCAAGGTGACTTCTTCGACGCGAAATTCAGGGTTTTTAGTGCGAATGCCGCGCAATAAATTCACCGCCGCATCGGGCTGTTGATTCGCCAGCTTCGCGTATGCAGCGGCCAATGGCACATCCAAGTCAACTTCGGGCGCGCGACTCAAGCAGGCGTCATATTCAGCCGCAGCTGCGCCCACCTCCCCTTTGAGGAGCAGCGCTTGCGCGACGCGCATTTGATTGCGCAATGACGGGGTTAGGTCGTACATTTTTTTGGCTTCTCGCAATTCTTTACCTGGGTTAAGCAGGCGTGCCACGCCCCCAACGCCACTGCGCATATTGTGTTCCATGCGCGTATTGGGCAAATACATGGTAAAAAAATACACCACGCTGCCCAAGAACGGAAATACAAACAAAATCCACAACCAATACATTTGCTGACCGCGCCGCATGGCATGAATCGCAAAAAACACCGCAATAATCATGTGCACGCCCACGCCGTAAATAGAAATGGTGTCCACCAGAGATTCAAGCATCTGTTCCATAAAAACCTTTTTGTATGTGAGTGCGCAGTGTAGGCGCACGAGACATAAAAATCAACTCGACGCGGGGTTTTGCGATTGCCCTAGCGTGCATCTCATGCTATAGTTTTGCCCATGCTTAATTTATCTTCCAACGCCTTGTTTTTCCGTACTGCCCGCCTTATCCGCTGGCAATTTTTGCGTTGGTATTTAGAGCGTTGGCCTTTTGCGCCACTCTTTATCTACAGCGCCGCTTTTTTAAACTGAAAGCGGTTTTTTTATGGGCATTATTGAAAGATTTTTATGTTGACGCGCACCCAGTTTTTAGAACTTGCAGCATCTGGCTACAATCACGTTCCGCTTTCTATTGAGACATTCGCTGATTTAGACACGCCATTGTCGATTTACCTCAAGCTGGCCAATGCGCCTTACAGCTATTTATTAGAGTCGGTTGTGGGCGGTGAAAGGTCGGGACGTTATTCAATTATCGGGCTGCCTTGTCGCACACGAATTGAGAAAAAAAACGGCGTGGTGCGTGAGTGGGCGGATGACTTATGCGTGGCCGAACATACAAACGCAGATTTATTTGAATTTACGCGCCAGTTTTTAAAGCGCTTTTCCGTACCGAAATTAGATGGCCATGCGCGCTACAGCGGCGGCTTGGTTGGCTTTTTTGGCTATGATTGCGTTCGTGAAATTGAGGCGCGCTTGGCGCACTCAATGCCGCCGGACGACATGGATATTGCGGACATGCATTTAATGTTGTCCGAAGAGTTGGCGGTGGTTGACAATGTTTTGGGCAAGGTTTATTTGACGGTATATGCCAACCCTCAAATTACGGGCGCGTACGAGCGCGCTCATGAGCGGCTTACTCAGATGCTGCAAAACCTGCGTTTGCCTGCCAAAATCCCAGCCAGCCCTGCGGTGCAAAACCACGTTGCGCAGTCTGATTTTGGTGAGGCGGCGTTTAAAGCTGGCGTGTTGCGCTGCAAAGACTACATTGCGGCAGGCGACTGCATGCAGGTGGTTTTGTCGCAACGCACGCAACGCCCTTTTGTGGCAGAACCGCTCAACCTGTACCGTGCATTAAGAGCGCTCAACCCATCACCCTACATGTACTTTATGAATTATGGCGCGCTGCATGTGGTGGGCGCATCGCCTGAAATTTTGGTGAAACTTGACGAACACGGCGTTGCGACTGTACGACCGATTGCGGGTACGCGACCACGCGGAGCAAATATTGATGAAGACAATCGCCTGTCTGAGGACTTGCGCGCAGATCAAAAAGAGTGCGCGGAACATCTGATGCTCATCGATTTGGGGCGAAATGATATTGGCCGGATTGCACAAACTGGCACGGTTAAGGTGACCGATCAAATGGTGATTGAGAAATATTCGCATGTGCTGCACATGGTTTCAAATGTTGAAGGAAAAGTACTTGACGGCATGGATGCGGTTGACGTGCTCAAAGCCACATTCCCTGCGGGCACACTTTCGGGTGCGCCCAAAGTGCGTGCGATGGAAATACTTGACGAGCTCGAGCCAACCAAGCGCGGGATTTACGGTGGCGCGGTTGGTCACATGGGTTTTTTCAACGACATGGATTTGGCGATTGCGATTCGTACGGCGGTAATAAAAAACCAGACGCTGTACGTGCAAGCAGGCGCGGGGATTGTGACGGACTCGAACCTTGAGGCGGAATGGCAAGAAACGCAAAGCAAAATGCGGGCTGTTTTGGCTGCCGCAGATCTTGCGTGCAAGGGGCTGGACACAAACTTACAAGGAGCAAGCGCATGAACGCACACGTTTTCATGATAGACAACTACGATTCTTTTACGTACAACTTGGTGCAATATTTTTGCGAACTTGGCGCAACGGTCACGGTGCGGCGCAATGATGAGGTCACCGTCGCCCAAATTGCCGCCGCCAACCCAACCCACTTGTGCCTGTCTCCAGGGCCGAAAACCCCAAGTGATGCGGGCATTTGCTTAGAAGCGCTTGAGTACTTCAAAGGGAAACTGCCGATTTTGGGGGTCTGTCTTGGCCATCAAGCCATTGGCCAAGTATTTGGTGGGCAAGTCGTACGCGCCCAACGCCCCATGCACGGCAAAGTGGCTATTTTACAACACACTGGCGTGGGTGTTTTTAGCGAACTCCCAACATCGTTTAACGTCACCCGTTATCACTCACTCATCATTGACAGCCATACATTGCCTGATGTATTGGAAGTAACCGCTTGGGCGCAAGCAGATGGATTTGCGCGCGAAATAATGGCGGTGCGCCACAAAACATTGCGGATTGAGGGTGTACAATTTCATCCAGAATCTATTTTGAGTGAGCATGGCCACGCCCTGCTCCAAAACTTTTTAAATCAAACCACTGTTTGAGGAATTCATCATGCAAATCGGCATCACATCAGTCCAGCGCAATCGCAACCCTTATATTGTGGAATGGCTTGCGTTTCATTTAAACATGGGCTTTACGCATTTTTACATTTACGCTCATAAATGCACGGACGGCATGCCTGACACGCTGCGTAAACTCGCCAAGCGTTACCCAATTACAGTTCGTGAGCTCACGGAGGAAGTCACGCCGCAATTAGATGTGTACTGGGATTCGATTAACCAGCATGTTAAGCATGTGGATTGGATGGCGTTTATTGACGGCGATGAGTTTCTATTTCCAGTGCAGCATAAAAACATTGCCGAAACGCTGGCACTTTTTGAGCAAGACAACATCTCTTCGCTGATTGCCTATTGGATGGTTTACGGCAGCAGTGGCCACTTGAATGAGCCCGCAGGTTTGGTGACCGAAAATTTTACACGCCATGCCAAACGAGATTTTTACAAAAATAAACAGTTTAAAAACCTGTTGCGCGGCCGAGATACGCAAGCGGTCTATGCCGTATCAGCCCACAACTTTCATACCAACAACGGTACAATCGATGAGCAACGTCGTATTATAAGTTCAGATATTCCTTTTGAGCATCCTGCCTCCCACAATCTTTTGCGTATCAACCACTACATGACGCAAAGCTATGACTTTTACCGCAACCAAAAGCGTTTGTCTGGCGCGGCTGACTGGAGTAGCGAATACATTAGGGATGAGAGTTGGTGGGAAGAGCACGACCGCAACGAAGAGGATGACGGTGTTCGTTACGCTTTTTTATTGAAGCTCAAGCTTAAAGTTGCAGAAATGGAAGCGTTTTTGTTAGCGCCTGACGTTGAAGAAGCACCGACATTGATTGACTCGTCGCCTGTTTCTGAGCCTGTTTCTGAGCCTGTTTCTGAGCCTGTTTCTGAGCCTGTT
>JAFEII010000017.1 GCA_017495165.1 Hydromonas sp. | reverse complement strand
CGTGCTAGTCACACCGCACTTACTCCACCCACGTCATGCCGTGCTTGACACGGCACCTCCATGCAAGGAGATTGCGGGTCAAGCCCGCAATGACAGAGCCTTTCACAACGCAACAAATAACCCATTTATAAATCCCATGCTTACAATCCCATTCAAAACCGCGCTTATCATCATTGACATGCAAAATGGCATGGTTTGTGATTTCATACGCGCCACGGGCGAGCGGATTCACAAAAAATTAGGGCGCGGCAATCAACCAAACGCCGAAGCAAACATCAAGCAACTTTTATGCACGTGGCGTGTAAATAACCAACCAATCATCCATATTCGCCACATCTCGCGTCAGGCTGACTCCGTTTTTCAGGGGGATGGGTTACTGTTCCAGAAAGACCTGCAACCCCTTCCAAATGAACCTATTTTCAGCAAGCACGTCCCCGATGCTTTTTGTCAAAGCGGATTGCAGCAGTACCTAATAAAACACGGCATTCAACACCTCGCCATCGTTGGGGGCATCACCAACAACTCAGTCGAATCAACCACACGCAGTGCGGGCAACCTAGTATTTTATGCCACAGTAATTGCTGATGCATGCTTCACGTTTGGACAAAACGACTTTGCGCAGAACTGGCGCAGCGCTCAGGAAATACACGACATGACATTAGCCAATCTACAAATGGACTACGCAAAAATCAGTAATACCGCACAAGCATTAACTTTTCATCAACCTTAGGAAGCCATCAATGACCACCACAACCTTCTCCTCCCGCCACACAGCGCCCAATTCATCTGACACCGCTCACATGCTCTCTACACTGGGTTACAGCGATTTAGACGCGTTCATCAACGATGTCATTCCTGCCAATATTCGCCGTGCTGATATGAATTTGGGCGAGTTTGCCCAAGGCTACTCAGAAGAAGCAGCAATTGCGCGGTTGCGTGAGCACGCTGCCCAGAACAAGGTATTCAAAAACTTCATAGGTCAAGGCTATTACGGCACGCACACGCCTGCGGTGATTTTGCGCAATGTGTTGGAAAATCCTGCGTGGTATACGGCTTATACGCCGTATCAACCTGAGATTTCGCAGGGGCGGTTGGAGGCGTTGCTTAATTTTCAGCAGATGATTGTGGATTTGACGGCGATGGATATTGCGAATGCGTCGATGCTTGATGAGGCGACGGCGGCGGCGGAGGCGATGACGCTGGCGTTGCGCAATTCTAAGTCCAAGTCAAATGTGTTTTATGTGTCGCATGATGTGTTTGCGCAGACGCGTGAGGTGATTGAGACCCGCGCTGCGCCGTTGGGAATTGAGGTGCGCACGTGTTTTGGTGAGGAAAGTTTGCAGCATGATTGTTTTGCGGCGTTGGTGCAGTATCCGAGCGCGAGCGGCGCGGTGGTTGATTACAGCGCGTGGGCGGCAAGTGCGCATGCGCAGGGCAAAGTGGTGGTGGTGGCGAGTGATTTGTTGGCGTTGACGCAGTTAAAAGCACCCGGTGAATGGGGCGCGGATATTGTGATTGGCAACACGCAGCGCTTTGGCGTGCCGCTGGGATTTGGCGGGCCGCATGCGGCGTTTATGTCCACGCGGGATGGGTTTAAACGCTCAATGCCAGGGCGTTTGGTGGGCGTGTCGATTGATGCGCAGGGTAATTCGGCGCTGCGATTGGCGTTGCAAACCCGCGAGCAGCATATTCGGCGCGAAAAAGCCACGAGCAATATTTGCACGGCGCAGGCGTTGTTGGCGATTATGGCGAGCATGTATGCGGTGTACCACGGCGCGGCTGGGCTCAAAACCATTGCGGCGCGGGTGCATGGTGTGGCGAGCAATCTCGCGGCGCAGTTGGGCGGCGCAGTGGTGAACACCACTTGGTTTGATACGTTGACGGTGCGCGTGAACGATGCGCACGCCACACACCAAGCGGCGTATGCGCAAGGCATGAATTTGCGCGTGGTTGATGCGCAGCACGTGGCGATTTCGGTGGATGAAACCACGACGCTGGCCGATGCCAATGCGTTGTTGGCGGTGTTGGGTGCGGGGGCGTTGAGTGAACTCAAGTCGTTTGAAGTGGCGGCGGATTTGGCGCGCACGTCTGAGTTTTTGACCCATCCTGTGTTTAATACGCATCATTCCGAACACGGCATATTGCGTTATTTGCGTGAGTTGTCAGATAAGGATTTGGCGCTTGACCGCACGATGATTCCGCTGGGTTCGTGCACCATGAAATTGAACGCCACCTCTGAAATGTTGCCCGTTACATGGCCTGAGTTTGCGCAGATTCACCCGTTTGCGCCTGAGGCTCAAACGGTGGGTTACCGCGCGATGATAGCCGAGGTGGAGCAAATGCTGGTGGCGGCAACGGGTTACGCGGCGGTGAGTTTGCAGCCCAATGCAGGCTCGCAAGGCGAGTACGCGGGTTTGTTGATTATTCAAAAATACCACGCCAGTCGCAATGAGGCGCACCGCAACATTTGCTTGATTCCTGCCTCGGCGCACGGCACCAACCCTGCATCGGCGAGCATGGCGGACATGCAAGTGGTCGTGGTGGCGTGTGACGCGCGTGGCAATGTGGATGTGGCGGATTTGACCGCCAAAGCGGAGCTGCACAGCGCCAATTTGGCGGCGTTGATGATTACGTATCCGTCCACCCACGGCGTGTTTGAGTCAAGCATCACGCAGATTTGCGACATCATTCATGCGCACGGCGGGCAGGTTTATATTGACGGCGCCAATATGAATGCGATGGTTGGCTTGTGTGCGCCCGGGCAGTTTGGCGGCGATGTATCGCATCTGAATTTGCACAAAACCTTTGCAATTCCGCATGGCGGCGGCGGACCGGGCGTGGGGCCGGTATGCGTTGCGGCGCATTTGGCGCAATTTTTGCCCAATTTAAACTCGATTGGTTACGAGCGACACGCCAACGGTATTGGCGCGGTGTCTGGCGCGCCGTATGGCAGCGCGGGCGTGTTGCCGATTACGTGGATGTATATTGCGATGATGGGCGCGGACGGCTTGGCGCACGCGTCAAAAGTTGCGATTTTATCGGCGAACTATTTGGCGCGTCAGTTATCAGAACTGTTCCCAATTTTATACAGCGCCGACAATGGCTTGGTCGCGCATGAGTGCATTCTCGACGTGCGCGTGGTCAAAGAAGCCACTGGCGTGACGGTGGATGACATCGCCAAACGCTTGATGGATTTTGGCTTTCACGCGCCCACCATGAGTTTTCCTGTGGCAGGCACATTGATGATTGAGCCAACCGAATCTGAGCCATTGGCTGAGCTTGACCGATTCATTTTGGCCATGCAAACCATCCGCGCCGAAATCGCACAGATTGAACGCGGCGAATTGCCCGCAGACGACAATCCACTCAAACACGCGCCGCACACCGCCATGGTTGTGTGCGCCAATGAGTGGGCGCACGCTTACACGCGCGAGCAAGCGGCATACCCCGTAGCAGAATTACGCCGCCGCAAATACTGGGCACCTGTGGCGCGGGTGGATAATGTGTATGGTGATCGGAATTTGTTTTGTGCGTGTGTGCCTACGAGCAATTACGTATAAATGTGAAAAAACTTAATGCCCAAAGCGTAAGCGTTTATAATTGCGTCTTATTTTTAGACGGCTTTTAGCCACGATTACACAACAATGACAACAGTTAAAACAGAAGTACTTATTATTGGCGCAGGTCCCTCCGGCGCTGTGGCCGCAGGCATTTTGCGTCAAAACCATGAACGCCAAGTAATGATTTTGGAGCGCGCCACTTTTCCACGTTTTTCGATTGGCGAGAGCTTGTTGCCGCAAAGCATGGCGTATATCGAAGAAGCTGGTATGCTCAAAGCCGTGGTTGAACACGGCTTTCAGCACAAAAATGGTGCGCAATTTGCGTGGCGCGACAAGTTCCTCGCATTTGATTTTCGCAAAAAATTCAGCGCAGGCTGGGGCACGACCTATCAAGTTGACCGAGCCAGTTTTGACCAAATTTTGGTCAACGAAGCACTGCGTCAAGGCGCTGATGTACAGTTTGAGCAAGAGGTTTTGGGTATTGAATATAACGCTCAGAGCAAAACCAATACCGTGCGCGTTCGTGATTTAACCAGTCAAGCCGAATACACGGTTGAGGCGGATTTTGTGTTAGACGCCAGTGGCTTTGCGCGCGTATTGCCGCACTTACTTGATTTGGAAGTGCCGTCAAACTTCCCTGTACGCCAAGCGATTTTTACGCACGTCAATGACAATATTAGCCCTGCATTGTTTGACCGCAACAAAATTTTGATTACAGTGCATCCTGATTT
This sequence comes from Hydromonas sp., assembly GCA_017495165.1. Lineage (GTDB taxonomy): Bacteria > Pseudomonadota > Gammaproteobacteria > Burkholderiales > Burkholderiaceae > Hydromonas. Next base: position 63,492 of record JAFEII010000017.1, on the reverse strand, counting down.
TATGGATGTGTGGTTTTGGTTGATTCCATTTTCAAATGGGCGCTGTTCATTAGGCGTAGTCGCCGAGCGCGACTTTTTGGCGCAATACGCTGGCACGCCTGCTGAGCAACTCGCTACGCTGGTTTCGCAAACGCCGTCACTTGCCACATTATTACAAAACGCAGATTATCCAATTCCCGTACAAACAATTACGGGCTACTCTGCTAACGTCAAATCATTGGTGGGCGATGGCTACGCGCTGCTGGGCAATGCGGGTGAGTTTTTAGACCCTGTATTCTCATCAGGCATTACGATTGCGATGAAGTCCGCGAGTTTGGCTGCGAACTGCATCAACAAGCACTACGCGGGCGAAGCGGTCAATTGGACAGTGGATTTTGAAGAAACCTTGCGCTTTGGCGTGGACACGTTCCGCATCTATGTTGAGGCATGGTATCAGGGCGACTTTCAAGCGATTATATTTAACGAGCGCGACTACAATAATGACATTCAGATGATGATTTCGTCGATTTTGGCGGGTTATGCGTGGGACAAAAGCAATCCGTTGGTTGCCAAAGCCAAGCAACGTTTAACTGCCCTAAAGGCTTTATGCGTCGATTAAATCATTTTTTTATTGCGTGTACCACGGTTGTTTTAACCGCGTGTCAACACGCGCCTGTTGCGCCTGCGCAAAATGCGACGGCGCAAATCCCGCCACTGGCACTGCGTTTATCGCCCGCCTCATTTAACCGCTCAATCAGCTTGACCCAACAAATCACGGTTGAGTACAGCGGTGCGACGCACCAGCTCGACGGTTTAATCGAAATTGACCCACAACAAATCAACGTGGCATTGATGAAGTTTGGACAACGCGTGGTCACAATGAGTGATGATGGGCAGAATTTAAACGTCACCAAAAACCCACATGTGCCTGAGCAAATCAAGCCCGAACAGATTTTGTCGAGCATTCAGCTGGCGTTTTGGCCTACAGCGAGTATTACGGCGCAACTACCTGAGGGCTATCGCCTGGTTGAGTCCAGCAATCACCGTGCACTGTGGTTGAACGATGCTTTAATCAGCTCGATTGAATACAGCCAACCTGAGCTTGACGGGCAAACCGCCATTTTTACCAATACCCAATTTAACTACCGCATGACCATCGTCTCGCGCGCCGTTCAATGACCACATCTGCTCCAATTTATATTCAAGACTTAAACGCCATTTGCTCGCTGGGCCATGGCATGACGGCGATTGCGGCACATTTATTCACGCCGAGTGCGACTGATTTTGGCGGCATGTCTGAGCAATATTCTGCGGGTAAACCAATCTACTTAAGCGGCGCGCCGTCAACGTGCACCCTGCCCGCCGATACGCCGCTCGCTTTTCACAGTCGCAATAATGGCTTGATGTACCAAACATTTCAGGCAATAAAAGACAGCTGGCACGCCGCAACTGCGAGTTGCGCGCCCACCCGAATTGGGATTGTGGTGGGTTCGAGCAATTCAGGAATTGAGCAAGGCGAATTGGCTTTGGCGAAATTGCACGCCACACAGGCGCTGCCTGCGGGTTACTTATACGAGCAACAAGAATACGGTTCGCCTGCGCTGTATTTAAAGTATTTGTTACAGACTTCTGGCCCTGCGTATACGATTTCAACCGCTTGCTCATCGAGCGCGAAAGCATTTATCAGTGGCGCGCGCTTGATACAGGCGGGTTTGTGCGATGTGGTTTTGGTCGGCGGCTCGGATGCGTTGTCACAACTCACGGTGAATGGTTTTATGTCGCTGGAGGCGATTTCTGCCGCGCGCTCATTGCCGTTTTCCGCCAATCGCAGCGGCATTCATTTGGGCGAGGCGTGTGCGTTGTTTATTTTGAGCCGCATGCCCAGCGCGGTTGAGTTGCGCGGCTGGGGCGAGAGCGCGGATGCGCACCACATGTCTGCGCCGCAACCCGATGGCAACGGCGCGTTTGCCAGTATGTCGCAAGCGTTGCATAAAGCAGGTTTGGATGCATCGCAAATTGATTACATCAATCTGCATGGCACGGCAACGGCGCAAAATGACGCGATGGAAGCCGCAGCGGTATCGCGCGTATTCCCAAGTCAGCCTTGGGCTGGCTCAACCAAGTCGCTCACGGGGCATACATTGGGCGCAGCAGGTGCGATTGAGGCTGCGTTTTGTTACTTGACCTTGACCGCTCAAAACCAACGTTTGCCAGCGCACGTGTGGGATGGCGTGCGCGACTCGCGTTTACCTGAATTGCGCTTTGTCACCGATGCCACCCGCGCACATGCGCGTTATGTGTTGAGCAATTCATTTGGTTTTGGCGGTAGCAATGCCAGCTTGATTTTTGCGCGGGTTTGATTATGCGGCCGATACAATTTTTCCCATCACTCCTGCGTAGGTCGGAATCCAAACCAAACGCAACGCGTTTGTGCCGTTGTGCATCATTCAATCAGCCAAGTCGTGCATTACACGACGCATGGACTCGAGTTTGCGCGGGAATGATGGCGTTTTTTAATAATATTGAGGTGCTTTAATGCTACCCACTTGCGCCCGCCCGTATATGCCGCATGATTTGCCGATGGCGTTGATTGACGACATCATCGCGTGTGATGAGCAAACCGCCACAACGCGTGTAACCATTACGCCAGAGAGTTTATTTTTGGATGCACAACAGCGCATCAGTGTACTGGTGGGGATTGAGTACATGGCGCAATCCGCGGCGGCTTGGTCCGGTTACAACAACAAACACGGTTCAACGCCCAGCCCCATCGGCATGTTATTGGGTACGCGCCACTATCAATCGGACTGCGCGTTTTTTAGTGTGGGCGATGTGTTGACGGTTGTGGTGGCGTGTTTACTCCAATCAGCCGACGGCATGAGCTCGTTTGACTGTTCGATTGAGCGCGACGGCAGAATTATTGCCCGCGCATCGCTGACTGTTTTTCAACCCAACCATTGATTTTTGCCCCATTTTTGTTTTAAAGCGATATTGATATGACCACCAAAATCATCCTCATTACAGGCTCATCGCGCGGCATTGGCTTAAGCATTGCCCAGCGTTTGGCGGCTTCGGGCTATGCAATTGTGTTGCACGGACGACACGCGGGCGCGTTGCAAGCGTTGTGCGATGATTTTACGGCGCAAGGCGTTACTGCGCGCTATTTGGCATTTGACATTGCTGACCGCGCCACGGCTCAAACCATGCTTGAAGCCGATATTGAACAATACGGTTGTTATTATGGCGTGGTGTGTAACGCAGGAATTGCACAGGATACCGCGTTTCCTGCCATGACCGATGCGGAGTGGGACAGTGTGATTCAAACCAACCTCAATGGTTTTTATAATATTTTGCGCCCGCTCACCATGCCCATGATACAAACCCGCCAAGCGGGGCGCATCGTGACGATTTCATCGGTATCTGGCGTAACGGGCAATCGTGGTCAAGTCAATTACAGCGCGGCGAAAGCTGGGATTATTGGCGCGACCAAGGCATTGGCAGTGGAACTTGCCAAACGCAAAATCACCGTCAATTGCATCGCCCCTGGCTTGATTGACACGGACATGATAGAGCCGCACGTACTAGAGGAGGCACTCAAAATCATCCCCGTTCAGCGCATGGGTACGCCTGCCGAAGTCGCGGGCGTGGTGAATTTTTTAATGTCTGACGAAGCGGCTTATATCACGCGCCAAGTGATTTGCGTCAATGGAGGGATGTGCTAATGAAACGTGTTGTCGTCACAGGCATGGCGGGCATTAGCCCCATCGGCAATGATTGGGCGACCATGTTGGCGCGCCTGCAACAACAAACCAATGCCGTGCAATTTATAGATTCGTGGGCAGAATACAGTGACCTGAATACCCGCATCGGTGCGCCTGCCGCCGCGTTTGATTTGCCCGCGCATTACAACCGAAAAGCCACGCGCGGCATGGGGCGCGTGGCGCTCATGGCGGTGCGCGCGTCTGAATTGGCGCTACAAGACGCGGGGCTTTTGGGCGATGAATGGCTCAAGTCAGGCGAGGTTGGAATTTCGTACGGCTCATCATCAGGCTCTCCCAACGCAATCAGCGATTTTGGGCAAATGCGCATTGACAAAAAAGTCGAGGGCATCAATGCCACCACGTATATCCGCATGATGAGCCACTCGGCAGCGGTCAATATTGGCGTGTTTTTTGGCATCACTGGGCGGATTATTACCACGTCCAGCGCCTGTACGTCTGGCAGTCAAGGCGTGGGTTACGCGTATGAAGCGATTGCCTCAGGCCGTCAAGTTGCAATGGTTGCGGGCGGCGCAGAAGAGCTGGACGTGACACAAGCGGCGATTTTTGACACCTTATTTGCCACCAGCACCCAAAATAAATTTCCGCATTTATCGCCGCGCCCGTTTGACAGCAAGCGCGACGGCTTGGTCTTGGGCGAAGGCGCGTGCACGTTGATATTAGAAGAGTACGAACACGCAATCGCGCGTGGCGCAAACATTTATGCCGAACTGGTTGGTTTTGGTACAAATAGCGATGGCAAACACGTCACGCACCCACAAACCGAAACCATGGCACAAGCGTTGCATTTGTCGCTCAAAGATGCGCAGATTGGTGCGGCTCAAATTGGCTACGTCAACGCGCACGGTACAGCGACAGAACAAGGCGACATTGCCGAATCACAAGCGACGTGGTCGGTGTTTGAGCGTGACGTACCGATCAGCTCGCTTAAAAGCTATATGGGACATACGCTGGGCGCGTGCGGCGCGCTCGAGGCAATGATCTCCATTTTGATGATGCGCGAGGGTTGGTTTGCACCTACTATCAATTTAACCGATATTGACAAACGCTTGCCTGCGCTGGGATTTTTGCAACAAGGCATGCGTAATGCGAACATCGAATACGTGATGAGCAATAACTTCGCGTTTGGTGGCATCAATACATCACTGATTTTTAAACGTTGGGGCTAATCATGTCCACGCCATTGACCGCCCTTTTGAGCATCAATGACGCGGTCAATGCCGCGCACGGCGTGGATTTTTTGACTGCGTCTGAGCGTGATTTATTGAACCGTCGCACCTGTATCAAGCAACAACACAATTTCATCGCGGGTCGCTGGGTGCTTAAAAACTTGCTCATGCAAGACATGGGCGGTTTTTTTTTAGACTGGTCTATTTTGCCCAGCGCAACAGGTGCGCCGCAAGCGTTTTTGCACGGCGAATTATGTGCGGCTGGCGTGAGCATTAGCCACAGCCGCACCATGGTTTTGGCTGGTTTGAACCACGCGGGTGCGTTGGGCGTGGACATTGAAGAGATTCGCCCGCGTGCGCGTTTAAACAATTTGGCTGATTTGGTGGCGCATATTGCCACCACGGCTGAATTGAATTGGTGGCACACACAAGCACAGCCATTAGCCGCGTTTTATCAGCTGTGGTGCGCAAAAGAAGCTGTGGGCAAACTGCGCGGCACTGGCCTAACGAGTGCAACATTGCGCACGGAATCATTGATTGACATAAACCGCACACAGTGGCGCACGGCGGATGGCATTTGCATCACGCATTCAACCACCGCGCAACACATGTGCGCGGTGGCGACGCATGGCGCATAAGACTTATTTTGGATAAACGCATGAATTTTTCGATTGCACAAACCGCCGCTTGGGCGCCTGATTTAACCACACCCGCCGCTTGGCTGGCGTGGGCAAAATCACCCTATTTGCCCAATGTGGATGGCACGCCTGATGTCCCCGAAATTCCTGCCATGCAACGCCGCCGTATGAATCGCTTAAGCCGCATGGCGTATGTGGTGACGCAAGCAATTGAGAACAGTGCGCATTTGCCGCAGATTTTTTGTGCGCGTCATGGAGACCTTGACCGCACGGTAAAATTACTTCAACAATTGGCAACGCATGAGCCGCTGTCATCGAGCAATTTTGCGTTGTCTGTACACAATGCGGTGGGCGGCGGCGTGAGTATTTTACAAAACAATACACAGCCGATTACCTCATTGGCGGCGGGGCAAAACCGCATTGGCGCGGCGATGATGGAGGCGTTAAACCATTTGGTTGAATATGAGCAAGTGGTGCTGGTGGTGTATGACGACATGATGCCCGAGATGTATCACGCGCTCAATCAGCCCCGCCAAGCACCGTACGCGTTTGCACTTAAAATCACGCGCGGCAATCAATACGCGCTTCATTGGCAAACAGCGCATCAAACCGATACAAATGCACCCTTGCCCAACGATTTGGCGTTTTTGGCATTTGTACTGAATCAACAATCTGCATTGAATTATGTGGTGGACGGCGTGGAGTGGCAATGGTCGCATTTATCTTAACCCGTTTCAATTACCATTGGCGATTTGCTTTTACGGCATTGAGCTTTGCGCTATTTGGCGTGGGCGGTTTGATATTAGGTTTGCTGGTGTTTCCTTGTTTTCTCATCATCCCAAACTTGGCGCGTCGCCAAAAAATAGCGCGCAGCGTCATACAGCGCACGTTCCGCATTTTTATTGGCTTTATGCGGTTTTTTGGCGTGCTCACTTACGATGTGTCGGGCTTTGACAAAATAAATCAGCGCAATGGCTTGTTGATTATTCCCAATCATCCGACGTTACTTGATGTGGTTTTTTTGGTCGCGTTTATCAATCAGGCCGATTGCATTGTCAAAGCAAGTTTGTTTAACAACCCGTTTATGTTTGGCGCAACCCGCACGGCGCGTTATATTCCAAACCGCTCTGATGATGCGGAAGGTTTGGTCAAACAGTGTATTGAGCGGATTCAAAATGGCAGTAATTTGATTGTGTTCCCCGAAGGCACGCGCACCGTTGTGGGGCAACCTGTCACCCTTAAGCGCGGCGCGGCAAATATCGCGGTGCGCGGCAATATCAACCCAACCCCGATTTTGATTTCATGCACACCTTCGAGCTTATCAAAGGCGCACAAATGGTACAATACGCCCCCTAAAAAAATGCACTTTACATTTGATGTGCAAAATGATTTTTTGATTGCGAGCGCGCTATCACCCACCGAAGGGCTGTCTGCCCGTTTATTAACCAAGCAATTGACACATTATTTTAGAAAAAATCAACCATGCCAGAACTCGAATTAGAACTCAAACAACTGATTATTGATACCCTTATGCTTGAGGACATCGCGCCCGCCGAGATTGACACGCAAGCCCCCTTGTTTATCGAAGGCTTGGGCTTGGACTCGATTGACGCGCTCGAATTGGGCGTTGCGCTGCAAAAAAAATACGGCGTGCAAATCTCTGCCAACTCTGAAGACACCCAAAAACACTTCACCAGCATCAGCACGCTGGCGCAAATGGTTCATGACACACGCACGATTTAAACCCGAAAAGACTTCTATGAACAACCAAGACTTACTCCCCGCTATTTCCAAAACTTTGCAAGAGTTATTTGACATTCCTGCCGACAAAATCACGCTTGAAGCACGCTTATATGAAGACCTTGACATTGACAGCATTGATGCGGTTGATTTAATCATCAAAATGCGCAAAATCACGGGCAAAAAAGTTGAGCCCGAAATGTTTAAATCCGTGCGCACCATTGGCGATGTGATTACCGCGCTTGAGTCCGCCAAATAAATCGTGAAGTCGTTGCTCAAAGTCATACTTGCGGTTATCACAGCGGCATATCCGTTTGCCCTGTATTTTGGGCGGCAATATTATTCGCCCATGCAAATGAGTCTGGTATTGTTTGGCGTGATTTTTATTCGCGCCTATTTACTGGGTTTTCAAACGCCGGTTGGGCGATGGTGGCTGGCGGGCGGCGCGCTGTTGGTGTTGGTGACGTACACTTCCAATAACGACGCATTATTACTGTGGTATCCCGCGATTGTAAATTTGATTTTTTTGGTATTTTTTGCCCGAAGTTTGGCTACGCCGCAAACTGCCATTGAGCGGCTGGCGCGACTGACCGAACCTAATATACCACCGCACGCGGTTGCATATACCCGCAAAGTAACTATTTTGTGGTGCGGCTTTTTTATCGTCAATGGCGCACTGGCAATTGCCACGACGCTGTACGGCGACGCGCAAATTTGGGCGTTGTACAACGGCTTGATTGCTTATTTATTAACTGCCGCCTTGTTTGCGGCTGAATGGCTTTACCGCCAATACCATCGTCGTACTCATGCACACCCTTGAATCATTCAATCATCTCTTAAACCAAAGCGGCACCCGCGTTGCGCTGACCAACCCCGAGCGCGATGTGACGTGGCATGAGTTGCGCCTGTCCATCGAGGCATGGCGCATGGCGTTTGCCGCGCGCCCTGAGGCGACTTGGGCATTGTATTGCTTGGATACGGGCGTATTTTTGGCGGCATTGTTGGGCGCCTGGCAAGCGGGCAAACATGTTTATTTGCCCAGTGATGCCTTGCCCGCAACCGTTGCGTCATTACACGAATACGACGTGGCGTTTGCGGGCGATTTTGCGCTGAGTCAATTGTCTGCGGCGGACATTCAACTGTGCGCGCCCACGTTGACAGCGCAGCATATTGCCCCCACGGTGCGCACGTTTTTCTTTACGTCTGGTTCAACGGGTAAACCGTGCCCGATTGCTAAAACCATGCGGCAGTTATTAACGGAAGTGCAGGTTTTGCAACAACAGTTTGGCGCACAACTCGCCACACATCCCGTCTATGCGAGCGTCTCGCACCAGCATTTTTATGGCTTTATTTTTCGATTGTTGCTGCCACTCATTGGACGATGCGCCATTTCTAACCGCTTGCTCAACTACCCAGAAAACCTGCTTGCGTTGCCGCATGCGCCATACACATTGATTAGCAGCCCTGCGTTTTTAAGCCGCGCCAGTGCCGATTCTGATTGGTCAGATTTGCCGCGCCCGCAGGTTGTCTTTTCTGCAGGTGGGATTTTGAAAACAGCGGATAGCGCGCAGATTGGTGCATTATGGGATTGCGCGCCGATTGAAATTTATGGCAGTACCGAAACAGGTGCGGTGGCGTATCGACAAGCTGATGTGCTGTTTGCGCCGTTGCCCACAGTGCAGGTTTCAGTCGATGAGGCGCAACAACTGTGCGTGCGCAGTGATTACTTAGATGTCGATGAGCCGATGTTTATTACCTCTGATTTGGCGCGCATTGATTCGTGTGGCAAGTTTGCGTTACGCGGGCGCACAGACCGCTTGGTCAAAATTGAAGAAAAGCGCATTTCGCTCACGCAGATTGAAGCCTTGCTGCAAAACCATGAGTTGATTGACGATGCGCAGATTACGGTGCTTGAGTCTGCACGGACCACGCTGGGCGCGGTGTTGTGTTTAAATGCGGCTGGTGCAACACGTTTGGCAAGCATAGGGCGGCGTGCATTGATCGATGAATTCAAACTGCCGCTCAAAAACACCATCGAGCGCATTGCCATTCCCAAACGCTGGCGTTTTGTGGCTCAGATGCCGCTAAACAGCCAAGGCAAGCTGGAACAAAAAACGCTATTGCAGTTATTAAATGCGCCTGAAATCTGTACCTTGCCGCAGATTGTCAGCCAAATAATTGACGAGGCATGCGCGCAATTAGACCTTGTCATTCCCGTTGATTTGCAATATTTCCAAGGACATTTTGCGGAGCAAGCGATTTTACCGGGTGTGGTGCAAATTGAGTGGGCGCAACGCTACAGCCAGCTTTTTTTTGGCGCGCAACTGCCCGATGCACCACTTACGATTGAACTTAAAAAACTCAAGTTCAAAAAGATTATTTCGCCTGCCGCGCAAGTCAGATTGCAGCTCACATTAAACAATCAAAAAGTGGATTTTAGCTACACCTCTGATTTAGGCACACACGCTTCTGGCACGCTGATTTGGAGCGACGCATGACGATTTCATTTAACCCCGCGATTATTATTCCTGTGTTTAACCACGGCGCAACCATTGGGCAGACGGTGGCGTTTATTTTAAGCACCACAGATTTACCGATTATTTTAATCAATGACGGCAGTGATGCGGCGTGTTCTGAGGTGTTACAAAGTTTGGTGCAAGCCCGCGTGCAACTGGTGGCGCATGCGCACAATCAAGGCAAAGGCGCAGGTATTCAAACAGGTTTTCGCACTGCCGCGTCGCTTGGTTTTACACATGTGCTGCAAGTCGATGCAGATGGACAACACGCGCTGGGCGATATTGCGAATTTTATCCGTTTGGCTCAGGCACATCCTGCCGATATTATTTGCGGTTGCCCGATTTATGATGCAACCGTGCCCAAACACCGTTTATACGCACGGTATTTGACCCACGTTTGGGTATGGATTAACACGGTGTCGTTGCGGATTAAAGACTCGATGTGTGGCTTTCGCGTGTACCCGCTCGCGCCATTGTTGCCGATAATCGAGCGTTACAACATGTACCCGCGCATGAGTTTTGAAACCGAATTGCTTGTGCGCGCGGACTGGGCGGGTGTGTCAATGATCAATGTGCCCACGCAAGTTCATTACCCCGCCGATGGCGTGTCGCATTTTTTATCGGTGCGTGACAATGTGTATATCAGTCTCATGCACACGCGGTTGTTTTTTGGCATGTTGCCGCGCCTGCCCAAGTTATTGCGCCGTTTCTTTTCTGACAAACCAAAATTTGATGACTAAATCATGCAGCGTTTAATCACGTTGAATATGAGTTTTTTGCCCCAAACTCACGTATAATTTGCCCAGTTTTTTTAACCCCTATTGGAGAAAATAGCATGACAACAGAACATCAAGACGACGAACAACGCTTTGCCTTGGGCATTGTGGGCATTATTGTTGGTTTCATCATCAGCACGATTGTTGGTTTTTGTATTTATTGGGGCATGAACAGTGGTTCAAGCACAACGGACACCAAAGCACACGCAACGAGCGCCACAAACGCTGACGCCGCACACACCAATAAAACGGCCGTAATTTCTGACGCACAAGCGAGCGTTGTGGTTGAAGACGGCGTGGTGAAATTTTACTTTGCCAGCGGCAAAGCTGATTTGGCGGGCAATGCAAACGATGCTTTAAAAGACGTGATTGCTGGGCTTAAAGCGGGCAAAAAAGCCACGATTTCTGGCTACCATGACTCAACGGGCGACCTTAAAACCAATGAAGCGCTGTCTAAACAACGCGCTGAATCGGTGTACAACAGCTTGCTTGCCTTGGGCATCAACCAAGACTTGATTGAAATGAAAAAACCAGAATCTGCACAAGGCACGGGTAACGATGCGCAAGCGCGCCGCGTTGAGGTGGTTTTGCAAAAGTAACTTGTTTGTATTGGTTACACCAAAAAGCCTTCCATGAATGGAAGGCTTTTTATTTGAGCGCAGAACCAATAAAAATTTAACGCAAACCGTTAAACTCAACCGATACATTCAACCATAGGGGCTTGATTCACCAAGCCCAACCCGCGCGCACCAAACAAGTGCACAGACGCGAACCAACTGTAAATAAAGCCTTCAGTAGGTTATAATGCCAACCGCTCGCGCTCGCCGCGAGTAATCTCACTTAGAGGACTTTGCATAACCAGCCAATTCAACTGCCTCTATTTTTGGAAGCTGCAAAATGACGGGCAATTGGGATTTTTTCATGCTTTTTATCCAAAACTTGTTCGGGCTTCCCCAACAAGTTTTGTCGAGTCACAATAAAGTAGGTTTTTAATTTGTTGTGCAAAGGCCTCACTTAAACAAATGGAACGTTATGCGCCAGCCAACTCGCCATTGGGCCACCATCGGAGAAAAAACATTTGCCAGCGGCATTTTATTGCTGCTGCATGTGTACCGCTTACTGGGCGCATGGCCATTTAAGTTATTTCTGTACCCCGTGGTGGGTTTTTATTTTATAACCAGCGCCAGTGCTCGGCGCGCTTCGCTCGCGTATTTGCAGCGCATGCAGCTCAGTGGCAGCGTTGTAAAGCCAAATCTGCGCACGTCTTTTCGCCATTTTGTGCATTTTGCAGATGGTTTGTTGGACAAACTATTGGCCAATACACCTGACTTTAAAGCGCCTGTGGCTGCTATTTACAACCGTGAGTTGGCCACGCAATTGCTCGACAAAAAACAAGGCTTTTTGATACTCACATCACATCTTGGCACAGCAGAAGTGGCGCGCACGATTGCCAAATTAAGCAATCGCCCGCTAAATGTCCTCACGCACACCAAAAATAGCCAATCATTTATGGCGATTTTAAAAAAACTCAATCCAAACACCACTTTCAATTTAATTGAAACCTCGCAGTTTGACCCAGCGCTATCTATTAAGCTGTCCGAAAAAGTGGCAAATGGCGAAATTATTGCGGTGGCGGGCGATAGAGTGCCAGTGCCAGATGACGGCAAACACGCGGTGCCGTGTGATTTTTTGGGGCAAACCGCGTATTTTCCAACTGGGGGATATTTGCTGGCGTTTATGTTTAATTGTCCCATTTTGTTGATGTTTTGCTGCAAAAGCGCACTTGGTTACACGGTGGAATACGAGGTATTGGCCGACAAAATCGAGCTGCCGCGCCAAAATCGCGCCGCCGCATTGCAAGGTTACGCGCAACAATACGCGCACCGCTTGGCGCAGGCGTGCCACAAACACCCTTTGGAATGGTTTAATTTTTTCGATTTTTGGCGGGCGTACAAATGAAGCTTAAGAACTTATCTCAATTTCCTGCCTACACAGAAACTGTGATTCAGCCGCAGTTTCACGACCTTGACCCGATGAATATTGTTTGGCATGGCAATTACGTCAAATACTTAGAAGTTGCACGGTGCGCACTGTTGCAAACCATTGATTATGATTACCCACAAATGCAAGCCTCTGGCTACGCGTGGCCTATTGTGGACATGCGCCTTAAATACATTCGCCCGATTGCGTACGCGCAACCCGTGATTGTGGCCTGCGCGATTACCGAGTGGGAAAATCGTTTAAAAATCAACTACGAAATCAAAGACGCACAAACCATGCGCGTGCTGCATCGGGCGTACACCACGCAAGTTGCGGTGGCCATTCGTAATTTTGAAATGTGTTATCAATCCCCAGACGTGCTGCTGCAAAAAATCAATGCGTGCATTCAAAATCAAGACATTACAATTTAACCAAAGAAAGTTATCCGCCATGAGTATTGCATTTAAAACGTACCGTAAATTATTGGCATCCATCGCAGCGCTGGCCTTGTGCGCAGCCGCGCCCAGCAGTTACGCCCAAAGCACGCAACAATTATTACAAACCGTATCGAGCAGCCTGAGTCGCCCAGAAGGCTTGCAAGCGCAGTTTAGACAGGTCAAACAGATTCGCGGCTTTCGCACCAGCATGGTTTCAACGGGTAAATTGGTTGCGGTGAACAACAAAGGCATGCTGTGGATTACCGAAAGCCCCAGCGCGTCCACGCTCAAAATCACGCCCAACGGCATGGTCGAAAATCGCGGTGGCACCAACACCAGTATTGGCAATGGTTCGAGTACGAAAACCGTCAACACCATTTTTTCAAGCGTTTTGACGGGTAACTTTGGCGTGCTGCAACAGTATTTTAATATTACAGGCAGCGCGCAAAGCAAAGGCGCATGGAGTCTGACTTTGATCCCAAGTAGCCCGAATATGAAGCAAACCATTATGCAAATCCAAGTAAGCGGCGCGCGTTATATTCAGTCCGTGCGCATCAGCGAGACCAACGGTGACCAAAGCGTGATTACGTTTAGCCAAACCCAAGCCATTAGCCCTGCGAGCGTGTCGTTTTAAGCATTATTTTCAACGTCATCTTCAGCATCTTTTCCAGCAAAGCACTCGGTACAAACAAGTTCAAATATGTAGGGCGGGCATTCATGCCCGCCATTGATTTGGCGCCCTGTGCTCCAATAATTAAAACTCTTGGCAACCACCATGAATCCAACCACACACAAACGCGCATCCAAAATCAGCTTAATTGCCAGCGGCTTGTTCTTAACGCTGGTTTTAGGCTTGCTCGCATACGCCATCCTAGCGCGCGGCGCATTGCTTAACAGCATCAACCGCGACCCGCTGCAGCTTTTGCCGCGCGAATTTGCAAAAATCGCGCCACACGACTGGGGTTTGGTGCAAACCGCCAACGAACGACAATCAAAATCTGTGTCGGACAAGATTGTGTTTTTGGTCAGCGCACAAGATGATGCCACGCGCGAGCAAGCCAAAACCGCAGTCACTGAGCAATTGCGCCAAAACACACAGATTCAGCCCGTGGCCGCTTTGAATCAGTCGGGCTTACAAGACTTTCTTACGTATTATCAGCCGCATCAAGCGGCCATGTTAACCTTTGAGCAGCGCAACAAAATTACCTCACAAACGAACGAGCAATGGCAAAACCAAATCATCAGCAACGCCATGCGCCCTGTTTCAATCGGCTTATCCGTATCGGACGACCCACTGGGCAATTTGCAAACATGGCTGCTCGCGCAACTGGACAAAACCAAACTCACGCCAAATGACAATGGCCAATTGCAAGTGAGCAGCGACGGCCAAATTTACGACGCATTGGTGTATCAAACCGTGCAATCTGGCTTTGATTTACATGACAAAACCCCACTGATTCAAACCTATAACAATGCAAAAGCCGCCGCAGCCCAGATTGACTCGAGCGTGCAAATTATTGCCGCAGGTATTCCGCTGCACGCCGCCGCCGCAACAGAGCAAGCAAAGCATGAGGTGAGCGTGTTTGGTACGCTTTCAATGATCGGAATTGTGCTGCTCATCGCGTTGGCATTTCGCAACCTAAAAGCCGTATTTATGATTGCGCTGAGTTTGGCTATAGGTTTGGGCATGGCGTTTGTATTGACCTATTGGGCTTTTGGGCAGGTGCATTTAATCACGTTGGTGTTTGGTGTGAGCTTGACGGGCGTGGCGCAAGATTACGGCTTGCATTTCTTGGCATTTCGCCAAAAAGAAGCCGCCAACTCTGTATGGAACGTGCGCCGCCATTTGTGGATAGGTCTGTTTTTTGCACTACTCACCACTGTATTTACTTACGCGTGCTTGGCGATTCCGCCATTTCCTGGGTTGCGCCAGCTGGCGTTTTTTTCCGTGATTGGGTTGGTTGGTTCATGGTTGACCGTCATGCTTTTGTTTCCGCATGTGTTCCAAAAATTACCGCCCGAGTCGGCATTTAGCCGCATGTTTCCCAAATGGTGGCTGCGTCTAAAACAAGCCAAACTGCCTATCATGTACCGCAAAATCAGCACGGCGCTGCTGCTCATATTGGTGATTTTTGGCTTGAGCCGCACGAGTTTTAAAGACGACTTACGCGCCTTTCAAAACTCGCCCAATTGGCTGATGCAAGAGCAAGTCAAAGCGGGCAAATTATTGGGCGAGTCAAATACGCAGTATTTCTTAGTCACCGCCAAAAACGAGCAGGACTTGCTTGAGTCAGAAGAGGCTTTGCGCGACCAACTCGATGCGCTCAACGCCGCTGGTCAAACATTCCACTACCGCGCCATTTCAGAATGGGTGCCGTCCATCTTGCGCCAGCAAGCAAACCTAATACTGGTTACAGACAAAGTCGCTGCGATTGCGCCCAAAATTGGCATGGACATTCCCACCGTCACATCCAGCCAAATCAGTATGGACTCATGGTTGGCGCAGCCATTCTCAGGCGCACTCAAAAACCAATGGCTGGGTCAACAAGCCGATGGGCGCTGGGCAAGCGTGGTCTCGCTCACAGGCGAAGTGACAGAGAAAAACAAACAAGCCTTTGCCGCACTCGCAAAAAGTCAGCCAACCGTGCTGTGGATTGACCAAGTTGAGAACTACAATCAAATCATGCAGTTGTATCGCAACAAAATGCTGTGGATGCTCGCGCTGGCGCATTTGGTGGTTGCGGCATGTCTGTGGCCGCGCTATCGACGTAAATCTTTGTGGGTGCTGGCTGCGCCTGCACTGGCAAGCGTATTGACTGTGGCGCTGCTTGGGCTACTACACATTCCGCTGCAATTGTTTACCGTTTTGCCGCTGCTGCTCATTTTGGGCATGGGCGTTGATTACGGCATTTTCTTGGTTGAACATGCAAAAGAGCAACAAAACTTATGGATGACAGTGTGTTTGAGCGCATGGAGTACGATTTTGTCGCTGGGCACGCTCACGCTGTCCAGCACGCCCGCTTTGCATACTTTGGGCTTAAGTTTGGCCGTTGGCATGAGCGCGACGTGGCTGGCGATTGTGTTTATTTCTAATTGGATGAAGTCTGAGGCGGCATAAAACATGGCTTCATTAACCCGTAGGGGCTTGACTCATCAAGCCCAATCCATGCAAAAAGGCGCAATTAGTTGCGCCTTTTTTCTGTGAGACTACCGTGCTGCCGGACGAGAACCAAACAAACGTTACAGTATTTTTTTAAGCACTTGCCACGCGTCGCGTTTTTTGAGTGGTTGCGCGAGCATGTCGGCGAGGCTTGGGGTTTGGGTTTGCGCGCCATTCCATTGCGGGGTTGATACGCCCAAGGCAATGAGCTGGGTGGTGCTGGGCAATTCTATGGCGCGGGCTAATGCATCCGCTGGCAAGGCGATGGACAATATATTTGAGAAGCTCGGCACGCCTGTGACCACGGTTTTGGAGGCAGGTTCGGTGGCGTGCTGTTCGCTGGCAAAGCTGTATACCACTTGCTCGATGCTTGCGCCAATGGCGTTGAGGATGTGCGCGAGCAGGTTTGCGCTGGGGGCGTCTAGTTCTGATTGGCCAATCAGCCAGTATTGAGCGGCGCGCACTGCGCTGGGAAGCGGGTAGGTTGGCGGCTCAATCGCTGGTGTAGGAATTGGGTTTGGCGTGACGGTTTCATCCGCAACAGTTGGCGCGGGCAAATCTGCGTCCAGCGCAATTGCGCCTGTTGCGTGCCAGCGCGTGATGCCCATTTGCTTGAGCCATTGGGCGTGTTGTTCAGGGTAGTGGGGCTGCTGGGTCATTTTTTGCCATATAAAAGCGTCTTCTCGATGGGTTGAGTTGGGCTGTGAATAATAATTTTTGCGCGTGCCAACGTTGCGAAAGCCGCACTTTTGGTACATTGCTTGGGCGGCGAGGTTGCTGGCGCGCACTTCTAAAAAACAGGTGGTAATCAGTGGCTGCGCTTGGCGCACATCATGCCATGCGTGTTGCCATAATTGTTGCCCAATGCCTTGACCTTGTAGGTGTTGCGCCACGCCGATGGTTAAAATTTCGCACTCGTCAAAGGCGGTTTGCATGATGAGGTACGCGCAAACGCCACCGCCCTGCTCGCCCACCCATGCCACATAATTTGCGGCAAGTTGCTGCGCCACTGCGTGAATTTGCGCGGACGACCATGGATGAATATGCAAGGCAGACTCTAGGGCGGCAACGGCGGGTAAATCTGTGGGTTGCAGCCGTCTAAATGTCACCGCGTGTGTCATTGGGCGGCTTTGAGCGCGGCGCGCTCTTCAAAGGTGAGCGCGATTTTATCACGAACGTACAGCGGCGCAATGTTGTCGGGCAATATCGCTTGCCCTGCATGGAATGCCAGCTGCGCGGCGGGCATCAAATCTGCGGCGTGTGGCGCGGTGTGGTCAATATTGGCAATATGGATTTGATGCGCCGCGCACCACTGTGCCAAATCGCTAAATGCCGCAACGGCGTTGCCCACCAGCACATGATTGGGTTGGGTTAAACCGTGTAAATTGTGCGCCATAAAATCAGCCACGGGCAATAAACTAGGCGCTTGAATGGTTATAAAACCGTCATGGGTGATGTGATACGTGGCGCAATAGATTTCTTGCATACGCGCGTCCATTGCCACGGTGACGGTGAGCGGCGCGCCTGCGTTCGATTGCGCGGTAAATGCGGCGTATGCCATGGCGAGTAAAGAGGACAACGCAATGACTTTTTTGTCGGTGGCAAATGCCAAACCTTGCGCAACCGCAACCGCCAAACGCACGCCCGTAAAACCGCCCGGCCCAGTGCCCACCACCAATGCGTCAAGGTCATGCAGGCTTAAGCCTTGGGCGTTTAAGACTTCGCGCACCAGCGGCAGCACGGTTTCGGAGTGTTGCATTTCGGCGCGTTCGTGCCGCTCAAATGCGGTGCCGTTGTGCCACAGCGCAACCGAGCAATGTTGGTTTGAGGTGTCGATTGCCAATAATTTAAGCGCGCTCATGATTGCACCCGATACAATAAAACCGCCACTTCGCAGGCAATTCCTTCACTGCGTCCCAAAAATCCGAGCTTTTCGCAGGTTTTGGCTTTGACGTTGATTTGACTCATATCTGCCTTTAAATCTGCCGCAATGTTGTGGCGCATGGGCAAAATATGCGGCGCCATTTTGGGGGCTTGCGCGATGATGGTCGCGTCTAAATTACCCAATTCGTAGCCTTGCGCTTGCACCAATTGATAGGCATGGCGCAATAAAACACGGCTGTCTGCGCCTTTAAACTGCGCATCGGTGTCGGGAAAATGCGTGCCAATATCGCCCAGCGCCAATGCGCCAAGCAGCGCATCAATCACCGCGTGCAGCAAGACGTCTGCGTCTGAATGCCCCAATAAACCTTGTGGGTGCGGGATGGTCACGCCGCCAATAATCATGGGACGATTCTCGACCAAGGCGTGAACATCAAAGCCTTGGCCAATGCGGATGGGTTGTGTGAGCGGATTCATCAGATATTTTCGTTGTGTGTGGTTTTTAATCGCTTGCAGAGTTTGGCAATCAAACCTGAGCGAGCCAAAATTCTGCCAGTTTGTAGTCGTGCGCAACCGTGACTTTTAAGTTGCGCGCATGGCCTTGCACCAATAACGGGTCAAAACCTGCGCGCTCCATCACGCTGGCATCATCCGTAATCAGTGCTGCGGCTGCATCATCGACCAGCGCGTCGGACAGCGCATTATACAGAACGTGCAGCGGAAACATTTGCGGGGTTTGCGCCAAATATAATTTTTGGCGCGGCACGGTTTTTTTGATGGTTTGACCGTTATCGGATGATTTGACCGTGTCGGTCATGGGCAGCGCCAGCAAGCCGCCCGCCTCTGAGCCATTTTGCGTCACGGCGTGATGAAGCTGCGCAATCAAATCAGGCGTAATGCATGGGCGCGCCGCGTCATGCACCATCACCCACGCGGCATCAAACAAATCATCCAAATGCGCCAGCGCGTTGCAAATCGACTGCGCCCGCGTCGCGCCACCCAGCCGCAACACCGTCACCGATTCGCCCACATGCGGCGCAATCAGCTCGCCATACCACGCATCATCAGGCGCAATGACGACGTATGTGTGTTCAATTTGAGGGCTTGCCGCAAACGCGTGAATGGTATGCACCAACAGCGGCCGATGCTGCAAGGTTTGATATTGCTTGGGCACATCGCCGCCTGCACGCGCGCCCACACCTGCGGCGCAGATGAGGGCGATGGTTGGGTTAGGGTTTTGCATCGGTGTTTGCCTCTTTGAAAACGGATGGATTTGGCTCAAATGTCAATCGGCCTTGATACACCAACAGCTCAATTTTTTCTTTGCCAGCATCGCCCAACATGCGTGCGTCTAAAATATTGCGTAACAAGCTGGCGCGACTGGAGTTGTCGTAATAGTAGATGGTGATTTTGTTGTCGCTTTTTGTACCATCTTTTTTCCACATCAACTCAAAAATACGCGAGATGTATTTGCGGTCGGATAAGTCGAGTGAATGTCCCCAAATGTGGAAGTGAATGGGCTTTATTTCTGAAATACCGCCTTTATCCGCGTTTACTATAGGCAAATCAGTGATGTTTAAATCGCTAAGATTCAATTCATATACTTTGTCCTTTAAAAAACCCGATGCATCTGTCCCTTTATACAAGGTTTGGAAGTATTTCGTTAACGACAAAACCTCGGTTCCCAACAAGTCAATGAAATCATCTGCATGATCAACGCCCAAGACCACTTTTGTGCCATAACTTGATAGCTCGCTTGAGGCTTCTGACGTGCCCAAGTCACCATGGAGATGTTGCACCGATTGACTTAAACCGAGCTTTTCAAAAGTCCTTGTGTAATTAAAAGTATAAACCTCAGAAAAATCAGTGAAAAACCCCTTGTTCACCTTTTTGAGTTTTTCATTGTAAATAGGCTCTAGCACTTGAGTCAAAAAATAAGCGAAGATTGAACACAACTCAATCAGTTGGGAGTTTAACGAGTCAACAATACCCAACTCAAGAAGGGTTTGGTTTGATTGGTCTGAATTGTTTGTGGGATGCTTTACCTTATAAGTAGTGCTAGTCAAATTCTCCAATATACCAATCGCTTGCAACGGCTCAATGTACTTCGGCTCAAGCTGCTCACAGTTAGCGTCGCTAACATTTGAGGCAACATACCTAAAACATTTATTCCCTGTTCTTTGCGAATGCATTGATTCCGCTTTAATCAATTGACTTAACGCATTCAACACCACGCGAATTTCCGCTTCAAAATCAACCCACCGCGCGATTATTGGCATTTTTCTGAGCCGTTGAATAAAGTAACTAATCCAAATATTATCCAGCGGCGTTCTGTCTGGCGCATTTTTTGCGCTAATTGGTTGAGTCAACAATGACAAATCAACGGTTGCCGTTGCCCCTGCAAATTTTTCAGGTAGCAATTTTGCCAGCGCAAATTTACTTAAATCATCCCCAGCCTGGCGTAAAACCTCCATCGCATCCACAAAATCTTTATACGCCGTGGGCAAGCCAAAGCTCAAATCAAAGCCATTGCCTGTGATGAGGATTTTTTTGTATTCAATTGTCATTCGTGACTCCCTGTTGTCGTTGTATTTTGTACCGCAAAAATTGCCCGCCATTTTACCTGCATCCCCTCCCAAATTCTCACGTCGTTGCCATATATTCTTGCAAAGCGCGGATGGCGGTGCGGGATGTAAATCGCGCTTGGTCGGCATCTCACTTTCGCAGGGGCGGTTCGTGAACCGCCCATGGAAATGGCGCTGCGGTGTGATTAAGGGCGGCTCGCGAGCCGCCCTTACGATAAAAACACACATCACCACAAATGCCACGACCAAGACCATTGCATCCCAGAGGTTGTAGAACCTAGGGGCAGGCATTGTGGCATCTCAACGCTTTCGTAGGGGCGGTTCGTGAACCGCCCATGGGAAAGGCTTCGGTGTGATTAAGGGCGGCTCGCGCGCCGCCCCTACGATAAAAACACACGTCACCACAAATGCCCCGACCAAGCCCATTGCATTCCCAGAGGTTGTATAACCTAGGGGCAAGCATTGTGGCATCTCACCGTTTTCGTAGGGGCGGTTCGTGAACCGCCCATGGGAATGGCGCTGCGGTGTAATTAAGGGCGGCTCACGAGCCGCCCCTACAATAAAAACACACATCACCACAAATGACCCGACCAAGCCAATTGCCATTCCCAGAGGTTGTGAAACCTAGGGGCATGCAATATGGTATCTCAACGCTTTCGTAGGGGCGACTCGTGAAACGCCCATGGGAATGCCGCTGCGGTGTGATTAAGGGCGGCTCGCGAGCCGCCCCTGCGATAAAAACAAACATCACCACAAATGCCACGACCAAGCCAATTGCATTCCAAGAAATTGTAGAACCTAGGGGCAGGCATTGTGGCATCTCAACGCTTTCGTAGGGGCGGTTCGTGAACCGCCCATGGAAATGGTGCTGCGGTGTGATTAAGGGCGGCTCGCGAGCCGCCCCTACGATAAAAACACCACCACAAATGCCCCGACCAAGCATCCCACCGCTTTCGTAGGGGCAGGATTCATCACGCTCAATCGGGTTGAGTGCCTCGCCCTATTTTTACAACGCATTCACCCGCGTTTTAAGCTCGGTTTTGTGGGCGATTAACTCGGCAGGCATGTGGTGCGCGAGCAGTTCAAACAGCTCGTCGTGCAATGCCAGCTCGGTTTGCCAATCGGTTTTGTCCATGCTCATGACTTGGTCAAACTGCGCTGCGCTAAAGTCAGATTGCGTCCAGTTGAGGTCGGCGTATTGCGGGCTGATACCGAACAGGTGTTCTACGCCTTGTGCCGTTTGTGCGTCATTTTCCACACGCGCTAACATCCACGCGAGTACGCGCATGTTCTCGCCAAAACCCGGCCAAATAAATTGGCCTTGCGCGTTTTTGCGAAACCAGTTGACGCAGAAAATTTGCGGGGCATTTTTGCCTAAATTTTGCCCAATTTTGAGCCAATGCGCGAAGTAGTCGCTCATGTTGTAGCCCATAAATGGCAACATGGCGAATGGGTCACGCCGCACCACGCCTTGCGCGCCGAAGGCGGCAGCGGTGGTCTCAGACCCCATCGTTGCGGCCATATACACGCCTTCTACCCAGCTGCGCGCTTGGGTGACGAGCGGCACGGTGTTGGCGCGGCGGCCGCCAAAAATAAACGCGTCAATCGCAACGCCGTTGGGGTTGTCCCATTGCGCGTCCAGCGCTGGATTGTTGGCGGCGGCAACCGTAAAACGCGAATTGGGGTGCGCGGCTTTGCGCCCGCAATCAGGCGTCCAATCGTTGCCTTGCCAGTCAATCAGATGCGCGGGCGCGGTGTCGGTCAAGCCTTCCCACCACACGTCGCCGTCGTCGGTGAGCGCAACATTGGTAAAAATCACGTCTGATTTTAGGCTGGCGATGCAGTTGGGATTGGTTTGCTCATTGGTTCCAGGGGCAACGCCAAAATACCCTGCTTCTGGGTTAATCGCGTACAGCTTGCCGTCGGCGGCGGGTTTAATCCATGCAATATCATCGCCGATGGTGGTCACTGTCCAGCCGTCAAAACCTGCGGGTGGAATCAGCATGGCAAAGTTGGTTTTGCCGCAGGCCGATGGGAACGCGGCGGCGATGTGGTGTTTTTTGCCCTGCGGCGACGTCACGCCCAAAATCAGCATGTGTTCGGCCAGCCAGCCTTGCTCGCGCCCCATCGTTGATGCAATACGCAAGGCGAGGCATTTTTTGCCAAGCAATGCGTTGCCGCCGTAGCCTGAGCCGTATGACCAAATTTCGCGGGTTTCGGGGTAATGCACAATGTATTTGGTGTCCCGATTGCACGGCCACGCCACATCGGTTTGGCCTGATTCGAGCGGCGCGCCAACGGTGTGAATGCACGGTACAAATTCACCGTTTGTGCCCAATACGTCATACACCGCGTTGCCCATGCGGGTCATGAGGCGCATATTGACTGCCACATACGGGCTGTCGGACAACTCCACCCCAATATGCGCAATCTGTGAGCCCAACGGCCCCATGGAAAATGGCACCACATACATCGTGCGCCCGCGCATTGCGCCTTTAAACAATGGGTTTAAGGTGGCGCGCATGTCATCTGGATGCATCCAATTATTGGTTGGGCCCGCGTCTTCTTTGTTCAATGAACAAATATACGTGCGGTCTTCCACCCGCGCCACGTCGGATGGGTCACTGCAGGCAAGGTATGAATTGGGGCGCAGCGCGGGGTTGAGGCGTTTGAGCGTGCCTGATTGCACCATTTGGGCGCACAAGGCGTTGTACTCATCTTCAGAACCATCGCACCAATGGATGTTGGCGGGTTCAAGCAGCGCGGCTTGGGCGCGCACCCATGCAAGAAGCTGCGGGTGCTGGATATGGCTGGGTGGGTTGAATGGTGCGGTCATGGGTGACTCCTTAAGTTAAAAAAACGGGTGCGGGCGTTGCGTGTGGCGCTGATTTTCTAACGCATCATAACGAATTTTTATATACCGTTCAACGTGTCTGCGCTTTGTGCATTTCCAATCGTACTGGCGAGCAGTGCGAGGCTGATGGCGATTTCTTTCAGCTGTTTGAACATGTTTATCCTTGACTCATTTGTGGGGTTAGGCGTTTTTGGAGCCAGCCAATCGCATCATAAATCAATACCGCAATCAAGCCAACCATCAAGCCGCCTTGCAGCACGTAGGCGGTGTTGTTGATTTGTAGGCCGGCAATGATGACTTCGCCCAGACATTTGGCGGCGACGGTGGCTCCGATGGTGGCGGTGCCGATGTTGATGACGGTGGCGGTTTTGATGCCCTCGATGATGAGGGGTAAGGCGAGCGGCAGCTCAACGCGGTAGAGCTGTTGCGCGGGTGTCATGCCCATGCCTTGGGCGGCGTTTATGACGAGCGGGCTGGTTTGCTCGATCCCTGTGACGGTGTGCTCAAAAATCGGCAATAAACCATATAGGCTCAAGGCGATGAGGGCGGGATAAAAGCCAAAGCCAACCGCGCTGATGGCGAGCGCGAGTACGGCGACGGGTGGAAAGGTTTGGCCGATATTGGCGATGGCGCGTGAGAGCGGCAAAAATGGCCGCCCGCTGGGTCGGGTGGCAAAAACACCTGCGCCCACGCCAAAAACCACGCTGATGAGCAGTGAGCTAAACACCAAAATCAAGTGCTGCGCGGTGAGCATGGCCAGACTGTTTTGGGTGTACATCGCCACGTCTGGGCTGGGCGCAAATGGGGCAAATACGGGTTGCAATGTGTGTGGGGCAAATAACAATGTGCCGAGCAAAATCAATAAACTGGCGCGTATCAGGTGGGCGATGTGTTTCATGGCTGCACCTGATTGTGGCCGACGGTTGCCAAGCTGCGTACTTGTTCTAGGGTGATGGCGCCGATGGTTTGGCCGTGCGCATCGGTGACGGCCAGCGCATCTTCATGATGCCAAAGCATTTCTGACAATGCTTCGCGCAGGGTGCGCGTGCCGCTGATGCTGTGCGCCAATCCGTGCGTGACCGGGCGCATGTGCGGGGCAATTTGACTGAGCGCGAGCAGTTTGAGGGCGCGGTCATTGGTGCTGGTGAGTTGGCGGCAAAAATCATCGGCCGGCTGGGTCAAAATGGTGTGCGCCGTGGCGTATTGGCGCAGCGCGCCTTGGTGCATGATGGCGATGGTGTTGCCAAGCAAAAACGCTTCGTCCATGTCATGCGTGACCAGTACGATGGTGACGCCGAGCTGGTGTTGAATTTTGAGCAAATCCATTTGTGCTTTGGCGCGAATCACAGGGTCGAGCGCGCCAAACGGCTCATCCATGAGTAAAATTTCTGGTTCTGCCGCCAGCGCCCGTGCCACGCCGACGCGTTGCTGCTGGCCGCCTGATAATTCGTGCGGCATTTTGCGGGCGTATTGCGCGGGCGGTAAATCAAACAATTCAAGCAACTCTTCCACCCGCGCATGGATGCGCGCACGCGGCCAGCCCAATAATTGCGGCACAGTGCCGATATTTTGCGCCACGGTGCGGTGCGGAAACAAACCGTTGCCTTGAATCGCATACCCCATTTGGCGGCGTAATTGGGTTGGGGATTGCTGGGTAATGTCTGCGCCATTGAGGGTGATTTGCCCCTCGCTCATGGGCACGAGCCGATTCATCATGCGCAACAAGGTTGATTTGCCTGAACCTGATGTGCCGACAATCACGGTGATTTGCGCGGGCGCAATCGTCATGCTCACGTGCTTGACGGCCGCCACATCGTTGTAGTATTTGCTCACGTTGTGCAGCGCAATGGTGTTGGGGGAATGGCTCACGGCTTGCTCCTCAATGAGATGGTTTGAATCAAAATATCCAGCAATGTGGCGGCAAAAAACGCCATGGCCACCGTGGGCAATGCGCCCAACAAAACCAAGTCAGTGGCGGTTTGCCCCAAGCCTTGAAACACAAATGCGCCCAAGCCACCACCACCAATCATGGCGGCCACCGTGACCATGCCAATGGTTTGCACCAGCGCAACGCGCACGCCCGTTAAAACAACAGGCGCGGCCAGCGGTATGTCAATTTGTCTAAAAATTTGTTGGCGCGTCAAGCCCAACCCACGCGCCGCATCGCGCACCGCCGCTGGCACTTGATGCAAGCCTGCGACGGTGTTGGCCACAATCGGAAACAGATTGTATAAAATCAAGGCAATCAAGGCGGGCGCGGCGCCAATCCCGCTGATGCCAACTCCACGCGCCCAAGCGCTGTTCTGCGCCCAAAAGCCCAAAGGCACCATTAACAAACCAAACAGCGCCAAACTGGGAATGGTTTGTACCAAACTCAAACCGTACAGCACCGCTTGGCGGATTTTGGGCAACAAAAAACACGCAGCGCCCAGCGGCAACCCCAACAACAACCCAGCAGCCAGCGCGCCAAACGTGAGCTGTACATGGCGCAACAGCTGCGCCCAAAACTGGGTTTGATTGGCGCGGAACTCATTCATGACCGCCAAGCCATCGAGCAAAGGGCTTTTGAGCACCAAGCCGATTGCGGCGGCGCTGAAAAGCAGCCACAACAATTTGCCCAGCGGGGACAGCGTCAACGAGAGGCGTGCATCGGTTGCCGCCAATAAAATGGCCAGCAAAAGCAGCCAAAAAGCGGGCGCAGCCGTGACGCGCACGCGTGTATCGGTGAGTGCATGGTGTGCGACGTCGCCCAATGCCGCCACCAAAGCGAGCAATCCGAGTAAAGCGGCCAACAAGCGCCAACGCGGACTGGTTACAAACAAAGCCGCCAGCGCCCACACGGAAAGCACCAATAACAAAAGCTGCACGCTCGGCTGCGGCAGCAGTTGGAATAAGCCATACGCATCGCCCAGCGCAATCCGATTGGCTTTAACCGATACAAAAGGCAGCCACAAAACAGCGGCCACAGACACGCCAACCAAGCACGCAGCCAAGCGACTAAATTGAGCGAGGTGCAGAAAAATACGGGCTGGTTTCATTGGGGCGCTGCCTTTTTAAAATACCGTTTGAACGCTCTGGCCACGCGAGGTGCCTCGCGCTGCGCAAAAGTACATCGGGTTACTTGGAGATAAAGCCTTTTTCAAGCAGGTATGCATGCGCCACGTCATGTGCAGATTCGCCGCCCAGCTGAATCCGCGCATTCAACTCACGCAACACCTCAACGGTTAACGATTGAAACACGGGCGCAAGCGCGGTTTCAATTTCGGGGTGCAGTTTTAAGACCTCTTCGCGCACAATCGGCGCAGGTGCGTACACGTGCTGGGTGTTTTTGTCATCGGTTAACGCCACCAGTTTTGAGGCGGCAATCCCGCCGTCGGTGCCATACACCATGGCGGTATTCACACCGCTGATTTGTTGGGCAGCCGCTTTGATGGTGTTGGCGGTATCGCCGCCTGCAACCACCACCATTTGATTGGGCTGCATTTTAAACGCATAGTTTTTTTCAAACTCAGGTAACGCGCCGCCAAAATTGACAAATTCTTGCGAGGCGATGAGTTTGACTGGGCCGCCTTTGCTGACCCACGCCCCAAAATCGCTCATGGTTTTGAGCTGATATTGCGTGGCAACGTCTTCACGCACCGCCAATGCATACGTATTATTAGCGGGCGACGGCGTGAGCCAGACCACTTTATTGGCGGCGTAATCTTGCTTTTTGACCAATGCCCAGCCTTTGTCTAAATTCTTCCAATCTGGGTGTTGCTCCAAACCCGCAAACAAAAACGCCCCATTGCCCGTGTAATCGGCAATGATGTCCACCTCACCCGCGAGCAACGCTTTGCGCACAATTGGCGTGACGCCAAATGCGACTTTGTTGGTCACCGCCAACCCTTTTGACTCCAATGTGAGCAGCATTAAGTTGCCCAATAAGCCACCTTCGGTGTCAATTTTAGAGGCCACGACAATTGGTTTGGCATTGCTGATTGGCGTGGTTTTTGATTCGGCTGTTTTGGGCTCATTTGAACAGCCGAGCAATAATGAGGCTGCGATCAGGCTGATGAGGTGTTTGGATAGGGTTTTCATGGTGGGCTCCAGAGGATTTAAACAGGCATTCTAAATGAGAAACGAGGTTAATATAAAACCGCCACACAGGCGGTTTTATAGTGCGAACAACACATTACATTTTACTTTGCACGCGTGGCATTTGTGGCCAATCCACATGATAAAACTCGCCGCGTGGCGCGTCAATCCGCTCATAGGTGTGCGCGCCAAAGTAGTCGCGCTGCGCTTGCAGCAAGTTGGCGGGCAAAGTTGCGCTGCGGTAGCCGTCAAAATACGCCAGTGCCGAACCAAACGCTGGCACGGGAATGCCGTGGCGGGTGGCCAGCGCGATGACTTCGCGCCAGTTGTTTTGGGCATCGTGCAAGGCGTTGGTGAAATAGCTGTCGAGCATGAGGTTTTTTAAACCTGCATCGTTGCGATATGCGTCGGTGATTTTTTGTAAGAAATCGGCGCGAATGATGCAGCCGCCGCGCCAAATTTGCGCAATCGTCCCAAAATCAAGCGTCCAGTTGTATTCTTTTTGCGCTTGTACCATGAGCTGAAAGCCTTGGGCGTAGGCGCAAATTTTGGAGCTGTACAGCGCGTCGCCAATGGCGTTGATGATGTTGGCGCGGTCGGTTTCAACGGGCAAACTCGGGCCTTTTAAAATCGCGCTGGCGGCGACGCGCTCCTCTTTGAGGGCTGACAAGGCGCGGGCAAATACGGCTTCGGCAATCGCGTTGGCGGGTGCGCCCAATTCAAGCGCGTTGGCGGCTGTCCACATGCCTGTGCCTTTTTGGCCTGCGGTGTCTAAGACTTTGTCGACAAACCATGTGTTGCCTGTGGCGTCGGCGGGGTCGGTTTGTTGCAAAATGTCGGCGGTGATTTCTATCAGGAAGCTGGCAAGTTTGCCTTGATTCCATTGTTCAAATACCTTGCCGATTTCGCCTGCATTCATGCCCAGCATGGTTTTCATGAGGCTGTAGGCTTCGCAGATGAGTTGCATGTCAATGTATTCGATGCCGTTGTGCACCATTTTGACGTAATGCCCTGCGCCGTCTGTGCCCACGTGCGCGGTGCATGACACGCCGCCTGCGATTGGGTTGCCGGGGGTTGCGCCGTCTAATTGCTTGCCTGTGACTGGGTCAACTTTGGCGGCGATGTCGCGCCAAATCGGCTCGAGCGATGCCCAAGCGGTGGCTGAGCCACCAGGCATGAGTGAGGGGCCAAAGCGTGCGCCAGTTTCGCCGCCCGATACGCCCGAGCCAATAAACGCAAAGCCTTGCGCGGACAGTGCTTTTTCGCGGCGGATGGTGTCTGTCCATAATGCGTTGCCGCCATCAATGATGATGTCGTCGGCTTCTAGGTGCGGAATGAGTGCGTCAATCGTGGCGTCGGTTGCCGCGCCTGCTTTGACGAGCAAGACGATTTTGCGTGGGCGTTTGATGGATTTGACAAAGTCGCTAATCGCCTCAAAGCCCAATACGCGGGCGTGCGATGGTTCGTGCGCGGCGCAGTGCGCGGTAAAGTCTTTGGTGCGTTCAAAACTGCGGTTGTATACGGCGATGGTGTAGCCGTGGTCGGCGATGTTTAAGGCCAAGTTTTGACCCATGACGGCCAAACCCACCAAACCAATATCTGCTGTTGTCATTGTGTTGCTCCTGTTGGTTCGCTCCACGCCGTTTTTGGCTGATGAATTGAAGGTTGTTAAATAAGACTGTGTTTGATGCGTTGCTTCTATGTCCGCCGTATCGGCAGGTTTTGTGCGCGGGTTGGCAGGCATGAGTGCCCGCCCTACACGTTTAAGTTTGCCGCCTCAATTTGAGTGTATTCACGGCTTTTTGAAAGACAAAGCCATTTTACATTACGGGGTGCCGATAAACAAATACACCCGTGTGTCGCTGCCATTGGCTTTTGCGACGCCCAAATACGCTGGGCCAATTGGCGTTTCTGCGCCCAAATACAGGCCCAATGAGCGCACCCAACCTGCGCGTTGGGTTTCGCTGTAGCGTTGTTCCATTTTGCCTGCTTCTGCGCCAAGGCCTAAACGCAAGTCGCCCCGAATCCCCAGCGGCATTTTACCGATAATCCGCTCCACGCGTAAGCCTGCGTATTTTAAATCGCCGCCGCGCATTTGGCCGCTACTCAAACCTGATAAAAAGTTGACGCCGCCCAAGCGTGCCCCATCAAGAAACGGCAAATCGCCTTTGGGCGAACCAACATAAGCGGCTTTGCCTGTAAATACAAAATCGCTCAGGCTGTAAACGCCCATCAGCTCAGCGCTCAATTTACTGTAATCACTCGCGCCAAAATATTGCATGCGCGCGCTCCAGCCTTTTGTTGGGAAATACAATTGGTTGGTGCGGTCAAATTGCGCGCTGGCATACCAGCCTTGGGTGCTTTTGTGATAGCTTGAGTCAAAAATTTCGGGAGGCCCGATGTTTAAATCGGCAGTTTGCCAGCGCTGTACTGCACCAATTTTAAACGTGCCGTAGCGCTCAAAGTTGTAGCCCAACGCGGCGTTGAGCTCGGTTTGGCCGGTTCTGTATTTGGTTTGGATTTTGTTGTCTTGGTAGAAATCAGTTCTATTGTTGGCAAAGCTGCCGTCTAACTCGGTAAACCAACGCTGGTTTGCGCTAAACGGCTGGTAATAATTGAGTCCCAATTGATTGTTCGTACCAATTTGCCCCGTGGCTATTAGCTCGCCGCCGCGCTTATTGAGCTGCGTCATGTGATATGCCATGCGCAAATTGTAATCAGATTCGCCGCTATTTTCCCACGCCAAGTTAATCCCTGAGCGAATGTAGTTTGGCCCCCATGCTTTTTCAGCGGGCGTGACGCGCAGGATGTTTTTGTCTTTGACTGTGGCCAATTGGTAATCCATATTGGCGTATTTGCCCGTGCCGTAGGCTTTGAGCAGATCGGCTTCAAGCTGAGGCGTATTGAGCGGCGCGCCGATTGGCTGGCTCAATTGCGCTTGAAATTCGCGGGTTTGCTCTTTATCGCCCACCACAATTTGCACCGCATCAATCGGCTTTGGCTCAATGCGCCGTTGCGCCATGGTGGCTTGCCATGCCGCGTATTGCTCGGTTGATACGGACAGTGTTTTGAGCTTGTCCGTGAGCGCATTGGCCGCCGCGTAGCCTTCTTCAATGGTTTTTGCACTGAGTAAAAAATCAGTGGCGGTGATGTCTTTGAGCTCGGGTCTGATATACACATCGACTTTCGGGTTGAGCTGCGCCAACGAGCGCTCGACGTTTTGTTCAGTCAAAATATTGAGCATTTGGGCGGTGACAGACAATGGCGAGGTTTCGATGTCCTCCTCTTTGAGTAGCGGCGAGCCGACGTTCACCGCAATAATGACATCGGGCTGGCACAGCGTGCGCGCTTCGCCCACAGGCACGTTGTCAACCAAGCCGCCGTCAACCAAGGTGTGTCCGTTGTATTTCACTGGCGCAATCGCGCCAGGAACAGACATGGTGGCGCGCATGGCGCTGGGCAAATCGCCTTTATTCAACACCACTTTTTTGCCTGACACAATGTCTGTGGCAATCAGTGCGAGCGGCAGCTGTTGCGCGTCTATCCGTTGTTCAGCTTGGTCGGCGCGCACCAGTTTGTTGATAAAAAACTTGATTTTTTGGCCGCCCAATACGGCTGGGGAGGCTTTGACTTTCCCGTCTTTTACGCCCACTTCAAGGCCGGGGATGTAGTCTTGCACCACTTTTTTGTTGCGCGTTGAGAGTTCCGTAAAATTGGGCGCGTCTTGAAAAATATCACGCCAATCGGCGGTATTGAGCGCTTGGCTCATTTGGGCAGAATCCATACCGGTGCTGTACGCGCCTGCCACCAAGCCGCCCATGCTTGTACCCACCACGCAGCTAATCGGAATGCGCAACTCTTCGAGTTTGCGAATCACACCCACGTGCGCGGCACCGCGTGCGCCGCCGCCGCCCAAAACCAAGCCAATGGTGGGTTGTTTGGCGATTTGAGCATGCGCTGCGGGCAATACCAGCATTTGCGCGGCAAGTAAGGCGGCAATCATGCGAGCCTGAGGTTTTGGTGGGGTCATATTACATCTACTTAAGTTGAATTAAAAAAGGGGCGATTTTAGCACAGCCATGCAAGCGCACGGCTGTTTTAAAGCATAAACGTTTTGCATCACTAAACACATAACCAACCAATTCAACCGCCTCTATTTTTGGAGACTGAAAAATTACGGTGACTGCAGATTATTCATTTTTTTGCCTAAAATTTGTTCGGATTTCCCAAAAAATTTTTATCGAATCGCCACAAAATAGGGGCTTACTTTGTGGCGCAAAGGCCTCAACACATCTATCGTTTGCGTGGTGCGCCCGTGCGCAGCGGGTCAAGCAAATGACGCAAGCCATTATGGTCAAGCTCGTGCGAGAGCGTTAAAAGCTGTCCCAACGTGCCTTTTGGCATACCTTGGCGGACAAACCACGCCAAATAATGACCGGGCAAATCGCCCAGCAGCATGCCTTTGTATTTGCCATACGGCATGGTTTGCGTGACCAAGGCACGCAGCGCTTCTTGTGTGAGCATGTCAATTCCTCTCTTTATTTGGATGCGCTACTTGGATGCGTTATTTGGGTTGACCAAAAAAACCACGTAGCCTTTAAAATTTGGCAGACTGCTCAACTGACGCGGCGCGTCCCATTGGCCGTTTTGTACCAAGCCGATTTTAAACGGCACTTCAAGGCGCGCCAAGCGGCTCAAATACGCTTGATAATTGGCAATTGTGCTTTTGCCTTGGTAGGTTTGAACCACCACTTCATTGATGATGGGTTTGAGTTGATTGATTGCGCCCGCATCCGCATTGCTCGCCCAATCAAGCAAACCCGTGATGCTCAGCTGATAATTGGCGGGCAATTCTTGACGCAACTGCGCCAAAAACTGCACATATTCGTCCAAATGACGGGTTTGGGCGTCAAAGTCAATTTGCACACCCAACACACGGTTGCCTGCTTGCTGCCAGCGCGTGAGTTGAAAGATGATTTGCGCACGCTCACGTGCCGACCAATGCAAGGTGTTGGCGCGGTACACGAGCCAAATATCTGCGTGCGGCATGGATGTGACAGAAACCCCTTGCGCGGTCAAACGGCTGATGGCTGGCTGGCGCGGGTTGGGGGCGATTTCGCCTTGCAACACATACAAGGTGCGCGCTTGCTTTAAAACAGGTTGCGGCGCAACGCCACCCCACAGCCAAAACGCGTCGTATTGCGCGGCGTCAACGGTGTGCGGCTTGGGTTGACAGCCGCACAAAACACAGGTTAACGCGCCCATCAGCGCGCACAAACCCCAGTGAAAAAAACGGCACACCCTCACCAGTAAATCTTCTGCGTGGCTGCCCATGGCGTGCTGGCGTATTGATTTTTGAGCGTTGAAAACCACATTTTGCGTGTATTTGGCGATGCGTTTGCGCCGCCGCAATGATTGTCGCCCGATGTGGCGTAGCAATTGACGGCGCGATACAGCGCGTAGGCTTTGAGGTTGTTTGGTGTGTTGGCGGCGTTGATGAGCTGTTGATACACCCCGCCACGCGTGAGTTTCGCGCCAGTAAATTGACTGCTTGAGCGCCCCAATTCTGGAATATCGCCGCCCAGCGCGGGTCAATTTTGGTGGCGGATTCAAAACTAAAGCGCTCAGATTCGTCCAAACCATTGACACGGCGAAACTCGGCGTAGCAGCTCAAACCTTTGGCGGAATTTGGGTCTTGGCTTAACACTTGCGCCACCACGTTGATGCTTGGGCATTGAAGATTGGCGTCAGCCGACGCGCCATCCCATGTAAACATGGCCAAATTTGGTTCTTTGCCAAAGCCACGTTCAGGGCTTTTTAATGACGCGGCATTGCTGGGCAATAGCGCTGCGTCATTTAAATAATCGCTGTATTGACCGTGGGACAAATCTTTGAGCAGCAATGTGTACAAGGCTTTGTGCGCCTCAACTTTGTTTTGCGGCGCTTTGATGATGGTGCGCAACAACTGCGGGCTGGCGATTTTTTCAAGCAATATCTCGCGCAACGGCGTTGCTTGAATCGGCGATTGAGCGGCAAACACTTTATCAACTTGGCCGCTGTGTTCGTAATTAAGCGCCAATGCGAGTTCAACCAATGGCTTTTGCACAACCTCATCTGCGTGCGGCATCAAACTGAGCCAAACGCCGCGCGCCTGCTCGGTGTTTTTCATGGCTTCTAATACCGTGCCTTTTAGGCTGTATTGACTCAATTCCAAATACGTGAGCGCTTTATTTGGCGCACCCTGCGGCAACAAACTGAGCGCCAGCGCATTGTCATGCGCCACATAAAACGCATGTACCGCCAATAAATATTGATGCAATTCTGGCTCATTTGCAAACAGTGGCTTTTGCGCTTGCAGCGCTTCTAAACTGAGCACCTTTGGTGGGTCGGTGGCTGAGGGCTCATTGGGTTGCGGATTGCTCGTGCGCATCATTTGTAAATCAAGCGTGGCGAGCAACAATGGGGTTTTGATGCGGTTTAAATATTTGGGCGACAAAATTTTGTTTTCAACTTCTTGGGCAAAATCCATTTCGCTCAAATTGCTTTGCGCTGATTGTGCGTGTGCCAGCTGCCACGCGTATTGCGCATCGAGCTGCTCAATTTGCCCAGTTAACCAATAAATTTTGCGCAGCAAACCACGCGCTGAGGCCACGTAAGGCTTGGCGCTGTCCGCTTTGTAATCGCGTTCAATTTGCGCTTGGGCTTGAGCCAGCGCGGGCGCGTCCACTTTATCGAATTCCAACACGCCGTCAACCAGCGCGTGCTGTTGCGCCGCGTTAATCAAGGTGCGCAATTGCATGTAATTGGCGGCATTTTTCACCCACGTTGGCGGCGCGTCATTTAATGATTCAAACCCCGTTTGCGCCACGTCAAACCTGCCGTCATAAAAGGCACTTGCCGCTTTGAGGTATTGCAAAAACGCCAAGCCGTGCGCGGAGCTGATGCCAGCCTCGTCAATCACCGTGTTTTCTTGCGCAGCACACGTGGGCGCGAGCGCGCCGCGCCGCTCAATCAGCAATGCGCGCTCGTTCTCTGGCACGTCTGAATCAACGCGCAACGCAGCGGCAAACGCAGCAGCGCCCTCTTCATGACTCACACAGCGCGAGCCTTCGCCATCGGCAAAGTTGCTTTGCGAATCACTCACTTTGTAGCTGGCTTTGGGGTGCGCCGCTGACAACACGCGCACAAAGTCGCGGGTATAAAACGGCACGCGCCCGTCTATAAAGACATATTCATCCGCTTTAATCGGTTTAAATTTGGTTTGTAGCGCGCCCAAGTCAAGCTGCAACAGCCGCACATTGGTCATGTTGTCATTGCTGGGCACCAAAATGGGCAAGTTATTGCCCAGCTGATAATCGTATTTGCGCATGGTTCTCTGGCTGGGGGCGTCCATATCAAAGCTGGCCAGAACCTGCGGCACATAAACGGCGCTCAATGCCAAGGCAACCAAGCTGCTGCGCATTGGAAACTGGCTCAGTTTTTTAATTTTTTTCATGTTTTTCATATCGCTCTCTTTTTAATCGAATAAAGCGTTGTTAACCCCGCACATGCCGCGCTCTTGGCAGTCAAGATTGTAAACGCAAAATGCGGTTTTTAGACACATCCGCGCGGATTGTTTGTGTAGGCATTCCAAGCTTCCCGCACACGCAAGGCTTATAAATTTGTTAAACTGCCGCTCATTTTATTGACGAGCTGACGCCAAACCATGCCGCACCCAACGCCTTTGCATGCTTTTAAACGCCGCGCCCCAATTGTATTTTTGGGCGCGCTGGCGCTGCATATCGGTGCGATTGCTTTTTTTATGACACAACCTGCTCGCGTTGTGCAGCCAGTTCAAGTTGCGCTTGAACCTGCGGCGGTTGCCGTGACCACAAACGCCGCGCCAGTCAATCGCACGACAGCAAGCAGCCCAAAAACGCCAACACTTACCACATCAGACGCCCCAAAACCAACCACGGCCAACCCAGATTTCCAGCCAAAAAAAAGCAGTTCAGCTCAAAACACAACGCCAAGCACAGCGCAATCTGCAACACAAACCAACGCAGTCAATCAAACGCAGACAGCGCCTGTCGTTGCAGAAAAAAACAGTGCGCCTGAACCGCAACCAAGCCGAGAATGCGGCTGGAGCAATAAGCTTGCGCTCACATCGCCCTTGCCAAATTCAAGCGATAAGACCTTGGTTTTTCAAGTGATTCGCGATGCAAGCCACCGCGCAACAGATCCGATTTTAACCACGCAAAGTGGCAACACAGCGCTGAATGCCTGGGTACGCCAGCAAGTGATGCGCAACATCCGTTTTACGCGCACCGATAAATCCTGCATTGGCTACGCTGCGCGTGTGACGGTGGAAATTCCTGCCAATTGAGACCTTTGCACAACAAATGGCGAATTTAAAGCCCACTTCGTTGTGATTACGTTTCTCTGAACTCAAGCCAGCGCTTATTTTAAGCCATCCCTGAGTGTTTTAGTGCTTCAACGCCAGCGGCGCAGCTGCTCCAGCTCCCCGCAACACTTCCAAAAACCTCCCAACACCCACCAGTTTTTGCCATTTTTTACCAAAAAAAACACGTTTTAAAAAACTGACGTAAAATCTCACCATTAATTTCAGAAATTACTGAAATTTCAAAATCAACATAAACCACGCAAACCCAAAATCAATAAAGACAGGAGCAACAACATGATGGAATCGAACCCGCTCAAGTTTAAATTCGTAAGCCACTTCGGCGAAATGGGCAGCCGCTGGGGCATCAATCGCACGGTTGGGCAAATTTACGCCTTGTTGTACGTCAGCGAAAAGCCATTGGTTGCCGAGACCATTTCAGAGATGCTTGGCTTTTCACGTTCAAACGTGAGTATTGGCTTGAAGGAGTTACAAAGCTGGCGTTTGATTAAAATGAGTCATATTCCGGGCGACAGGCGCGAGCATTTCTCAAGCCTTGGCGATGTTTGGGAAATTTTTCGCACGGTGGCTGCGGAGCGTCACCGACGCGAAATTGAGCCAACCGCGTCGATGCTGCGCGAGTCGTTGCTCGAAACGCCGAGCAGTGATGCGGAGCTGTACACTCAGATGCAAATTCAAAAAATGCATGATTTGTTTGAGCTGGCGAATAATTGGTTTTCTGAAATCCAGCATTTGTCACCAGAGCAGCTGACGCGACTGATGACGTTTGGCAAAAAAGTTCAACGGGTTTTAAATGTGACCGACAAGTTAACATTTAGACCAAGTAAAAAAGATGGCAAGCCATCACTTTAAAGGGGTACATCATGGACGCGCTCACTCTATCGCGCATGCAGTTTGCGCTGAATATCAGTTTTCACATTCTGTTTCCAGTCATTACGATTGCGCTGGCTTGGATTTTATTGTTTTTTCGTCTGCGCTTTACCCAAACCAAAGAGATTGCTTGGGCAAAGGCATACGACAGAGCCGTCAAATGGTTTGCGCTCACGTTTGCGCTGGGGGTTGTTTCTGGCGTGACGATGAGTTTTCAGTTTGGCACCAATTGGCCGGGCTTTATGGAAAAAGCAGGTGATATTGCGGGGCCATTATTGGGCTTTGAAGTCATGACGGCGTTTTTTTTGGAAGCGAGCTTTTTGGGCGTGATGCTGTACGGCAAAGAGCATGTTTCAAACAAAGTGCACATGTTTGCCAGCTGCATGGTGGCGATAGGCACATCCATGTCGACGTTTTGGATTGTGGCTTTAAATTCATGGATGCAAACGCCCGCTGGCTTTGAGCTGTTACCATCGGGCCAAATTATTGCGACCGATTGGTGGGCGATTGTGTTTAATCCGTCATTTCCTTACCGCTTTAGCCACAAAATGTTGGCATCGTTTGTGACGGCTGGTTTTTTAATTACAGGTCTGTCGGCATGGCGTATTTTGGCTGGGCGCGGCGATGGCGCGAGCACAAAAATGATTCGCACGGGCGTTGTTTTACTCGCCATCACTGTACCGCTCCAAATTTTTATGGGCGATCTGCATGGTTTGAATACGCTCAAACACCAGCCCGCCAAAGTCGCAGCCATGGAAGGTTTGTGGCACACACAAAAATCCGTGCCGCTGGTGCTGTTTGGGCTGCCAAATAGCGAGACACAGCGCAATGACTACGCGCTCGAAATCCCGAATGTCTCAAGTTTGATT
Source organism: Hydromonas sp. (assembly GCA_017495165.1). Classification (GTDB taxonomy): domain Bacteria; phylum Pseudomonadota; class Gammaproteobacteria; order Burkholderiales; family Burkholderiaceae; genus Hydromonas. The sequence continues at coordinate 25,781 of JAFEII010000017.1, read as the reverse complement.
TTGACCCACAAATGGGATGGCGAAGTCCAAGGATTGAGTTCTTTTGAGGACAAACCCAATGTCAGCATGGTTTTCTGGTCATTCCGAGTTATGGTAGGCACAGGCGTTCTCATGCTTTTGGTGGCTTGGGCAGCTGCATTTTTACTGCGCAGACAGCCCGATGTGCAAACATGGCCGCGCTGGCGTTTGCGGGTATTGCAGGCCATGACATTTTCGGGCTGGCTGGCCACGCTGGCGGGCTGGTATGTGACTGAAACGGGGCGCCAGCCTTGGCTGGTGTACGGGGTTTTGCGCACGGCGGATTTGGTTGCGCAGCACCCTGCAAGCAAGGTTGCGGGCAGTTTGACGCTTTATGTTTTGCTGTATATCGCACTGATTTTTGCTTACATCTCGGTCATGCGTTATTTGGCGTTCAAACGTGAACATTGAACGTAAATTTTGAACGTGAATATAGATTTTAGATTTTGAAACGGTGAGCATGAAACCCTCACAATAGGAGTACGTCATGACCTTTAACGACTATTTACCCGTGATTTTTATGGGGCTGATGGGCTTGTCCATGCTGATTTATGTGAGCCTTGATGGCTATGATTTGGGGCTTGGCATGCTGCTGCCATTTGCCAGCCACTCTGAAAAAAACCTGATGATGACCTCGATTGCGCCATTTTGGGATGCCAACGAAACGTGGTTGGTGCTTGGGATTGGCTTACTTTTGGTGGCTTTTCCACAGGCGCAAGGGCAAATTTTGTCGGCGCTTTACATCCCAATTTTTATCATGCTGTTTGGGCTGATTTTGCGCGGCGTCTCGTTTGATTTTCGGATTAAAGCGCACGACACGCACCGCTTGTTATGGGAGCGCTGTTTTACGCTGGGTTCGTGGATGGCGGCACTCGCTCAAGGCTGGATGCTGGGCGAATACGTGGCGGGTTTAATGGGCAACACGGTTGGGTATTATTTATTTTGCGCATTGATTGCGCTCACGTTGCCCGCTTTTTATATTTTATTGGGTTCAGGTTGGTTGATGATGAAAATTGCCAACCCAACGCTGCAAAACAAAGCGGCCAAATGGGCGAGACAGGCGTGGTTTCCGGTCGTAATCGGTTTAATGGCCATTTCTGCCGCCACCCCATTGATCAGCCCAACCATTGAGCGCAAGTGGTTTGGCGATGCGTTCAGCTTCATCCTGCTCGCGCCAATTCCCGTATTAACGGTGCTTGCGCTTGCGGTAATCTGGCACGTCAGTGGCAGCCAAACTTTGCTCAAAAATGGCTACGGCTGGCTGATTTTTGCGGCAACAATCGCGCTTTGCTTGCTCGCTGGTTTGGGGCTGGCTTATAGCCTATTCCCATTTATTATTTTAGACAAAATGACGATTTGGCAAGCTGCCAGCAGTCCGTCCTCGCTAAAAATTTTACTGGTCGGCGCGTGTATCAGCTTGCCCATGATTTTGCTTTATACCGCTTGGGTTTATAAGGTTTTTTGGGGCAAAACCGATTTGCATCAGTCGCACAGATAGACCGAAAAGCCGATGCGGTTTGCGAGGCAAATACAAATAATTGTGACGTGAATGGCGTGAGTGGCGTGAGTGGCGTGAGTAACATGAATGCGTTGACTCATTCGTACATCTTACAATTTAAAAAACCGCCCAATCTTTTGGGCGGTTTTGCATCAATGGGCGGTTGAGGCTGGGCTACAAACCGGCCACGCTGGCCGCTCCTTGATTGGCCAAGTCGTCGGCGCGCTCGTTTTCAATGTGGCCTGCGTGGCCTTTGACCCAATGCCAGCTAAATTGGTGGTTGTTTAAGAGCGCGTCCAAGTCTTTCCATAAGTCGTCGTTTTTAACCGGTTTGCGTGCGGCGGTTTTCCAGCCATTTTTTTTCCAGCCTGCCAGCCATTCACTCACGCCTTTTTGGACGTATTGCGAGTCGGTGTAGACTTCAACAATGCTGCGGGTTTTGAGCGCCCGTATGCCTTCTATCACGGCGAGCAACTCCATGCGGTTGTTGGTGGTTAAGGGTTCGCCGCCGAAGAGTTCTTTTTCAACCGTGCCGCAACGCAGTAATGCGCCCCAGCCGCCCACGCCTGGGTTGCCTTTGCATGCGCCGTCGGTGTAAATTTGTACTGTTTTCATTAAATCAAATCCGTTTCTTTGTGTTGGTTGACGCTGTTTATGGCGGGTTGCGCTGCCCAGCGTTTGGTGCGGCTTTTGTCGTTGATGCGTCCAACCAAGGTCGGTGAATACACGCGTTTGACCGCCGTGAGTGCATACGTTGCGCCTGCCACGCCCCACCATCTGTCTCCTGCGGCTTCAAGCCAGAGCCAGCGCGCCAGCCATTCAGCGTTTTTAACGTATGGTGCGTAGCAGCCAAATTTGCCTTGGGTGATGTCGCAATTGAGCAACTCGAGCCAATCTTTGAGGCGGTGTAAATGCAAGGCCTGCGCTTGATATGCCCACCATGGTTTACCGAGCCAGCGCCCAACCATGGCGCGTGCGCCCCATAAACTAAATGGGTTGTTGCCAAGAATAATCATTTTGCCTTCTGGGCGCAGCACCCGATACGCTTCGCGCAGAACGGCGTGCGGGTCTTTGTGGTCATCCAGTGTGTGCGGCAAAATCAATAAATCCATGCTGTCGGTCTCAAAGGGCAGCTCGGTGAAATCATCGACAAGCAGCGATTCAACCTCATCGGTGAGGTGATGATTGGGCTGTGTTTGGCCAACTTCAAGCATGAGCCGATGCGAACAGCGGTTGTTTTGCAAGCCGCTCAAGCGCGACGTGTGCCCCAGTTGTGCGGCATAATAGCCAAACGCGTCGCCAACCCATTTGTCTAATAAGCGCTGTTGCCAGTCGGTTAGATATTGACCTGCCACGCTCTGCCAATTTTTTTGTTCCATATTTTCCTCATGCTCACATTTGATTGTATTGTCTGCCGCCATGATCATTACACTTGGATTTTGCACAATCAAACCCATGCGTGGGTGATTGATCCATCCTTAGCGAACCCGTTCGAGATTATATAGAGCAACGCGGTTTCATACTTGCCGACCTGCGCATCACGCACCATCATGCGAATCATATTGATGGCGTGGCGGATTGATTGCCATTGCTTCGTGGTGAGGTTTTTGGCGCAGTGCGACTTCCAAACAGCTTGCGCAGTTGGCCACATTTAACTGAGCCACAGCGGTTGTTTACTGATGCAATTGCCCGAACACTCCTTGGCTGCCTGTGCCTACGAATACACGCAAGCAACCTTGAGTTTGCGCGGGTCATACAAAACACGTGCGCGGCCACACAAGCGCATCACAATCAGGTAAAATACGCCCGCGCGATGGGGCTGCCAAGCTTGCCCTCTGATCTAGCGCTCGAAAAACGCATCAATCCTTTTTTACGCGTCATTGCATTTGATGTCGCATGGATTGACGACTTAACCCAATTTGCCAAGCATCAGGGCGCGTGTCACACTGACACTCAAACGCCTGTTACGCCTGTTGATGCTTTTCACTGTGTTGAATTTTAAACGATGGGGTTTAACACAATCGCGCTGTCGAGTACGCTCCAGCCTCACCGAAAGATTTTATGACCATTATCCAAAAAGCCCGTGCTTTTTTTAAAGCCAACCGCATCATCAGCTTATGCGCAGCCACTTTGTTGGTGAGCGCTTGCGCCAGCAGCAGCAATAATAGCAACAATACCAACTCGCACAGCACCAGCACATCGGGTTACACAGCCCAAACCCAATCCAACGACGTTTGGCAACGTGTGCGCAACAATTACGGCATTCCTGATTTATACAATGCCGAAGTCACCAAAAAAGAAGCCTACTACGCGCAACGCGCCGATTATGTGGCGCGCATGACAGACCGTTCGGGCGACTTTATGTACCACATCATGAACGAAATCGAGCGGCGCAATATGCCAAGCGAAATCGCGCTGCTGCCATTTGTAGAATCGGCTTTTGTCACCACGGCGCAATCGCCCGTTAAAGCGGCGGGTTTGTGGCAATTTATGCCTGCCACAGGCAAAGACTTTGAACTCAAACAAAATTACTACGCAGACCAGCGCAATGACGTGGTGGCCTCCACCGAGGCAGCACTCACGTTTTTGCAGCGCTTGCATGACCAGTTTGGTGATTGGCAATTGGCGCTGGCCGCTTACAATTGGGGCCCTGGCAACGTGAGCAAAGCCGTGCGTCGCGCTCAAAATGCGGGGCTTGCCGGCACATACAGCGACATCAAAATGCCACTTGAAACCCAGCAATACGTCCCAAAACTCCAAGCAATCAAAAACATTGTGAACAACCCTGCACAGTTTGGCATCACCTTGCCCAACATTCCCAACAGCCCGCGCCACGACATTGTCAACGTCACCCGTGACATTGACTTTGCAACAGCCGCGCGCTTGGCGGGCATGGACGTTGAAGCGTTTCGTCGCATCAACCCTGCTTACAAAAAATCAGTGATTGTTGCGTCTTTGGGCAGCAAAATTTTAGTGCCTGCGGATCGCGCGGATGATTTACGCCGCGCATTTAACAGCTCGGACACGCTGTCAAGCATCACCACGTATTCGGCCTACAGCTCGGAAACCTTGGATGACATTGCCAATAAATTCAACACCTCAGCCAGCAATTTGCGCGCACTGAACAACATTCCATCGTTTCATGACTATGTCAAATCAGGCTCAACCTTGCTCGTACCGCGCACCGACAACAACTCAAGCCAAGACATTCCATACGCAGCACTCACAGCGGGCTTGTCCACCAGTACAGACGGCATGAGTTTAGATGGCGGCACATTCACCGAACAACCCGCAATCATCCTTGCCACCTCGGACGAAGCAACCCGTGCTGAGCGCAGCGGCATCATTGGCGCAAGCAACACATCATTTAGCAACACAGAAACGGCCATCAACAGCCAAAACAACAACGCTGACATTGACCAAATTGGCTTTGCCATCAAAAATGCAAACAACCTGAGCGACCCCGTCACAGGCAAGAATGCGATTGTGGTTGGCGCTGCAACAGCCACACCCGTACCCGTTTTCTCGCAAGAGTTCGTGGTCACACCAACCCCAGACCCGTTCCAAGCCGCAGTAACATCACCTGTTGCGCCGGTTGAACAAATTGCACTCAACATGCCTTTGCCTACGCAAACAACGGTTATAGAAGCTATTCCTGTCGCAACCACGGCGGCCACACCCATCGAGACGTTCAGCCCATTGGTGTCGCAACGTTTGACCGCAAACGACCCAATTGACAGCCCGCAACCCGCCATTGCGCCATTAGAAATCGACTCGCCTGTGCAAATCGCACAAACAACACCAACGGCCACAACACAAGTAGCACAAGCAGCAAGCAACACCGCTTCCTTTCCAAATGACATCAACATGCCGCCAGCAGACGTGAGCACACCGCCAACCGCCAATCTGGCCGACTCAATACTCGCGCCGTTTGTTGAGCTGCCTGTGATTGCGGCCGCGCCAACGCCTGACGTGATCACAGTTAAGGCCAAACCAGCAGCCAAGCACACTGCCGTAACCGTTGCCAAAAACACCTCACAATCGGAAAAACTCGTTGCAAAAAGCAACCGCACCACCAAACAGGTGACCCAAAAATCAGCCTCTCGCATTGAATTGGCATCTGCCAAAAAAACCAGCGCGCCCGCCCCACAAGTCAAAACCAACACCACAACAAAGGCCACACCAAAAGCCAGCGCAAAAGTGAGCGCAAAGGCTGATACAAAAGCCACGCCAAAAACCAACGCTCCAGCAGGTGCAGCACTCAAACAAGCACAAGCGCAACCAAAAACAGCCGCCAAAGCCACCAGCGCAGCAAAAACCGACACCAAACAAGCCAGCGCAAAAACAACCGCGCAAGCGGCGCCTAAGGCGGCTGCCAAAGTGAGCAGCAAGGCATCGGCCACCGCCAACCCAAAAGCCACAGCCAGTACAAAAGCAGCGGCACAAACTGCGCCAAAAGCAGCGGCCAAAACCGCAAGCACGCAGGCAGTAAAAAAAGAAAGTACAAAAGCGACGGCCAAAACAAAGGCCAAGTCATAACCGCACGCACGTGCCGTAAAATCAGCGGCAAAGCGCAAGCGCATCCCCTATAATTGCGCGGCATTTCATTCGCAAACACCTCATCGGAGAACAAAAATGGCATTTTTACAAGGCAAACGCATCCTCATTACGGGGCTACTTTCCAACCGCTCCATCGCTTACGGCATTGCGCAAGCGTGCCACCGCGAAGGCGCAGAACTCGCATTTACCTACGTGGGCGAGCGTTTTAAAGACCGCATTACTGGTTTTGCAGCAGAATTTAACTCAAATTTGGTGTTTGACTGCGACGTCGCAGACGACGCGCAAATCGACGCGGTATTTACCGACCTACAAAAAACATGGCCAACGCTGGACGGTTTGGTACACGCGATTGGCTTTGCGCCACGCGAAGCGATTGCGGGTGATTTTTTAGACGGCTTATCGCGTGAAGGCTTTAAAATCGCGCACGATATTTCGGCTTACAGCTTTCCAGCCATGGCAAAAGCCGCTTTACCGATGTTATCAGCCGACGCGGCATTGTTGACACTGACCTATTTGGGCTCGCTCAAAGTGCTGCCCAATTACAACACAATGGGCTTGGCAAAAGCCTCGCTCGAAGCCTCCGTGCGCTACCTCGCGCAAAGCCTTGGCCCAAAAGGCATTCGCGTCAACGGTATTTCAGCCGGCCCAATTAAAACCCTTGCCGCATCAGGCATCAAAGGCTTTGGCAATATTTTAAAAGTCGTGGAACAAAACGCGCCCTTGCGCCGCAATGTGACGGTTGAGGATGTCGGCAACGCCGCCGCGTTTTTGTTGTCCAACCTTGCGGGCGGGATTACGGGCGAAATCACCTATGTGGACGGCGGCTTTAGCCAAGTGATTAGCGGGATGGATTTTACTGAAGTGGCGGAGTGATTCGTATCGCTCAACAAAAAAGCATACGGTTTACGTATGCTTTTTTAATGCGTTCGAGCCAAATACCTCGTAGGGGCGATTCGCGAACCGCCCTTGTGTGAATATCGCGCATGTGTTTACAAGGGCGGCTCACGAGCCGCCCCTACGATTTTTTAACGTCACCCCTTACGCGGGTGGGAATGGCAATTTGTAGGGTGGGTACTGCCCACCATTTTGTGAGTTGCGGTGCTTGTTGAAAAACGGTGGGCAGTGTCCACCCTACGGCGTGTTGTGTGTTGCTCTGATTGCGGGTCACGAACGCAATGACATGGTTTTTATGTGTAAATATTCCAATACGCGCCGTTTTGTAGGGGCGCCTCGCGAGGCGCCTTGTGCGGTGACGTGATGTTTTAACCACTGCCGCAAACAAGGGCGGTTCACGAACCACCCCTACGCAAAACATGCCTAAACTTATTTTAATTACTTTGGATGTGATTTAACTCTTAAGAACTTTATGAAAATTCAAACAAACTTACTCCTCGCCCTGCTCTTCGCCGCTTTTGCGCCACTCACTCACGCCGCCCCACTCGATTTATCCGCGCCGATTCCTGTAGATGAAAAACTGGTGCAAGGCACGTTGCCCAACGGGTTGAGTTATTACATTTTGCCCAACCAGCGCCCTGAGCAAAAGGTGGAGTTGCGTCTTGTGGTGAAGGCGGGTTCGCTGAACGAGGCGGAGAATCAGCTTGGCTTGGCGCATTTTTTGGAGCACATGGCGTTTAATGGGACGACGCATTTTCCTAAGCAGATGTTGGTTGACCAGTTGCAGCGCATGGGCGTGCAGTTTGGCGCGGATTTAAATGCGTATACGAGTTTTGGGGAGACGGTTTATATTTTGCCGATTCCAACCAATGCGCCTGAAAACCTTGAGACGGGGATGCAAATCCTTGAGGATTGGGGCTTTCACATGAATTTGGAGCCTGCGGCGATTGACCAGGAACGCAAAATTGTGATGGAGGAGTGGCGGTTGCGGGCGCAAAATCCAGCCTCTGAGATTGGGGATAAAAATATTGGCGTGGCGTTGAATCAGTCATTGTTTAAAGCGCGTTTGCCGATTGGCAAGATGGATGTGATTCAGACGTTTAAACCTGAGACGCTGCGCGAATTTTATCAGCGCTGGTATCGGCCTGACATGATGGCGGTGATTGTGGTGGGAGATGTGAGCGCGGATAAGGCGCGTGCGTTGATTGAGCGGCATTTTGGCTCTAAAACCAATCCTGCGACGCGGCCAGTTTTGCCCAATGCGGCGGTGCCAAACAACGAGCAGCCGGTGGTGGGTGTGTTTGCGCATAAAGATTTGCCTGATGCGAGCGTGATGTTGTTTCAGAAAGAGGCGGCGAGCGGTCATGTGGATAAAATCACGGCGGATTATGTCAAAAACATGAAACACCAGCTCATCAATGCGATGATGAATGAGCGCTTGGCGGCGCTGCAAGATGACCCCAAAACCCCGTTGAACAAAGCGTACAGCGCCAATGGTTATTTGTACGGCGTGGCGCGTGACAAGCGCAGCTTTTATATGGGTTCTGGCGCAATGGCTGGGCAAGAATTGGCGGCGCTAACAGCGCTGCGCACCGAGGCACAGCGCGTGGTTGACCATGGTTTTAATCAGGCGGAACTTGACCGTGCGGCGCGGAATTTGTTGGCCAATTTGGAAAGCAGCTTTAATAACCGCGACAAGGTGGAGTCGGCCAGCAAAGCGGAGGAATACATTCGCGCCGTGGTTGAGCTGGAGAATACGCCCAGCTTGGATTGGGAGTACGAAGCGGGCAAAACGTTTGTGCCACAAATCACGCTGGCACAGCTGAACGAATTGGCGCGCACTTACTTTACGCCTGACAATCGCATCGCGTTAATCAATACCAATCAAGTCAAGCCGTCGCTCAACAAGGCCGCCGTGCTGGCGGTGCTGAATCAGCCGCTTAAAACCAGCGCATTGAGCACGGAGGCGAGTGAGCAAACGTTGCTCAAAACGTTGCCAAACGCGGGCACAATCACAGCAAAATCGTATGACAAGGCGCTGGATTTGACCACGTTGCAGCTGAGTAATGGCGTGCAAGTGCGGTTGAAGAAAACCGATTTTAATGACAACAGCGTGAGCTTTGGCGCATATTCTGACGGCGGTTATTCGCTGGTCAATGATGACGTGTGGCGCAAAACTCAGTGGGCGTATGATGGCGTGAGCGAGGCCGGTTTTAACGGCTACAGCAACACGGAGCTCAAAAAAATCCTGTCGGGCAAAGTGGTGTCGGTTGGCACGGACATCAATGAGGACAGCCAAAACGTCAAAGGCGAATTTGCGCCACAAGATGCCAAAACCGCGTTTGAGCTGATTTACAGCCAAATGACGGGGCTCAACCATGACAAGGCGGCGTTTGAGCGGTTTGTGCTGCGCAGCAAAAATGACACAGCCAACTTAGACAACGACCGCATGACGGCGTTTGTGGATCATGTGCGGCGTAAGTTAAACCAAAACAACCCACGTTTTGCAGGCACGTATCCAAAAGCGACCGCATGGAACACGATGGATTATGACGCGGCGTATCAAGTGACCAAACAGCGTTTTAGCAATGCCAACGGCATGCGTTTTGACTTTGTGGGCAAAATTGACGAGGCGCAACTGACGCCTTTGATTGAGCGGTATTTGGCCAGCCTGCCCAGCGACCAAGCGCAAACTCCTGCCTTTAAAGACTTGGGTTACCGCTCGGACAAAACCGCGCAAACCATTGAGTTTAAAAAAGGCTCTGAAAATTTAAGCGTCGTGTCCATCAGCATCAACGGCGACACGCCGTATGTACAAAAAGACGCGTTGGCGCTGCGGCTGCTGGGTGAAATTTTAACCATCAAACTCACCGAACATTTGCGCGAAGTGGACGGCGGCGTGTACAGCATCAACGCCAGCGGCGAGATGCGTGCGCGGCCATACGGCGCGTATTCGTTTAACATTGGCTTTCCGTGTGCGCCTGACAAAGCGGACGCGCTGATTCAAAGCGCACAAAAAGAATTGGCGCGGCTGATTCAAAATGGCCCGGATGAATTGGATTTAGAAAAAGTCAAAAAAGCGGCGGTGAATGCCTTGCACGAAAACCTCAAGAAAAACAGCTTCTGGGTTGACTCGCTGCAAACCACCGCCAAACGCGGCCAAGACGCACAAGAGATTTTGCGCCAAGAGCAATATATTTCCGCATTGAGTCGTGCGGATTTACAACAAACCGCGCAAAAATATTTGAGCGTGCGGCCGATTGTGGCGGTGCTCAAGCCGCAATCAAAACGCTAGGAAACACACGCACCGCTTAAATAGTGGCTGCCTGAAATGCTCGGAATCTTCATGGCTGATTGCGCTCAAGATTTGGGGTCTAAACACCTAAACACCCAAAGCCGCGTCAATAGGCCAAAGAATTTGGGGGGTAGTTTTTTTGTAAAATTCTACCCCACCAAACCTGATGGTTCGATAAAAGACACATTATCTGCGCGCGCCTGCGCGCAGATAATTATAAGCCTTACTTTGCTGCTTGCTTGGCCAGCGCAACTTCAAGCGCCTCTTTGCTAACCGCCCCTGGCAAACGCGAACCATCCTCCAAAAACACGGTTGGCGTGCCAGTAATTCCCAATTTAATCGCCAGCGCCTTGTTTTTTTGCAGCGCGCTGGTGTCACATTCAGCCACATTCGCAGGCTTGATGCCGTGAAGCATCCAGTCATCCCAAGCCTTGGCAGGGTCTTTTGCGCACATCAGCGCCTTGGCTTTGGCGGTTGAGTCATCGCCCAAAATATCCACCACATACGTGTAAATCGTCAAATCCGTAAAGCCCTCAATCGTTTCTCTAAACCGTTTGCAGTAACCACAGTTTGGATCTTCAAACAGCACCATTTTTCTGCTGCCATTGCCTTTAACTGCCACAAACGCTTGTTGCGTTGGAAATGTATTGAACGGCACTTTGTTCAGCTCGCTCAAACGCTCCTCGGTTAAGTTGCGTTGGGTTTGATTGTCAAGCAAGTTGCCAACCAGCGTAAACGACGTGTTTGCATCGGTATACACCAGCTGATTGCCCTCCAGCGTGACTTCATACAAATCGTTGAATTTGGTTTTGTGAACCGATACAACGGCTGCGCCCTCAAATTTAAGCGCAAAGTTTTTTGCAATGCTGATTTCTTGGTCAGATGGCGCTAAAACAGCTTTTTTAACATCAGCAGGGTTTTTTGCCAGCACTGAAAGGCCAAAAAACAAACCCAGTGCGGTAAGGCCTGTGGCAATAATGATGGGAAGGGGATTTTTTTTAGTCATGGGCAAGTGTGTTGGTTGGTTAAAATTGAGCATTTTAGGTGTCATTGTTAAAAGAAATGCGCTACAGCGCGTTGTTAATCAGCCAGCGTTTTAACGCAGGCGCTTGGTTTAATACATTCATACCCAGATTACGTGCGGCTTGAATCGCGACGTGATGGGGTTCAAATAATCGGTTGAGTGTGTGCGTGACCGCCTGCATTTTGACGGTTTGAGTGAGGCGCGCCCGCTCATATTGGCGCAGCAAACGTGGCTCAAAAATTGACTGATGCGTGGCACGTTGTGCAATCAAATCACGCAACAACGCAATATCTTGTAAGCCCAAATTCAAACCTTGGCCAGACATTGGATGAATCGTATGCGCCGCATCGCCCACCAGCACCAAGCGATTGTCAACAAAACGCTGCGCACACGAACGCGTCAACCCAAACGATTGCGCCGCATTTAAAGCCGTTAAATCTCCCAACACATGGCCAGACAATCCGCCAATCAGCTTGGATAATTGAAGCGGCTCCAATTGCACAACCTCGCTTGCCAAGGCAGTTGCGCAAGAATACACCATTGATACCTGTTGGTTGGGCAGCGGTAAGAGCGCCAAAACCGCAGCGTTTGGCAAAAACCATTGATGTGCCACGCCATTGTGCGGGCGCTCGCAACTAAAATGAGCCACCACGCCGCACTGGCCGTAATCATGTACATCCATGCCAATCCCAAACGCTTGACGCGCCCAAGAGTTCGCACCATCGCACCCTACCAACAAATCCGCCGTTAGGGTTTGTCCGTCATTTGTTGTAATGCTCACACCCGTCTCACGCTGTTCTAAATGAGCGGCGGCACTTTTAAACAGATGAACATTCGGCGAAAACTGAATGGCCTGCGACAGCACGTGTTGTAAATTTGACTGTTCAATCATGCACGCAAGCTGCATCTGCTGAGCACTACTCGCCGTTAAATCCAACACGCCTTGTGACGATTGGCGGGAGCCGCCATCACCAAACACGCGCATCTGCGTAATTGCGCAGGTGCGCTCGTGATTCAACGCATCCCAAACCCGCAAGTCCCGCAAAAACTGCACATTGCTATTTGACAGCGCATACACCCGCGCATCAACATGCGCCGTCGGCACAGCCTGCGCAGCATCCTGTGTCACAAAACCAACGCTCAAGCCACACTGCGCCAACGCCAGCGCGCTCGCATGCCCAGCCACGCCGCCGCCCACAACAACCGCATTCAATTGATTTTGCATAAAAGTCCATAAAAATAAAGCCGTCAACGCACAGCGTAAAAAACACGCAAAGCGCACAGCCGCTCATTATAACCACCTCAAATGAATAAATATAGAACGATATTGATTGAGGAAATAGACGAATCGCCGCAAAGCGGGTATCATACTGAAATCTTGAAGTTGCGCGGCCTAAAAATCACGTACACCGCGCCCGTAGCTCAGTGGATAGAGTATTGGCCTCCGAAGCCAAGGGTCACTGGTTCGATTCCAGTTGGGCGCACCAATATAGTGTTTTAAGAAGTCTAAAGAAGTACAATAACCCGCTAGCTTAAAGGCTTTGCGGGTTTTTTAACGTCTAAGCAAGTCTAATGAAATCGTTGACATCTAACGAAAAATTGAGTAACTTTTTGATTAATCGGATGATGCAAAGAGTGAGTAAAGTCGTTGGTTTTAATTAAAAAAGCGGGGAGTACATGGCTTAAGAATCATATACTCCCCGTTTTTATTAACTCAGCAAAAATGGAGCCTTGATGACGTTAAATAATCTGCACAACTTCCGTTAAGGCTTTACGTGATTTTGGTGATTGCGCATTGTAATCTTCTGTCGGATGATGGTAACCAATCGCTAATGCGACATCGCATTGATACCCAGCCAATTCGTTCGCAAAAATCTCGCTTAATAACGTTGAATCAACGCCCTCCATCGGGGTTGAATCAATATTTAAGCGCGCTAAAGTATGCAATGCATTACCCAATGCAATGTAAGTTTGCGATTTTGTCCAAACTTTATGCTGGCCCTGTGCATCTTTATTTATTTCAGCGAATGCGTAAGAGCCAAAAGCAGCCTCTTTTTCATCTCTCGTAATGCGGTTGTCCTCAATATTTTTTTCTAAAACCAAGTCATAGTCTGCACGCGCATAAGTGATTTTATGTGCAAATAAAATGACGTGCGAGCAGGCTTTGATATGCTTTTGATTAAATTGAAATTTATTGGCGAAAGAGTCATGCATGCGCTGCTTGGCTGCGTCAGATTCAATGACAATAAATTTCCACGGTTGCGAATTGATGGATGAAGCAGATAGCCGTAATGCCTCTAAAAAAACAGCTAAGTCCGCTTGAGATACTTTTTTTACTGGGTCGTATCTTTTGGCTGTATAGCGTTTTTGTAAATCTTGAATAATACAGTGAGTCATCGTCGTGCCTTACGTAGAATGAGTTAAACATGAATGTTGCTTTTCGAGTTTGAATTATTGTAGAGTAACGCACTAAAGTCAACCAGTTAACTTTTGGTAACCTAATATGCAAAGGCAGATAATGGCAACAATTGATAATAACAACGCAAATGAAAATATTGTTAAGCTTTGTTTAGAACCCTGTTCTATTGAGCGTGGTATGCGCGCTTTAGGCGCTAAGTGGAAAGGATCAATTTTGTGGCATCTCAAGGATGAGCCAGTACGCTTTAATGATTTATGTCGCCAACTTGGGGGAGCCAGTAAAAAAATGATTGTTCAACGCTTAAAAGAAATGGAGGCGCAAAAATTGATTACTCGAACGGTTGTTAATACTCGACCAATTGCAGTTTCGTATGAAATTACTGAATTTGGCCGTACCGCATTGGGGTTTTTAGAGCAATTAAAAAAATGGGTTGATGCGCATGGTATTTAGATTGGTTGCGTGGGAGTAATGAATGCAAACCGATAGCGTTGCGCATAGTTTAATCAAAAGGTACTGCGTGTTACCTACCTGTTACGTCCCACACTTAACTTTTTGCGACAACTGGCTTGACAAGCTCCGAAAGTCAAGCCAGTAAATCAGCACATGTGTGATAAAAGAACAATCAGGCAAGAGACCGAATGATTCTGGCATGGTGCGCAATGTGATCCGCCACAAACGTTTGAATAAACCAATATGAATGATCAAATCCTGTGTGAAGGCGCACACGAAGCCGCTGCCCAGACTGGGTTGCGGCCACTTCAAGCGCAGCAGGGTGAAGTTGATTGTCGATGAATTGATCCGACAGTCCTTGGTCAATCAATATTTCGCTTGGATGTGGGCTTTTTGCCATAAGAACACTGGCATCATATGCTTGCCATGTGTCTCGGCCACTACCCAAATAATGGCCAAAAGCTTTTTCGCCCCATGGCACAGCGCACGGATTCGCGATGGGCGCAAACGCCGACACCGAGTGCCAACGCTCAGGGTGGCGCAGTGCGGTCACAAGTGCGCCATGCCCGCCCATGGAGTGACCGAAGATGCCGCGTTTATAAGGGCAGACAGGAAAGTGCGCCTCGATGAATTCGGGAAGTTCTTGATTGATGTAACTGCCCATTCGGTAGTTATTCGCCCATGGTGCTTGCGTCGCATCAAGATAAAACCCTGCACCCACGCCAAAGTCCCATGATTCAGAATCCCCCGCAATATTCAAATCACGCGGACTGGTATCACACGCAACGAGGATTACTCCATGCTCGGCGGCATAGCGTTGCGCCCCTGCTTTTATCATGAAGGTTTCTTCGCTGCACGTGAGTCCTGCCAAAAAATACAATGCAGGCAGCGGCTTGTGTCGCGCAGCATCAGGAACAAATACCGAAAAGCGCATGTCGGTTTTCGTCTCGATCGATGGGTGGGTATAAAACCCCATAGTGCCACCAAAGCAGGCATGGGTTGAGCGTGTGATGAGGGTCATAAATCTAAACTTTAAAAGTGAATCACGGTGCGAATCGACTCGCCTTTGTGCATCAAATCAAATGCCTCGTTGATGCGCTCCAATGGCATGGTGTGGGTGATGAATGGGTCAAGCTCAATTGCACCGCTCATCGCATCTTCAACCATCGCAGGCAATTCTGTGCGCCCACGAACGCCACCAAAAGCGCTGCCACGCCAGACACGACCTGTGACCAGTTGAAATGGACGGGTGGAGATTTCTTGTCCTGCCCCCGCAACACCAATGATGATGGATTCGCCCCAGCCTTTGTGACAACATTCAAGCGCCGAGCGCATGACATTGACGTTACCGATGCACTCAAAACTAAAATCCACACCGCCATCGGTGAGCTCGACAATCACCTCTTGAATCGGTTTGTCATAGTCGTTGGGATTGATGCAATCTGTTGCACCCATGGATTTGGCCAATTCAAATTTGGATGGGTTAATGTCGATGGCGATAACTTGAGCAGCCTTGGCTTGACGAGCCCCTTGAATCGCGGCCAAGCCAATGCCACCCAATCCAAACACAGCCACCGTGTCGCCCGCCTTAACTTTTGCGGTATTGTGTACCGCGCCGATGCCTGTGGTCACGCCGCAGCCCAGCAAACAGACCTTTTCTAAAGGCGCAGCGGGATTGATTTTCGCCAAAGAAATCTCGGCCACCACGGTGTATTCGCTGAACGTACTCGTGCCCATGTAGTGGTAAATCGGCTGACCTTGGTATGAGAATCGCGTTGTACCATCAGGCATTAAACCTTTGCCTTGGGTCGCGCGAATTTTTTGACACAAATTGGTTTTACCTGACAGACAGAACTTACACTCGCCACACTCAGGCGTATAGAGCGGAATCACATGGTCGCCCGCTTTTAACGACGTCACACCCGCGCCAACCTCCACCACAATACCACCACCCTCGTGCCCCAGTACAGCAGGGAAAATCCCCTCTGGGTCCTCACCGCTTAAGGTGAACGCATCGGTATGACAAACACCCGTGTGCGTGATGCGTACCAAAACCTCACCTGCTTGGGGCGGCGCCACATCAATTTCGACGATTTGTAACGGCTGCCCTGCGGCAAACGCCACGGCTGCTCTTGATTTCATGATGAACTCCAGTATTTATTTAAGGTACGTGCGAACAAATATAACGGCATCGTTGCTGCCCGATTCAGTTGATTGATTTGTATTTTAGCATGAGCTGCACCGTCCTTGACGGACTTGACGGACTTGAATTCACGATGCATTTTAAAGCTCAGGATTTTTATTTTACTTTTAGGTGTTGTTATGAATGGGGGATTACCGAGGCCTTTGCACAACCAACCGCTACGTCCCACACAAAACCTGATAGAACCTTTTTTATTCACTTGTCAATTCAAGCGGCCTTCTTAAAGGATTTTAGCGCCGTTTTTGCGCATATTTAAAACCCCAATCACACCAAGGCTTTGTAATACGCATACAAGCCATTCATGAGCATTTGCACAGACACTGCAACCAAAATCATGCCCATCAAACGCTCCAGCGCCACCGTAAAGCTGTGACCGAGTTTGCGTTGAATCCAATCTGCGCTGTACAAAATAAACGCGGTGATGGTCATCACCACGGCCAATGCGGCAACCCATTCTCCCTTGCGTTCTGGCGCTTCGGCGGACAACAGCATGACGGTTGCCATGGAGGAAGGCCCAGCCATCCCAGGAATTGACAGCGGCACAATAAAGGGTTCGTGCTCCGTGCTCACAATGCCCATAATGCCTTGCTCGCTGGGAAAAATCATGCGGATGGCGATTAAAAACAGCACAATCGCGCCGCCAATTTGCATCGACCATTCGGTTAAATGCATGCCACGCAAGAATGATTTACCGCCCAACATAAATGCAAGCAGAATGAAAAATGAAAAAATTGACTCGCGGATGATAATCCTGCGGCGGCGTTTAAGGTCGTATTCTTTGAGGATGCTGCTAAACAACGGGATGTTGCCCAGCGGGTCAATCACCAAAAACATCAAAATGGCGGCCGATGCGAATGTGTAATCCATGTTGAATCCTTTTTTAATTCTGCAAGCGGCCTTGTGATTGAGCGCTTCGTGTTTTGTATTTAATACAGAGCCATTAACGCCATTGCGCGGCGGCGTGAAGCACTTGCTCTGCATAATGCGTTTTGCCCAAGCTGCCGTTATAACGCGCCAGTGCTCGAACCAAATCGCCCTTTTCTTTGTCTAGGTAGTAACGCAAAATCACGCAACCATAGCGGATATTTGTGCGCACGCCATTCAAGCCATCAATGCGGCCATCGCCAATCGTGCGGCTCCAAAACGGCATCACTTGCATTAAACCGCGTGCACCAACAGGGCTTTTGGCGCTGGGTTGAAAATGACTTTCAATTTGAATCACGCCCAAAACCAATGCAGGCTCAAGTCCCGCACGACGCGCTTCATAATCAACGGCATTGAGCACCAGATTGCGCGACTCAGGCTCAGCCACAAACCGCGCCATGCGCTGCGCCATGTTGGCACGCCAATAAAGAAAGGCGCGCTCATCTGCGTTTGAGGTGAATGGGCGATATTGTTGCATTTGCCCTGCCACTGATTGGCGCAACAGCACGCGAATCGAGTCGCTCAGCGCTTCTTCTTTTTGTGCGCCTGCGTGAACGACTTGGCTCAAACCAAACGCGAACAACAGCGAGATCTGAGCCATGCGCCGCATAACAACCGCGGCAAACGCAGGCATGGTGGGTTTAAACCGCAACTTGCGCCAAAACGTGCGCACAAATATCTGCGGGCGCGATTTTGACGGCCTGCTCATCGCGGCGGCCTTGATACTCAACCAAGTCTTCTTTTAAGCCACGGTCACCAATCGTCACACGGTGCGGCACGCCAATCAACTCCCAATCGGCAAACATCACGCCAGGGCGCTCGTTGCGGTCGTCCATAATCACGTCCACGCCAGCGGCCAACAATTCGTTGTACAACTGGGTCGCGACATCGCGCACGGCATCGCTTTTGTCCATACCAACTGGGCAAATGACGACTTCAAATGGTGCTATGCTTTTTGGCCAAATAATGCCTTTTGCATCAAAATTTTGCTCAATCGCTGCGCCCAAAATCCGCGTGACGCCAATCCCGTAGCAACCCATTACCAAGGGCTGCGGCTTGCCATTGACGTCCAAAAATGTCGCTTTCATGGCTTGTGAATACTTTGTTCCCAACTGAAACACATGGCCTACTTCAATCCCACGGCACACCTCAACCGTGCCGTTGCCGTCTGGTGACGGATCGCCAGCCACGGCGTTGCGCACATCGGCGATTAAATCAGGCTCAGGCAAATCACGCGCCCAATTCACGCCCACATAATGGAAACCCGCGTCATTCGCACCGCACACAAAATCACTCATATTGGCCACGGTTTGGTCCGCAATCACCTTGACACGGCTCGTTGGCGCAACTGGGCCAATGTAGCCGGGAGTTGTGTTAAAAGTGGCGGCGATTTCGGCCTCTGACGCCATGCGTGCATTGGCCATGCCGTCGATTTTGGCCAGTTTGATGTCGTTTAAAACATGGTCACCGCGCAACAAAATCAGCACGATTTGTGTGGTGCAAGCGCCCTGCTCGTCCGCATGGTCAATCGCCATGACGATTGATTTGACTGAATTTGTTAGTGGTAAATTTAAAAACGCGGCCACGGTTTCGCATTTGGTCATCTCTGGCGTGGCGACTTTTTGCATGGCCTGCGTTGACGTTGCGCGCTGCGCAATCAAGCACATGCCTTGCGCCGCTTCCATATTGGCTGCGTAGTCGGAGTTTGGGTTGTACACAATATCATCCTCGCCCGTCTCCGCAATCACATGAAACTCATGCGAGCCGTTGCCGCCAATTGAGCCATTATCGGCTGCAACGGCGCGAAAATTGAGCCCCAGGCGCGTAAAAATATTGGTGTAGGCCGCAAACATTTTGTCGTATGAAATTTGCATGCCAGCGTCGTCCTTATCAAACGAATACGCGTCTTTCATGATGAATTCGCGCCCGCGCATCACACCAAAGCGTGGGCGGATTTCGTCACGGAATTTGGCTTGAATTTGATACCAATTCACAGGCAGCTGCTTGTAACTTTTAATGTCGCGCCGCGCCAAGTCTGTCACCACTTCTTCATGCGTCGGCCCCACCACAAAATCACGCCCATGGCGGTCTTTAAAGCGCAACAATTCTGGCCCGTATTCTTCCCAGCGGCCTGATTCTTGCCACAATTCTGCGGGCTGCACGGCAGGCATTAAAATCTCCATCGCGCCCGCTTTGTTCATTTCTTCGCGCACAATCGCCTCGACTTTGCGCACGCTGCGCAATGCGATGGGCATGTAACTGTAAATCCCGCTGCCGATTCGCTTAATCATGCCGGCGCGCATCATGAGCTGATGGCTGATGATTTCTGCGTCCGATGGGGCTTCTTTGAGGGTTGAGATAAAAAATTGAGTGGCTTTCATAAAACTTTCGCTTAAGGTTAACGTTCAAAGGTATAATTGCCGCCATTGTAAATCATTTACAGAGGAAAAAATGCTCGACAAAGAAGGTTATCGCCCCAATGTCGGCATCATTCTGGTTAATTCACACAATCAAGTTTTTTGGGCCAAACGCATTCGTGAGCATGCTTGGCAGTTCCCGCAAGGTGGTATTTCATACGGCGAGAACCCCGAAAAAGCGATGTACCGTGAGCTTTTTGAGGAAGTCGGTTTATTGCCGGAGCACATCAAAATCATTGGCAGAACCCGCAATTGGCTCCGCTACGATGTGCCAACCCGCTGGACTCGCCGCGATTCTCGCACCGTGTACCGTGGCCAAAAGCAAATTTGGTTTTTGCTGCGCCTTGTGGGCAGCGATCACCATGTTGACTTACGCGCCACCAAGCAACCTGAGTTTGATGCTTGGCGCTGGAGTGATTATTGGATTCCGCTTGAGGAAGTGATTGATTTTAAGCGTGGCGTTTATCAGGCCGCACTTGAAGAATTGGCTCGTTTTTTGCACAAAAAAAGCCCCTATCCTGCAATGCCGATTCAGACTGCAAAAGAACCAAATGATGTCGTTTGAACCACCAAAAGCCAGCGCGTTGCGCTGGCTTTTTTTATATTTATTTATGTTTTTTGGGCGCGCTGTTCACTGTTCACCACGGCCTCATTTGACGCTCATTTGATTAAATTGGTCGCATGGTGTGCCAAATTTTGAGCAACGCTTTCATCTTTTAACACCACACCCGTCGCTTGAATCTGCATGGCTTTTTTTATCAACCACAGCAATTTATGCGCGGCGTCCGTGTAGCTCAAGCCTTCTGGGCGCACGTTTGATATGCAATTGCGCTGTGCGTCATTGCTGCCCACTTTGGGCGCGTAAGTTAAATACACCCCCAAGCTGTCTGGCGCGCTCAAACCTGGGCGTTCGCCAATCAGCATGACGACTACTTTTGCTTGCAACAGCTCACCAATTTCGTCGCCGAGCGCGACCCGCGCTTGGGTGGCGACAATGCCTGTGTTCATGTGCCAATCATTAGGGGCGGTGCGTTTGACCTCGTTTAATAAAGGCATCACGTGACGTTCAACCGCAATCGACGACAAGCCGTCACCAATCACAAACAACACATCAATTGGCGCTGCTGCGTTTGCTTTGAGTTTTTGCGCATCGTTCTGATTTAAGCGCCGCCCAAAATCTGGGCGCAGTAGATATTGCGCGCGCGAGCTTGCTTGGCTGCGTACATATTGCGTTTCAAAGCCGATTTTTGTGAGCGATTCGAGCATCAATTCCACATTCAGCGGACGGTGCACGGCGTCTCGCGCCAGTGCGTGGGCTGCGCCAAAATTTAATATTTCACGTGTGGGCAAGCTCGTGCCAACACGGCCAAGCGCAATGCGCGCAGCGGTGAATGCTTTTAATTGTTGCCATGGATCTTCGGATAAAATTGGTTTCATCATGTTCTAGCGTAAAAATTTGGGCAATTGTTTGAGCATGGCGTGATTTGCATCAACTGGTTGCAATTGTCCAAACTGGTTCATCAATTGCATGTTTTGTAACCACAATTCAAACTCAGGCGCGGCCTTTAGCCCCATGACTTTGCGCAAATACAGAGTGTCATGAAACGACGTGGTTTGGTAGTTGAGCATGATGTCGTCCGAACCTGGAATCCCCATAATAAACGTCAATCCTGCTGCGGCCAATAAGGTCATGAGCGTGTCCATGTCGTCTTGATCCGCTTGGGCATGGTTGGTGTAACACACGTCACAGCCCAGCGGTAGGCCAAGCAGTTTGCCGCAAAAGTGGTCTTCCAAACCCGCGCGAATGATTTGTTTGCCGTCGTATAAATACTCCGGGCCAATAAATCCGACCACGGTATTGACCAGCAAGGGTGAAAAATGCCGCGCCACCGCATACGCCCGCACTTCGCAGGTTTGCTGATCCACGCCGCTGTGGGCGTTGGCGGACAGCGCTGAGCCTTGGCCTGTTTCAAAATACATGACATTGCTGCCAACTGTGCCGCGCCCCAGAGATTTTGCGGCTTGTTCGGCTTGGGCCAACAGTGCCAAATTTATCCCAAAGCTTGCATTGGCTTGCTCTGTGCCTGCTATGGACTGAAACACCAAGTCCAGCGGCGCATCTTGATTCATCAGTTCAATTTGATTGGTCACGTGAGTTAAAACGCAGGACTGCGTGGGAATGGCGTATTGCTCAATCACATCGTCCAACAAGTGATACAGGGTTTTGAGCGTTGCCAAATTATCACTCGCTGGATTGATGCCAATCACCGCGTCGCCTGAGCCATAAAGCAAACCATCGAGCACGCTGGCGGCAATCCCGCGCACATCATCGGTGGGATGGTTGGGCTGCAATCGGCTGGACAAGCTCCCTGCCAGCCCTATGGTGTTTCTAAACGCGGTGACGACGCGGCATTTTTGCGCAACTAAAATTAAGTCTTGGTTGCGCATGATTTTGCTCACAGCTGCCGCCATTTCGGGCGTAATGCCTTTGGCCACTTGTGTGAGCATGGCGCTGCTCGCCACGTCACTGAGCAGCCAATCGCGAAAATCGCCCACAGTCAAATGCGCAATCGGCGCAAACGCCTGCGCATCGTGCGTATCAACAATCAGCCGCGTCACTTCATCGGCCTCATACGCAATCAGCGGCTCGTCCAAAAACCGCTTGAGCGGCACATCGGCCAAACACATGCGCGCCGCCATGCGCTCGCTGTAACTGTGTGCGGCCACGCCCGCCAAAATATCGCCTGAGCGCTCTGGCGTGGCTTTGGCCATGAGTTCTTTGAGGCTGGCAAACTGATAGTTTTGCAATCCAATGCTGTGTTGAAACATAAAAGCCTTTATTAAACATCATTCAATTAACGCAATGCGCGCGTATATTTTTTAAGCGTCTTTTGCCGCCGCACGATGCTGTGAGGTCAGACAATAATAGCCAAACGCTGCCGCCATCAAACCCGCAAACATCAGCGCGAGCGCAAAGTTAAAGTAAATCATGGTTACCAAACACACCAGCGCCAAAACCAAGGCAATCGCAGGAAAAAACGGATACGCCACCGCTTTAAATGGCCGCTCAAGCAGCGGCTCTTTTTTGCGCAGCGCAAACAAGCTGAGCATGGAAACGATGTACATCACAATCGCGCCAAACACGGCCAAGGTGATTAAATTGGCGGTCAAACTCATGTCATTGAGCTTGACGTCATCACTTAAAATCGCCAACACACCCACCGCAGCGCCTGCAATAATCGCGCGGTGCGGCGTGCCAAAACGTGCATTGACATGACTAAAAAGCGCTGGCATAAACCCTGCACGTGACAGCGCAAAAATTTGGCGTGAGTAACCCAAAATGATGCCATGAAATGAGGCAACCAAGCCAAACAAACCAATCCATACCAACATGTGCAGCCAGCCGCTGTTGTCGCCAACCACGGTTTTCATGGCTTGTGGCAACGGATCATTGATATTGGCCAACGTGCGCCAATCGCCCACACCACCTGCAAATACCATCACGCCAATCGCCAAAACCACCAGCGTTAAAATCCCCGCAATATACGCACGCGGAATGGTGGTGCGCGGGTCTTTGGCCTCTTCTGCCGCCATCGCCACCCCCTCAATTGCAAGGAAAAACCAAATGGCAAATGGAATGGCCGCCACAATGCCTGACATTGAGTCAAGGCTAAAAGTGTGCTCGCCTGACCAGCCATGCGCGACAAAGTTGCTCATCGAAAACCCTGGCGCGACCACGCCCATAAATACCAACAACTCAACAATGGCCAAAATGGTGACAAACAACTCAAACGTGGCGGCAATATGCACGCCCACAATGTTTAACGCGACAAAAATGACATAAGCGGCAATCGCGAACACTTTTGGATTGACGTCTGGGTATTGCACATTAAGATACGCGCCAATCGCCATGGCAATGGCGGGTGGTGCAAATACAAACTCAACCAAGGTTGCAAAGCCCGCCACAAACGCCATTTTTGGCCCAAATGCGCGCCGCGCATACGCAAAAGGCCCGCCTGCGTTGGGGATTGAGGTGGTCAGTTCGGTAAAACTAAAAATAAACGTGGTGTACATCAGCGCAATCAAAATAGAGGTGACCAAAAAACCAAGCGTGCCGGCTTTGTCCCAGCCATAGCTCCAGCCAAAATACTCACCCGAAATCACCAAACCGACCGCCAAGCCCCACAAATGCCAACCATTGAGCGTTGCTTTTAATTTTGAACCCATTGTTTTCTCCTAAGCGGTTAAATATTGCAGCGCACATGCAGCGCGCAAAATGTGAATTTAAATAGAGTTTTACCCAGACGCTTCGATATTAATCCAACATTTAGATTCAACCTAATTTAAATTCGCACCTACCCAGGCCAGTGATGTTTTATTTTGGTGCATATCCAAATCTGATACAGTCAACATACCGCTCAAAAACACGCTGTGCGGCTTTATCAATTACAGGAGAATCAGCATGAAATATACCGCCCCAAATTTACCTGGCAGCCTCGTTAATTTTAAAGCACGTTACGATAACTTTATTAATGGTCAATGGCAGCCACCCGCCGACGGCCAGTATTTTGACAACATCACACCTGTTACGGGCAAGGTTTTTTGCCAAGTGGCGCGTTCAACATCTGTTGATATTGACCGCGCAGTTGCCGCAGCCAATGCGGCCAAATCGGCTTGGGGCAAAACCTCGGTGACAACCCGCGCCAATATTTTGCTCAAAATTGCAGACCGAATGGCGCAACACTTAGAAGCGATTGCGGTGGCAGAGACATGGGACAACGGCAAAGCGGTGCGCGAGACTTTGGCGGCCGACATTCCGCTGGCGATTGACCATTTTCGCTACTTTGCGTCAGTGATTCGCGCCCAAGAAGGCGGGATTTCGGAGCTGGACAATGACACGGTGGCGTACCATTTTCATGAGCCGCTGGGCGTGGTGGGGCAAATTATTCCGTGGAATTTTCCAATCTTAATGGCCACATGGAAGCTCGCGCCAGCCTTGGCTGCGGGCAACTGTGTGGTACTCAAACCTGCCGAGCAAACCCCCGCGTCCATTATGTTTTTGGTGGAATTAATTGCCGATTTATTGCCCGCTGGCGTGCTCAATGTGGTCAATGGCTTTGGGGTTGAAGCAGGCAAACCGCTGGCCTCACACACAGGGATTTCTAAAATCGCTTTTACAGGCGAGACCAACACAGGCCGTTTGATTATGCAATACGCCTCACAAAACATCATTCCCGTCACGCTGGAGCTGGGCGGCAAAAGTCCCAATATTTTCCTAGAAAGCGTGGCGCAGCACGACGACGCATTTTTAAACAAAGCGGTGGAAGGCTTTGTCATGTTTGCGCTCAACCAAGGCGAGGTGTGCACTTGCCCGTCACGCGCCTTGATACAAGAAAACATTTATGACCAATTTATAGAGCGCGCTTTGGCAAGCGTGGCGGCAATTAAAATGGGCGACCCGCTGGACACCGACACCATGATGGGGGCGCAAGCCTCGCAAGAGCAGCATGACAAAATCATGTCGTATTTGGACATTGGTCGCGCAGAAGGCGCACAGGTATTGGCGGGCGGCGGCGCATTTGCGCAAAGCGGTGATTTGGCGGGCGGTTATTACATTCAACCCACCGTTTTTAAGGGCGACAATAAAATGCGAATTTTTCAAGAAGAAATTTTTGGCCCCGTGTTGTCCGTGACCACGTTTAAAACCCCCGAGGAGGCGTTGCAGATTGCGAATGATTCGTTGTACGGGCTGGGCGCTGGGCTTTGGACGCGCGACATGCACCAAGCGTATCGGTTTGGGCGCGAGATTGAAGCGGGTCGCGTGTGGACAAATTGTTACCACACCTATCCAGCGCACGCTGCGTTTGGCGGCTATAAACAATCAGGCATTGGCCGCGAAAACCACGCCATGATGCTCGCGCATTATCAGCGCACCAAAAATATGTTGGTGAGTTATTCGCATGATGCGTTGGGATTTTTTTAAACTTTTTTAAAATCGCCGATTTTAATTTCGCTTAAAGTTAGCGAGGCTTGACAATCAAAAACCAGCTCAATTTACCGAGCTGGTTTTTGATTGGGG
>JAFEII010000011.1 GCA_017495165.1 Hydromonas sp. | reverse complement strand
GGCCTTGGCCTCATACTGTCCACGCTGATTATCTCTGTGCCGCCTATGGCTGCTACGTTCTTTCAGGGGATGGTCGGGCAGTTTTCGGGAGGCTCGGTATTGAGTAGTTGGAATGCACCGATGGGTGGAGGGGCTGCAACTGGAAATCATACTTCGACGATGGCGAATAACACGAATACGCAGGGTGGGGTGAATACGCAGGCGGGGAATGGGGCAAGTAATAACGGCCAAGTAAATGCTGCGAGTCCTACCGCTAACCATGCTAATCGAGTAGCAGGGCAGTCGCAAGGCAATCTATCTCAAGACGCAGTTAAACCTGCAGGCACCGCTGCTTTAGGCAATGCCAGCCAAGCCACGCCATTGTCGGCACAGTTTGCACAGCCAGCTGGTACGGCAACTCAATCAGCGGGAGGCGCAGCGGCTGGTACATCAAGTACATCAACCACGGACGCAGCAAGTAACGCTGGAGGCGCGTCAAGTTCTGTAACGCAAGCACCGGTGAATACTGCCTCAAGCCAAACAGCATCAGCTCTGCCATCGCAGGCATTAAATCCGAGCAAAACCAGCAATACAGACATCGTTAAGCCTCGGGCATAAGGGGAAATAATATGTTTAAAAAGATATGTGCCAGTGTGTTGGTTGGGGTTTTTGCGTCTGTGGTGTTGAGCGGGGAGGCATTTGCGCAGTGTGCCGACGGAGCAAATTTGTACGATGGGGTTTGTTATGGCGTACATGGAGCTACGCCTTACGGCTCTGTGACAGGTGATGGCTTGCCGCCGCAAGGTTCGTCGGGAAGCGCCAACTCAGGTTACTCTCAACCCCCGCGGACGGTGATTGTGGATCGGTTTGGGGCGGTGGCGTTTAATGCTCAAACGGGTAGGTATGGTTATTCCTCAAATGCTGCTACTCTAGGTGAAGCGATGACTGCAGCGATAAATGATTGTGATATGGCAGGGTGTAAGGTTTTGGGGACTTATCAAAATGCTTGCGGGGCATTTACGTTTGGCGCCAAGCCTAATGGAGGCGGATACGGGGTTTTTAGGGGCAACTTAAACCTAGACATTGCCAAAAAACAAGCACTTAATGAATGCAACAAACAAGCCAATAACTGCCAAGTTTTGGTGGCGGAGTGCTCGATTTATGGCAAATAACTTAAAAGGAGATGTATGAAAAAACTTTTTTATTGTTTTCTTGCTTTATCGTGTTTTGGCATGGGCTCAAGTCATGCCAAAAGTGTGGCAAATGAGCAAACTTGCCGCGCTATGGCTTATGTAGAACCAGGTTCGGCAGTTGAAATCCGCAATAAGGCTTTGTTAAACGCGCCCGCAGTTGCACGCTTACATGAGCGTCAATATTTGTGTGTGATTAATCAGTCTGATGTTGAGGGTTGGGCAAAGGTTAAAGCCGTGCCGTTTGCCAATGGCAAAAACACGCTTTGCAAAGCCAATGAACAAAACGCATCATGTAATGAAATGGCTAATTTTAAAGTCGTTTGGTTCATAAAAGAACCATCGGGCAGTGCTTGCAAACTTAGAACTCACCATGATTCAGCAGGCAATATCGTAACGAAAGCAAGTGGTAGCTGTACAACAGGTTGGTTACAAGACCAATACATTCATTATTTTGCAGATTAATTAAAGGAGTGCACCATGCCAACAGGACAAGATTTACAAAACCAAAAAATCATTGATTACGCAACGACTTATTTCTCAAAACAAACGCATGAATATGGTCGACAAGATATGGCCGGTCAAATTGCCAATAGAAGAACAGGCGAACGGATTGACTCATCTCGTTTTAACCAAGACGGAGACCATGATGGTAGAAGTGGAGTAGATTGCTCTTCGTTGGTTTACTACTCTTTGCAAGGCGCAGGATTCAATTTAGGTAAAAACGCAGGTGAGTTTACAACCGCTGCTTTGTTTAATGGCAGTCATCTGACAGATTATGCAAAAGAACACTTCGAAGTCTTGCCCGCATCATCTAAAACAGACCATAACCTCAAAGCGGGCGATTTAATCATGCTCAAAATGCCGAGCGGTTCGCAGCACGTAGCCATTTTTAAAGAATACGACGATAAAGGACGCATTCATTTCTTTGGTTCGCAAACCTCAACAGGCCCTGCTGAGGTGACATTGAATGGCAATAGTTATTGGGACGCTCAATCGGTTTATTACGGCGCACTGCGCCCAAAAGCCGACTTTATCAAGCCCGAATTTAAACAGCAAGATACAGAAATCAAAGGTGCAGACCTTTACAACTCTAAAATCAATTTGAACGAGAGCACTCCAGAACTATCAAAAACCGCGCAAACCCTCATCGCCGACGCCACGCACCATGTTCAAAAATGGATTACTGACAATGGTTTGCAATGGAACGAGCAGTTCAATCAAGCCGCGCACTCAGTCGCCAGCGCCGCACACGAAAAAGGCATGACTGGCATCAACCTATTTGCAGTAAATGGCGGTCAAATCGACTTTGGTCACAAAGAAGGCTTTATGCTTAAAACAGGCAGTGTTGAAACAGCGGTTGCCAGCAACACGGATATTTCTAAAAGCCTGCAAGTGATGGCTGATGTTGACCAGACGCAAACTCAAGTCCAAAGCCACACGCAGCAACAAGCGCACACTCAAACCAACGAGCGCAGCGGGCTGAAAGTTGGGTGATGATGCGCATTGAATGGTTTTTAACCCTTTGAAGGCTTCATATATAAAGCCGTTAAGGCTTACTTAATAGTTGCCGTCGCCACGGGGATCGCCAGCACCAGCGGCGGCTTGGTACGCAACCTAACCGACGGCTTAAACGATACGATTTCCAGTGCAATGACTGGCAACACAGACGCTGCCAAATGCCTCAAGGCAGACGCGGCTTTTTTAGGATGTAAAGTGGACAGAGCATTTACTGCGACCCAAGCCATCACCACATTCATCGGTGGGGTTGACACAGGTGGTGACCCCGTACTCGAGGATAAGAAAACCCGTGCCTCCTTGTTTGCTGGTGGTGGCGCGGCAGGGCCTGGCATCGTCGCGGCCTCTATGCTTCTCCTTTACAAATTTGGTATGGCGATGTTCGTCGGGTTTGGTCCCCTGTTCATCCTGTGTCTGCTGTTCAAGCAGACCTCATCAATGTTTAGCAAATGGCTCATGTACGGCATCGGCCTGATGTTTGCCAATGCCGCACTCGCCGTCGTCGCATCCATCGCCATGGATCTCACGGTCAATGTTGCTGGTGCGCTGTTTGCCACAAACATGCTCGGCGCCAGCTCGCAAGGCCTCATGAGCTTGGCCACGCAACAGCTTGGCCTTGGCCTCATACTGTCCACGCTGATTATCTCTGTGCCGCCTATGGCTGCTAATTTCTTTCAGGGGATGCTGGGTAGCTTTAACCAAAACTCTGCGTTTACTGGTTGGAATGCACCGATGAGTGGAGGGGCTGCAGGTTCAGGGGGCTCAGCTTTTAATGGGTTGCCAAAAGATGGTGGGATGGTGGGATGGTGGCTGGTGGGGGAACAGGCGGCGATAGGATTGCAGGTAATAATACAAGTGGTCCAACTCTTAATCATGGCCGAGTGGCAGGACAAGCACCAAGTGGCTTCTCATCCGACACAATCAACCCCGCGGAGTCCGCAGCGATGGCTCAGTCCAATACGTCAGCCAGCCGCACCAGTGTCGTACCGCCTGCGCCCATGGCATCATCGTCATCGTCTGTGGGTGGCTCTGTCAGCAGTGCTGAGTCTGCGGGTGGCACAACTGCTTCTGCTGCGGGGGTGAGTTCATCAAGTAACGCAGGTAGTGCGGCAAGTTCTGTAACGCCTACAGCCGCGAATACCGCCTTAAGCCAAACGGCATCGGCTTTGCCATCACAAGCATTAAATCCGACTAAGAGCAGTCAAACCGATATAGTTAAACCTCGAGTATAAGGAGAATGACATGTTTAAAAATATACGTGCTGTTTTGTTGGCTTGGTTATTTGTGTCTGTGATGTTAAGCGGGGAGGCGTTTGCCCAATCGGTGAATGACCAGTTTCAGTACCAGTTAGAACAACAACGCCAGCAAGAAATGATTAACCAGCAATCTTATCAACAAAACGAAAACTATCGCCGCCAACAAGAAGAGCAATCGCAAAGCACCAACTCGGGTTACTCACAACCCCCGCGGATGGTGATTGTGGATCGCTGGGGGGCGGTGGCTTTTGATAATACTACTAATAGTTACGGCTATTCTTTTAATGTAGGATCTCGTTCGGAGGCCAAATCTAAAGCTATCAGTGATTGTAATAGTAAATCGTGTGAAGTTGTCGCAACCTATGGGAATAGTTGTGCGGCATTTGCTGCTGGATATAAACCTGAGGGTGGAATTCTTTGGTCTTTCAGACGACACGATAATCTCAATATTGCATCAGAAAAAGCCATGAATGATTGTAATGCTCATGCCAATAACTGTAAAGTTCTCATGGCGGAGTGCTCAAGGATATAAGAATAGCTTGTATTTCACCTGACTTGTCATTGTCTTTCACACACTTTAGAGGAACTCTAAATATGAATAAACTCAAATTTTTCCCCATTGTGGGTTTGGCGGTAGCCTTAATTGCTTGCGGTAAAGAATCGAGCAAGAATGAAGTACAAATTCAATTACCCAAGCCAATTAGCGAGTTACCCGCCGTCAGCACCAAAAGCATGGTCACCGAACAACCTGTCGAAAAGTCACATGCTCTTCGCTCCTCTTATGACAAGTGTGTTGCGCAGTCAGGTGGTTCAGATGCGTTAATGCTTGATTGCATTCATGAAGAAACAGATTTTCAAGACAAGCAACTGAATGCTGTTTACAAAAAAGCTTTGTCGTTGTTGGATGATGCGGGTAAAGCTAAGTTAGTTGCTGCGCAAAAGGCTTGGCTGGTCTTTACTGAAGCAGACAATAAGTTTAACCTCACCGCTGGCGGAGAGGGAACGGCTGCTGACGTGACTGCTGATGAGTCCTATTTGAATCAGTTAGGGCAACGCGTTGAATCATTAAACGCAACAGTGGAAATGCTTCAAGTTCGTTAATCACTTAAGGAGAGTAGTCATGACTACATGGCATTTAGGACAAACGTCTCAGCGATATGAGTCTGGGAAAAACGGTGCAGGAACTATTTCTACAGGGCATGGCGACCATGGCGGCGTGTCGTATGGCACGTATCAACTGTCATCTAACTTGCATCGTGTGCAAGAGTTCATTGCGTCAAGCCCATATAAAGATGACTTTGCGGGTCTACAAGTTAATAGTGATGCGTTCAAAGCCAAATGGAAAAGTTTGGCCGCTCACGATCCACAATTTGGCGTGGAACAACATCGCTTTATTGAGCGGACACATTATCAACCGCAGGTAAGTCACTTGAAAGCGGCAGGGCTTGATTTATCCAAACACGGCCCAGCGGTGCAGGATATGGTGTGGAGTACTTCAGTTCAATTTGGCCCTCAAACCAAACTGATTACAACTGCGTTGCATTCCAGCTTTGGTCAACATGTTGATGTAAATAAGTTGTCTGACGCCGATATTGTGACTTCTGTGCAAAATTACAAAATCGCTCATAACGAACAACTGTTTCATAAGTCGAGCGCCAATGTGTGCGAATCAACCCTAAATCGAGCCAAGCACGAATTGGCTGCTTTAATGAAATTGACAGGTCAGCATGTTGAGGTCAGCAAAGAGGTTGCACACAACAAATCGGAAGTAAAACACGCCACCGAGGGTATTCAGAGTCCCATCAATATCAATAATTCAGTCTCGCTTGGCATAGCGCAACTCGCTCAGCAAGCTGCGGAGTTGGTTAAAAAGACTGCTGAGCAACACGTAGACCAATCATCCATCACGCCGAAATCTCATGCCAACAACGGCGTATTCGACAAAGGTGACCGTGGTGATGACGTGAAACATGTGCAAACCATGCTGGCGTCATTGGGCGCAAAAGTTGGGGTTGATGGTATTTATGGCCATGAGACAGAGCGAGCGGTTAAAGGTTACCAAATGATGAACGGCTTAGAGGCCGATGGTATTGTCGGACCAAAAACCATGGCCGCACTCAAAGAGGATGCACAACGAGTGCCTACCCAATCAGCCGCTGCGCCCGTACAGGTTGAACCAAAGTATCAAGGCAGCCCAGATAAATACGTGCCACAGCAGACTCAAGCGGCAAACGCCGCTCAGCCTGAGTTGTCCAACACGGCTCAAGGCCTTATTGTGGATGCAAAAACCCATATTCAGAACTGGATCGCTGCGAATGGTTTGCAATGGAACGAGCAGTTTCATCAAGCAGCACACTCTATTGCCAGTGCAGCGCATCAACAGGGCTTTCCTAGCATCAACATGTTCGCAGTGAATGGCGGTCAAATCGACTTTGGTCACAAAGAAGGTTTTATACTTAAAACAGGCAGCATTGAAACAGCAGTTGCCAGCAATACGGATATTTCTAAAAGCCTGCAAGCTATGGCTGACGTTGACCAGAAACAAAGCCAAACACAAAGCAACACTCAACAACAAACATTTGCTCAAAACAACGAGCGCAGCGGGCTGAAAGTTGGGTGATGGTGCGCATTGAATGGTTTTTAACCCTTTGAAGGCTTCATATACAGAGCCGTTAAGCCTTACTTAATCGTTGCCGTCGCCACGGGGGTCTCCAGCACCAGCGGCGGCTTGGCGCGTGGTCTGACCAACGACTTGAACGACTCGATTTCAACCATGCTCACAGGCGACG
>JAFEII010000006.1 GCA_017495165.1 Hydromonas sp. | reverse complement strand
GCTCGTCGGGCTCATAACCCGAAGGTCGTAGGTTCAAATCCTGCCCCCGCAACCACTTATATAGGTTTGTCAAAATCTAAGCGCATTATTCAGTCGCGGGGTGGAGCAGCATGGTAGCTCGTCGGGCTCATAACCCGAAGGTCGTAGGTTCAAATCCTGCCCCCGCAACCATGAATACACATTCAACAAAAATCTCAAATATAAAATCTTTGGCTTTTATGCCCGCATTCAAGCGCTGCTTGAATTTATTCTATTTCACCCAGATGTTATGCCAAGCGCTTGCTAAACGCATGTCTAACTGGTGTGTCTGTGTATGGTGCTTAAAATAATCACATGAACAATTCTGATATTAAAAAAATCATTGAAGCTTTGATTTTCTGTCACGAGACGCCTGTGACGCTTGCCCAGCTCAAACAGGCGCTTGAGGTTGAGTATACAAACGAAACGTTGCGTGGCTTGTTGGCGGAAATTGCAGATGAGTGGCGTGAACGTTCCATTGAACTGGTTCAGGTTGCCACGGGTTGGCGTTTTCAAAGTGCGCCTCAATTGCGCCCATATCTGGATCGATTGCGTTCTGAAAAACCTGTGACTTACTCGCGTGCCATTCTTGAAACTTTGGCAATTATTGCGTATCGCCAGCCTGTGACGCGTGGGGATATTGAAGACATTCGTGGCGTGACGGTGTCCTCAGGTATTATCAAAACCCTTGAAGAGCGTGGTTGGATTGATGAAGTTGGCCGCCGCGAAGTGGTTGGTCGTCCCGCTCTTTTTGCAACGACAAAACAATTTTTGGCGGATTTGGGTTTAAATCACGTTCGCGAACTGCCTGATTTGGTGCAAAACGCTGATGCGCAAAGTGCGCCACAGCTGCCTGGGTTTGAAGAACTCATCGCAAAAGCGAGCTTGGAGGCCAATCAGGGTGACTTGCTTGATGTTGATGCGGCCAACCGAACACATCGTTCTGACACTGCGCTTATGCCTGATGATTTAAGCCTCACTGATGGTCCCGATTCTATTTAATCGCGCATCGATGTCTACCAATCCGATGTAAATACGAAATTCCAAAAATTTAAAGAGAAACACAATGACTGACGAAAAAAAAACCACAAGCCGGGCGAATGCCACCCAAAAACCAGCAGGCGCTGGGAAGAAAAACGGTACGTTGCTGCGTGGGCCGCATGGTTTGCGTAAAAGACGTTCGCCAAGCGCTGCCGTTGACTCTGCACGCTCGCCATACGCAAAGCCTGCGCGTGGCGGCAGAGCCCAGTCTTCGGTTGACTCAGAGGTGGTAGAGCACGATTTGCCCGAACAGTGGGGCTGGCAAGATGCCGCAACATCGGTTAAGCCTAAACTGCCCACTTCTCGCAAAGCGGGCCTTGGCGATGATGGGTTGGATTTTGATGATGCGGTTGATACGTCGGGCACGATTAAACTGCAAAAGGCTTTGGCCGATGCGGGTGTGGGTTCGCGCCGTGATATGGAAGAGCTGATTATTTCTGGTCGCGTGTCGGTTAACAGCATGCCTGCGCACTTGGGGCAACGGATTGGCGATGACGATCACGTGCGCATCAATGGCAAAATTCTACAGCGCCAACGGCTCACGCCGATTGTGCCGCGAGTGGTGATTTATCATAAGCCTGCGGGCGAGATTGTCAGCCACAAAGACCCTGAAGGTCGGCCAACGGTGTTTGATAATTTGCCTTTTACGCGCAAGGGAAAATGGGTGGCGATTGGTCGGCTTGACTTTAATACCGAAGGCTTGCTCATTTTGACGACGTCGGGCGACTTGGCAAACAAACTCATGCACCCGCGCTACGGACATGAGCGCGAATATGCGGTGCGTGTTTTGGGTGAAGTCACCGATGCACAAATTGAATTGCTTACCAATGGCATCAAGCTGGAAGACGGTATGGCAAAGTTTTCATTGATTGAGCGTCTTGGAGGTGAGGGGGCGAATCGCTGGTTGCGCGTGGTGATTTCAGAAGGGCGAAATCGTGAGGTTCGTCGTATGTTTGAAGCGATTGAGCTGACGGTTAGTCGTCTGATTCGCGTGCGCTTTGGCCCAGTTGCCTTGCCCAGCCAAATTAAACGTGGCCGCTGGCAAGAGTGGGAGCGCGATGAAGTGACCGCGTTGATGCACAGCGTTGGGTTGAAAACCAATGAGGATGCAGGTAAAAAACAGCGAAAATCGCCTACGCGAGACGAAGCGCAGCCCGATGGCAATGCGCACCTTAAAAGTGCGTTTGGCGTTTCTCAAGACAGCCGTGTTGGCATGACTGGGCATGAATATGGGCGCTCTGCGCGTGCAAGTGAGCAACGAAGTGAGCGCCCTTCGACTGGTCGCTCGCGCGATGGGGCTCGCGGTAACCGCTCTGAAAATACGGCTGCACCTGGTAATACAGGCGGGCGCGGCCGTCAATCAGACAACCCAAATTTTAACGGGCGCGCACCAGGGCGCGGCAACCAAGGCAAGCCAGGTACGCCTCGTACAAAAAGCGCAACGAGTGGTGCCGTTAAACCTGCGCGTGGGCGCGCCGCAGGCCAAAAACGCAATGATGAGCGGTAAATAAACCGCAAAATCGGTGCTGGCTTGGCAGCGCAGATTCAACGTGCGAATTTGGGGTTATGGTTTTCAGCCCCTTTTCTTAACGAGGTGTGATTGCATGTCGTAAAAATAAGCATTTGTTTTGAATCCGCTAATTTTTAGCGCTCGCTTTGAGCCAGTTTTTTACAGGCTCAGTGATACCGGATTTCAATCTGCCAACTTAAAACGGATGACGTTAAAAAACGAGTACAAGCCAATGGCTGTACTCGTTTTTTGTTGCCTTCAATCGGCTGTGTGGCCGATTCGGATTTACAGTTAAGTGTGGGACGTAACCATTAACTCATAAGCGTTAATGAGTTAATGGTTAAACCGCGTAGTCAAGCTGTTGCGCTGTTGCGATTGATTGCTGAGACAACTGCGATGAGGGACGCGGTGACAATGTTGGCATCAATTCCTACGCCATACGCAGGCGGATGGTCGGCATGGGCGATTTGGACGTAGCAGGCCGCTTGTGCGTCTTCACCGGAGGTGTCTGAATGGATGTCATGTTCTGAATAGTGGGCGACGGAAAATTGGCTGCCCAGTTCTTTGTTGAGCGCGTGTACAAATGCTGACAACGGTCCGTTACCAGTGCCTTGTACGGTTTTTGTTGCGCCGTTAACCTCAATGGTTGCGCTGAGCGTTTCTACGCCGCCTTGGTGGCTGATGGTGTGGTCGATGTAACGAATCGGCGCGGTGCGAGCCAAAAATTCACCGCAAAAAATGGTGTGAATTTGCTCGCTGGATAACTCTTTGCCGGATTCATCGGCAAACACTTGTACGGCACGGGCAACTTCCACTTGAAATAAACGCGGCAGGGTTAATCCGTGGTCGCGTTCGAGCAAATACGCCATGCCGCCTTTGCCTGACTGGGCGTTGACGCGAATCACCGCCTCATAGCTGCGCCCCAAATCTGCGGGGTCAATCGGCAAATATGGCACTTCCCACATGGTGGTTGCGCCATTGGCCGCGGCTTCGCGGTCTTTTTGGCGGGTTAAGCCTTTTTTAATGGCGTCTTGATGTGAGCCTGAAAATGCGGTAAACACCAATTCGCCTGCCCACGGATGACGTGCGCCTACGGGCAATTGCGTGCATTCTTCTGAGATGCGAATCACTTGTGCGATGTTGGAGTAATCAACTTGCGGGTGAATGCCTTGCGACCATAAGTTGATTGCCAAATTGACCAAGCACACATTGCCCGTGCGCTCGCCGTTGCCAAACAAACAACCTTCGACGCGGTCTGCGCCCGCCAATATTGCCAGCTCGGCACATGCTGTGCCTGTGCCTCGGTCGTTGTGCGGGTGCACGCTGATGATGGCGGCTGCGCGGTTGGCAAGGTGGGTGTGCATCCATTCGACTTGGTCGGCAAATACGTTGGGCGTGGCGACTTCAATGGTGGTGGGCAAATTTAAAATGACTTTTTTTTGTTCTGACGCGCCCCATTCAACCATGACGGCTTCGCAAATCTCTTTTGCAAAATCGAGTTCGGTCATGCTGAAGGTTTCGGGTGAGTATTCGAGCCGCCAATTTGTGCCGCAATCGCCGTGGCTTTTGATGGCCGCTTTAATGTCAGCGATGCCTTTGACCGCGATTTGCACCGTTTCAGAGCGGCTTTTGTTGTAAACGACTTCGCGAAACAGTGGGCTGGTGGCGTTGTACACATGCACAATCGCGTTTTTAGCGCCCACCAATGATTCGACGGTGCGGTTGATTAAATCGGTGCGCGCTTGGGTCAAGGCTTGAATGGTGACATCAGCGGGAATGCGGTTCTCGTCAATCAGTTTGCGCACAAAATCAAATTCAATTTGTGAGGCGGACGGAAAACCAATTTCAATTTCTTTGTAACCAATTTTGACCAATAATTCAAACATTTTGAGTTTTTGGTCAATGCCCATCGGGTCAATTAAGGACTGATTGCCATCGCGTAAATCGGTGCTGAGCCAGATGGGGGCTTTGGTCAAAACTTGATTCGGCCATTGACGATTGGGCAAATCAATTTGTGGGTACGGACGGTATTTATCAGCGGGATTCATGGTTTTGAAAGTGGTATTCATAAAAGTCCTAAAAATCAAAAAGTGGTCACAAATGCGTCAACAAAAAAACCTCGGCACAGCATTTGCTGAGTTGAACCGAGGTTTGTTTGGGAGTAGGGTGGATTACTTTTGTACTGCGACCTTGACCAGAGCAAACGACGGCTGGCGACTTAATAATAAAGTCGCCAGCGGCAATAAGCAAAGAAGTGCAAAGGTTGTAAAAATCATGGGGCAACTATAAGGCAAAAGATATGTTTTCGTCAAGTCAAAAGACTCAGACTGACGGTGTTTTTCTCCAACGTGCCGCTAAAATGCGTCCGCCACATAGCGTTGGGTTTTGAGACCCGCAACATCGGTTTTGATTTTTAAAATAAACCCATTACTTGGATAATCCGCCAGCTCAGCCTCAGGACGTGCGCCAGCGGTTGTGATGATGAGGGTTTTTAGGTCAGAGCCGCCAAAGCAGGGCATTGTGGGGCATTTGGCGGGTAGTTTGATGCGTTGTAATACCGCGCCCGCTGCGCTGATTTGCACGATTTGACCACCTTCAAACTGGGCGCTCCAATAATTGCCCGCGCTGTCAACTGTGGCGCCGTCTGGGCGGCCGTTGTAGGTGATGTTGTCGCTTTGAGACTGTGCTTGATTGGCGGTTTGGTAAAAAACGGTTCGCTGGCTTAAAAGCTGGGTGACATCAGCCGCATCAGCCGTATCGGCTAATTGGTAGCGATACACCGCGTGCGCTTGGGTGTCGGACTGATACATGTGCTGGCCATCGGTGGCCATTGCCCAGCCGTTTGAGGTAATCACACCCCAGTCGCTGGACGCATTGGCTGCGTGCGGGCCTGCAACCGCAAGCAGTTTGCCTTTGTCTAGGCAAAATAAAGACGCGCCGTTGTGGGTTTTGGGCGCAAACAATGTGCCAATCCACCAGCGGCCTTGTGCATCAACGCCGCCGTCATTAAAGCGAATCTCATCCATGTTGTAAGGCGCATCAATGCTGACATTTAACGCAATCTCGCCCGCAGGCGTGGCGGTATCAAACCACGCAATCCCACCACGCAACGCCACCATTAAGCCGCCGCTGGCCGCCAATGCAATTGCGCCCACGTCATTAAATGGCGTTTGCGGCAATTGCCAAATCGTGTGCGCGCCGTCAACATCATTCATGTAGTCGTGCCGATGGATTTGGCGGTTTGGAATGTCGATCCAATAAAAACATTGTGCAATATCATCCCAAAGCGGAGATTCAGCAAGGCCTGCGCGGCTGGTGTAAAGGTTTTGAATGTTCATCGTATTGCCCATTATGTTTTAACGTTGTGCGGCCAAAAACGCTTCACGCGCCAGCGCCTCAATTGCGGCAAAATCGCCAGCAGCCAATAACGCAGGTGGCACAATCCACGTGCCGCCAACCGCAGCCACATTGGGCTGCGCCACGTATTGCACAACTTTTTCAAGCCGCACGCCACCTGTGGGCATGAATTGAATGTGCGGCAAAGGCGCTGCCATGGATTTGAGCATGTCCAAACCGCCCACGACTTCAGCTGGGAATAATTTGACCACTTCAAAACCATGCTCGGCCAACGTCATCGCCTCAGACGGCGTGGCGCAACCAGGGATAAACGGCCAATTGGCCGCCAAAATCGCCTCACGCAGCGCATGGCTGGTACCCGGAGACACCCCAAAATTCGAGCCTGCATCGCGCGCTTGCTGCAAATGTGCCGCATTTAAAATCGTACCTGCACCCGTGACCAAATCAGGGCGCGCATTGACCATGGCGCGAATCACATCCAGCGCCGCAGGCGTGCGCATGGTGACTTCAACCACGGTCAAGCCGCCGTTGGCCAACGCATTGGCAAGTGGTGCGGCGTGCGCGACGTCATGCACGACGACGACAGGGACGATTTTGCATTGGGATAGGGCTGTTTGTAGGGTTTGCATGGTGATTCCTTTTAATGGTTTAAATGCCTAATGTTTGATTCGGTGCTGAAACATCTCAGGTCGTGATGTTTGGTTTAATCGCCATTCTTTTAATAACTCGGCTTTTGGAGTATTGTTTAGGTAATCAATTTGCTCTTGACTTAGCGTGCTTTCAATGTTTTTTGAAAGTGTCTCGATTTTGTTCTGCACAATATTAATCGCTTCATTCACACACAAGTAGATCGCAGGTAGTGATAACGATTTTGAGACTGTAAGCCTCATATTTTGAGCATAGGGGTTCAAAAATACTCTGTTTTTTTCTGCGAGTGGTATAACAAATAATTGATGATGGTTGGCCTCAAACTGATGATGAGCAAAGAGTTTATGCCTTAAATTCATTATTTGTTCATGAACCTCAAGTGTATTATCGCCCTCGTTATTGAAGATATTTTTGCCAAGGCTTGTACGTCCTTCTGATTGAACAAATGCTTTTGCATATTGCATTACCGCAGCGGAAATTAGCCCTTCAGACACATCTATAGGCTGGAATTCTGATGAATAGAACCAGTCTTTGTGATCTATGTGATGAAAGTGTTCCACAATTTTTAATGTCCTGTGAACCTGATGCAAATCGCTTTCTATTTCAACGTAGTCTTCAATTTGCTTAATTTTATGTTGAAGGGCTGGGTCGGAGAAAAGAGCGTTATTTCTCGGGAACGGTACGCCAACGAAATCATAAACTGTCATTGCTAATTCCTTGTGTTATTAAAATAGTTCCTTTAAAAATCCACATCTTTAATCAACCAAGTCGCGCCCAGTTCAGCGCGACCCACGTTGTTTCTGGCCACTTCAAAAAAATCCAGCCAGTTTTCAGTTTCTACATCTGCGCGAATTGCATTGGGGCGGGCGGCCAGTGTGGCTGCATCTACTTCCAGCGTCAATTCGCCTGTGACTGCATCGAGTAGCATCATATCGCCATCCATGACTTTTGCGATGAGGCCGCCGTCGAGCGCTTCGGGGGATACGTGGATGGCGGCGGGGACTTTGCCGGATGCGCCAGACATGCGCCCGTCGGTGACGAGGGCGACTTTTTGGCCTCGGTCTTGTAATACGGCGAGCGGAGGGGTGAGTTTGTGCAATTCTGGCATGCCCAGCGCTTTGGGGCCTTGAAAACGCACCACGGCGATAAAATCAATGCCGTCGAGCGATTTGTTTTGAAAAGCGGTCATTAAAGCGGCTTGGCTTTCAAATACTTTTGCGGGGGCGCGAATGATGCGCTGGCTTTCTTGGACGGCGGAGGTTTTAATCACGCCGCGTCCTAGATTGCCTTGGAGCAGCTTTAGGCCGCCGTCAACTGCAAAAGGGCGCTCAATCGGGCGAATGATGCTGTCGTCCAAACTGGCGGTTACGCCGTTGCGCCACGCCAGTTTGCCGTCAATCAAACACGGTTCTTGCGTGTATAAATCCATGCCGCGCCCGACAACGGTGTTGACATCGTTGTGGAGCAAGCCTTGTTTGAGGAGCTGTTGAATGACGTAGCCCAAGCCGCCAGCTGCGTGAAATTGGTTCACATCTGCTGAGCCGTTTGGATAAACCCGTGCGAGGAGCGGAATGATTTTGCCCAGCTCGTCCATGTCTTCCCAGCGCAGTTCAATCCCCGCTGCGCGAGCAATGGCAACGATGTGCAAGGTGTGATTGGTTGAGCCGCCAGTGGCGAGTAGGCCGATGACGCCGTTAATAATTGAGTGTTCATTGACCAGTTGGGCGATGGCGTATTCTGGTTTGCCTGAAATATTGAGCGCCGTATCTACGGCCGCATCATCGAGCGCGGCGCGTAATTCGGTGGAGGGGTTGACAAACGCGCTGCCCGGTAACATCAGCCCCATGAATTCGAGCATCATTTGGTTGGAGTTGGCCGTGCCATAAAACGTGCACGTGCCTTCAGAATGGTAGGCTTTGAGTTCGGAGTCAAGCAGCTCTTCACGCGTGGCCTCGCCTGTGGCAAAGCGTTGGCGCACGCGTGCTTTGTCTTTGTTGGCAATCCCTGTAATCATGGGGCCTGCAGGTACAAATAACGCGGGTAAATGCCCAAAAGCGGCTGCGCCCATGAGCAAGCCCGGCACGATTTTGTCGCACACGCCCAATAATAATGCGGCGTCAAAGACTTGGTGGGATAGGCCAATCGCCGTGGCTTGCGCAATCACGTCGCGCGAGAATAAGGACAATTCCATGCCCGCATAGCCTTGCGTGATGCCGTCGCACATGGCTGGCACGCCGCCCGCGACTTGAGCGGTTGCGCCCAGCGCACGGGCGCGGGCTTTGATGCGGTCGGGGTAATGGCCGTATGGCTGGTGCGCGGAGAGCATGTCGTTGTAAGCGGTAATTATCCCAATATTGGGTTGGCGTTCTACCCGCAAGCGCAACTGATCGTTGCCCGCTGCGGCGTAGGCGTGTGCCAGATTGGCGCAGCCCATTTGGTCACGCGAGGGGCGCAGCTTGCCGCTGGCGCCCACGCGATTTAAGTAACGCATGCGCGACACGGCAGAGCGCGCAATCAGGCGGTTGGTGATGGCTGTGATTTGTGGGTGAACCGCGGTCATAAAGGTCTCGTTTTTGATGTTGTGGTAAAGTGTCGGCCTTGGATTGTGCTGGCCGCTTGGATGGAAAAGCACTGGTTCGGATTGTAGTCAAAGTAAAAAAAATAGTCAAAAATTATTTACTTTTATTACATTTTGCGGCATATTCTCAAAACTTCGTGCAGGCGCTATTTGGCGTGGTTTGCTCAATCGCAGCACAACGATTTCTTATCTTTAGACAAAGGTTTCTCATGAACACACCTGCATTTTCTCTAATTATGTTTGGCGGCACGGGCGATTTGGCGATGCGCAAGCTGCTGCCTGCGCTGTATCAAAGCTATTTGGATGATGGTTTTAAGCCAACCAGTTTTGTGATGTGCGCTGCGCGTTCGGATTATTCGCACGAAACGTATCGTGCGTGGATGAATGACAGCGTGAAGCAGCACGTAAAAGAGCGGTTTGATGAGGCCAAATGGCAGGCGTTTTTGTTGCATATTGAGTATTTTCGCTTGGATGCCACCAATGTGGAGAGTTATTTGCCGCTCAAGCAGCGGGTTGAGTCGAATGACAATGAGCGCGTGTTTTACTTGGCGACATCGCCATCTATATTTGAGCCGATTTGCACGGGTTTGGCGGCGCATGGTTTAAATGTTAACGCACGCGTCGTGGTCGAAAAGCCATTGGGGCATGATTTAAAGTCTTGCCAAGAAATTAATGACGTGATTGGGCGCGTATTTGAAGAAAAACAGATTTATCGGATTGACCATTATTTGGGCAAAGAATCGGTACAAAACCTAATGGCGCTGCGTTTTGGCAATAGTTTTTTTGAACCTATTTGGCGGCGAGAGCGGATTGCCAATGTGCAAATTACCATTTCGGAAGAATTGGGGATTGAAAAACGCGGTGATTTTTATGATGAAACGGGTGCGCTGCGCGATATGGTGCAAAACCATTTGCTGCAATTGCTGTGCATCGTGGCGATGGATCCACCTGCCTCAATGGATGCGGATGCGGTGCGCGACGCCAAGCTGGCCGTGTTGCGCTCACTCAAACCCATGACGCAAGACGAGGTACTCAGCAATGTGGTGCGCGGCCAATATAAAGCAGGCACGGTTGGGGGCAAAGACGCGCCTGCGTTTTTGGATGAGGCGGGGATTGCGCCGAACAGCGCAACCGAAACTTACGTGGCGATTAAGGCCGAAATTAACAACTGGCGTTTTGCGGGTGTGCCGTTTTACTTGCGCACCGGCAAGCGCATGCCCAAGCGCATGGCTGAAATTGTGGTTGAATTTAAACCCGTGGCCTATGAGTTGTTGGGCAAAACGCCGCAAGGCTCGAACCGTTTGGTGATTGAATTGCAGCCAGAAGAATCAATGCGCATGTATTGTATGGCCAAACGGCCTGGTAATACCATGCGCTTGGGCCCGGTGCATTTGGATATGGATTCCGATGACTTTTTTACGGAACGGCGCATGGATGGTTATGAGCGGTTGCTGCTTGATGCGATTCACGGTAATTTGGCATTGTTTGTGCGACGCGATGAGCAAGAGCAGGCTTGGCGCTGGGTTGAGCCGATTATGAACACGTGGCAAGACCAAAGCGTGGCGCCCAAACTGTACACGGCTGGCACTTGGGGGCCGGCGGCGGCCAATGCCCTGATTGCGCGTGACGGCTTTAATTGGCATGAAGAATTGTAAATGTGGTGTCGGCGGGCATACATTCCCGTTCGGCAAACATTTATATTGACTGTTCGCCCAGGCGGGGTTTTGAATAACTTATTTTAAATAAATCGCTTTAACCAAAAACCGCAAACAATTGATTTTAAATAAAAATCTTGATTTGTTTGTTGAATCAAAAACACGGAATAAAACCACTTTGGCCTTGCAAACACGTATGAAATCCCACTCAAAAGAACCTGCCAATCAAAGCGTTGCGGGGGCGATGTTGATGCGCATCCGCAATATGCGCATTCACTTGAGCCGATCTGAGGCGCAAGTGGCTGATAGTGTGCTGGACAACCCGCATTTGTTTGTGAATAGCCCGATTTCTGAAATCGCGCTGGTGGCTGGTGTGAGTCAGCCAACCGTGATTCGATTTTGCCGCAGTATGGGTTGTGAGGG
Organism: Hydromonas sp.; assembly: GCA_017495165.1. GTDB lineage: Bacteria > Pseudomonadota > Gammaproteobacteria > Burkholderiales > Burkholderiaceae > Hydromonas. The sequence continues at coordinate 60,728 of JAFEII010000006.1, read as the reverse complement.
CTTGCAGGACTTTAAATTAAAGCTGTCTGGTACGCTTAACAATGACTCGGCCATGAGTTTTTCGCCGATTGAAAAAAACGATTCAATTGATGAGATTTGCACAAAAGTCCTGAACAACACCGCGAGTGCGCTATTGACGTTGCGTGAAGAGCTAGGAGAGCAAGAGCTCCAGCATGCGCTAAAAACCTTAAGGTCCGCCGAACAAGTGGCGATTTTTGCGCTGGGCAGCTCGGCACCTGTGGCGGATGATACGCAGTATAAATTCATCCGAGCTGGGATTAAAGCGGCCTCAAGAACCGATGGTTATATGATGAACTTGTGTGCCAAGCAACTGGGCAAAAATGATGTGGCGATGTTTGTTTCGCGCTCAGGGCAGACCCAAGAGCTGCTTGATGCGGCCGATATTGCCAAGGCAAATGGTGCGACGGTTTTTGTGATTGCGCCATCGAATACGGCGCTGGCAAAAAAAGCCGATGCGCTGGTGGTGATTAACACGAATGAGGATCGCCAAACCAAACCTGCGATGTTGACGCGGATTTTACAATTGGCATTGATTGATGTGCTGGCGGTTGGTTTGACTGCGCATGATGAGCGCTAATCTTTGCAGCAATACATACTGGGCGTGGCTTTAGGTCACGCTTTTTTAAACCTAATTAAACTAGAAATTTTGGAATAGAGCGGCATCTATTTGCCGTATAATTGCCCCCTTATTTCAAAACCTCACATGGAGTTTTTATGACCCAAACATACGCAAAAATCATTGGCACGGGCAGTTTTGTCCCAAATGAGCCGATTACCAACGACATGCTGGTGGAACGGTTGGCCAAAAACGGCATAGAAACTTCAGACCAATGGATTCAAGAGCGCACAGGTATTTGTCAGCGCTATTGGGCAAATGAAGGTCAAACCGCCAGCTCGATGGGTGAGATTGCCGCACGCAATGCCATGGAAATGGCGGGTATTTCGGCCGATGAGATTGATTTGGTGGTTGTGGCTACATCGACGGGTGACATGCTGTTTCCCAGTACTGCGTGTTTGTTGCAGTCAAAAATTGGGGCAAAAAAAGCCGCAGCGTTTGATGTGCAAGCGGCATGTTCTGGCTTTATTTATGCGTTGACCACGGCCAACGCCATGATTCAATCAGGTCAAGTTAAAACCGCGTTGGTGGTCGGGGCTGAGGTGATTTCAAGGCTGCTTGATTGGAACGACCGCACCACGTGCGTGTTGTTTGGCGATGGCGCAGGCGCGGTGATTTTGCGCGCATCAGATGAGCCGGGTGTCTTGTCATGCCGCATTCATTCGGATGGTGATTTGTCGCACATTTTGCATAGTAAGGGCGTGATTTACAATGGCGCGATTAAAGGTGAGCCGTTCATTGGTATGGACGGCCAAGCGGTGTTCAAAAATGCGGTGACTTTGCTGGGCGATGTGGCGTTGGAGGTGTTGGAGGATGCCCAGTTGCCAGTTGAGAAGCTTGATTGGTTTATCCCGCATCAAGCGAATATTCGCATCATTCAAGCTGCTGCCAAGCGCTTGAATGTTCCTGTCGAAAAGGTGATTGTGAGTGTGAATGAACACGGCAATACGTCTGCCGCATCTGTGCCTTTGGCTCTGGATAAAGCGGTGCGAGATGGCCGAATTCAGCGCGGTCAAACCATGTTGCTCCAAGGGGTTGGTGGCGGCTTTACTTGGGGCGCTGCGTTGATTCAGTATTAATGTCATGCCGTTTAATGATGTAAACACGTACTAAAACAGCTTAAAACACGCTAAAAATTATTCAAAACCCGCTTGCTTAGGTGGGTGGCACATGAGAAGAAAGAACACGATGACAACAGCATTTGTATTTCCTGGGCAAGGCTCGCAAAGCGTTGGTATGCTCAATGACTTGGCAGATTTGCCTGTCGTACAGGAAACCATTGCGCAAGCGAGTGATGCGCTGAGCATGGATTTGATGGGCATGATGAAAGAGGGGCCAATTGAAGCGTTGAACTTGACCGTGAACACGCAGCCGATTATGTTGGCTGCCAGTGTTGCCGCATTTCGCGCTTGGGAATCGGTCGGTGGCGCCATGCCAACCCTGCTTGCTGGGCACAGCTTGGGTGAATACTCCGCTTTGACCGCTGCTGGCGTCATGACGCTGACCGATGCGGTGAAATTGGTCAAAATCCGAGCGCAAGCCATGCAAAACGCCGTGCCTGTTGGTGTGGGCGGTATGGCTGCTGTTTTGGGCTTGGACGATGAAACCGTGCGGTTTGTGTGTGAGACCGCGCAAATGGAAGTGGCGGGTGAGGTGGTGCAGGCGGTTAACTACAATTCGCCCGGGCAAGTTGTGATTGCTGGACACAAGGGTGCGGTTGAAAAAGCATGCGAATTGGCTAAAGCTGCGGGTGCAAAACGTGCCTTGGTTTTGCCTGTGTCTGCGCCATTTCATTCAAGTTTACTCGAACCTGCGGCGCATGAATTGGCAGGTGCGCTTGAGTCGATGGTGTTCCAAACGCCAAGCATTCCGGTGATAAATAACGTGGATGTGTTGATTGAAACCGACGCTTCTAAAATCAAAGATGCGTTGATTCGGCAGGCGTGGCATCCGGTGCGCTGGGTTGAGTCTGTTACATTGATGGCCGATAAGGGCGTGACTGATTTGGTGGAATGTGGTCCAGGGCGTGTATTGGCAGGGTTGGCCAAACGAATTGATGCGCGTTTGACTGGGCATGGTCTGGTTGATCAAGCCAGCTTAAATGCTATTTTGGCCGCTCTGGCCTGATTTTGATTAAATTGTTGGAGGCAATATGAGTATTAAATCGGATAAGTGGATTCGCAAAATGGCGCTGGAGCATGACATGATTCACCCGTATGAATCAGGCCAAGTGCGTTATCACGGTGACGAAAAAATTGTGAGTTATGGTACATCGAGCTATGGCTATGATATTCGTTGCTCAAATGAATTTAAAATTTTTACCAATGTGAACAACAGTATTGTTGATCCGAAAAATTTTGATCCAAAATGCTTTGTTGAGCATGTGGGCGACACGTGCATTATTCCGCCCAATTCGTTTGTATTGGCGCGCACGGTTGAGTACTTTAAAATCCCGCGCAGCGTGTTGACCATTTGCTTGGGTAAATCAACCTATGCGCGCTGTGGGATTATTGTGAACGTCACGCCGTTTGAGCCAGAGTGGGAAGGTTATGTGACGCTTGAGTTTTCAAATACCACGCCATTGCCTGCCGTGATTTATGCCAATGAAGGCTGCGCACAGGTGCTGTTTTTAGAGTCCGATGAGGTTTGTGAGGTGTCTTACAAAGACCGTGGTGGTAAATATCAAGGCCAAACTGGCGTGGTTGTGCCGCGCATGTAACAACCGTATTTTGATGGGATGCTTTGGGTGAATTGCCCGTCGCATTTATGTTGCTTTATCAATACAAAAAGCTTTTAAAACAAATCCTAGCGCTTTGATTTTAATGGCTTTTTGTTATTTAAAAACCGCTTTAATTTACAGAAAATTCACTATGTCAATCAATGTGCCGCAGCCCGAAAAGCAAACAATTGCACAAGCCATGGATGCTGCAAAGCAGCATTATGGTGACGCGTGTTTGCGCACGGGCGAGCTTATGTTTGCGCATTCGCAAGGCATGAGCGATATTTTGCAGCGGCTTAGCGTGGACGATGAGTTGCACGTGTCCGCTTATTTATTTGGTTTTCTTGACTTTGCAAGCAACGCAAAAGAGCGTGCGGCGGCAGTTGAGGCGATTGAGGTGCAATGGGGAAACGTTCAGGCGTTGCGGATTGCCAATTTGCATGCGCTGATGCATTTGGGGGTGCAAACCAAAAATGTGACGGGTGATAAGTCGCTGGGCAGTCCTGAGTCGAGCGCTCAGATTGAGCGCGTGCGTAAAATGCTGCTTGCGATGGCCAATGACATTCGCGTGGTGATTTTGCGATTGGTGTCGCGCTTGCAGACCTTGCGCTATTTTGCGGCGCAAAAATTGCCTTGTCCGCCAGATTTGGCGCAAGAAACGTTGTTGCTTTACTCGCCGCTTGCCAATCGATTGGGGATTTGGCAGGTCAAATGGGAGCTTGAAGATTTGGCGTTTCGCTTTGCACAGCCCACTGTGTATAAAGAAATTTCAAGCTGGTTGGACGAAAAGCGCACTGCGCGTGAGGCGTTTGTGGCGCAGGCGATTGAACGGCTCAATCAAGATTTAAACGCACAAAAAATTAAGGCGCAAATCTCAGGTCGGCCTAAGCATATTTACAGTATTTATAACAAAATGCGCGGCAAGGATTTGGCGTTTGCTGATTTGTATGACATTCGAGCGTTTCGAATTGTGGTGGCGGATGTGAAGTCGTGTTATGAGGTTTTGGGGGTGCTGCATCATTTATGGCAGCCGATTCCAAAGGAGTTTGATGATTACATTGCGCGGCCAAAATCAAATGGTTACCAATCATTGCACACTGTTGTGGTTGGGGATGATGGGCGGCCAATTGAGGTGCAAATTCGCACCCAAGAAATGCATCAGTTTGCCGAGTATGGCGTGGCGGCGCATTGGCGTTACAAAGAGGGCGGCTTTAAAAATGAGCAAACATCGGCGCAGTCTGTTTACGACGAGCAAATTGCGTGGGTACGCCAATTAATTAGCTGGCAGTCTGATTTAACCCGAAAAATTGCGGCGCAGGACAAAGCTTTTAGGCTCAATGATCCAAATATTTATGTGCTTACGCCCGATGCAAAGGTGATTGAGTTGCCAAAAGATGCCACGCCGATTGATTTTGCGTATTACGTTCACACCAATTTGGGGCATTTGTGTCGCGGTGCGAAAGTGAATGGCACGCTTGTGCCGCTCAATACCAAGCTACAAACGGGGCAAACGGTTCAAATAAGCGCGGCCAAACAAGGCGGCCCGTCACGCGATTGGCTGCGTGATGAGTTTACCGCCAGTGCGCGCACCAAAAGCAAAATTCGTGCGTGGTTTAATGCGCAAGCCAGTGCGGAATATGTGGCGCAAGGGCGCAATTTATTTGAAAAAGAATTGCAGCGCTTGAGTAAAACCGCTCTCAAGCACGATGAGTTGGCTCAAGCATTGGGTTATGACAAGTTGGATGATTTTTATATTGCGTTTGCCCGTGAGGATTTAACTGCGCATGACCTTGAGGTCTATTTTAAAGAGACGGTTGCGTCGCCTTTGCAAGCGGAGCGTTTGGATAGCGTGAATTGGGTCAACAGTCATGCCAATAAAATCAAACATGGCAAAAACAGTGTGCTGGTGGTTGGGTTGGATGACTTAATGACGCAGCTTGCCAAGTGCTGTAAGCCAGCGCCGCCCGATGAGGTTGTGGGTTTTGTGACGCGTGCCAAAGGCGTGTCGATTCATCGAGTCGGCTGTGACAATTTTTTGAATATGCAAAGCCAGCATCCTGAGCGGGTTTTAAATTGCACGTGGGCAAGTCGCGTTGGTGCGCGGTATCAAGTGGATATTATTGTGACGGCGGTTGAGTCGATTGATATGATGAAAGATCTAACAGAGGTTTTGGCGCGTGAAAAAATATTGGTGAGTGGGCTTAAAACCGTGCGCAGCGCGATGGTGGGTGGGCAATGCCAGTTGATTGTTGGCCTTGAAGTTGAGTCGGCAACGGTTTTGCAAAAGGCGATTTCATCGCTCATGCAAGTGGCAGGCGTGAGCCAAGTGGTGCGGATGTGAGTTGCGCAATTGTCTGGTGGCTTGACTTAGAATTGGACTGATTGATTGGTTTTTTGTCTGTCACAATAAACGGCTTTTAAAAACAACACTTAAATAATGGAGACAATATGACAAAAGAAAAAGGATTGGCCAGCGGCTCTTTGGGTACTTTAGAGTCCGCCGTTATGGGGATTGCGGGGACAGCGCCCGCATTTAGCGTGGCAGTTACGACTGCGGTGATTGTGTCAACCGTCGGGACTTTGGCCGTTGGCAGTGTTTTGTATTGTGGCTTGATTATGTTTGGCATCATGCTTGCATTCACACATTTAAATAAAATAACCTCGCATGCGGGTGCAACCTATGCTTGGGTTGGCAAGGTTTTTGGCCCTACATGGGGTTTTTTTGCAGGCTGGGGGTTGCTGGTTGCCTCGGTTATTTTTATGGTCTCTGCAACGATTCCTGCGGCAACCTCAACTTTGGTCGTGATTCGTGACATTTTTGGCGGTGCTGACTTGGTTGAGGATACCAGTTGGGTGACGTTTACCGCAGCCATTTGGCTGACCATCGTAACGGTGGTGGTTACCAAAGGGATTAAACACGCAAGTTATGCGCAGCTGATTTTAACCGTTGTCGAAACCGCGATTATCTTTGCTTTAATCATTGGTGCCTTTGTGCAATATTGGGATGCACCTGCGCACATGCCTTCATTTGAATGGGTTTCTATTTTTGCCTTTACCCCAGCTACTTTTGCAACTGGCGCATTGACTGCGATCTTTTTTTATTGGGGTTGGGACGTTACGATGAATTTGGGTGAGGAAACCAAGCCTGGTACGCCTGAACCTGCTTCGCGTGGGGCTTTTTGGGCAATGGTAAATTTGATTTTGTTTTTTATTATCATGATGATTGTTGTGTTAATTGTATTGACCGATGAGGAAATTGCGCAAGCCAATACCAATGTTTTGTACGCGATTGCGGATAAATTGTTTCCAAAGCCGTGGAGTTATTTGGCAGTAATTTCAACGGTTTTAAGTACGATTGGTACGATAGAGACGCAGATTTTACAATTTAGCCGCAGCATGTTTGCGATGTCGCGCGACAATGCGCTGCACCCGCGTTACGCTAAAATTCACCCAGAATGGCAAACCCCGTGGGTTGCGACATTGGTTATTTGGTTTATGGGGGTGTTGCTGCTGTTTACCTCATCTTCAATGCCGTCCGTTAAAGCTATTTTAGACAGCTCGATTTCGGCGATCGGGTTTCAAATTTGTTTTTATATGAGTTTGGCTGGCTTTGCTTGTGCTTGGCATTATCGCAGCAAACTCAATGATGGCTTGCGAGCTGCGTGCTCGTATGTGATTTGGCCTGCTGCGAGTGCTGCATTTATGGTGTTTTTGGCGTTGTACAGCATTCCGACTTTTGAAAATATTACGCTGGCCATTGGTTTGGGTGGTTTGTTGCTTGGCTTTGTGCCGCTGGGTTTGGGTCATTTTCGGCGTAAAAGTGCTGTTAATTTTGACACATAAGTGTTTTGGCGGGCTGATTGAGCCTTCTGATTTAAGCCCTCGATTTTTTTTGAATAAACCCCATCGCAAGATGGGGTTTATTGTTGGTATCAGCCCAATCGTGGGTGAATGAGATTTTGTTGTTCAGCCGTGTTTGAATGCACTGAAATGCGTGGGTGGGTGCTTGATGTGAGGTTGCAATTTCATTCATAACCCTTATAATGGCGCAGCTTTACGGCAACCTTCACTATAAATAGGAACATGTATGTCAAACACCATTTTACAAAATTTACCCGTTGGCGAAAAAGTTGGGATTGCTTTTTCGGGCGGCTTGGACACCAGTGCGGCGTTATTGTGGATGCAGCAAAAGGGCGCTGTGCCTTATGCGTACACGGCTAATTTGGGGCAGCCTGATGAGGATGATTACGATGCGATTCCGCGCAAAGCGATGGCTTATGGTGCTGCAAATGCACGCCTGATTGATTGCCGTGCGCAATTGGCCGCTGAAGGTTTGGCTGCAATTCAGTGCGGTGCTTTTCATATTTCAACGGGTGGTGCGACTTACTTTAATACCACGCCGCTGGGGCGTGCGGTGACTGGCACCATGCTGGTGGCGGCTATGAAGCAGGATGATGTGAATATTTGGGGGGATGGCAGCACGTTTAAAGGCAATGATATTGAGCGGTTTTACCGTTATGGCTTGCTGACCAATCCAAGTTTGCGTATTTACAAACCGTGGCTTGATCAGCAGTTTATTAATGAATTGGGCGGCCGTTTTGAAATGTCTGAGTTTTTGGTGGCAAATGGTTTTGATTACAAAATGTCAACCGAAAAAGCGTATTCAACCGATTCCAACATGCTGGGCGCAACCCACGAAGCCAAAGACCTTGAGTTTTTGCACAGCGGGATTCGGATTGTCAAGCCGATTATGGGGGTTGAATTTTGGCGTGAAGATGTGGTTGTTAAGGCCGAAGAAGTGACGGTGCGTTTTGAAGAAGGTGTGCCTGTTGCGCTAAATGGTGAGCGGTTTGATGATTTGGTGGCGCTGTTTGAACAGGCCAATCGGATTGGTGGTCGCCATGGTTTGGGCATGTGCGATCAAATTGAAAATCGGATTATTGAGGCGAAGAGTCGCGGTATTTATGAAGCGCCTGGAATGGCGTTGTTGCACATTGTGTATGAGCGCTTGTTAAGTGGCATTCATAATGAGGATACGATTGAGCAATACCGCATCAACGGTTTGCGCTTGGGGCGCTTGTTGTATCAAGGGCGCTGGTTTGATCCGCAGTCGCTCATGCTGCGTGAAACCGCGCAACGCTGGGTGGCGCGGGCGATTACGGGTGAGGTGACGCTTGAATTGCGCCGTGGTAACGATTACACGATTCTGAACACCGAGTCACCAAATTTAACCTACCATCCTGAGCGTTTGTCGATGGAAAAAGTTGAGGATGCGCCGTTTGATCCGATTGACCGAATCGGTCAGTTGACCATGCGCAACCTTGATATTGTTGACACGCGCCAAAAATTGGGGATTTATACCGAAACGGGTTTGCTGATGGGCGGCCATGATTTTACGTTGCCTCAATTAGGGCGCTCAGAAAAATAATGCGTTAATGCATTAATGCATTAATGCATTTAGACCTGTTTAAAAAGCCCGATAAACATCGGGCTTTTTTTCATGGTTTTCTTAAAAAATCATGGTCATTTAGGCTACAATACGGGCTATTTTGACTCACACATTAAGGCATGATATGGCGGGCAGCACGTTTGGACAATTATTTAGCGTGACCAATTTTGGCGAGTCGCATGGCGTGGCAATCGGCTGTGTGATTGATGGTTGTCCTCCAGGTATGAAATTGTCCGAGGCTGATATTCAGCCTGATCTTGATCGCCGCAAGCCTGGTACGTCACGCCACGTGACGCAACGCTCAGAGGCGGATCAGGTTGAAATTTTATCGGGCGTGTATGAAGGCGTGACAACGGGGACGCCGATTGCGCTTTTGATTCGCAACCAAGATCAGCGCAGCAGCGATTATGGCAATATTGCCATGCAGTTTCGCCCAGGCCATGCCGACTACACGTATTGGCACAAATATGGCGTGCGCGACCCACGCGGTGGCGGGCGCTCTTCTGCGCGCTTGACTGCGCCCATGGTGGCGGCGGGCGCTGTGGCAAAAAAATGGCTGTTTGAAAAATACGGCACCCAAATTATGGGCTGTATGACCGCTTTGGGAGAAGTAGAAATTCCATTTCAAGACTGGGATTTTGTGGCGCAAAATCCATTTTTTTCCCCAAATAATGACGTTGTGCCTGAGCTAGAAGCGTATATGGATAATTTGCGCCGCGAAGGCGATTCGGTTGGCGCACGTTTGATGGTGGGGGCGATTAACGTGCCCGTGGGTTTGGGCGCGCCGCTGTTTGATAAACTCGATGCGGATATTGCTTATGCCATGATGGGGGTGAATGCGGTTAAAGGGGTTGAAATGGGGGACGGCTTTGATGTGGTTGCCCAAAAAGGCTCGCAGCACGGCGATGAAATGCCGCCAACAGGCTTTAAAACCAATCATTCCGGCGGTGTGTTGGGCGGTATTTCCTCTGGGCAACCCGTTGTGGTGCATGTGGCGATTAAGCCAACGTCGTCGATTCGCGTGCCGCGCGAATCCATAGATGTTGAGGGCAATGCAGCAACGGTTGAAACCTTCGGGCGGCATGATCCATGCGTGGGCATTCGCGCCACCCCAATTTTAGAAGCCATGTTGGCGCTGGTGTTGATTGACCATGTGCTTTTGCATCGTGCACAAAATGGCGATGTGACGGTTCAAACCCCTGTTTTAACGATGGATGAAGGGCTGTAAAATGTTTCACACATTCAAAAGATATGTGCTTGTCTCAAGCGTGTTGTTATTGGCCGCATGCGGCACGGTGCAACAAACCACCGTCAGCAGTGCAACAGGCGTGACACGCGCTCAAAAATTCTCGATTCCTGCGGCGCAATTTAATGCAGCCTCCGCCAATGCTTATATGAGTCTGCTGGGTTCGGCAAAGCAGCAGGGCGTTTTAAACACAGATAAGGTGCTAACCAAACGGGTTCGCCTTATTACGGCTCGTTTGGTTCAGCAAGCCCCCGTTTTGCGGCCAGACTCTGGCAATTGGCCTTGGCAGGTGGCGGTTTTAAGCTCTGATGAGCTAAATGCTGCGTGTTATCCAGACGGCAAAATGTTTATTTATTCGGGCTTAATTACCCGTTTAAAGTTAACAGACGATGAAATTGCGCAAGTTATGGGGCATGAAATTTCACACGCCTTGCGCGAACACTCGCGCGAGGGCGCATCGCAGCAACAAAATTCAAACTTATTGGTCGGTTTGTTGGACGTGGCGGGGCAAGTAGCGGGCTACAAAGGCGTGGGCGACCTTGCTAATGTGGGCGCGCAGGTTGGTTTTAATTTGCCGTTCAATCGCGCGCACGAAACTGAGGCAGACCAAATGGGGATTGAAATTGCGGCTCGTGCAGGCTACAACCCAGATGCAGCAGCATCGCTTTGGCGAAAAATGCAGGCGGAATCAGGTGCAGGCGGCTCGGATTTTTTTAGCACGCATCCCAGCTCATCTGACCGTCAAGCAAACTTGGCGGCGCTGGCCGACACAGTCCGCCCTTTATATGTCAGCGCAAAAAAGAAGTAATCCACATTTATAATTAGGACACGCAATGAAAAAAACCTTATACGACAAATTATGGGACATGCACGTGATACGCACCGACGATGACGGCACGGCATTGATTTACATTGACCGCCAATTGCTCCACGAAGTCACCAGCCCACAAGCCTTTGAAGGCCTAAAAGTCGCGCAGCGTCCGGTGTGGCGTTTAAATGCAAACTTAGCGGTGTGCGACCACAATGTGCCCACCACCAATCGGGCGGCGGGTAACGCGGGCATTGTTGACCCAGTGTCACGCTTGCAGGTGGAAACACTCGACAAAAACTGCGATGAGTTTGGCATTACCGAATTTAAAATCAACGACGTGCGCCAAGGGATTGTGCATGTGATTGGGCCTGAACAAGGCGCAACGCTACCGGGGATGACCATTGTCTGCGGCGATTCGCACACCTCCACCCACGGCGCAATGGGCGCGTTGGCGTTTGGGATTGGCACGTCCGAAGTTGAACATGCGCTTGCCACTCAAACCTTGATGATGAAAAAAGCCAAAAACATGCTCGTACAGGTCGATGGCGTTTTGCCCGCAGGTTGCACCGCCAAAGACATTGTGCTGGCGGTGATTGGGCAGATTGGTACGGCGGGCGGCACGGGTTTTACCATTGAATTTGCAGGCACTGCGATTCGTGCGTTGAGCATGGAAGGGCGCATGACCATTTGCAATATGGCGATTGAAGCGGGCGCACGGGCGGGCTTGGTGGCGGTTGATGACACCACCATTGCTTACATGAAAAACCGCCCATTTGGCCCGCAAGGCGCACAGTTTGAATTGGCTGCACAAACATGGGCAGACTTGCATTCTGACGCTGGCGCGTATTTTGATGCCACAGTTCAATTGCAAGCCGAGCAGATTAAGCCGCAAGTGACATGGGGCACATCGCCCGAAATGGTTGTGCCAGTTGACGGCGCAACGCCTGACCCAGAAAAAGAATCTGACCCCGTCAAACGAGATGCGATTGAGCGTGCCTTGCAATATATGGGCTTAAGCCCACGCACACCCATCACGCAAATTGCAGTGGACAAAATATTTATCGGCTCATGCACCAACAGCCGCATTGAAGACATGCGTGCGGCGGCTTGGGTGGTCAAACGGTTGGGCAAAAAAGTCGCTTCAAACATCAAACTCGCCTTGGTTGTACCCGGTTCAGGTTTGGTCAAAGCCCAAGCGGAAGCCGAAGGCTTGGATGTGATTTTCACCCAAGCAGGTTTTGAGTGGCGCGAACCGGGCTGCTCAATGTGTTTGGCAATGAATGCTGACCGTTTAGAAGCGGGCGAGCGTTGCGCCTCCACCAGCAATCGCAACTTTGAAGGCCGCCAAGGTGCGGGCGGACGCACGCATTTGGTCAGTCCTGCCATGGCAGCGGCAGCGGCGATTGAAGGGCGATTTGTCGATATTAGAAGTTTGATTTAATTTTTTAACAAGCCGTTTTGGCTTATTTATGGAGAAATAAAATGCGTAAATTATTATCAATTGCTGTTTTGGCAACCCTCACTTTGTCGGCCTGCAATACATTTAAAGGCTTTGCGAACGGCATTGGCAAAGATGTATCTGCTGTGGGCGGGGCATTCAAAAACGGCGGCGATTATGTGCAAGAAAAAATCCCTGCACCCGGAACTGCACCCGTATCAACCAATCCGTAAACCTGCACGTTTTGCGCAGCAGCGCGGCATAAAAACTTTATTCCGTGCGCTGTATTACTTTTATTCTAAAGACAGCTCATGGAAAAATTCATCGTACACACTGGCTTAATCGCCCCGCTTGACCGCGAAAACGTTGATACCGACGCGATTATCCCCAAACAGTTTTTAAAATCCATTGCCCGCACGGGTTTTGGTGCCAATTTATTTGATGAATGGCGGTATTTGGACGAAGGTCAGCCCGGCAAAGACAACGCCAATCGTCCGCTCAATCCAGACTTTGTGTTAAACCAAGCCCGCTATCAAGGCGCAAGCGTATTGGTCACGCGGGACAACTTTGGCTGCGGCTCATCGCGCGAGCACGCGCCTTGGGCGTTGCAACAATATGGTTTTAGAGCGATTATCGCGCCGTCATACGCCGATATTTTCTTTAACAACTGCTACAAAAACGGCTTGTTGCCCATCGTTTTAACCGCCGCACAAGTCGATAAAATCATCCACATCGTCAATGCCAACGTGGGTTTTGAGGTCACGATTGATTTGCCCGAGCAACTGGTGCGCGTGGGTGATGACGCGTTTAAGTTCGAGATTAGCACGCACCGCAAATATTGCCTGACCAATGGTTTTGATGACATTGGCTTGACCTTGCGTCACGCCGATGAAATCAAGGCGTTTGAAGCGCAACATTTATCAAAATTTCCGTGGTTGAATAAAACCACCGTCTGATAAAAATAAAGCCGCGTTGCACAACGTAGGGTGGGCACTGCCCACCATTCTCAAACTTCTCAAGCAGCGCAACCGCATTAAAAAGGTGGGCAGTGCCCACCCTACAATTGGATTAAATACACATGACACAAAATATTTTACTGCTTCCTGGTGACGGCATTGGCCCTGAAATCATGGCGCAAGCCGTGCGCGTTCTCGAAAAACTCAAAACCGACGGCTTAGATATTCGCTGGGATGACGCGCTCATCGGCGGCTGCGCGGTTGACGCAACGGGCGTGCCTTTTCCACCCGAAACCCTTGCCAAATGTATGGCAGCCGATGCGGTCTTGCTCGGCGCAGTGGGCGGGCCACAATACGACGTATTGCCGCGCGAGCAACGCCCAGAGCGCGGTTTATTGGCAATTCGCAAAGAAATGCAGGTGTTTGCCAATCTGCGCCCAGCCGTGGTTTATCCTGAATTGGTCGAAGCCTCAACCCTCAAGCCCGAAGTGGTTGCAGGGCTGGACATCATCATCGTGCGCGAATTGGTCGGCGATATTTATTTTGGCGAGCCGCGCGGGATTGAAATCCGCAACGGCGAACGGGTTGGCTTTAACACCATGATTTATTCTGAATCCGAAATCCGCCGCATCGCCCACAGCGCATTTAAAACCGCGCAAAAACGCAATAAAAAACTGTGCTCAGTCGATAAAATGAATGTGCTCGAATGCACGCAGTTGTGGCGCGACGTCATGATTGAAGTGTCTGCCGAATACCCAGACGTTGAACTCAGCCACATGCTGGTCGACAACGCCGCCATGCAACTGGTGCGCAACCCCAAGCAATTTGACGTGATGGTCACTGGCAATATGTTTGGCGATATTTTGTCCGACGCCGCGTCTATGGTGGCAGGCTCAATCGGCATGCTGCCATCCGCGTCAATCGACGCAAACGGCAAAGGCCTGTACGAGCCGATTCACGGCTCTGCACCTGATATTGCTGGCAAGAACTTGGCCAACCCATTGGCCATGATTTTATCGGTCGGCATGATGCTGCGCCACAGCTTGAACCAAGTGGCAGCGGCTGACTGCGTGGATGCAGCGGTTAAAAAGGTTTTGGCGCAAGGGTATCGGACGGGGGATATTATGACGGCGGGTGGTTTGAAGGTGGGTACGGTTGAGATGGGCGATGCTGTGTTGGCGGTTTTGTGATCTGTTGTGAATGTTGTAGGGTGGGTTGGCGCAGCAATCCACCGATTGTGTGTTAAAAGGGCTCGGATGTTCGGATGTTCGGGTGTTTGTGGCGGATTGCTGCGCGAATCCATCCTACGGGTTAGTTCATTAAATGAGGAGTTGAAGATGAAGCGAAAATTTTTTGTCCTATTGTTAGTCGGTTTACTTGGCGTTACATCTGTTGGGTATGCTCAATCCGCTATACCATTTGTAGGTAAGCGTTTTTTCTCTCTTGAAGATGGGAATTGTAATGAGCACGGAATAACCATTGATAAGCAAGGGAATACAAAAATTTGGACAGGTGCTTGTTCAATGAGCAATTTTAAACCTTACACTGTTTACAAAGGAAAGTTCAAGCCGAATATTCCGTTCACATTTTTCTATAATGGGCGTGATAGGGAAGTGAGTTTGAGAGTAACAAATACTACTGTAGCCTTGGTCGATACTAAAGGAGATGTAGTGTATTCAGATAGTTGTGGTAGTTATTCTGAAGGGCGAAATAACCCATGCGTTGCTCCTTTATTCAAGCCGTAGAGCCGTAGCCCAAACACGCAAGCTGGCTCAGTTGTAGGGTGGATTCGCGCAGCAATCCACCGTATGTCGTTAAATTGGCACGGTGTTTGGCTTGCGGTCATGGTGGGTTGCTGCGCGAACCCACCCTACGGTTTTTTGTGGCGCTTGGTGGCAGGAGAGGGAATTTCAAGCCATCGGCGTAACGCGCAAGCTGGTTCAATTGTAGGGTGGATTCGCGCAGCAATCCACCGATTGTGTTAAAACGGCTCGGATGTTCGAGCACATACGGCGGTTTTGTTTCGCGAATCCGTCTTACGGTTTACAATCTTTAAGGGAAAGAAATGAAAAAAGCGGCGACTTATCTGCTCGTGTGCGCAGGTGTTTTACTCTCTCATCATGCAAATGCTAAAAATGACATTGGCAGTGGGGTTGATAGTTATTATCGAGCTTATAATCAAGGGCTGAATAATCGAATAAATGCTCAAAGAGCATATATAGATGCTTACATTAATGGTGTTAATGCGCGCAATGCGATTAATCAGGAGCACAGAAATCAAGCGCTCCATGAGCAGCAAGTTTTAGCTCAGCAAAAAGCGAAAGAAGAAAATAAAAGGCTGATGAGTGTTTATTATGCAACTCGTTTTTTTAATGTCAGAAAACAACAATTGGACGAACTCAAATTAAAAAATCGAACGGTAAGCCAGTTAGAAACGCTCGGCACACCTCAAGCTTTAACTGCTTTAGGCATTAGATATGAGATTGGATATGACGTCCCGGAAAGCAAAGAAACGGCTGTAAAGTATTATCAATTGGCGGCGCAAAAAAACTTGACTATTGCTCAATCAAACTTAGGGGGAATGTATTTAGGAGATAGAGGAGTTGAGCCTAATTACACCGAGGCAATCAAATATTTAACATTGAGTGCCAATAAAAACTACCCCAATGCAATTATAAGCTTGGCGGGAATGTATCGGGATGGTACTGGAGTACCTAAAGACCTGAGCAAAGCGACAGAACTTTACAAACAAGCTGCCGCAAAGGGAGATTCAAGTGCTGCTTTTGCACTCGGTTTACTCTACGCATCAGAATCAAGTGGAATGCTAAATTATCCAGAAGCCCTATATTGGTCTAAAAAAGCAGCTATAAGTGGAGATGCCTTGGCAATGAAAAACTTGACTTTTCACTACTATAATGGGTTCGGAGTCAGCAAAAACTATGCCCAAGCCTATTTTTACTCTATCCTTGCAACCGCTAATGGCCTACCTGAGTCGGAGAGTAGGGATTCTATAGAAAAGCAATTGACTCGCGATGAAGTATTGAAGGTGCAAGCGGCAGCAAATAAATGGAATATTGGAGAGCCACTGCCCAATTTTTAAAGGCATAAGGCGATTCAATTTTAAACGCGCAAGCTGGCTCAGTTGTAGGGTGGATTCGCGCAGCAATCCACCGTATGTCGTTGAATTGGCACGGTGTTTGATTTGCGGTTGTGGTGGGTTGCTGCGCGAACCCACCCTACGTTTTGCTGCGGTTTTGAGGGCGGCTTTCTTGTGGCATTTGATAACGGGGGCGTAAATGTCAAATTATCGGCGTAGCAAGGTTGGTGGTGCGACGTATTTTTTGACCATTAATGCACTGGAGCGGCATGATAATGATGTGTTGGTGCGGCACATTGAAGCCTTGCGAGAAGCGGTTCGGGTGGTAAAAACAAAATACCCTTTTATTATTCATGCTTGGGTGGTTTTGCCTGAGCACATGCATTGCGTGATTGAGTTGCCTGTAGGTGATTGTGATTTTTCAACACGCGTGCGTTTAATAAAGTTGATTTTTTCTAAAAGTCTGCCAAAGGTTGAAGAGCTGTCTGTTTCTCGGCAAAGACGCCATGAACGCGGCATTTGGCAGCGGCGGTTTTGGGAGCATTTGATTCGGGATGAGAGCGATTTTGAGCGGCATGTGGATTATGTGCATTTCAATCCTGTCAAACATGGCTGGGTGGCGTGTGTGAAGGATTGGCCGCATTCGACGTTTCATCGGTTTGTGGCGCAAGGGATTTTGCCTTGCGATTGGGCGGGTGATGATGTGGGTTTGGCGTTGGATTGAGGGTTGTTATGCCTGCGATTGGCGGCGTTGATGGCGGGTTGTTTTTTAATCGTTTGACTGGCTAAAAAATGGGGGTGTTATGCGTTCAATTGTTTTGTTTAAAGAGCAGGTGACTGAGAAGTCGTTTGATTTTCCTAAAAATGAGCGCCTTGTGTCGGGCAAGCCTGAGCGCTGCACACAAAATCATTTTACCAATGACAGTGGTGAGGTGTTTGCTGGTGTGTGGTCAAGCGAGGTTGGGAGTTGGCGGATTGAAATGGGTGCGAGTGAAGATGAGTTTTTCTTTGTGACGCACGGGCGCTGCCGTTTGACGGATGATGTTGGCAATGTGTTTGAATGCGCGGCGGGTGAGTCGCTGGTGATTCCTGCTGGTTTTAAAGGTGTGTTTGAGGTGGTTGAGGCGCTTACCAAGCATTATGTGATTGTAGAGCGCAAGGTTTAATTGCCATGCGGCAATGTGGGTTTGTAGATTATTTTATATGGAGCTTAAAGATGAAAAGAGTTGGACTGGTTGGTTGGCGCGGGATGGTGGGTTCGGTTTTGATGTACAGAATGTTGGCTGAGGGCGATTTTGCGCATTTTGAACCTGTGTTTTTTAGCACGTCAAATGCGGGCGGCGCGGCGCCGTCGTTCGCCAAGTCTGATGGCGTTTTGCATGATGGCAATAGCATTGATGCGCTTAAAACCTGTGACATTATTGTGTCTTGCCAAGGCGGCGATTACACGACTCAAGTATTTGGCCCGTTGCGCGCGGCGGGCTGGGACGGCTTTTGGATTGATGCGGCGTCAACGTTGCGCATGGAGGATGATGCGATTATTGTGCTTGACCCCGTCAATATGAATGTGATTAAAGACGGTTTGAGCCGTGGGGTTAAAAATTATGTTGGCGGTAATTGTACCGTGAGCTTGATGATGATGGGCTTGGATGGGTTGTTTAAGGCAGATGCGATTGATTGGATGACGTCGATGACGTATCAAGCGGCATCGGGCGGCGGCGCGGCCAACATGCGCGAGTTGATTGCACAAATGGGGATTTTGAATGCGGAAGTGGCGGATTTATTGGCTGACCCGCGCTCAAGTATCCTTGAAATTGACCGCAAAATTGCAGCAAAAATGCGTGAGCCTGATTATCCAGCCGAGCATTTTGGCGTGCCGTTGGCGGGCGGTCTTATTCCTTGGATTGACAAAGACTTGGGCAATGGGCAAACCAAAGAAGAATGGAAGGGCGCGGCCGAAACCAATAAAATTTTGGGCAAAACCCAAGGCGCGGCTGGCTTTATCAATGTTGAGGGCTTGTGCGTTCGGATTGGTGCGATGCGTTGCCACAGCCAAGCGTTGACGATTAAACTCAAAAAAGACATTCCGCTGGACGAAATCAGTGACATGTTGGCCAGCGCAAATGATTGGGTCAAAGTTGTGCCTAATAACAAAGCCGATTCGGTGCGTGATTTAACCCCAACCGCTGTGACGGGCACCATGACCGTGCCAGTAGGGCGCTTGCGCAAAATGGCAATGGGCGGCGAGTATTTGAGCGCGTTTACCGTGGGCGATCAATTGTTGTGGGGCGCGGCTGAGCCGTTGCGCCGCATGTTGCGGATTGTTTTGAACTAAAGCATGGAATGCGGCGATTCGGTTGTGCTTTGTGGTTCAACCGTTTAAAATGGCGCGTTGTCTTTATCCCAGACTTGGAACTTTGTTGAAAAATCAGTTGCCCGTATTCTTAAAAACGCGGTTGCTTGTTGTGGCCTTACTCGCTTTGTTGGCGGGTTATTCTTAATAACAGCGATGCGGCTGCGATTATTTTTGGAACGTATGCCAAGAGTAACGGCATGACGCAAAAAGAAGCGGCTGAGCAGTATTTTACTTTTAGGCGTTTTGTCGCTTAAATATTCACTTTTCGTTTATGGAGCCTGCATGAGACTAAAAATATCGCAATCATTTAGACGAACAACTGCATCTTTGTTATTACTCTCGATGTTGGCCGCGCCGATTGCTTTTGCAAAGGCTGGCGCTGGTGCGGGTCACAGCGCAGAAATTAAGGCGCTGGCCGAGAAAAATGAAGCGGGCACAATTAGCGTTTTGCCGGGCGACGCCATGATGCTGATTGCGCAACGCTACGCGACTGCCAATCAAATGCCTTTTGAAACTGCTTTAAATGGGTTGGTGCGCCTGAACCCTTCGGCTTTTTTGGATGCTGCCCATAATTTAGAAAAAGGTGCCACGCTGGTGATTCCTTTAAAAGCGGATGTTGTGGCTGCTGCGAATGCGGATGCGGTTTTGCCCGCGCCCGTTGTGCCAGCTGCGCCAAATGCGTCTAATGCGCCAGAGGTTGATGCGAATGTGGGCCATGCCGCACCAGCAGCAGATGCTGCAACAATAATAGATGCAGAAACCCAGACTTCGTTTAAAGAGCGCGCACTTAAAATGCGCGACCGTTTGCTTGATAATGCGCGAGTGTATGCGCATGATGCAAAAGTGTTTTTTATGAGCCATCGGCCATTGTCTTGGTATGCGGTTGGCGGCGCTGGGCTTTTGGCGGCGCTGCTCGCGTTTTTAAAGCTCAAACGCAAAAAGAAAAAAGTTTACCCACAAATTGACTTAAGGCCACAAAGTCATTTGTTGCTTGGGCAGCCAGAGGGTGTGTTGGCTCAAGATGCTCAAGAATCGCCAGAGCGCGAAAGCATTCAAGACACGCCAGACGCGCCAGCACTGTCTCAAAATGGGGCTTTTGACCCGAGTGCGCCATTGGCTCATGCCGAGCCGCATGTGATGAACGCGGATGCTGCGCAGGGTGATGATGAGGGCGATGAGTTGCCGCCATTGGCAGACGATGCGCCGATCAATACGCCCATCTCGGATATTCGGTTTAATTTGGCGCTGGGTGGTTTGTCTGCCAGCAGCTTGGAGTTTAACTCGCTCAAGCATGAGTTTGAGCCTGTGAATGATCCTTTGCCTAACGTTGAATTGCCCGCTGCTGTGCGTGCTGATTTACCTGCGGAAGTGGCTACAGAAATGCCTGCTGATGCATTCGTTGATGAGGATTTAGACGCGGATGCACAAAATGATGCACAAGATGCAGGTGTGGTGGCAACCAGTACCAATTTCCCTGCGGAGTTGAACCGTGGCATCAGCGTTAACTTTTTTAACCACAACCTGAAAACCCCCATGAGTCTTTTGCGCGGGTTGACCAATATTAATGTGTTGACGCGGGCCGAAGACATTGCTCAAGCCAAGCAAGCAGCGGCTTTGGCAGCTCAAGTGCCTGAAGAATTGGTCAAAAGCACGGTCACTGAAACCTTAACGGTGGATGTGCCGCAGTTCTTGAGTGAGTTTTCAAAAAGCATTCCAGAGCCAAGCTATAGCAGCGTCGACTACGAAGATCTGCTTGATGCAAACGCACGTAATCAGTGGCTCAAGCAGCAAACTGTGGCCGACGTGTTGCTGTACGCACAAGACGCACATGACGCACGTTATGACGATGTGGCGCAGTATTTGTTGGATGATGTTTTGTTGCGCGGTACGACGGATGAGCGCACGGCGGCATTGCAGATGGCCTCATTGTTTTCATACGACATTGGGGTGTATTGATGCCCAGAATTGCATTGGGGATTCAATATGACGGCACGTCGTTTCAGGGCTGGCAGTCGCAGCCCAACGGCCAAACGGTTCAAGACACGCTGGAAAATGCCTTGAGCCAGTTTGCCACCGTGCCTTTGCGGGTGCAATGCGCAGGGCGCACCGATGCGGGCGTGCATGCGTTGGAGCAAGTGGTGCATGTTGATGTGCCGATGCACCGCTCGATTGAGTCGTGGGTGCGCGGCACAAATAGCTTTTTGCCCGACTCGATTGTGGTGCGCTGGGCGCATGCGGTTGATGAGTCGTTTCATGCGCGCTTTGATGCATTTAAGCGCGTTTATCATTATGTGATTTACAACCACCCTGTGCGCGCACCGATTTGGGCAAATCGCGCGGGCTGGTATCACAAGCCGCTTGATGCGTCCAAAATGCACGCGGCGGCACAAGCGTTGGTGGGGCAACATGATTTTTCAGCCTTTCGTGCTGCGCAATGTCAAGCCAAATCCCCAGTTAAAACCATGCACCAGATTGATGTACAACGGTTTGGCGACGTGATTGTGGTGTCTTTGAGCGCCAACGCATTTTTGCACCACATGGTGCGCAATGTGGTGGGCAGCTTGGTTTACATTGGCTCAGGCAAACAACCCGTTGACTGGATGCGCACCTTGCTTGCTCAAACCAATCGCACACTTGCCGCGCCCACTTTTTCGGCGCAAGGGTTGTATTTAGCAGCGATTCACTATGACGCACAATACGGCTTGCCCGCGCCCAATGATTCATTTCAGGCCATTTTTGGCGCTTAAAACTGGGCGCTTTTGCGGCCATCTCCAAGAGAACTTATGAGAACCCGAGTCAAATTTTGCGGCTTTACCCGTGCGCAGGATGTGCAATGCGCCGTTGGGCTTGGCGTGGATGCGCTGGGCTTTGTGTTTTACCCGCCCAGTCCGCGCTTTGTCACACCAGAATCGGCCGCGCAGCTCATGCAGGGCATTCCCGCATTTGTGAACACCGTTGGCTTGTTTGTCAATGAATCCATCACCGCCATTCAACACACCTTATCAAGTGCGCCCGTTGACACCATTCAACTGCACGGCGATGAAACTTGGGCGTTTGCATTAGATGCGCAGCAAACCTTGCAGCGCCCAGTCATCAAAGCGGTGCGCGTCAATGCCGCCACCGACTGGGCGCAAGTGGCGCAGCACGCGCCGCATGTGGCAGGGGTTTTGCTTGACGCGGATGCGTTGGGTTATGGCGGCGCGGGTCATGTGTTTGATTGGACGCTGATTCCGCCGCAGTTGCATGGCAAAATTATTTTAAGCGGTGGCTTGCAGGTCGCCAATATTGCCCGCGCAATTGAGCAGCTGCAACCGTATGCGCTGGACGTGTCCTCTGGGATTGAGGCGGGCATCAAGGGCTGTAAAGACGCAGAAAAAATGCAGGCATTTGTGCATGCGGTTGACTGCGCGCAAGCCTGTTTCATCAAAGACCGTTTGAGCGAAGACCGTTTTTAAAACGACCCAATCGCTCGCAACACCCAGCAAGCCAGTCCCCGTATTTTATTCACCACATCACAAACCCACATCAATCCGTTCACACATCGAGCCCAAATGAATCAATTAGACTTACAAATTTCTCGCCTCAATCCCACTCAATTGCAAGCGGTGACTTTGCCTGCCCAGTCCGCCTTGGTATTGGCGGGCGCGGGTTCGGGTAAAACCAGCGTGTTGACCACGCGCATGGCGTGGCTGATTAGCACGGGGCAGGTGAGTCCGCAGGGCGTTTTGGCGGTGACGTTTACCAATAAAGCGGCCAAAGAAATGATGACGCGGTTGTCGGGTTTGTTACCGATTAACACGCGCGGCATGTGGGTTGGTACGTTTCATGGATTGTGCAATCGGTTTTTGCGGGCGCATTATCGCGATGCTGATTTGCCGCAGACGTTTCAGATTTTGGACACGGCGGATCAGTTGTCGAGCATCAAGCGGCTGCTCAAAGCGTTAAATATTGACACAGAAAAATTTGTACCAAAAAAAGTACAGCAGTTTATTAACAGCGCAAAAGAAGAAGGGCGGCGCGCCAAAGACTTGGACGCGGGCGATTATTATCAAAAAAAACTGGTCGAAATTTACGCCGCGTATGATGCGCAATGCCAGCGCGAGGGCGTGGTGGATTTTTCGGAATTGCTTTTGCGCTCGTTTGAGGTGTTGTCGCGCAATGAGCCACTGCGGGCGCATTATCAAGCGCGGTTTGCGCATATTTTGATTGATGAATTTCAAGACACCAACGGCTTGCAATACGCATGGATTAAACTGCTGGCGGGCGCGCAAACCGCGCTCATGGCGGTGGGCGATGATGACCAATCCATTTACGCGTTTCGCGGCGCAAAGGTTGAAAACATGCGCTTGTTTGAACGCGAATTTGCGCAACAAAATCTGATTAAATTGGAGCAGAATTACCGCTCGTTTGGCCATATTTTGGACACCGCCAACCATCTGATTAGCCAAAACGGCAACCGCTTGGGCAAAGAATTGTGGACGGACAAAGGCCACGGCGAACCTGTGCGCGTGTACGAGGCGGCCAATGATTTAAACGAAGCGCAATTTGTGGTCGAAGAAATCAAAGCGCAGGTCAACGAAGGCGGTGTGCGGCGCGAAATGGCGGTGCTGTATCGCGCCAATGCGCAATCGCGCGTGATTGAACATGGTTTATTTAACGCAGGGATTCCGTACCGCGTGTACGGCGGCTTGCGTTTTTTTGAACGCGCCGAAATTAAAGCCGCGCTGGCGTATTTGCGCCTGCTTGACAATCCGCACGACGACACCGCCATGATGCGCGTGGTCAATTTTCCTGCGCGTGGGATTGGCGCGCGCACAATTGAGCTACTGCAAGACGCGGCAAAACTGCACGGCTGCTCCATGTGGGCAGCCGTGCCGCACGCCACAGGCTCGGGTGCGGCAAAACTGCTCGGATTCATGCGCATGATAGACGCGCTGCGGTTTGACACCCAACACCTGCCATTGCCCGAACTGGTTGACCACGTCACCACGCACAGCGGCTTAATCGCGCACTACACCTTGGATAAAGAAGGCGCAGACCGCATTGAAAATCTAAACGAGTTGGTCAACGCCGCCGCCGCATTTACCCAAATTGAAGGGCATAAAATTGATGCAACCGCGATTGATGCAGGCGATGACAACACCGTCATGACGCCATTGTCAGGGTTTTTGAGCCACGCCGCGCTCGAAGCAGGCGACAATCAAGCGCTTGCAGGGCAAGACGCGGTGCAACTCATGACCGTTCACGCCGCCAAAGGGCTCGAATTTCAAACCGTGTTTATTTTGGGATTAGAAGAAGGCCTATTTCCGCACGAAAACAGCCTCAGCGAACAAGACGGCGTGGAAGAAGAGCGCCGCCTCATGTACGTTGCCATCACCCGCGCCCAGCACCGCTTGTACATCACACTCGCGCAACAACGCATGCTGCACGGCCAAACCCGCTACGGCGTGCGCTCACGTTTTTTAGACGAACTCCCAGAAGCCTCGCTCAAATGGCTCACCCCGCGCACCTCATCATTCAACGCATGGGATAACACCGCCAACAGCGCCCCCGCGCCATCATTTGGCAGCTACAAAAAACCGCAAAGCGACACATTAGGCTTTAGAAGCGGCCAGTCGGTGCATCATGCCAAATTTGGCGACGGCGTGATTGTCAAACTGGAAGGCAGCGGCGAGGATACCCGCGCGTATGTGAATTTTGGCGGCGCGGTTGGGATTAAATGCTTGGCGTTGAATGTGGCGAAATTGGAGGTGAAGTGATGCTCTAATTGTGCTTGTAGATGTATAAGTACTTTTTCTCATCGATTTATTTAGGAGTTACGAATATGATTTTTGATGCCTCATTGCTTGAACCCCAAGATGTTTATCCTTTGTTGGTTGGCGGCGTGACACCAAGACCCATTGCTTGGATTAGTACGTTGTCTAAAAATGGCGTTCCCAATATTGCCCCTTACTCTTTTTTTAATGTGGTCAGTTGCAATCCACCGATTCTATGGTATTCACAAGTCAATCCGCGCGGTGGTGCAGACAAAGATACTTTGCGCAATTTAATCGAGACCAAACAATGCGTTATCAATATTGTCACCTCTGCGCTTTTAGACCAACTAAACCGTTCTTGCGCACCGTTGCCATACGAGCAAAGTGAATTTTCTTTCGCCAGCATCGCGCATTGCGAGAGTTTTGGCGTCAAACCCCTTTCTGTTGAGCACGCCAAAGTGCGCTACGAGTGCGAACTTCGTGAGGTGATCAGAATGAGCACGCTGCCTGGCGGAGGTAGCGTTGCCTTGTTGGACGTTAAATACATTTATGTAAATGATGAGGTTTTGGATGGGCAGAACATCAGCCAAGCGCGTTTAGACAGCGTTGGCAAAATGGGGGCTGATTTTTACAGTTTGACCCATGATTTACTTGAAATAACCAGACCTCAAAATTAAGCGAGTAGGTGCGATGATGCGGCACTAATCGCACCTATATGTTTTAACTTATTTGCCCATCGGCCAAGGCTTCCATGCAATTCATCCTAAATTTCTTTGACATCAAACCGCAATCGGATGCGCAGCGGTTGCAGGTGGCGGCCACTCTTAAAGATGGGGTGAAAACCATTGCGCCCACGTTGCCTGCGATAGCGATTTGGGCGGTGGTGACGGCGGTTGCGATGATTGCGGCGGGGATGCCTGCGCCGTATGTGATTTTGATTAATTTGGTGGTGTATGCGGCGTCGGCGCAGTTGACGGTGCTTGGGATGTTGATGGTGCATTCGCCCTTGGCGGTGGTTTGGTTGGCGGCGGCTGCGGTGAATTTGCGGTTTGTGATTTTTAGTGCGGCGTTAAAGCCTTATTTTTGTGGCTTTAACCTGAGGCAGCGCTTGTTGTATGGTTTTTTGAGTGCGGATATGAATTCGATGTTGTTTCAGTTTCGTTACCGCAATCAGGCGGCGGCAAATGCGAATATAGAGCAAAAGAGTTTTTTTGTGGGCATGTCGTTGGTGAATTATATGGTTTGGCAGTTGGGGGTTTGGACGGGGGTGGTGTTTGCGAGCGCTGTGCCTACCAGCTGGGGGCTTGAGTTGGCTGGGACGTTGACGTTGTTGGCGTTGGTGATTAAGGCGTGCGAGCATTTGGCGATGGTGGTGGGGGGAATTGTGGCGGCGGCTGCGGCGATTGCGTTTCAATTTTTGGAGTATCGGTTGTGGGTGGTGGTGGCGATTGTGGCTGGGGTTTTGGCGGCAATGCTGACTGAAACAGTGTTTCCAAAGGCTTTTTTAAAGTGGCCGAATCAATCTAAAAACGGGGTGAAATGATGGACGCAGCGCAGCATGTGTATTTGATTCTGGCGACGATTGGGTTGTGTGTGGTGACGGTGGTGACGCGCTCGTTTTTCTTTTTGACGCCTGCTAAGTTTGAATTCTCACCACGGATGCAGCGTGCGTTGCGCTATGCGCCGGGCGCTGCGCTGGCGGCGGTGATTGCGCCTAGTATTTTGCTCAAAGACCATGTGTTGAATTTGTCGGTGGATAATCACACGTTGCTTGCGAGTCTTTTGGCAACGCTGATTTTTAGTTGGCGCAAGGATTTGTTGTTGATGATTGCAACGGGCATGGTGGCTTTTACGGCGCTGCGTTTGTTGGGTTGAGTGTGGCATGTCATGTTTAAAGTGGTGTGTGAATGGTGCAGAAAGTGTCACTGTTAACGAGCCACTTTTGTGGCTAGAGTGGGGCACTTTTATTTTTTAAGGAGTTGGCATGTCGATTCATTTGGATAATTTGTGGATGCCTTTTACGGCAAACAAGCAGTTTAAAGCCGCGCCGCGCTTGCTGGTGAGTGCAAAAGACATGCATTACACGTCGCATGATGGACGGCAAATTTTGGATGGCACGGCTGGGCTTTGGTGTGTGAACGCGGGGCACCGCCGTGAGCCGATTGCGCAGGCAATGAAAGATATGATTGATACGTTGGATTTTGCGCCGACGTTTCAAATGGGGCATCCCAAGGTGTTTGAGGCGGCCACGAAGCTGGCGCAAATGACGCCCGAGGGCATGGATAAGGTGTTTTTTACCAATTCGGGTTCAGAGGCGGTGGATTCGGCGCTTAAAATGGTTTTGACGTATCACAGGGCGCGTGGCGAGGCGCAGCGCACCAAGTTTATTGGGCGTGAGCGCGGTTATCACGGGGTTGGTTTTGGCGGGATTTCTGTGGGTGGGATTGGCGGCAATCGCAAGCATTTTTCGGCCAATTTAATGCCGGGCGTGGATCATTTGCCGCACACCTTAAATTATGAACATGCGGCGTTTAGCCGTGGCGAGCCTGAGTGGGGCGCGCATTTGGCGGACAATCTTGAAAACCTGCTGGCGTTGCATGATGCGAGTACGATTGCGGCGGTGATTGTTGAGCCGTTGGCGGGTTCTACGGGCGTGATTGTGCCTCCGCGCGGTTACTTAAAGCGGTTGCGTGAGATTTGTGACCAGCATGGTTTGTTGCTGATTTTTGATGAGGTGATTACGGGATTTGGTCGATTGGGTACGCCGTTTGCGGCGCAGTATTTTAATGTGACGCCTGACATCATGACGCTGGCCAAAGGCTTGAATAATGCGGCTGTGCCTATGGGCGCGGTGGTTGCGCGCAATGAGATTTATGATGCGGTGGTGAACGCTGCGCCAGAGCAGGCGATTGAGTTTTTTCATGGCTACACGTATTCGGGGCATCCGTTGGCGGCAGCGGCGGCTTGCGCCACGTTGGATTTGTATCAAAGCGAGGGTTTGTTTACCCGTGCGGCCGATTTGTCCGCGCATTTTGAAAACGAAATCCATGCTTTGCGCGCCAATCCGTTGGTGAAAGACATCCGTAATTTGGGTTTGGTCGGCGGTGTTGAGTTGCATTCGCGCAGTGGCGCGGTTGGGGCGCGGGCGTATGAGGCATTTTTGCATTGCTATCAAAATGGCGTTTTGGTGCGTTATACCGGCGATATTTTGGCGTTTTCACCGCCGTTGATTGTGTCTGAGGCGCAAATTACTGAAATTTTTGCTGCAGTCAAACAAGCCCTTGATTCGCTGACGTGATATGATTTCGCCTGCCTTAAAAAGCCCCGTTTGCGTAGCGTAAACAGGGCTTTTTAAATTTTACTGATTCAGTTTTTACCGATTTATTATTCATTATTCATCATTGAGAGCGATATTCCATGAAACGCGTTTTTTTCTTCGACATTGACAACACATTGCTTGACCACGACACCAGTCAGATTCCCAGCGCGGCGCTTGAGGCGATTGCCGCGTTAAAGGCGCAAGGGCATGTGATTGTGGTTGCAACGGGGCGCGCTTATGGCCACGCTGCGCACTATATTGAGCAAGTGCAGCCTGATTTTAGTATCACCAATAATGGCGCGTGTATACGGCGCAATGACGCGGTGCTGCAACAAACGCCGCTCAATGCGCCTGAGTTGCAGGCGTTGTTTGCGCTCATGGCCAAGCGCGGTTTGTTTTATGGGGTTAACGATGGGATGACTGGGCATGTGAGCGCGCAAGTGCCGCAAGTCATGACGCCGATGGAATCGGTTGACATCAAGGTGCATCATGATTTGACTGAGCTTGGCGGGGATGTGTTGCAAGGCTGGTTGTTTTTTGATGAGTCGCTTGACGCGCAGCTGATTCCTGAGTTGCTCAACACATTTCCAAGTTTTGATTACGTGCGTTGGCATCAAACGGCGGTTGATGTGTTGCCTAAGGGCGTGAATAAATGGACCGCTTGCATGCACGTGCTTGAGTTGTTGGGGATGCATGTACAAAAATCATTGGCTTTTGGCGATGGTTTAAATGATATGGAAATGCTGCAAGGCGCAGGAATTGGCGTTGCGATGGGCAACGGCCACCCTGATTTAATCGCGGTTGCTGACCGCGTTGCAGAGCCGATTGGTCAAAATGGGTTGGCAAAGATGCTGGCGCAGTTGCAGGTTGAATTGGCGACGCAATAATCGATAATCGATAATCGATAATGCCTGATTGCTCGTAATAAAAAAGCCTTTGAGTTCGTCAAAGGCTTTTTGTAATGTTCAAATATCTAATTTTTAACAATACCTAACGCACAGTTAGGCTGGCACATTGAGCATGGCAAAACACTCAAACTCCGCGAGTTTTTCGCGTCCGCCCAAGCCGTCAAGTTCGAGTAAAAACCCCAATCCAACCGTTTGACCGCCCAATTGTTTGACCAATTGGGTTGTGGCAAAAGCCGTGCCGCCGGTTGCCAACAAGTCATCAATAATTAACACGCGCTCACCGGGTTTAATCGCGTCTGCGTGGATTTCTAGTCGGTCTGTGCCGTATTCCAGCGCGTAATTAACGCCCACCGTAATTGAGGGCAGTTTTTTGGGTTTGCGCACAGGCACAAAACCCGCGTTTAATGCGTAGGCAATGGTTGGGGCAAAAATGAAGCCGCGTGCTTCTGTGCCGATGACTTTGTCAATTTTGCTGCCTGAATATTGGGCAATGAAACGATCCATAATGGCTTTAAGGCCAACTGGGTTCTCAAGTGCGGTGGTGATGTCGTAAAACAGAATTCCTGCTTTTGGGTAGTCTGGCACTTGGCGAATCATGCTTAAAATATCGGTTTGAGGCATTAAATACTCCTGTGGGTTATAAGTAAGGTTGAAATTATATGTAAAAATTATACGTGTTCGTGGTGCGACATTTCATCAATCAACCTGTCGGCATTGTGGTGTTTTTTGTTGTACAAATACCAGCGATACATCAGCGCCATTAGACCTGTGATTAACGTTAAAAACACCAAAATTGAGCTGTGCAACGGCACATGGAAGTATTTTAGGGCGGCGTACATGCCCAGCATAATTAAAATACTCAAGTTTTCGTTAAAGTTTTGCACTGCAATTGAGTGGCCTGCGCTGAGCAACACGTAGCCGCGATGTTGCAGCATGGCATTCATCGGTACCAAGAAAAACCCTGCGACTGCGCCAAACACAATCATGAGTGGGAAGGCCAAAAACACGCGGTCAATCACCAATAAAAGCAATAACATCGAGCCAATCACCATGCCAAGCGGAATGACCGCAGTGGTGCGGCGCATTGCGACAT
This sequence comes from Hydromonas sp., assembly GCA_017495165.1. Classification (GTDB taxonomy): domain Bacteria; phylum Pseudomonadota; class Gammaproteobacteria; order Burkholderiales; family Burkholderiaceae; genus Hydromonas. Next base: position 30,943 of record JAFEII010000006.1, on the reverse strand, counting down.
AGCGGGATGCCAAAACGGCGCCAATCGTGCTGCCAATTCCAACGACGGCCTGCATTCTAAATGATTCTTGCAAGGTTTGCCCCAAGTCTTCTTGCGCCCAATCAAGCACAATAAATTGCATGACGGCGGCCATGCCCCATAAAATGGTGGTGATGGCCAAAGAAATTTGCCCCAATTTGTCGCGCCATAACGTCATATTGCAGTGCCAAAAGTCTTGCATGAGCTTGATGGGCGTGTGGGCTTGTGCGCTGTATCGGATGCCTGTGTCGCCGATTTGGCGATTAAGGAGCGCTGCAAATAGATAAACAAAGCAAATAATCAAAATCGCGGAAGTGGCAGGGCTTAATGAGAACGAGGCGGGTAATGCATGGGTCAGTAAGCTTTGGATGGTTGGGGTGGCCAAGCTTGCGCCAAGGACTGTGCCAAAAATAATCGATAAAATGGTTGCCGCTTCAATCCAGCCATTGGCGGCCACTAATTTTTCGGGCGGCAATAGCTCTGTAATGATGCCGTATTTGGCGGGTGAATATGCCGCTGCGCCTAAGCCTACCACGGCGTACGCGAGCATCGGGTGTAAGCCAAATAGCATAATGGCTGCGCCAAACACTTTGATTAAATTGGTGATAAACATCACATTGCCTTTGGGGCGTGAGTCTGCAAAAGCGCCGACGAATGGGGCGAGAACAACATATGAAATGGTGAAAAATGCTTTGAGCAGCGGTTGCTGACTTGGGTCTGCGTGCATTTCTATCAAAAGAACAACTGAGGCTGCAAGCAATGCGTTGTCGGCCAGTGATGAAAAGAATTGGGCAGCTAAAATAATATAAAAAGCACGGGTCATTGTGTTGTTAACGCGCTCATGGCTGCAAAAAACGAGCGCTTTTCCTTATGTTTTGAATGAGGTGGCTTTATATCATGAAACGGGTATTTTTGGGCTGATTCTGGCTTTAAACGGATGCTTTTTGTATGGACTTGACTGTTAAAACTGACTACAATCATGCGAGTTTTTTATGTTTTCTTCTATTAATTACGCGTTTTTGCAGGAGTTTTTAATGCCTCGTCCGATTTATGCCACAATTTACCCCGCAGCCGTTGCTCACAATTTAAGCGCGGCAAAGCAAGCGAGTGCTCAATCGGGGGCAAACGTTTGGGCGACCATTAAAGCGAATGCGTATGGCCACGGAATTGAGCGGATTTTTAGTGGGCTTCGTGAGGCCGATGGCTTGGCAATGCTTGATTTTGCTGAAGCGGCGCTGGTGCGTTCACTTGGTTGGCAAAAACCAATTTTGATGTTGGAAGGCTGCTTTTCGGCTGAAGATTATGCGCTGGCGCAAGCGCTTGATTTGACTGTGGTGGTTCATCATCAAGCCCAAATTGAATGGCTTTTGCAGGCGCAACTCACACAAAAAATCAATGTCTATTTAAAGATGAACTCTGGTATGAACCGCGTGGGTTTTGCGCCCAGTCGTTACCAAGCCGCGTTTGATGCGCTTAAATCGGCTGAGCAGGTTGAATCCATCACGCTCATGACGCATTTTGCCAATGCCGATTTGCCTGACGGCGTGGCCAAGCCGCTGCAAATTTTTAATCAGACCACGGCCAAAATCATGGCTGATTTTCCACAAACACAGCGCAGCTGTAGCAATTCTGCGGCCATATTGCAGCACCCAGATGCGCACTTTGATTGGGTTCGCCCCGGTATCATGACTTATGGCGGTACGCCGATTGGCGCCAGCAGCGCCGCATCATTTGGCCTGATGCCTGCAATGAGTTTGCATGCCCAATTAATTGCGATTCAAGAGTTGCAAGCGGGTGATGCGGTTGGTTATGGTTCGCGTTTTGTGGCCACGCAGTCGATGCGAATTGGGGTGGTGGCGTGCGGGTATGCCGATGGTTATCCGCGCCATGCGCCAGATGGGACGCCGGTTATGGTTGATGGGGTTGTGACGCGACTGGTTGGGCGGGTATCTATGGACATGCTGATGGTTGATTTGTCACCTGTTGCGCATGCTGCGGTTGGGAGCGCGGTTGAGCTTTGGGGCGCGCAGATTGCGATTGATGATGTGGCCAGTGCGGCGGGCACAATCGGCTATGAACTTATGTGTGCGCTGGCGCCACGCGTGCCGGTGAATGTGGCTTTATGAGCACGGTTTATTTGTCCATATCGGAGCTCAATCAACGCGTGTCTGCGTTGCTTGAACGCCAGATCCCGCTTTTGTGGGTACAGGGTGAAATTTCTAATTTAACCAAGGCGGCCAGCGGGCATTGGTATTTTTCGCTCAAAGATGCCAATGCGCAGGTGCGCGCTGTGATGTTTCGCTCTAAAAATGGGCTTTTAAATTGGCAGCCAAAAGAGGGAGATGCGGTGCAAGCTCAGGTATTGGCTGGCTTGTATCCTGCGCGTGGTGAGTTTCAATTGACGGTTGAGCATTTACGGCCGGCTGGTTTGGGGACGTTGTTTGAGCGTTTTTTGCAGCTCAAAGATGAATTGAATGGGTTGGGCTGGTTCGATGCGCAGCACAAAAAACCACTGCCGCCATTTGTTAAAACCATTGGCGTGATTACCTCGCCGCAAGCTGCTGCATTGCGTGACGTGGTGCAAACGCTGGCGCGTCGTGCGCCGCACATACAGATTTTGCTGTATCCAACCTTGGTTCAAGGCGATTTGGCGGCAGGTCAAATCAGCAAAGCGATTGATGCTGCGTGCCAAAACCCTGCGCTGGATGCGTTATTGCTGGTGCGCGGCGGCGGTAGTTTGGAGGATTTGTGGGCGTTTAATGAACGGGTTGTGGCGCAGTCGATTAAAAACGCACGTTTGCCGATTGTGTGCGGCGTTGGCCATGAAACCGATACGACCATTGCTGATTTTGTGGCCGATTTGCGTGCCGAAACCCCAACCGCAGCGGCCGAGCGCATCAGTAGCCCAAGCGCTTCAGAGTGGCACAGCCAAATCACGCAGGCTTTGGCGGCGCTGCAGCGCGCTGTGGCGCGTATGTTGCGCACGACTGAGCAGCGTTTGGATTATTTGACGGCTCAATTATTAACCCCAGCGCAGCAGTTAAGCCATCAACAGGCGCATTTAACCCAGCAATGGGCGCGTTTACAAATGGGCTTTAAAAATCAATTCAACACCGATGTGACGCATTTGAGTCACGCCAAACAACGCCTCAAAGCGCCCGCGTGTGCGCAACTCGCGCAACAAACCTTGCAACAACAGCAGCAGTTTCAACAATCGGCCAAGCGGTTTTTTACTGCGCAGCAGCTCAAGTTGGCGCAAGTTGAGCAGAGTTTGAATCAACTGAACCCGAACCACGTATTGGCCAGAGGCTACGCCTACGTTCGTACACAGAGCGGCGCTATCGTCTATAATGCCAAAAGTTTGCAAAGCGGTGATGGTATTAGCATCCAATTTGCGGACGGACGGGTGGTTTCAACCGTCAATCACATCGAATAATTTAACTTATTTTTAACGCAACCTTAGGAAATTAAAATGGAACATACTTTACCTGCATTGCCATACGCAATGGACGCGCTCGCCCCAACCATTTCACAGGAAACCCTTGAATTTCACTACGGTAAGCATCACAAAACCTACGTTGACAACCTCAACAATTTGATTAAAGGCACTGAATTTGAAAACGCCGGCTTAGAGGAAATCGTGCAAAAATCAAGCGCAGGTATTTTTAACAATGCCGCTCAAGTATGGAACCACACGTTTTATTGGAATGGCTTAACGCCAAACAGTAGCGGCGCACCAAGCGGCGCTTTGGCGGCAGCGATTGATGCCAAATGGGGCTCGTTTGACAACTTTAAAACCGAGTTTACCAAAACTGCCGTCACGACTTTTGGCGCAGGTTGGGCGTGGTTGGTTAAAACCCCAGCGGGTGAATTAGAATTGGTTTCTACCTCAAATGCAGCAACGCCGTTGACTACTGCGAATAAGGCCTTGTTAACCTGCGACGTTTGGGAACATGCTTATTACGTTGATTATCGCAACGCGCGTCCAAAATACGTTGAAGCGTTTTGGGGCTTGGTGAATTGGGATTTTGTTGCGGCCAATTTTGCGGCATAAAACAAACCGCTTTAAAAATCAGCTTTAAAATCAGTTTTAAACAAAAAATCACTGCTTCGCGCAGTGATTTTTTATGGGTTCAATCATCGATATTTGATTCGATATTTGAGCAGTTATTTCAGATAATAGCACTCCTTAAGATTGTGGGACTAAACAGCTAGGCAATCTCATTGCACGCCTTTGCACAATCCCGAATTAAACGTGGGCCGCGATAAATCAAGCCGCTGTAAATTTGGACCAATTGCGCGCCTGCATGGATTTTTTCGGCCGCGTGCGTGCCGTTTAAAATCCCACCTGCGCCAATGATGGGGACTGCACCTTGCAAATAATGATGCAGCCGTTGAATCACTTCATTTGAGCGCTCGCGCACGGGCGCGCCGCTTAAGCCGCCCATTTCATCGCCGTGCGGTAAATGCTGCACCTGTGATTTGTCCAATGTGGTGTTGGTGGCGATGACGCCGTCAATTTTGTGCAGCACCAATAAGTCGGCAATGGTTTGAATTTGTGCATCGTCTATATCAGGCGCGATTTTTAATGCCATTGGCACGTATTTGCCGTGTTGCTGGGCAAGGCGCAATTGTGCGGCTTTGAGTTGCGAGAGTAAGTTGTTGAGCGCATCGGGGCTTTGTAGGTCGCGCAGGTTTTTGGTATTGGGCGATGAGATGTTGACGGTGATGTAACTGGCGTATGGGTACGCTTTTTTGAGGCAAATCAAATAATCATCAACCGCGTTTTCAATTGGCGTGTCGGCGTTTTTACCGATGTTGATGCCAATAATGCCGCCGTTTTTGTAAAACTGGCTGTTTTTGACGTTTAAGACCAGCGCGTCAATTCCCAAGTTGTTAAAGCCCATTCGGTTGATAATCGCGTGCGCTTTGGGTAAACGAAACAGGCGCGGTTGCGGGTTGCCGTCTTGTGGGCGCGGTGTGATGGTGCCAACCTCAATAAAGCCAAATCCGAGTTGCGCCAGTACATCAATGTGCTGCGCGTTTTTGTCCAGCCCCGCTGCGAGCCCAACGCGGTTGGGAAATGTTATGCCCATGAGCGAGTAGGGCGCAGCTTTTGGTGTGTGTTTGGGCAGTAGTTTGCAATCGAGCGCAAATTGCGCGATTTGAAATGTTAGGTGGTGGGCGCGTTCTGCGTTCATTAAAAATAAAAATGGGCGAATGAGTGGGTACATAAAAACCTAATTTAAAGTGAAGTGGATGGCTGCCATTGGCCATTTTGTAAAACTTGCGTGGCGGAGAATTTGGATTTGTAGGCCATTTTTTCGCTGCCTTCAATCCAAAATCCCAAATAAATGTATGGCAAATTTAAGCGCTGTGCCAGCTCAATTTGCCACAAAATCCCAAATGTGCCCAAGCCTGTCACTGCGCTGGATGGCTCATAAAACGTGTATACGGCAGAAATGCCGTCGTCTAAAACATCGATTAAGCTGACCATGAGCAGTTGGCCAGACTGGTCTGTAAATGACACCAGGCGGCTCTCAACATGGCTTTGCAAAATAAACGAGCGGTACGCATCTTGGGCATCTTGGTCATTTTCGTTCGCATCGGTATCATTTGGGTGGCGCGTTTTTTGGTAACGTTGATAGAGTTCAAAATGGTCGGCTTCAAAGACCAAGGGGTGAATGCGCGGCGTTAAGTGTTGCCACTTGGCTTGCGTGCGTTTTTGGCTGCGGTTGGGGCTAAAATCAGCCGCTGCCACCCGAATAGATGCGCAGGCTTGGCATTGCTGACAATTGGGGCGATACACCTGCGTGCCGCTGCGCCGAAAGCCATGCTGGATGAGTTGGCTGTAAATGTCTGCATCAATTGCGTCATCGGGCGCCACGATTTGCGATTGCGCGGTGCGGTTGGGCAAATAGCTGCATGGATATTCAACGGATTGAAACAGCTGTAATTGGTGCTGGTTTGAGTGGTTCATGCGGCGTATGTGCTTAATAAATTGGGCTGCGCGGCCATTGCTGCAAAATCAAGCGCTTCTTGTGCCATCAGTTGCGCACTCCATTCAAAAAACGCGGCTTGCGTGATGGGGGCGCCACCCATGCTGGCTAAATGGATGGTGACTTGTTGGCAGTCTATCAATGTGCCGCCGCAGCGGTTTAAATAATCCACCCAGCATGCCAGTGCCACTTTTGAGCCGTCCGAGACGGTTGTAAACATCGATTCGCCAAAAAACATGCGCCCAATTAAAACGCCGTATAAACCTGCCACCAAAACCCCGTCCTGCCAAACTTCAACGCTGACCGCGTTTTGTTGTTGATGCAGTTGCGTGTAGGCGCTGCGTAATTCATCGGTAATCCATGTGCCCGATTGCCCAGCTCTGGCGCTGTCTGCACATGCTTTGATGACTTGCTCAAAGGCATGGTTGAGGGTGACTTTTGTGTCAATCAGCGGATGTCTTGCCCATTGTTTGAGGCGCTTTTTTAAAGAGGGCGCACATTTAAATTGCGCCACCGGTAACACCATACGCGGCTCTGGGCTGTGCCATAGCACGGGTTGGCCGTCGCTGAACCAAGGAAATAGGCCGCGCATATACGCGGTTTTGACCCAAGTTGCATCAATGTCCAGACTGATTGCATAAACACCGTCAAAACTCGGTGCACCGCGCAAAATGTCCTGATGCGTGGGAAAAGCGTCTGGGTGTTCTAAAAATGGAATTTTGTTTGGCATGTTAAATGGTTTGAGTCGCTGCTAATATGTGGTGGCGCGTGGCAAATACACCGTGCGCGCTGTCTTGGATAAATGCTTCCAGCGCCCAGCGCACGCTGCGAAAAGCCACTTCATCCCAAGGAATGTCTTTGATGGCAAACAAACGCGCCTCTTGTGTTTCTTCGCCTGCCGCAAACATGGCGCCATGCGGGTTTTCTTTGAGTGTTGCTCGAAAGAATACATGGATTTGGCTGATGTGTGGAATGTCAACCAGCGCATAAACGGGCTCAATTAAATCGGTTTGCGCGCATGCTTCCTCAAATGTTTCGCGCCACGCGCCTTGCGCGAGTGTTTCGTTGCATTCTAAAAATCCGGCGGGTAGTGTCCACAAACCGCGCGCAGGTTCAATGTCGCGTCGGCACAGTAAAATTTTTCCTTCAAATTGCGTAATTGTGCCAACCACACATTTTGGGTTGTCGTAATGAATCGTGGCGCATTGTGGGCAAACCGCGCGCACGTGGTGGTCGCCCGCTGGCACTTTGTGGCTCACTTTATGGCCGCATTGCATGCAAAAAAGGGCGCTGGGCATGGGGGGAATGTTGTTGTTTTTCATGCGCACATTTTGCCTTAAGAAGTGAGGTGTGAAAAGTCAGAAGTTAGAATTGCACGCTGCGAACTGTAAAATACAAACGGTAAACGGCAAATAGAAAAGCCAAAGGTCAGAAGCAATAAACAAAAACCCCGCAATGCGAGGCTGTGTGTATCGGGCGTTACTTAAGCGCAAAGTCGCTGCAGTTAAGACTTAAGCGCCAAATGAAGCGGACGCATCTGCGCGGGCATCAATGGTTTGGAGTTTGTTGCTTGCGGCAAAGTCAAGAAAAAACTTGAATGCAATCGGCAATTCGCTTTCTAAAACAGTGTTGACGACCACGCATTTAACGCCTTGAATGCTGATGGGGCGAACAAATTCAGAATAGGTCAAATGCCCGTAATGTCCGGTGTCTTCTTCAAAACACTTCATCACGCCACACAAACGTTCAGCCCAGTCTGACGGGCGAAACTGCTTGCCATCTAATGTGAGGCCTTTAATAATTAACTCGTTGGTCATGTTGTCCATGCGATATTCTCTAGTGATTAAGCCGCAATTGTAGCCTAATTTGGCGGCATTGAATAGTGGTGATGATTTTGAAATAGCTTTGATTGTCATCGAAAAGCGGCTTTTGCTTGAAACCAACATTTGCGGCGCTTGCCGCAAAATGCGGCGAGACGTCCAAGCAGGGCTTAGGGGAAATCTTAAAAATCCGAAGCGGTTATTATTTTAACTTAATAAGGCTTTTTCAGCGGCCTCTAATGTGTTCATCAGTAACATGGTAATGGTCATCGGGCCAACGCCACCTGGCACAGGACTTATCGCGCCCGCAACGCTTTTGACGGATTCAAAATCCACGTCACCGCATAGTTTGCCGGCTTCGTCGCGGTTAATCCCCACATCAATCACCGTTGCGCCTGGGCGTATCATGTCGCCCGTAATCATGCGGGCGCGACCAACTGCTGCAATCACAATGTCTGCCTGTTTGGTGTGGTGGGCTAAGTCACGGGTTTTTGAGTTGCATAAAGTGACCGTTGCGCCTGCTTGGAGCAACATCATCGCCATGGGTTTGCCCACAATATTCGAGGCGCCGACAATGACAGCGTGCGCGCCGCGCATGGCGATGTTGCTGTGTTCAAGCATTTTCATCACGCCATAAGGCGTGCAGGCTCGCAGGCGCGGCTGGCCGGTCATGAGTGCGCCTGCGTTAAGTAGGTGAAAACCGTCCACGTCTTTTGTGGGTGAAATGGCTTCTAGAACTGCGTGCTCATTGATGTGGGCGGGCAAAGGCAGTTGCACCAAAATGCCGTGAATGGCAGCGTCTGAGTTGAGTGCGGCAATTCGCTCAAGCAATTGGCGCTCGGACAAGTCGGCTGGGTATTGTTCTAACACTGAGTGCATCCCAACCGCGCCGCAGCTTTTGACTTTGTTGCTGACGTAAACATGTGATGCGGGGTTGTCTCCGACCAAAATAACCGCCAAACCTGGCATGACGCCGCGAGCAGACAAAGCACTGACGCGGCGTTTGATTTCAATTTGAGTGTCCAGCGCAATTTGTTTGCCATCAATAATCAGTGCGGTCATGTTTGTCTGCCTGTAAAAAGAAGCCATTGTACAAAATTAAGTCTGTAACTGTCGCTGAAAATTTGTAAAGGACGGGTAAAATGGCGGCTGCATTTTTGTGCCACTCCGTTGGTATTGGGATAAAAAACACATGATGACGCTTTTATTAAGTACTGGAATTTTATGCGCGCCCCATTTTTTTGTAGCTGCTTTTTGGCACTGAGCTTTGGTTTTGTTTGCCCCAGCCAAGCCCAAATATTTGACCCGCTCGCATCGGGTATTCCCACAAATGAAGTCAGTTTTTATGTGCAAGCGGTCAATCAGGCCACGCCTTTGCTGTCCATCAATGCTGAACGCGCCCAAAACCCTGGTTCGACGATTAAACTTGTGACCAGTTACGCCGCGCTGCGCCAGCTTGGTGCACGTTTTCAATGGCGTACCGAATTATTTAGCCAAGGCTTGCCTGATGCGGACGGTGTTTTAAATCAGCCAATCTACCTAAAAGGCAGCGGCGATCCGCAACTGGTGATTGAAAAAATTGAGGGGTTGTTTGCCGCGCTGCGCAGCGCAGGTGTACAAAAAGTCAATGCGCCGATTCTGATTGACCGCTCCGCATTTTCGATTGCGCCAGAGAGTCCCGCCAGTTTTGATGGTGCGCCAGACATGCCATACAACGCCCAGCCAGACGCGGCGCTCATGAATTACCGCACCATCCGTTTAGAGCTCAACCCCAGCGCGCAAACCATCAACGTTACCCCAAATGTGCGCAACTATCAGGTTGACAGTGCGGTTGAGTGGCAAAATGCGACCTGCCCAGCACAAGGCTGGAAAAACACGCTTGCAGTTGCGCCCAATCCAACCAATGTGCGGGTCAGCGGGCGTTATTACAGGGGCTGTGGTGCGCAGCAAATTCATGTACATACCCATTTAATTGACGCCAATCAACACGCCGCTGGCATGCTCGGCGCGGCAATGCAGGCCAGTCAAGTGGTTGTGGCGCCACAAAATGAGCGCAACGATGGTTGGGGCGGTTTGTTGACCAATCCGCTGCCACAAGTGCAAGATGCGCGCACGCCCAAAAGCGCAAAGCCGTTGGCGTACGTGTTGTCCAATCCATTAAAGGATGTGCTCAAAGACATGAATTATTTTTCTAATAATGTCATGGCGCGGCAGATTTATTTAACCCTTTCAAAAGAAAGATACGGCGTGGGTTCAATCGAGGCGAGCAGTCAAGTTGTGAGCGCCGAAATGGCAAAATTGGGGCTGAAAATGGACACGCTCCAAATGGGCAACGGCTCAGGGCTGGCGCGTGACACCGCAATTAGCGCGGCGCAATTGGGGCAATTATTGGCCAAAGCGGCCAATGAACCCGCGCTGTATGAGAGCCTGCCGATTATTGGCGTGTCAGGCACGGTGCAAAATCGGCTCAAAAATACCGACATGGTTGGGCGCGGTCATATTAAAACGGGCAGCTTGAGCGACGTGCGCGCCATTGCTGGCTACATTGATGGCAAAAGCGGCACGCGCTATGCGATTGTGAGCATTATTCAAGGCGCCAGCGCGCAGAGCGAGGCGGGCAAAAAACTGCACGACGCATTTATGCAATGGGTTGGCGCGCAGTAAATTTTAGGTAAAAACATGAAAAACCCGCATTAATAAAAATGAAACTCAAAACATGACCAAACTATTTAAAAACACCATCGTCATCGGCGCAGGCGCGGCAGGTATGATGGCCGCAGCAGTCGCAGGCCAGCGCGGCGTATCGGTATTGCTCATCGACCATGCCAGTAAAATTGGCGAAAAAATCCGTATTTCGGGCGGCGGGCGCTGTAATTTTACCAACGTCAACCTTAACGGCGGCGATGGCTCAAAGCATTTCATCTCACAAAATCCGCGCTTTGTGCGCCCCGCGTTGTCGCATTACACCGCGCAAGACTTTGTGCAACTGCTCAAAAATCACCGCGTCAAATACCACGAAAAACACAAAGGCCAATTGTTTTGCGACCACTCAGCGCAAGACGTGATTGACGTGTTGCAAGCAGAATGCGCAACAGGCGGCGTGGAATGGCGCACGGGCTGCGCGGTCAAAAATATTCGCGCCTTAACGGGCAATGACGCGGCGCGGTTTGAGCTGGACACCGCCAACGCAGGCGTGTGGCAATGCCAAAACCTGATTATTGCCACGGGCGGCTTGTCGATTCCCGTGATTGGCGCGACGGGTTTTGGCTTTGAAATTGCCAAACAGTTTGGCCACACCGTCACCGAACTCTCGCCCGCGCTCGTGCCGCTGGTGTTTGGACAATGGGCTGAAAAAGGCTGGACAAACTTGGCAGGCGTGGCGTTGCCCGTGCGCGTATCAACGGGCGCAGGCAAAAAAGCCACGGCGTTTGATGAGGATTTATTGATTAGCCACAAAGGCTTAACGGGGCCGGCGATTTTGCAAATATCCAATTATTGGCAAACATCTGAGGCGTTGCGCGTGGATATTTGCCCCGATGTGGATTTAACCGACGCGTTAACCAGCGGCAAATTGGGCGCACGCGTGCAGCTGGACACCGCGCTCGCCCAGCTCGCACCCCATTTATCCAAACGTTTATTGCAACACTGGTTTGAGCAACCCGCCTTTGCGCCGCACGCCAAACGCAAATGGGCGGACGTGCCAGACAAAGTCCTCAAAGAACTGGCCGCCAGCCTCAACGCATGGACACTCACACCCAACGGCACCGAAGGCTACAAAAAAGCCGAAGTCACGCGCGGCGGCGTGGCGGTGAGCGAGCTGAACAACCAAACCATGGAATCGCGCCTGCAAGCGGGGCTGTATTTTATTGGTGAAGTCATGGATGTGACGGGTTGGCTGGGCGGTTATAATTTCCAGTGGGCGTGGGCGTCAGGTGTGGCGGCGGGGCGCGCGGTGGGGTGAAGTCGCTATTTTTTGTTTTAAAGCTGTTCCCTAAATATTAACGACGTTTGTCAAACCTGCAAACAAGCAAGGCAGGTGCATTAAAAGAAAGGGGGCTATATACATAACTAGCCAAAATAACTTGGCTAGCCAGCCCGTGAATCTTGGTTGGCAGCACAATCGGATGATGACAACAAGTTAGATGGCGATGTTGAAGTTGACGAAACGTACATCGGTGGCAAAAGAGAAGAATAAACATGCCCATAAAAAACTCAACTCTGGTCGCGGTGCGGTAGGCAAATCTATCGTTATCGGTATGAAACAACGTAACGGTGCTGTTATCGGTCAAAAGGCGTTTGATACTACAGCTCAAACATTAAAAGGTTTTATCGGTGAAAACGTCGCGCAAGGCGCAAATGTTCATACAGACAATTTCAAAGCATACAAAGGCTTGACTGGCTATAATTACAATACGGTCAATCACTCTGTTGTTGAATATGTGCGTGATAAAGTCCACACGAACGGCATTGAAAGCTTTTGGGCTTTGTTAAAACGTGGCTACTATGGTGTTTTCCACTACATGAGCTTTAAACACTTGCACCGCTATATCAATGAATTTGCATTCCGTCACAACACGGCCAAAGTTGGCACTATGGGTTTTATCGAAGAGACAGTTTCTAAAATGAACAATAAACGCTTAACATATAAGGGGTTAATCAATGCCTAATGAAAAAAACGATGGTGTAATTAAACCAATTAATGCTGATTTTGATAGCGTTGTTGACTCTGTTTTAGGAAAGTCCCCCACTGTAAAACCCGAATCGACAATGCCAGCAATTATCGAAGCCAATAACAATACGCTGGCATACCATAGCGATGGAAAGGAACTTAATTTTCGGTTTGACAATGGAGAGCAGGCTATTTGGGCAACGGCTCAAAACATTGCAGACCTTTTTGATGCTGACATCTCAGATACTAGAAAATACATTCAAAGCATTTATAATGACGGTGAACTTGATGAAAATTCAACTAGGGTAAAAATTACCCTAGTTCAAAATGAGGGCGGTCGTTCAGTTGTTCTAGAGGATGTGCCTCATTACAACTTAGATGTTGTCTTATCAGTAGGCTATAGAGTTAATGCAAAACGAGCTATAAAATTCCGTCAATGGGCAACCCAAACGCTAAGAACTTTCATTGAGCAAGGGTATGTTATCAATGAAAAAGCTCTTCGAGAATCCCCCGAAAAGCTTAATAAACTAGCCGCTGAAATACGAGCACTGCGGTCTGAAGAAAAACAGGTTTACGCAAAAGTTAGGGAATGTTTCAAAATAAGCTCTTCCGATTACGACCCAAAGTCAAAACAATTTAGAAGTTTTTATGCACTACTGCAAGACAAATTTCACCATGCCGTGACTGGCATGACTAGCTCGAAATTGATTATGGACAGAGCGAATTATCTTGACGATAAAATGGGGCTTCAAACTATTAAAGGCGACTTTCCAACAGCAAAAGAAGTGGAAATAGGTAAAAACTATTTAAGACACGAAGAGTTGTACAGGTTGCATTTGTTATCTGAACAGTTTTTGCTTTATGCAGAATCAACGGCGTTAGCGAAAAAAGAAATGACAATGGAGTCGTTGCACAAGCAACTCGACAGGTTGTTGGAGTTAAATGACTATCCTGTGTTTGGCGGGTATGAAGACTTTATCAAGGATGAGGCAATAAGACACGCAAAACAAGAGTTGGGGCTTTATAAAAAACGCATAAAAATAGAAGCGTTAGGCATTGAATATGATGAAGAGTCCCTTGCAGCAGGTGAATATGATGATATTTTAATAGACTAGCCGACAAAAAAGCACACCTAACTGTGCGCTTTTTAACAACTACTTGGCTAGTCATGTATATAGTTCCCAAAAGAAAAAAGGTAAGTAATGAATCAACCCGCCATTTTATTGGTCAATTTAGGCTCACCAACCGAGCCGACCCGCGAATCCATCGCCGCGTATTTGCGTGAGTTTTTAAGCGATCGGCGTGTGGTTGATATTCCCGCGTTGTTGTGGCAGCCGATTTTGCGTGGGATTATTTTGCGCACGCGGCCACCGAAGTTGGTGCCCAAATACCTGTCGGTTTGGCGCGCGGATGCTGCGCCGTTAAAGTCAATTACCGCGCAGCAGGCGCGGGCGCTGGAGGCAGCGTTGTCTGATTTGCCCGCCGCCAGCCAAAAGCCGCGCGTGTATTGGGCGATGCGTTATCAATTGCCGTCAATGCGGGATGTGTTGATGCAAATTGCCAATGATGGGCATTCGCATGTGCAGGTTTTGCCGATGTATCCGCAGTTTTCGCACACCACCACGAGTACGGTGACCGATGAGTTGGCGCGGGTTTTAAAGCAGGAAAAATTGGCGCTAGAGGTGACAACGCTTGCGCCGTATTTTGACCATCCTGCGTATATTGCTGCGCTCAAAGCGAGCGTTGAGGCGCATTGGGCTCGGGTTGGGCGGCCTGATTTTGCAGCGGGTGAGCGCGTGTTGTTGAGTTTTCATGGCTTGCCGATTCGCAATATTGAGCGCGGTGATCCGTATCAGGCGCAGTGCGAGCAAACATACGCGTTGTTGACGCAGGCGTTGGGTTTGAGCCAGTCCGAGGTTTTGTTGGCGTATCAGTCGCGTTTTGGGGCGCAAAAATGGCTGCAGCCATCGACCCAAGCCACGTTAGAAATGCTGGCGCAACAAGGTTGTGCGCGGGTTGATGTGCTGTGTCCAGGGTTTGCGGCCGATTGTTTGGAGACGCTGGAGGAGGTTGCGATTGAGCTCAAAGAGGTGTTTGGGCATAAGGGCGGCGGGGCGTATCACTATATTGAATGCTTGAATGATGCGCCTGAGCACGTGGCTTTGTTGGCGCAGTTGTGCGTGGAGAAGCCTTAAACGGGTGAGGTTTGCTGGTTAAATTAGCGTTTATTACAGGCCGCCTCGGCCTGTTTTATCGCGAACCCGCCCAATGATTTCGACGTCTTCGTTCACGGGAACGGTTACGTCGTCATAATCAGGGTTTTCTGATTGCAGTTTCAGCGTGCCGCCTGGGATTTTTTGTAAGCGCTTGATGTAAAGCTCTTCGCCGATGCGCAGCGCGTAAATTTTGCCGTCAATCACGCTGGTTTCATCGCGATTAATCAAAACAATGTCGCCATCCCATAAAATCCCTTGCATTGATGAGCCTTGCACGCGCGCGCGTACGCAGCGCTTGGGGTTTAATCGCTCCTTCAAAAACCAATCCTCACGATAGCTCGCAGTCGCGGTGGCTGAGGACTCTTCAAAAAGCATGGCGCCGTGGCCTGCTGAAAATCGAATGTTAAATTCAGGCACTTCCACATAGGTTTCAGCCAGATCGCTGACGCCAAATAACAGGGTCTGCACACTTATGTTTAAGAGCTTGGCGGATTTTTCAAGGTTGTCCCATGACGGCATGACGCCTTTGTTGAGCCAGTTGCTTAGGGTGTTTTCGGACACGTCCAGCTCGTGGGCGAGTTGGGATTGGGTTTTTCCAATCGCTTTTAAGGCGGTTTTAAAGTTAAATGAAAAAGACATGGCAATCCTTAGTGGGTTTTTTTTGCAATTATACAAATTTAAACTGTATTTGTAAAATTAACTTGACGTGAAAAATGTTTTTAATTACACTTCAATCAATGTTCAATTTGTATTTAATTTAAATATACAAATAAAACAGTGATTCGAAAGACAATGTACATCAACAACACTTATGGCCTCAAAAGGAAACTGCAATGCAAACTCAGACTTTACCCCTTCACAAAAACCCAGCATGGATCAATATGGCAGGTTATGCGTCGTTTTCAGACGCATTGGCCGCCATGCGTTTTTACGAAGCCCGTTACGCGCGGCGCCAGCAGTTGACTCACAATGTGCGCCAATTTGCTTTCAACATGCTTAACCGTGCCAAAGCCCATGTTGCAGGCAGCGTTGTTTGGGATAAAGCCGTTTTTGAATCAAGGCAAGCCTCTCATTGAGGTGCTGCGAGCGCCGATTTTTTGGGCAAAATTAGGCCAAATGGCACAGACAAAATCACTCAAAACCCGCTATTGGCTCTATAATGGCGGGTTTTTATTTACTCATTTTTTCTCAGGTGCTTGATGTCAATTCCCCAAACCCAACTGGCTCACGAAGTCGCTCATCGCCGCACATTTGCGATTATTTCCCATCCCGATGCAGGTAAAACCACGCTGACAGAAAAATTATTGCTGTTTTCTGGTGCTATTTTGCAAGCAGGTACCGTTAAAGGCAAAAAAACTGGCAAATTCGCCACATCGGATTGGATGGAAATCGAGAAGCAGCGCGGTATTTCTGTGGCCAGTTCCGTGATGCAGTTTGAATACAAAGCGCACACCGTTAATTTGCTCGACACGCCCGGCCACCAAGACTTCTCAGAAGATACTTACCGCGTATTAACCGCAGTTGACTCGGGTTTAATGGTGATTGACGGGGCTAAAGGGGTTGAGGCGCAGACCATCAAGCTGCTTGATGTTTGCCGCTTGCGCAACACGCCAATTGTGACCTTTATGAACAAGTATGACCGCGAGGTGCGCGAATCGCTTGACTTGCTTGATGAAGTGGAGCGCATGCTGAACATCCAATGCGCGCCAATCACGTGGCCAATCGGTATGGGCAAACACTTTCGCGGTGTATACCACTTGCTGCGCGATGAGGTTTTATTGTTTGAGGCGGGTGGCGAAAAAATGACATTGGATGTAGAGGTCATCAAAGGCATTGACAACCCGCGTTTAAATGAGCTGTTTCCTTCTGAAATGGCGCAATTGCGCACAGAAATTGAGTTGGTGCGCGGTGTGCTGCCGCCGTTTAATGTGGCGGATTTTTTGGCGGGCACTTTGACCCCTGTGTTTTTTGGCTCAGCGATTAATAATTTTGGCGTGCGTGAAATCCTTGATGCCCTGATTGATTGGGCGCCAGCGCCAACTGTGCGCAATGCCACCGTGCGCGACGTTGCGCCTGACGAAGAAAAATTCTCAGGATTTGTCTTTAAAATTCAAGCCAATATGGATCCCAAACACCGCGACCGCATTGCGTTTTTGCGCGTTTGTTCAGGCACTTTTGAACGCGGCATGAAAATGCGGCACTTGCGCTTGAATCGTGACGTCGCGGCCAACTCGGTTGTCACTTTTATGGCGCATGACCGCGAGATTGTGGAGCAAGCGGTGGCAGGTGACATTATTGGGATTCCCAATCACGGCAACATTCAAATTGGCGACACGTTCTCCGAAGGCGAAAAGCTCGCGTTTACAGGCATTCCATTTTTTGCGCCCGAATTGTTCCGTGTGGCTCGAATTAAAAACCCACTTAAAATCAAGCAGTTGCAAAAAGGTCTTCAACAGTTGGGTGAAGAAGGTGCGGTACAGGTATTTAACCCTATGAACGGCGCAGATATTATTTTGGGCGCGGTTGGCGTGCTGCAATTTGATGTGGTCGCGCATCGATTGATGTCTGAATACGGTGTGGATGTGATGTTTGAAGGCTCGAGTATTTATACTGCCCGCTGGATAGGCTCGGATGACCGCGCCAAACTCAATGAGTTTGAAAAAACCGAAGTCAATGCATTGGCAATTGACGCGGCGGGTAATTTGACCTATTTGGCTGGACATCGCGTGACGCTTGAGCTGGCAGAGAAACGCTGGCCTGAAATCGTGTTTCATAAAATTCGTGAGCATTCGGCGAATTTGAGTTTGGACTGATTTTAGGCTGAAGGAAACCTCTAAAAATTGAAATAATTGCTTATTTTCGTGATGTTTCGCCAATAAACTTCGTCATTCCCGCGAAGGCGGGAATCCAGACGGCGTACACAGTACGCCTAAGTGGTTGATTTAATTGAACGCTGTTCAAATGCTGCGCATTTGGCCTGGATTCCCGCCCTTGCTTTTTACTGAAATGATGGGCTACCAAAAGCAGTGCTTTTACCCTTCGCGGGAATGACGGTACTTTGAATTTTTAGAGATTCCCTGAAGCAAATAAATAGATAAAGCGTATTTTTACAATGCTTGGGCACGCAACGTTATCGGTAACCTCAAACAAAAGGCATTTATGAGCGTTGAAATTCGTTACTTAACAACCCTGCGCGAGCTTGATGCTGGCTTGTGGTCTGAGCGTTCGCCGTTTTTGTCCAAAGCGTTTTGGCTTGCGCTTGAGGACAGCGGGGCGCTGTCTGCGCCGCAGCAGCCATGGTTTGCGAAGCATGTGTTGTTGAGCCATGATGGTGTGCAGATCGCGTGTTTGCCGCTGTTTGCTAAGGCGCACCATCAGGGTGAATACGTGTTTGACCAAGGCTGGGCGGATGCTTATATGCGGGCGGGTGGTGATTATTACCCGCGTTTGGTGACGTGTGTGCCGTTTACGCCTGTGATTGGGGCGCGGGTTTTTTTGGCGGCGGGTGTTGCGCTGAATGATGTGTTGAGCGATTTGCTTAAAGGCGTGCAGGCGTTGGCGCTGCGGCTGAATGCGTCGTCTTGGCATGGTTTGTTTTTAGATGATGTTCAGCGCGATGCGTTTGTTCAAGTTCAGCAATTGCCATTGGCAGAACGTTTTGGTGTGCAGTTTTTGTGGGAAAATCGCAGTTACGCAGACTTTGATGACTTTTGCGCGCACTTAACCACCAAACGCCGCAAAATGGTGCGTGCGGAGCAGCGCAAAGTCCGAGAACAAGCCATTTCCTGCGCCTTTATTGAGGGCGCCAATATCGCCCGCGATGATTGGGCGTTTTTTTACGCCTGCTATGCCGCAACATACAAAATTCGTGGGCGTGAGCCGTATTTGAGTTTGGCGTTTTTTGAACAATTGGGTCAAACCATGGCACATCAACTGGTGCTTGAAGTTGCCACGCACGAGAGTGGCGAGCGCGTGGCGGCTGCGTTGTTTTTTAAAGACGCACACACATTGTATGGGCGCTATTGGGGCGCGTTGTATGATGTGAGTTGCCTACATTTTGAGGTGTGTTATTACCAAGGGATTGCGTATGCGATTGCGCAGGGGTTGCGTTATTTTGACCCCGGTACGCAAGGCGAGCACAAATTGGCGCGTGGCTTTGCGCCTGTTTTTACCCACTCGCTGCATTGGCTGGCTGATGCGGGTTTTATGCGGGCGGTGCAAGACTTTGTGGCGCGCGAGCGGCACGGTGTGAGCGGTTATTTGGCTGAGTGCGTGGCCAATTTGCCTTTTAAATTGAAAGATTCAGAACCTTAAAGGGGATGATCGTGCGGGAATTTTTTGCGAGCTTTTGTGTGGTGTTTGGGTTGTTGTTTTCTCATTTTACGGCGGCGGCACCTGATTTATTGTTGGCAAAAGAGCTGCCCGCTCAGGTTGTTGTGAAAGATTATCTCATCAGCGAAAAGTACGATGGTGTGCGGGCGTATTGGGACGGCAAAGCCCTGTGGTTTCGCGGCGGCGGCCAAATCCATGCCCCGCAATGGTTTGTGGATGGTTTGCCGCCCGAAGCGCTTGATGGCGAGCTTTGGTTGGCGTATGGCGGTTTTGAGCGCGGTGTGGGGATTGTGCGCCAATCGACGCCCGTTGATGCGGATTGGCGGCAAATCAAATACATGGTTTTTGAGTTGCCCAATGCGACTGGGGATTTTGCCAGCCGTGCTGCAAAAATAGCGCAAATTGTGCAAGCCGCGCAGCAGCCGTATTTGCGGGCGGTTAAACAATATCGCTTACAAACCCGCGAGCAGGTTCAGCGTGATTTGGATGCCGTGGTTCGGGCGGGCGGCGAAGGCTTAATGTTGCATTTGGCCAGCGCGCCGTACCAAACAGGGCGAGTTGATGTGTTGTATAAACTCAAGCCAACGTCTGATGCAGAAGCGGTGGTGATTGGCTATATCAACGGCACGGGCAAATACACCGGCATGATGGGCGCGCTGCGTGTGCGCGCAGACGATGGGCGCGAGTTTTCGATTGGCACAGGTTTTAGCGATGAGACTCGACGCGCGCCGCCTGCGATTGGTACGGTGGTTACGTATAAATTCCGTGGTTTGACCAAAAACGGTTTGCCGCGATTTGCCAGTTATTGGCGAGTGCGTGTGGACGCAAAATAAACCTCAACCGCCTGTTTTTGTCGCTTAGGGCGCGCCTGCCTCTGTTACAATATCGCCTTTCTTTTACCCTCCATTTCATAGGATTGCCATGTCTGTCATCACGGTTTTGCACGGTTCGCGTGCGTTGTCTGATTTTCGAGTCTCGCGTTTGGTGGCGCAATTTGCGCACGAGTTTTCTCAAATCACGCATGTGCAGTCTCGATTTGTACATTATGTTTGGTCACAAAAGCCCTTGTCTGCCGCTGAATTAGCGAGTTTGCAAGGGCTTTTGACTTATGGCGAGGCGGGGCAAAATAATGCGGTGGATGTGGTGGATGTCACGGTTGTGCCGCGTTTGGGGACGATTTCGCCGTGGGCGAGTAAGGCGACGGACATTGCGCACAATGCCGGTTTGTCTAATGTGCGGCGGATTGAGCGCGGGATTGAGTATGGTTTGTGCGTGAAATCGGGCTTGCTGGCGGCTAAAAAATTAACTGATGCGCAGCTCAGCCAAGTGGCGGGTTTGTTGCATGACCGTATGACCGAAACCGCCGTTTTGGGTGTATTTGATGGCGCGGCGCTGTTTCATGATTTGCCCAGCCAGTCGTTAAATACCGTGGCGGTTTTGGCGCAGGGCAAATTGGCGTTAGAGCTTGCCAACACCGAACTGGGTTTGGCATTGTCTGACGATGAAATTGATTATTTGCTTGAGGCGTATCTCAAATTGCAGCGCGACCCAACCGATGTGGAGTTGATGATGTTTGCGCAGGCCAATTCTGAACATTGTCGTCACAAAATATTTAACGCGGACTTTGTGATTGACGGTGAAACCCAGCCGATGGGCTTGTTTAAAATGATACGCAACACCCACGCGCTCAACCCTGCGGGCGATATTGTGGTGTATGACGACAACGCGGCGGTGATGGCTGGCGCGCTTGCAAGCCGCTTGTATCCTGATGCGGATGGCGTTTACCGTGGGCATGTGGGTTTGACGCACACGTTGATGAAAGTGGAAACCCACAATCATCCCACCGCGATTGCGCCGTTCTCGGGCGCGGCGACGGGTTCGGGCGGTGAGATTCGGGACGAAGGTGCGACGGGGCAAGGCTCTAAACCCAAAGTCGGTTTGACTGGTTTTACGGTGTCAAACTTGCATTTACCCGACGCGCCGCGCGCGTGGGAAGTACAAAATGGCAAGCCTGAGCGCATCGTGTCTGCGTTGGACATCATGATTCATGCGCCTTTGGGCGGCGCGGCGTTTAACAATGAGTTTGGGCGCGCCAACCTCACAGGTTATTTCCGTACGTTTGAGCAAAATATTGGCGATGTGATGTATGGCTATCACAAACCGATCATGTTGGCGGGCGGGATTGGCAACATTGACGACATTCACATTGGCAAAAAAGACATCCCGCACGGCGCGTTGTTGATACAGCTGGGCGGACCGGGTATGAAAATCGGTTTGGGCGGCGGTGCGGCTTCGAGCATGGGCGCGGGTTCAAACACGGCTGCATTGGATTTTGATTCGGTGCAACGCGGCAACCCTGAGATTCAACGCCGTGCGCAAGAAGTGATTGACCATTGTTGGCAAATGGGCGCGGCCAATCCGATTTTGTCGATTCATGATGTGGGTGCGGGCGGGCTGTCTAATGCGTTCCCCGAAATCGTGCATGGCTCTGCACGCGGCGCGCTGTTTGATTTAAACGCAGTCGATTTAGAAGAGTCGGGCTTAAGCCCGCGTGAGATTTGGAGCAATGAAGCGCAGGAACGATACGTTTTGGCGATTTTGCCTGAGTCATTGGACGTGTTTAAAACCTTCTGCGCCCGCGAGCGTTGCCCGTTTTCGGTAGTTGGGACGGCAACGCAAACCGAACAGCTCAAGGTATTGGATACGCGGGTTGACGTGCAAAATCCATGCGACCCCGTTGACATGCCGATGGATGTGTTGCTGGGTAAAACCCCCAAAATGACCCGCGTGGACAATCGCGTGCATATTGCGCACGCGCCTGTGGATGTGGTGGGTTTGGATTTGGCCAGCACCTTGCTTGACGTGATGCGCCATCCCACCGTTGCCTCAAAATCATTTTTAATCACGATTGGCGATCGCACGGTGGGCGGTTTGACCGCACGTGACCAAATGGTTGGGCCGTATCAAGTGCCTGTGGCCGATTGCGCAGTGTCATTGCGCGATTATGTGGGCACGCTGGGCGAAGCGATGGCGATGGGCGAGCGCACGCCGCTGGCGGTGCTTGATGCGCCTGCGTCTGGGCGCATGGCGATTGCCGAGGCAATTACCAATATCGCGGCGGCGCGGATTGATAATATTGGTCAAATCAAAATTTCTGCCAATTGGATGGCGGCGTGCGGCGTGGCGGGTGAGGATGCCAAGCTGTACGACACAGTCAAAGCGGTGGGCATGGCGCTTTGCCCTGCGCTGGGGATTTCGATTCCTGTGGGTAAAGATTCGTTGTCGATGCAAACCAAATGGGACGACAAAGCCGTGCGCTCGCCTGTGTCGTTGATTGTGACTGCATTTGCGCCTGTGATGGATGTGAATAAAACCCTCACGCCTGAATTGGTCAAAGAAGACGGGACGGTGTTGGTGTTGATCGATTTGGGGCAGGGCAAGCAGCGCATGGGCTTGTCGATTTTGGCGCAGGTCACGCAACAAGTGGGCGATGCCACGCCTGATTTAGACAACGCGCTGACGCTCAAAAACGCGTTCAATGCCGTTCAAACGCTCAATCAGCAAGGTTTGGCCTTGGCTTATCATGATAAAAGCGACGGCGGTTTGGCGGCGGCTGCGGCAGAAATGGCGTTT
Source organism: Hydromonas sp. (assembly GCA_017495165.1). Classification (GTDB taxonomy): domain Bacteria; phylum Pseudomonadota; class Gammaproteobacteria; order Burkholderiales; family Burkholderiaceae; genus Hydromonas. Next base: position 8,256 of record JAFEII010000006.1, on the reverse strand, counting down.
GCGGCGCAAACCTCGGTTGCGCTCAATGTGGATTTACTCACGGTCGATGCGCACACCGCAGACGCGGGCGACTTTAAAATCAATGGCGTACAAGTTGCGGTACAGCGCGCCGAATCGCTCATGCGCGCGTTGTTTAACGAAGAATTGGGCATGTTGATTCAAGTGCGCAAAGCGCAACTCACCGATGTGATGAATGTGCTGCGGGCGCACAACGTCAGTGCGCACAGCCATGTGGTGGGGCAAGTGTTGGCGGTGCCGCAAAGCGAGGCGGTATTTTCGGTGTGGCAAGACGGCGAAGCCGCGCTCAAAATGCCTTTGGCGCAATTACACGCGGCGTGGCAAGAAACCTCATTCCATATTGCCAAGCTGCGCGACAACCCCGTTTGTGTCGAACAAGAATACGCCCGCGCACCAAGCAAACTCACGCCAAAAACCACATTCACGGTTGATGTTGCGGCGCAACAAGCGTTTTTAAACGTGGCACAAAAACCGCGTGTGGCGATTTTGCGCGAGCAGGGCGTGAATGGTCATGTGGAAATGGCGGCGGCCTTTAATGCGGTTGGCTTTGACGCGGTTGACGTGCACATGAGCGATTTATTGGCAGGGCGCGTATCGCTCAACGACATGCGCGGTTTGGTCGCCTGCGGTGGTTTTTCATACGGCGACGTGTTGGGCGCAGGCGAAGGCTGGGCGAAAACAATTTTATTCCACACCGAGCTGCGCGCCCAATTTGCTGCATTTTTTGCCCGCCCAGACACTTTCAGCTTGGGCGTGTGCAACGGTTGCCAAATGATGAGCAACCTCAAAGAAATCATTCCAGGTGCAGAGCATTGGCCCAAATTTGTGCGCAACACCTCAGAGCAATACGAAGCGCGCTTGGTGCAAGTGGCCATTTCTGAGTCACCATCAATTTTACTCAAAGGCATGGCAGGCGCGGTTTTACCCGTGGTGGCCAGCCACGGCGAAGGGCGTTCCAGCTACGTGCACACCGATGACTTGGCCGCTGTCCAATCATTGGCCAAAGTTGCGCTGGGCTACGTGGACGAGCAACACAACGCCACCGAAACCTACCCCATGAACCCGAACGGCACACCCAACGGCTTTAACGGCTTTACCACCACCGATGGGCGCTGCACCATCATGATGCCGCACCCCGAGCGCGTGTTCCGCACAGAGCTGATGTCATACAAACCAGCCCAATGGCAAGAGTCGCCTTGGTTGCAACTATTTGTGAATGCGCGGGTTTGGGTGGGGTGATAAAAGACCTGGCAAGTCTTTTTTAAGTCAAGCGTTGCGCGAAATGGTTTTTTGCCTGCTTTTTGAGTTTTGGCTTTGGCTTAAGCGTGCACGCTGGCTTATTTGTACAAGGCGGGGGTCTGAAGCGATTGGTGTGGTTGATAAAGTATGCAACCCGCATGGCACGCTAACGCAAGCGTCCCGCGTGCCAAGTGATTAAAACCCCAAAAATGGTAATGACACCGCCAACCAGCACCATCCAATCCAAGCGTTCGCCCAAAATCAATGCGCCAAGCAGCACGCCAGAAATGGGGACTAAATTGATAAAGGGCGCGGCTCGCGCTGCACCGATGACGCGCACTGCGTCGCTAAACCACGTGTATGAAATTGCCGTGCCAAATAGCGCCAAATAAATAATACAGCCCCAAGCCGTGAGTGAAAAATGGCCGATGAGCCGCCAAGGCGATTCGCTTATCGATACCAGCCCAAGCAATAAACAACCAACCAGACTGGCGTAAAACGTGGTGAGCAGCGGCGTTAGGGTTTGGGTGGCGCGGCGGCTAATGAATGTGTACATCGTCCATGACACCACGCAGCCCAATATCAGTATTTCGCCAATCCCAATCTCGCCTTGCAGCAGTCGCTCTGGCTGGCCGTCGCTGATGACCAAAATACAGCCCAACAAGGCCGTTACGATGCCTGTGGCTTTGAGTGCGCTCATTTTGTCGTTAAACCATAGCCATGATACAAGTGCAATCAAAACGGGGTTAAATGCAATCACCAGCGCGCCACGCCCGGCTGAAATGTGTTTGAGTCCCGTTAAAAAACAATAGCTGTATAAAAAAATGCCTGTTGTGCCCAGCCAAAAAACCGTGGTGAAATCCATGCGGTTCAGGCGCTTGATGCGACCTTCGGTGCGGTATAAAAACCACGCCAGCGCAGTCGTTGCGATGGCAAAACGAATAAAAGCGGCGGTGAATGGCGGCACTTCTTTGACCAAGGTGTGCGCGGCCACCCAAGTGCCTCCCCAAAAAAAAGCGGTGAGAATGAGCTTTAGGTAGGTGAGGGCGTGGTTTTGAGTGGGCATTTGAGTGGTTGTCTTTAGGCTATTTGCTCAGGCAACGCAACTTGGCTGTGTTTGACGATGTCATGAAAACTGGTGTAAACCATGCCAAATGCAAGCGCTAGGCTAAAGATGACGACTGCAAACACAGGGAATAAAACCAGAGGAAGCGCGGCTGGGGCAATGAGCAAAATAATGCTGGTGATGATCATTAGACCCAAATAAGCCACAAAAATACTTGCGATAAGAAGGGCGAACATCACAAAAAGCGGCAGTATGTTTTTGAACACAGCGGCGCACGACAGCGCAAGTGCTTGCGGTGCGCCCACATTTGGGCTAACCGTAAATAAAGGCGCGTACAGAAATAAGAGCGATAAAACGAATGTGCTGCCTTGAAATGCGAGCATGGCGTGTACGAGTTTTTTGTTGACGGTCAACCACTCTTGAAACGTGGCTTGGTAAGTTGCGAGCACGGTTTGCAGTTGCTCAGGCGTGCCCTCGATTGATTTTGGCAACTCAGGAAGACTCAATGCATTGGTGCTGTGCCCAAAAAACAGCTGGGAGAATTGGCCGCCGTCAATAAATTGGGTGGCGAGCAATAATGCCAAGGTGGCGGTTGTGATGTATAGGCTTAAAATAGCCAGCGGCATTCTTCTGGCTTGTTTGAAGCCTGCAAAAATATCAAACGGCGTGGCTTTGATGCGGTTGCGGATTTTGTCGCACACGCAAGCCATGCCAAACGCAAAAAATACGCTGATGGCAACGCTGATGAGTTGTCCGACAAGCGGCAAGTCTGCCTCTGCGGCAAAACGGATAAAAAACACCCAAAGCGCGCAGATAAAAATACCGGTTGGCTGTTCTTTAAGCAATGCCCACGCATTTTTGTACCAGGTAAATGCTGATTTTAGTGGGCGACGGCTGATTTTTAGAGGGGTCATAAAGCAATCCAAAGTGGTTGTGGTTGGGCGCGGCGGCATTTTAAAATGCGCTCAAAGTGCGCAGGGTCTTTTGGCGTGAGCATTTGAGCATCACGCGTGCGATAAAAATCATACAAACGCGAAATCCAAAACCGCAACGCGGCGGCTCTGAGCATATATGGCCACGCGGCGTAATCGGCAGATGTGAGCGGATTGACTGCATGGTAGGCGTTTAATAGGGCGCTTGTGTGCGATTCCAGCAGCTCACCCGTTGTGCGGTCAATGCACCAATCATTAACGGTCACGGCCAAATCAAACAGCCATTTGTCAACGCCTGCAAAGTAAAAATCAATAAACGCGGGGGTTTGAGGGTTGGCAAACAAGACATTGTCCACAAATAAATCGCAGTGTCCCGCGCCGCTTGGCAGGTTTGTATACGCAGGCGTGGCAAAAAACGCTTTTTGCGTGGCCACTTCATCGGTTAAGAGCGTTGCGATATGGTCGGGTAAAAATGATGCGACTTGGTTTTCCATTTCAATCCACCAGTCCAAACCGCGCAAATTTGGCTGCGTGCCGGTAAAGTCTTGCGCGGCCAAATGCATTTTTGCCAAGGTTTGTCCCACGCTGGCGCAGTGGGCGGAGGTTGGCGCATTGGTATCTGCGCCATCGAGTTTTGAGACCAAGCACGCGGGTTTGCCTGTCAATGGCCGAAATAATTGGCCTTGCGCATCTGCAAAAGGGCGCGGCACCGGTAGATTTTTTAAGGCCAAATGCTGCATTAAGTCTAAGTAAAACGGCAGCTGTTCTGCGGTTAGCACCTCGAAAATGGTCAACACATACGTGGTTTGGATGTGGTTGTTTTCAAGTGTGACAAAAAAATTGGAATTTTCAATGCCGCTGGCAATCCCTTTAAATTCAACAAGTGCGCCTAAATTCAAGGGTTTTAGCCATGCGCTTAGTTGCTCGTGGGTGATGTTGGTAAAAACTGCCATAAAATGTCCGGTTAAAGGTGCATGGGCTGCGCACAAACTGGCATTTTAGCAAATTTATGCCCAAATCATCATTTATAATGACAAACTTCTTAAGGCATGTGTTTTTGCCTTTCGGTGGGCTATAAAATTTCAAGGCGCCGGCATGTTTGATTGCGTTTCATGATGACATTTTCATGCACGAACAGCTGCTTTTATCAGCGATGATTTGAAGTTGCAATGCTTATTTTTAAGTTTTTTGTGGCGCATGATGCGGCGCATCTATTTTTATTTTGGGAAACAATGTTACGAATCAATGAGTTGCGAATACCTTTGCAACGAGAGTATGAGCATCACGCCAATCATAATTTGGTCAATGAGCACGAAGACAAGCTCAATGCACAATTGCATGCGCAACTGCACGCAGCCATTCTTGAGCGCTTGGATATTGCGCCGTCAGAATTGCTCAGTTTTAAGGTGTTTAAGCGCAGCTACGACGCACGCAAGGTGCACAATATTTTGCTCAGTTATGCCGTGGATGTTGCGCTGCAAAACGAGGCGGATGTGTTGGCCAAATTTGTCGGTGACATACACATATTACCCAGCCCAGACACGGATTATTACCCCGTCGCGCATGCGCCAGACGGTGTGCCTGCTGGTAAACAGCGCCCTGTGGTGGTTGGTTTTGGGCCGTGTGGTTTGTTTGCGGCGTTGTTGCTGGCACAGATGGGTTTGTGTCCGATTGTGCTTGAGCGCGGCTGCGATGTGCGCCAACGCACGAAGGATACATGGGGTTTGTGGCGCAAAAAAATTCTGAATCCTGAATCAAACGTGCAGTTTGGTGAGGGCGGCGCAGGGACGTTTTCGGACGGCAAACTGTACAGCCAAATCAAAGACCCCAAGCATTATGGGCGCAAAGTCATTGCGGAGTTCATCAAAGCTGGCGCGCCGCCTGAGATTGAGTATGTGAATAAACCACACATCGGCACGTTTCGCTTGGTGGGTGTGATTGAGAAAATGCGTGCGCAGATTATTGAGCTGGGCGGCGAGGTGCGTTTTCAATCAAAAGTCACCGATATTTTGCTCGATTCAAGCGCAGATATGCTGCAAATAAAAGGCGTGCAATTGGCCGATGGTTCCGTGGTTGAAAGTGCGCATGTGGTTCTGGCGCTGGGGCACAGTGCGCGCGACACCGTGACCATGCTGCATGAACGCGGTGTTTTTATGGAGGCCAAGCCGTTTTCAATCGGGTTTCGGGTTGAGCATCCGCAATCGGTGATTGACCGCGCCCGCTTTGGTGATTATGCAGGCCACCCGATTTTGGGCGCGGCCGATTATAAACTGGTGCATCACGCCAATAATGGCCGCTCGGTGTACAGTTTTTGCATGTGCCCTGGTGGCACGGTTGTGGCCGCAACCTCGGAGGAAAATCGCGTGGTCACCAATGGCATGAGCCAATATTCGCGCAATGAGCGCAATGCCAATTCTGGGATTGTGGTCGGCATTGACCCTGCAGATTTTGGCGGCGAGCCGTTGGCTGGATTTGAGTTTCAGCGCTTTTGGGAAAGCCGTGCGTTTGAATTGGGCGGCAATGATTACTGTGCGCCAGCCCAATTATTGGGTGACTTTGTCAAAAATGTGCCCTCGACCAAACTGGGCAATGTTGAGCCATCCTACAAACCGGGCGTCAAATTGGGTGACTTGAGCACCAGTTTGCCTGATTATGCGATTGAAGCGATTCGCGAAGCCTTGCCTGCGTTTGAGCGGCAAATCAAAGGTTATTCGCGTCATGATGCGGTGATTACAGGCGTGGAAACCCGCACCTCATCGCCTGTGCGCATCACACGCGATCGCGCCAGTTTTCAAAGCGTCAACGTGCGCGGCTTGTATCCAGCTGGCGAGGGCGCTGGCTATGCGGGTGGTATTTTGTCGGCGGGTGTGGATGGGATTCAAATTGCGCAGGCGATTGCCCAATCCATCTTGGCGTAGCTTTGCGACTTAGTTTGATGCTATAAATCACCCAATCGGCTCCTTGTGAGCCGATTTTTATTTTTCAAGATTTTTTGAAAAATCTGTTTAAAAATAACAAATTGACTTGCGCGGGTTAAAAATAGCACGTATGATTACCTCATTCTTATGTCTTATATAAGACATAAAACAGCTTTCAATCACCTTAAGGAGCAATATCATGAGCGTTTACACATCCGCATTGCAAGCCGTCCAAGAACTTAAAGTCAAGCACGGCGATTCTTGGCGCGCAATTAACCCCGAACACGCGGCGCGTATGATGGTGCAAAATCAATTCAAAACAGGCTTGGATATTGCCAAATACACGGCTGCGATTATGCGCCGCGACATAGCCGATTATGACAAAGACTCTGCCAATTACACCCAATCTTTGGGCTGCTGGCATGGTTTTGTTGGCCAACAAAAAATGATTGCGGTTAAAAAACACCACGGCACAACCGCCAAGCGTTATTTGTATTTGTCTGGCTGGATGGTGGCGGCGTTGCGTTCTGAATTTGGCCCGTTGCCTGACCAATCGATGCATGAAAAAACCTCTGTGCCTGTGTTGATTGAAGAGCTTTACACGTTTTTGCGCCAAGCAGACGCCAAAGAAATGAATGATTTGTTCCGTGCGTTGGAAGCGGCAAAAGCCGCTGGCAAAGACACGGCTCAAATCCAAGCACAGATTGACAACTTTGAAACCCACATCGTGCCCATCATTGCAGATATTGACGCGGGCTTTGGTAACCCTGAAGCGACGTATTTGTTGTCGAAAAAAATGATTGAGGCGGGCGCATGCTGTATTCAAATTGAAAATCAAGTATCAGACGTCAAGCAATGCGGTCATCAAGACGGTAAAGTCACCGTGCCGCACGAAGAGTTTCACGCCAAAATCAACGCGGTGCGTTATGCGTTTTTGGAGTTGGGGATTAACGACGGCGTGATTGTGGCGCGTACCGACTCTGAAGGCGCGGGTTTGACCCAAACCTTGCCTGTATCAACGAGTAAAGGCGATTTGGCATCTCAATACATCAGTTTTTTGAAAACCGAAGAAGTCACGATTGACCAAGCAACGGACGATGAAGTGCTCATCAAACGTGATGGCAAATTATTACGTCCAGCGCGTTTACCGAGCGGCTTGTTTGAGTTTGCAGCTGGCACAAACATTGACCGCGTGGTGTTGGATTGCGTGGCGAGTTTGCGCGCAGGCGCGGATTTATTGTGGATTGAAACCGCAACGCCAAATGTGGCTGACATTGCGGACATGGTGCGCCGCGTTCGTGAACAAGAGCCAACCGCCAAATTGGTCTACAACAATTCACCGAGCTTTAACTGGACGCTCAATTTCCGCCAACAAGCCTACGATGCAATGGTTGCGGCGGGTAAAGATGTGTCTGCGTACGAGCGTGCCAAATTGATGTCAGCCGATTATGATGCCTCTGAATTGGCGTTGGCGGCGGACGAACGCATCCGCACATTCCAAGCCGATGCGTCACGCGAAGCAGGGATTTTCCATCATTTGATTACCTTGCCAACGTATCACACGACGGCGTTGAGCATGAATGACTTGTCAGAAGGCTACTTTGGTAAATTGGGCATGTTGGCTTATGTGCAAGGCGTGCAACGGCAAGAAATCCGCAAAGGCGTGGCGTGCGTGAAGCATCAAGCCATGTCAGGTTCGGATATTGGCGATGACCACAAAGAGTTTTTTGCGGGTGAACAGGCTCTTAAGGCGGGCGGTGAGAAAAACACATCCAACCAATTTAACAATATTTGAGCCGCATCCATTTATTCATGTGATTGGCGCGGTTTGAATATCATGGGCTTCATGCGACAAAAAAGAACACTTTCTAAAAAGTGTTCTTTTTTATGTTTAAATTATGTTTAAAGCTTTTGTCTTGTTGTCGATTCAACGTTCAATAGCCAACGCTTAACCGCCAATCCATTTGCGTCGCGATGAATAGGCGCAGCTTTTGAACCGCTATGTCAATACCGCACAAACCAATCAACTTGGTTAATTTGGTTAATTTGGTTAATTTGGTTAATTTGGTTAATTTGGTTAATT
>JAFEII010000002.1 GCA_017495165.1 Hydromonas sp. | reverse complement strand
AGCAGCGGACTTTTAATCCGTTTGTCACAGGTTCGAACCCCGTACGTCCTACCAATGATTGTAAGCCCTGCAGAGATGCAGGGCTTTCTTTCGTCTGCTCAAAAAATGAACGTGGTCTGTGTATGGTCTGCCAGCATCGTTGATCTATCTGCTTTACCCCAAGCTTAATAAAATAAGTGGCTTTCCCATGGCAAAATTCGAGAACAACAATGATGTTTGGGGTTTTGGGAATGGTGTATTTTTCGACTTAGAAATATGCAGCATTTTTGCGAGAATCCGGCTTACGTATTTTTGCCTAAATGAGTAACAACTATTTAAAAAGGTGGGTTTTTATGCTGGCTTTTTTATGTGTTTTTTACTTAATTTGTGCAGCTGCTGTTTGGATTCACCTCAACCCACGCGCCAATCGACATACCCCACCATTCAAACGACGGGCAACGATTCGCTGCGCTGGTGCCACGTCAATTGCGCCCAAGAATCAACGCAAACCTGAATGGGTGCGCGCTGAGTTGATTCGTTTGGCGGCCTTGTGTGGTGGCTCACGGCGCAATGTGGCGCGGTTGTTTAACCGATTGCACGGTACGCGGCACGACGTGACGGTTGGACACAATTTTACATGCGAATTACTCAAAGCCCATGCGGTGCAAGTGTTGCGCTTGCGGCGCGAGTTAAAATCTAAAACACCTGTGGTTGTGCCGATTTGCCACACGTGGGCGATGGACATCACGTTTTACACGGACGACGCAAACATGACCCACGCCAGCTTGGGCATCATTGACCATGGCTCCCGTGCGCTGCTGTGTTTACAGCGTTTGACCCAGCGCAACTCATGGACATTGCTGGGTTATTTGTGCATGGCCATTGGCCGCTATGGCAAGCCGCGCCGCTTGCGCACCGATAATGAAGCGGTGTTCAACTCTTTTGTGTTTAAGACGTTTCTCAAACTTGCAGGGATTCAAAAGCAAACCACTGATGTGCATTCGCCCTGGCAAAACGGCAGAATGGAGCGGTTGTTTGGTACGCTAAAACCCGTATTGCGCGCGTTGCATTTAAACGGTAAAACCCAATTACAAGCGGCTTTAGATGTGTTTCGATTGTTTTACAACCATGCGCGAACCCACAGCAACCTTGACCACCAAACACCTGCGCACGTCTGGCAAAGCCAAGCGCAACGTTTTAAAAAGCCGCGCCAGAAACCACACAACACAGAACCCGAACTGGTGCAGGCGTTTGATGGTTTGTTGACGGGCGTTTATGTGCCACCTGATTGATGGCATCACATATTTTTGATTGATGTATTGGCGCGCTGTCCGCAAGCGTGAGGCTTGATTGCGCTTGCACGGCACAATGGCTTGTGAAAACTGCTTTTTAATGAGTATTTTTAGAGCCACTTCGTGACTCGCCCTGCCCTGTCAGGGCTAAGTTGGCACGTGAAAACTTCAAAAATGCTTCGATTTGAAGATGAGGCGGTGCGGATTTGGTACGGACAGGACAGTTTTACAACCACGCGCGAACCCACAGCAACCTTGGCCACCAAACACCTGCGCACGTCTGGCAAAGCCAAACGCAACGTTTTAAAAAGCCGCGCCCGAAATCACACAACACAAAACCCGAACTGGTGCAGGCGTTTGATGGTTTGTTGACGGGCGTTTATGTGCCACCTGATTGATGGCATCACATATTTTTGATTGATGTATTGGCGCGCTGTCCGCAAGCGTGAGGCTTGATTGCGCTTGCACGGCACAATGGCTTGTGAAAACTGCTTTTTAATGAGTATTTTTAGAGCCACTTCGTGACTCGCCCTGCCCTGTCAGGGCTAAGTTGGCACGTGAAAACTTCAAAAATGCTTCGATTTGAAGATGAGGCGGTGCGGATTTGGTGCGGACAGGACACTTTGCTAATCGGAGCTACGCGGGCTGACTCAAACCACAAAACCCAAACGGCACGAATGCGGTTTGGGTTTTAAGGAAGAAGTAACGCGTAGGTTCAAAGGGTGCTTTCTAGTTTGGGCGTGCGCCGCATTGTTGCGCGAATGCGGCTTACGGGTTGCATAAACTCCGATTACGCTTTGCTAATCGGAGCTACGCGGGCTACTCGGCTTTGAATGCTATTCATTGGGCTCACTTTTCCCCCTAAATCCCAACTTAAACAAAGATTCATTCGCTTGATCTCCAGTGATTTGCTCATCACTTTCCTCATAGTCATCTGGTTTATTGTAGTCGTAGTCAATATTAAACTTGCCCGTTGGATAGAGTGTGAACGTTAAACCCCAGATGCGCGAACCCGTTTTTTGCAAAAGATCGTCACGCAGATAAAAACAGGCCTCAGACTCATCAATTGCAGCTTTTATAGGCACCTCATTACCTTTTAGATAATCATATTCAATACCTTTATCGTAATAGTAATAATCAGGACTTGTCATACCATCATAAACAGCAATAACAGATTTACAAGAGTCCCATTCATTATCCCCAATGTAGTATAGCAATGCTTGTGCTATAGCCTTATAGGCTTGATCCTCATTCATCATATTATTTTTCCTATTGATTAAAGATTAATGGTCTTTGGCGCACACCATTTATTACTGGTGTAACCCTAAACTGGCTCGGCCTCGCCGAAGCCCCTGAATACCCCACATCAATCTTAATAGACACATTTTTACCCGCTTTGAGCGCATCTGCAAGTTGTTTTTCCATTGATTTCCATGGGCCATTGTTGAGTACCTTATCCATCGGCACGAGATTTAGTTTATCTCCTGCACCACCGAGGCTTGCAGCGATGAGGTGTCCACCTTGGTCACCCACATTACCGCATTTGCCCACTTTACATTGTTGATAGCCATTTCTGTCCATCTTAGTTAAATTCAAATCACCACTTACCTGTGTAACGCGAGCAGAAGCGTCCGTGCTGTATTTGTGACCATTATCTAATACATACGAAGTCTTGGGTTTGATGTTTGCATTGATATCTGGATTCCAGCTGCCTTTAGAACCTGGCTGAGCATTAATGATTCTAGCGACATCATCCGTTTTTTTACCTGTTAACTTGGCAATTGCAGCAGTAAGAGACTTGACCCCAATTTTACCACCGGGGATAAAACCAGCAGCCACACCAACACCCGCTAGCCAGCGATTGGCCTCCTCTTCTGAAACAGCGCTTTTTCCTGTAAAAAGCTCATACAGTGATGAAGCAGATCCTACAAGAGGCAAACCATCAATCACAAATTGCGCCACTTCCCTTTGTTGTTGTGGCGACATGGTGGCTGCTTTGCATTGGGATTGAGTAGATGCGGATAAGCAGGCTGTGGGGCCTACAGAATATTGATTATTCTCAACCGCATTCACCGCCGCCATACTTCCCTGCGTCACATCCGCTGCACCGCCTGTCGCACCAATTGCCGCACCACCCAGCCCCACAATCGCGCTGATGGTGGATTTTTGTTCTGCGGTGAGGTCTTTGACTTGGATGTCTTTGCCGTAGAGGTAGTGCATCACCGCTGGGGCGGCGGCTTCTGCGCCGCCTGCGGCTAGGCCGCCGATGAGTGCGTTGTTGCCGCCTGCGGCTGCCACGGCTGCGCCTAGGATGGTGTGGGCGAGGATGTGGTTAAAGCTGCCTTCTGTGCCGTTTTCTTTGAAGTGTTGGCCAATTTGGTACGAGACCGCTGGGGCGAGTGAGCCTGCAACAATGCCGCCCACTGCGTTGGTTGGCGCTGCCAAGCCGCCTGCCACGATGTCGAGTAAAACCCCGCCTGTTTGCCACTTTTTAAGGCTTTCATCAATTTCTGCGCTGCGCTCTGGTGTGGTTTTAGGGTCTTTTTGTTCTGTCTTAAGATCGTCTATCGCTTGGTTAAACTCCGCTTTAACCCCTTGGCGGGTTTTATCAAACTCTTGCGTGACTTTGACTTGCAGATTGATTTCATCCTGAACGGCTTGTGCATCGTAGTTGTTGGCGATGTGACCGCTGTTCAACGCCACCGTATCTGTCGTGGTGCCTGTCGCTACTTCTGCCTTAATTTGTTCAACTGATTTCCCAGTCGCCGCTTGGCCTGCTGCGTTGGTGATCGTGATGTTGGACGTGTTGATACCGCTCGCCGTCGTGCTGTTGTCGTGACCGCTGTCCATACCAAACCCAACCGATTTATTCGCGGTCAAACTCGCCTTGCCTTGTTCGGCGCTGCTGGTGTTTTGCGGGGTCATTTTATTGGTATTTGCACCCGTGCCGTTCATGGCAAACCCACCACCGATGCCGAACCCTGTTGCACTGTAATCCGCATGGTTTTGTACATCGGTGCTGGTGAGTGTACCCGTGCTAAAGCTGTTTTTACCTGCGTCTTCGGCGGCTTGGCTGCTGGTGACGATGCCGCCAATCAGGTTGGTGTTGTTTTTGACATTCACGTTATAGCCACCGTCGCCCGCAATAATGCCGCTTTGCTCATTGACACTGGCGTAATCGGCTTTGGCTTTGCTCGCCGATACACTGCCACTGACCGAGACACCATAACCCACGGTCACTTGCAAACTTGCATCAAACTGTTGGCTGTTGGCCTTATTGGTGTCTTGTTTGCTTTGGATGATGAGGTCTTGTGCATCGACTTCGACGCGTTTGCCTGTGACTTGGCCGCCTGCTATCGTGGTCGTGCCGCCGCTCTCGAGTGTGGTCAATCCACCGCTGCCGACGTGGCTGTTGTGCTGGTTGACGGTATCCGAGTTTGACTTGCCTTTACCGTAGCTGCCCCCTGCGGTGATGCCAATGGTGGTGGCAACTAATTCGGTGCGTTGGCTTAAACCCGAAAACCCAAACGGCATGAATGCGGTTTGGGTTTTTAGGAAGAAGTAGCGCAGTAAATTCAAAAATTGCTTTCTGGTTTAAATATGTTCTGCATTGCTGAGCGAGCCTAGGTTACGGGTTGCATAAACTCCGATTACGCTTTGCTAATCGGAGCTACGCGGGCTGGTTTAGCCATGTGCCGCATTGATGTGCGAATGCGGCTTACGATTGAGGCGCCTTGCGGGTTAAAAAGGAGAAAAAAGCACCCATAAGCGCAATTCAAATGCTTTTTGAATAAACAAAATTAGCTCTTGCACATAAGCTTTATCATTCTCGCTTAAAGACTCTAACAAGGAGTTAAGTTCCCCTTTTAAGTTGACCAGCTGCTCAGCATTTAACAACAACTCATCGCAAAATGAGAGCTCAGACAAAATAGGAAATTGAAGCACATTCGTTTGGATCAAGAACTCATTTTTATTTTTCGCTTGAGGCATTTTTTCAACAGCTCGCGTTAGTTTGTCTTCGTCATCATAATAGTTTGCATCCCACAAATAAATAGTGAACATTTTTATAATCCTATCGAGTCGAGCCAGGGAAGGTATTTACCAAGTTTCCCTTAGCGTCAGTAATAACAGTAAAAACGCTCGTTGCGCGCCCGCCATTTTTTGCATCTATGCCAACTAAAGAACCAACATTAACAGTCCGTATGAAGTTTCCAGATGAGCTCAAATACGCTGGCGTTGAAACCACCGATGGTGCTTGCAACAAAACTTTCAACTCTTCTTTTGTAAAAATGGTTCGATTTGAAGATAAGGCGGTGCAAATTTGGTGCGGACAGGACAATTTGTTGCATAAACTCCGATTATGCTTTGCTAATCGGAGCTACGCGGGCTTTTTAGCCGTGTTACGGGTTACGTGTTGTTTTTATAAAAAAAGCTCAATCAATAAAAAATACCATCCCATGATAGATAAGCAAAAAATCAATGAACCATCTAAAAAAATAATTAAAGCATTCTTCCAGTCTTGGCCATCTTTTACATCCCAGTCCAATTGAGTCCAAAAAAAAGAACGGTAAGGCCTTTTGTTTTTAAAGCTATACAAATAAAAAGGACGTGTAAATAAAACAAAAAAAACAGTGTAATACGCCAACATTGAGTATTTTTTTGAAACAATAGCAAAGATAATTTGGATTAAATAAGAAACAACCAAAAAAAGCCACCCTAAAAAATATTTTTTCTTCATGTTAAACCCCTAGCATTCTTGCCACGCTTTTATCAGCACCAAGTTTCGCGGCCTCAATAACACTATCTTGATATTTTTTAGGTAGCGTCCTGAACGCCACGCTTTTTTTCTCAAGAGTCCTTTTAAGCGCTTCGCCAAAAAGGTTAACAATGATTATTTTTTGAGTTTCTTTAGTATTGTTCTTAAAGGTAGCATCATCTTTTGAAATCAAAGTGTAAACCTCATAAGTCACCGTTCCCACATCTTTAAGCAAACTTGCGGTTCTGCATGCACCAGCTGCTGGTGTTGGGGCTACAGAACAGGCTTCAAGAGCAAACTCTGCAACATCTAGCAAAGTGATTTTTTTAGCTACTTTCTCTTGCAATTCTTTGGAGTAGGCATCACATGCTCCAGGAACAAGACCAGCACAAGCGTTAACTATTGGGGGCATTCCCATAACCAGACCGTTTGTCCACTGCCCCAAATTTATCTGCTGATTCTCCTCAACCGCATTCACCGCCGCCATACTTCCCTGCGTCACGTCAGCTGCACCGCCTGTCGCACCAATTGCTGCACCGCCCAATCCTACAATCGCGCTGATGGTGGTTTTTTGTTCGGCGGTGAGGTCTTTGACTTGGGTGTCTTTGCCGTAGAGGTAGTGCATGACCGCTGGGGCGGCGGCTTCTGCGCCACCTGCGGCTAGGCCGCCGATCAGGGCGTTGTTGCCGCCTGCGGCTGCCACGGCTGCGCCTAGGATGGTGTGGGCGAGGATGTGGTTAAAGCTGCCTTCTGTGCCGTTTTCTTTGAAGTGTTGGCCAATTTGGTACGAGACCGCTGGGGCGAGTGAGCCTGCAACAATGCCGCCCACTGCGTTGGTTGGCGCTGCCAAGCCGCCTGCCACGATGTCGAGTAAAACCCCGCCTGTTTGCCACTTTTTAAGGCTTTCATCAATTTCTGCGCTGCGCTCTGGTGTGGTTTTAGGGTCTTTTTGTTCTGTCTTAAGATCGTCTATCGCTTGGTTAAACTCCGCTTTAACCCCTTGGCGGGTTTTATCAAACTCTTGCGTGACTTTGACTTGCAGATTGATTTCATCCTGAACGGCTTGTGCATCGTAGTTGTTGGCGATGTGACCGCTGTTCAACGCCACCGTATCTGTCGTGGTGCCTGTCGCTACTTCTGCCTTAATTTGTTCAACTGATTTCCCAGTCGCCGCTTGGCCTGCTGCGTTGGTGATCGTGATGTTGGACGTGTTGATACCGCTCGCCGTCGTGCTGTTGTCGTGACCGCTGTCCATACCAAACCCAACCGATTTATTCGCGGTCAAACTCGCCTTGCCTTGTTCGGCGCTGCTGGTGTTTTGCGGGGTCATTTTATTGGTATTTGCACCCGTGCCGTTCATGGCAAACCCACCACCGATGCCGAACCCTGTTGCACTGTAATCCGCATGGTTTTGTACATCGGTGCTGGTGAGTGTACCCGTGCTAAAGCTGTTTTTACCTGCGTCTTCGGCGGCTTGGCTGCTGGTGACGATGCCGCCAATCAGGTTGGTGTTGTTTTTGACATTCACGTTATAGCCACCGTCGCCCGCAATAATGCCGCTTTGCTCATTGACACTGGCGTAATCGGCTTTGGCTTTGCTCGCCGATACACTGCCACTGACCGAGACACCATAACCCACGGTCACTTGCAAACTTGCATCAAACTGTTGGCTGTTGGCCTTATTGGTGTCTTGTTTGCTTTGGATGATGAGGTCTTGTGCATCGACTTCGACGCGTTTGCCTGTGACTTGGCCGCCCGCAATCGTGGTCGTGCCGCCAGATTCGAGTGTGGTCAATCCACCGCTGCCGACGTGGCTGTTGTGCTGGTTGACGGTGTCCGAGTTTGACTTGCCTTTACCGTAGCTGCCACCTGCGGTGATGCCAAGCGACACACCATTATCAAACGCAAGCGCCACGCCCGCATTGGCGCTGTAGCTGTCATTTTTGCTGCGGTTGCTGATCACGTCGGTCGCGGACACAATGTTGATTTGGTTGTCGGCTTTAAGCGCTGCGCCTGTGCCGCCGTACACGTCAGAACCGACAATGTTGATGTTGGATTTTTCACCTGCGCCTGTCGCGGTGATGTTGACGTTGCCGCCTGCATTAACCGTTGAGCCAACTGAAATGGCGGCTTGGTCGTGGCTCACTTGCTTGGCTTCGGATTTACCGTAGGTAATCGAAACCGATACGCCACTGCCACCGCTGCCTGAACCTGAACCTGTCATGCCCGTCGCACTGCCCAAGTCTGTACCCGCTTGATACGCGCCCCATGCGGTGTTGGCCACCGCCATGGCGTTCACACGGTCGTTTTTGCTTTTACCAATGTCTTTTGAGCCGTCGTATACCGCTTTGGCTGCCATAACCGCGTCTGTGACTGGGGTTGACAGTGCCACCGTGAAGCCGCTTTGTTTTTGGATACTGGTGGTGGTTGTGTCCTGCGTGTTGTAACCCGCCACAATGTCCACTGATTTCGCTTTAATACTCACGTCACCGACGGGTGAGTTAACGGTGCTGGCCACTTGATTGTACTTCTCGCCCGCCGTAATTGTGGTGTTGCCTTGTAAACTGCCCACTGTTGAGCCAGTGAGGGTTTTTGAGATACTGTCCGTGTCAGTTGAGTTCATTTTCTGGCCAACCGTAAAGCCCACGCCGCCGCTGCTCATGAGGCCTGACTTTTTGGTTTCTTTAAACGAGCTCTGCGCTTGAGTGTTTTGTGCGGCGGTGATGTTGACGTTGTTTTTGGCGTTGATGACAGTCAAATCATCAGAAATGACATTGCTGCCCACAATATTGGCGTCATTGCCTGCCGATACAACCACTTGCGCACCTGTGAAGTTTGAACCGATGCTGTTGGTGGTGTCCGATTCAACATGGACTTGGGTGGTCTTTTTCTTAAGAAAGCCCTTTTTTTTCGTAAATGAGTCCGCCACAGTGCTGCGGGATTCTTCGCCTGCGGTGATGTTAACGTCATGCCCTGCGGTGGCGATGAGGCTGCCTGTTTCTGAATTGACATTGGCGGCGCGGGCGTTCAGATCGTTCCCTGCTTGCAGTTTGAGGTTGCCCACGCCGTTGATGGTTGCGCCGACTTCGCGTTTCTCATCAATGCTGTAGCCGTTTTTAGGGTCACGGTAGGACTTTTCGGCATTGGCCACTTGTACCGTGGACAGGTTCAGGTTGTTGCCCGCTTTGATTACAGTGCCGCCCACGCCGTCATTGGCGGTGCCTGAGCCCACCAAGTTGACGTTGTTGCCCGCTGTAATCGACAAGGTGTTGAGGCGGCTGGCATCAACGCCCAATCCGTCAACCAACGCATCCGCGCCGTTGCCCACATAAATCCCTGCCACACGGTTGATGATGGTTTTAGAGCCATAGTTATTGGCGGCCGTGGCGGTTGTGGTCACTGAGTTGACATCGCGCCCTGCGCTGAGATTGGCGCTGGTGTTCGCGTCAATCAAGCCGCCAATGTTGTTTAAATCGTTGCGGGCGTTGAGGTTGAGCTGGTCTGCGTTGATGCGCCCGCCCATGTTGTTGATGTTCTGGGCGGTGATTTGGGTGACGCTGCGCCCGCTAACCGTGCCGCTGTTGTTTAAGTCGCCATTGAGTTTGAGGTTGATGCTGTTGGCGGAGATTAAGCTGCCTGAGCCGTCAATGTCACCGGGTTTGACCGCCACGTAAATCTTGGGCACCAAGGCGGTGGTTTTTGTGCCGTTGGGTAGGGTGACTTCTTGCGCAACCAGCCACACAATGTCGCTGGTCAGACGCGCCATTTGGTCATTGGTTAGGCCAATCCCTGGGCGCAAGTTGTATTGCCCCGCAAATGTGATGCCTGCGCTCATGAGCGCTTTGTATTGCTCATCGTCATTGGACTGGCCATTCAGATAGCGCCGCCCGGTGAGCTGGGCAATTTGTTCGCGGATGAGCTTTTGTTCATAAAAGCCGTCGCCCAAGCGCTTGTGCATGGTTTGTGGGTCAAGGTTGAGCGCGCCGAGCATGTAGTCTGAGCTGAGCCAGTTTTTGTAATTGGCAAACTTGGGGTCGGTTTCTATCAAGTACACAGCGCTGTTTGGGTTGACGCTAAACAAACTGCTGTTGGGCAGGTTGGTGTTGATGGCACCGGTTTTAATCAAGGTTGGATCGGTGCTGCTCGTGCTCTGCACGCTGGTGACGCCACCGGTTGCCACTGCCGCTTGGCTGGTGGTTTGCGTTTGCGTGGTTACAGCACCGCCTGCTGCGCCCGTGGCGTTGCTGATGGGGTCGTTGTCATTCTTACCCTCCGCACCCCTCTGTGGCGGCTCGACCTTCACACCGATTTGCTTGACCGAGGTGTCAATGGTGATGGACTGAGTCGGATGTGTGACGTCGTAGTCGTTGACCCCAGTTTCAGTGGAGTCACGTCCACCATAGCCACGCCAATAAGAACGGCCTATGCCCAAATCGCGTACCGTACGCACGCCAAGCGTTTCACGATTCTCAATATTTCCAACCGCGCCTTGCAGCTCCTTACCCACAATAATTTTACTGTTGTCATTGAGCAGACGAGCAGTATCCAATGACAGGTTGCCCCCTGAAATGATTTTAGATGGGTCTGTATCAACAACCGTGGTTTCCTGCGTGGTGCGTACAAAATCACGCAATATCCAATCGCTCCAAGTACCAACATTGTCGACCCACAAATAGTTTGATTCGGCGTTATGCACGTAAACACCGTGGGCTGCATTGAGCAAATAAGTATTGTCGTTGCCCATGTCCTGAGTAAAATCAGGCATGGCGGCGAATTTGTCTGGGTCGATGTCATAAACTTGAGAAGGCCCACCACCATCAATCCAACCGCCAACAGGTCTGCTGTTTCCGGCACCTATAACTTGCCCCATGTGCACAGCACTCACGACCCGTAGATCGGTTTTAAAATGGCGATTGATGTTATTAATCTGCCCCATCGCAATTGTCATATCACCCAACGATTCAATGGTGGACGAGTCATTGTTGAGCGTGCCACCTTGTCCTGTGGCGTTGTGGTCTGCATCCAAACTGCCACCAATCGACATCGTATTGCCGCTAAAGATGGTGCTGTGTTGGCCAACTTGGCCACCGCCAAGGTTGTTTATGGTTTGCGCGCCCAAGTCCAAACGCTCACGAGCGCCAATCGTGGCGGTACTGGTGCTGCCATTCACGGTCTCGCCCATGTTGGTAATGGTATTTGCCCCAATGCTCAAATGGTCGCCATAGATTTTACCTGTGCCGATGTTGTTGACGGCATTGCCTGCTTTCAGCACGGTGTTGTCACCGTCAATCAGGCCACGATTGGTGATGCTGTCATTGGCGCTCAATTGGGTTGTGCCACCGCTGATTTCAGCTGTGGCCGTGTTGTTGATGCTGCGTGCGTTGATGGTATTGGTTGCGCCTGCAATCAGTTTGCCGGTGTTGCTGATGTTGCCTGCGCTGTTTAATGTGAGGTTTTTGCTCGCTTGCACGGTGGCTGTGTTGTTCAAGTCGTCGGCGACGCTGATGCTCATGTCACCGTTGGACAGCACTTTGCCATCGCCTGTGAGGTTCTTGGCGTCAATGGTGTTGTTTGTGCCTGCAATGATGGTGCCGTTGGTGTTTGTAACCACAAGCGTTTTAGAGGCGTTCGGGTCTTGGATGGCGCTGGTTTTGGCAGAGCTGATGAGGCCATTCGTGTTGTTGACTGCACCACTGCTGTTGATGGCCAAGGTGTCGTCGGCGCGGATGGCACCTGCGGTGTTGTCTACCGTGTTGGCGTTGAGGCTGACATTTATGCCCTCAATGCCTTTGTCAACCGCACTCGTATTGGTGTTGGTGACCGCACGTGCATTGATGGCAGCGGTTGCGCCTGAGCGTATCAAGCCGTTGTCGTTGTTGACCGTGCCGTTGCCCACTGCAATGCTGGTGTTGCCCGTGGTTTCAATCACACCGCCACGGTTGTCTAAACCGGTCGCGCTGATGGTGGCCGCGTCTTGGCTGGTGATTTGCCCACTGTTGGTGATTTGTGTGGCGCCAATCGTGTTGCGGCCTTTGCTGCCGATATAGCCTGCATTGTTGATTAAGTCACCCGCCTGAATCGACAATGTGCCACCTGATGTTATCCCACCGGTTGCACCACTGTTGGCATTGGTGAGGGTTTGACCATTGGTGTGAATCTCAAGGGTTTTATTGCCTTGAATGAGGCCTGCGCCATCATTTAAGAGCGCACCACTGCGGATTGCCACATCCGCGCCGCTGAGTTCGCCACGTGTGTTCGTTAGGGTTTGGTTGCGTGTGTCAATGGCAACTGTTGCAGCATTGGCTTGACCGTCTGTATTGTCCAAACCGCTGCCCGTGACTTTAAGCGTCGTGGCCGCTTGCAATTGGCCTTTGACGTTGCTGATGGCATTGTTCGATGTGATGGTTGCGCTGGACTTGGCCGATGCCACTTGCCCATTGTCGTTATTCAATGTGCCAGCGTTGAGCACGAGCGCATCGTTGCTGGCAATCACCCCACCATCATTCTTGACGGTCTGTGCCACATTGCCTGCAAGCGTGGTGCTTGCGGTTACTTGGCCGTTGGTGTTCGTGAGTTCGTACGCCGTCACGTTCAGTGATGCGCCAGAGTTGAATTGCCCCAATGTATTGCTGATACTGTTGGCTTGAACGGTTTGTGCGGCACGACTGCTGACCACGCCTGACGTGTTTTTTACATCGCCTGATTGAATCTCCAGCGTGCCACCGCTGATGATGCCGCCTGCTTTACCGCTGTTGGTGTTGGCTAAGGTTTGGCCGTTGGTGTTGATGACCAGTTGGTTTGCCCCTTGAATCAAGCCCGCATCGTTGCTCAGTGCGCCGCTGTTGATGGCGGTGCGCTCTGCGGCAACCGTGCCGCGTGTGTTGGTGAGGGTGTTGTTTTTGGTATTAAGGTTGATGGTCGCGCCTGCCACTTGACCGTCGGTGTTGTCAAACGCGGTACTGGTGACTTTGGTGCTGGTGGCCGATTGAGTTGCCCCCTTGGTGTTGTTCACTTTGCCGTTGGATTGGACGGTCAGACCCGCAGCCGTTGAGGCGATTGTGCCGCCTGTGTTGTTGATTGCGTCTGCATTGAGAACTTGCTCGCCAGCGCTGGCGATGGTGCCGGCGTCGTTGAGCACCGCACCGCTGATGTTTGAGGTGAGCGTACCATCTGCGGTGATGCTGCCTTTGCTGTTGGTGAGGTTGTTGGCCGTTAAGTCAAGATTGCTGCTTGAGCCGAGTTTACCCGCTGTGTTGATGATGCGGTTGGTGTTGATAATCGCCTGTGTGCTGGTGATGGTGCCGTTGCTGTTGTCCAGCACCGTACCTGTGACGTTGAGTTTGTTTACGTTGAAGGTGCCACTGTTGGTCAAACCATTGTTGCTGGTCAAGTCTATGCCGCCGTTGGCGGTGATTTGCCCTGCGTCGTTGTTGATGGTGGTGTTGATTTGAATGATGCCCTCGGCCAATTGGACGGGTTCGGGTTGCACGACGGTGCTGGTGCCGCCTGTGGCTGCGGTGCTGGGGTTGGCTGGGGTTGTTGGGTTGGTTGCGTTGCCTGTATTTGTTGCGCTGCTTGGGTTGCCTGTGTTGGTTGCGCTGCTTGCTGGCTCAAACCCAATGTTGCCGCCGTTGCGGTTGTTGATGTCGGCGGCATTGAGCGCAAGGCCTTGGCTGCCGGTTTGCTGCACGCGCCCGCCTGTGTTGTTCAGGCTGGTGGCGCGGATGTCGAGCCGTTGGCCGTTGAGGGTGCCGCCTGTGTTGTTGAGGTCTGTGGCCTTTAGGGTGAGTTCACGCCCTGCGGCGATGCTGCCGCTGTTGCGCACGACGGCGGCGGTGCTGATTTGGGTGTTGCCTTGCGCTGAGACTGTGCCGCTGTTGTTGACGGATGTTGTGTTGATGCGGGTTTGGTTGGCAGAGCCATTGCTGTTGATGGTGCCGCTGTTGCTGAGCATGCCGTTGGCGTCAATCTGTACATTGCCTGCGCTGGCCGATATTTGGCCGGCGTTGTTGACGCCCAGCCCTTGTTCTGTGCCGATTAAGGTGATTTTACCGGCGTACATGCCGCCCAGCGCGGCGCTGTCAATGGCGTAGCTGGGCTGGGTGCCGGTGGGGGTGATGGCTTGGTTGGTGGTGGCGGTGGCGTCAATTTGGTTGGCGCCGGTGCGGACATTGAGGTCTTTGGCCCACACGCCGGCGTTGAGCTGGACGCTGCGCGCCAGTATCTGCGTGTAGTCGGCGTCTTGCGTGTCCAAGCCTTTGCCGTCAATGTTGACCTGCCCTCGCGTGACGCGGTAGCCCTCTAAATTGCCGCCGTTGATGATGGGCGTGCCGGTGGTGAGTGTGGCGGTGCTCGCGTTAACAAAGCCGCCGCCGTTGACGCTGATGCCTGCTGGATTGGCGATGATGACTTGGGCGCGCTGGCCTGCGACTTCAACATAACCGTTGAGCAAACTTGGGTTGGCTGAGTTGACTTGGTTGACGATGATCCGTGCTGCGCCGCCTGCCAAGTTGGGGTTGGCTTGCACCATGCCTGCCGTTTGGGTGTTGGTGTTGAGGCGGGCGTTGTTGAGAATGGCGCCGTTGTTGTTCACATCAAACTGCTTGTATTGGTTGAGCGACACCCCCGCCGCAGATGGGGTTTGGATGTTGACCTGCGGCAAACCATTGGCGGTGTTGAGAATGGTGGCGCGCTGGTTGCCAGGCGCATTTGGATCGGCAACAATTTGCGCCTGTACCATGCTGGCCGCGCCTAGGCTGACCATCAAACCAAAGGCGATGGGTTTGATCGTGCGCGCGTGGCTGGTTTGGGGGTCTGCTTGAGTTGTTTGAGCGGTGTGATTTGAATGGCCGTGTGTGGCGCTGGATACAGCGCTGGACTCTGATTTGGTTTTACCGCAAGCGCTGACGTGTTCGGATACCGCGACCAATAAACCGGTGGTTTTACTGAAGATGACTTTGTACATGTTGTGATTCATAATTTACTTTCGTTATTTGCAGTGCTGTTGCGTTTGTGCGATTGTTTTTGTTGCTGATTTGTTGCCGATTCTGTTTGCCTTGGGCTAAAAGCTGTACCCCAAATTCACCCCGTATGTGTACTGGCTGGTGCGAAAGCCTTGTGGCTTTTTAAGCGGTTTGCCCACAAATACGTCGTAGTTAAAAGTGCCGCCCAATTTGGCTTGACCGCGCACGCCAAGCGCACTGCCAATCAAGGTTTGACCAAGCAAATACTGCGCGCTGTTGCCCGACACATGCCCTGCATCAACCGCCACATAAAGCTGATGTGCCGCGCCCAGCGCCATGCCCAGCTCGTTGCGCATATACCAGCCGCGCTCAGCGGCCAAGCTCATGACGCCATCAAAGCCGCGCACGGTGTTGCGCCCACCAATTGAGATGAGGTCTTGTGCAAGCAGGCGGCTTTTGTTCCACTGGGCGTGCACGCTGGTGTTGTAGGTAAAGTGGCGCTTGAATGCTTGAAACGGCACGTTAAGGCCAACATCGGCGCTGATGATGCGCATGCGGCTGGTGCCTTCGTTAAACAACTCTTCGGGCGCGCGCAGCGCCTTTTGTGCGCCTGTGCCCCGTTTGTAAGTGATGCCCAAGTCCAGCGTGGCTTGACCGATGTATTCTTTGTGGTTTAAGCCAAGCTCAAACCCTGCGGTTTTACGCCGCTGAATGGTGACTTCGGTGTCATCGATGTAGTTGTCTGAGTAGCGCGTCCAGCCTTTGATGCTGGCGGTGAGTTTGCGCTGGGCGTTGCGATACAGCATTTTTGAGAGCTTGAGGTCTTGGGTGCGGCTGTGCCCTGAGTAGGTATAGGTTTGATAGGCGCCGGCAACCGCTTGGTCATAGTCATAGCTGCTGGCGTTAAACGCGGCTTGCCAGTTGCCATAAGGCACGGAGTAATGCAGGCTCCAGTTGCGCGTGTTGCCGTGTTGCGTGCCAGTGTTTGCGCCAGTCTCGTCTATGGTCTGTACTTTGTCGTGGCCTTGTACGTCTTCTCCATAGCTAAAATACAGCAAGTCATTGAGCGTGAATGGGTTGTCAATCGAGACCGTGCCGCCGCCCTGCCATTTGCCGGTGCTGCGCGAGCCCGAGTCATCCAACGTCAGGTTGGCGCGCAGCGGGATGGCTTTTTGTGCCCAAGTGATGACAAGGTCCGATTCGTTTGGCTGCTCGGCTGGCGCGATTTTAATATCCGCCTCCACCGTGGGCACGCGTTTGAAGTTCTCCAATCCCTGTTCAATCTCACGCAGGTTTAAGATGTCGCCCTCACGCATGGGCATGGCGTTAAAGCTGTGGGCGTGTTCAATGGGCATGCCATTTGGGTTGCCTTGCTCAAAGCGGATCTGCCGAATCCGCCCTGGTATCACGGTGAGTTCTAACCGGCCGCTTTTAAGGTCTTGGCTTTGCGCCAGAACGCGGGTGGTGGTGTAGCCACGTTGGATGATGGCGTTTTGTACCAAGGCCATAAAGGCGCTCACGCCGTTGCCGCCCAAACACACACCTGTTTGTAAACTGCCCGCGCTGTTTTTAAACTGGGCATCGGTGACCAACACTGTTTGGCCTGAGGGGGTGTTGATTGGGTGGAGCTTGGCTTGCTTGAGCGCGCTGCGCAGCGCAAATTGAAACTGCCCCGCCGACTCGCCAACCAAGCTGATTTGGTTGAGGTGAAAGCACGGGGTTTCGTTGATTGGGAATTGGTTGGCTGTGGCGCCTGATGGGTTCTCGCCTTGAGCCGAGCCGCGAATCTCTGGCGCGGGTGGTTGGAGTTTTTGGACGGCGTTGGCGCGGTCAGCGGCGCGCCTAAGCTCTTGGGTTTGAATCTGATTCAGGCCTTGGGCGTGCGCATGATTGCTGCTCAAACCCGCGTAAAGACCTGCGCTCATGAGTAACTTTACGAATGTGTTCAATGCTGGGGGCTGCGCCATGGGTTCAATGCCTTTTATTTACTGAGGCGCGATTGTAACGGGGATTGAGTGGTAACACACCAATAAATGTAGATTTTTTTACAACAAAAACACCGTGGCCAATCCAAGGAATATCAAAAATCCCATGGTGTCGGTGGCAAATGTGAGTAGAACACTTGAGCCGACGGCGGGGTCTTTGCCGTATTTTTCGCGCATGACGGGGACGGTCATGCCCATGATGGCGCCAACGAGCATGTTGATGCACATGGCGGCCATCATGACGGCGCTTAGGGCGATGCTGTGGGAGATGAGGTAGGCGAATAATGCGGCGATGATGCCCCCGCCAATGCCGATGAGTGCGGTGACGGTGATCTCTTTTTTAATCAGGTCGTGGATGTTGGCGGGGGTGATTTGCCCCAGCGCGAGCGCTCGGATAATTAGGGTCATGGTTTGATTGCCAGAGTTGCCGCCAATCCCTGCGACGATGGACATTAAAAACGCGAGCGCCACAATGTCTTTGATGGTGGTCTCAAACATGGATGCGACGTAGGATGCAAAGCCTGCGGTGCATAAATTGACCAGCAGCCACGGGGCGCGGTTGCGTACGGCGCTGGCGACGGTGGAGAAAATGTCTTGTTCTTCTTTTAGACCGACTTGTGCGAGCACTTCGGTTTCGCCTTGTTCACGAATCACGTCGACCACGACGTCAATGGTGAGCCGTCCAACCAAGCGGTTGTGCGAGTCAACCACAGGGGCGCTGACCAAGTCGTAGCGCTCAAACGCTTGCGCGGCGTCGTCCATGTCGTCCAGCGGCGAGAGTTGGAGGACGTTGTGTTTCATGACGTCTGACACCAAAACATCTGGTGGGTTGATTAAAATTTGTTCCAAACTCAAGCTGCCCTGTAGGACGTCTTGCGCATCGACCACAAAGATTTGATCGGTTTGTTCGGGCAGCTCGTCCATTGAGCGCAGTTGGCGCAGCACCATTTCGAGCGACATGTCGATTTGGGTGGTGACCATTTCAAAGTCCATTTGAGAACCAACGGTGTCGTCGTCATAGCTCATGGCGGCGCGCAGTTGGGCGCGTTCTTGCACGGGCAGGTTTTCTGCGACTTCTTCTAATACTTCGCGTGGCAGGTCATCGGCCAGTTCGGCGATTTCGTCTGTGTCTAGGCTGGTGGTGGCGGCGACCATTTCTTGACGGCTCATGTCGGCAATCAAGGTTTCGCGCACGGAGTCGGTGACTTCGATCAAAATCTCGCCGTCGCGCTCAGGGTCAACCAAGCTCCAGACCAGCAGCCGCTCTTCGCGCTTTAGGCCTTCGAGAACGTGGGCAATATCGGCGGAGTGCAGCCCAGCCAATACGGTGCGCAGCTCTGATTCTGGGCTTTGTGCGGTTGGATTGGCGTCATTTGAGTTTGCATCTGATTCGGCTGATTCAGCTGGTTTGGCTTCTTGCAGCGCCTCACGTTTGTCAAGGAGCGCGTGCACCACGTCGAGCGCTTCGGATGCGCGCTCGGTTTCTAGGTGCATGTTTTGATCGTTGTGTTTGGGTTGCTCGTTGGTGAGGTTTTCCATGGTGGCTCGCTTGTGTTGTGTTTTTCTGGTTTGGGCTGACAATCTGATTGGGCGGTGGGCGATGCGATTTGCCTTTTGCTAATAAGATTTGCATGGCTTGCGTGGTTTGCATTGGCGGGCATGAATGCCCGCCCTACCGTTTGCTGCCTCGTTACCGCGTTTGTTTTACTTTTTAAATTTTAAATTTAAAATTTTACTTACTTGTTTTTGCTGCTTGTTATTTGCTGCTTGTTATTTGCTACTTGTTATTTGCTGCTCGTTACATTCTGCCAAACCTGCGTTAAACCCCTTCATCGTCTGGGATTTGGGCGGCGCGCATGCGTTTTAAAATCACGTTGGCGCGTCTGCCCAAGTACGGGTTTTTGCGGTCTAAATCATACTTTTTGGGCGCGGGCAGCATGACGGCGAGTTTGGCGGCTTGTTGCGGCGTGAGCTTATTTGCATTGGTGCGAAAGTAGTGTTCGGCGGCTGCTTGCACGCCAAAAACGCCTTCACCCCACTCCACTGAGTTTAGGTAAATTTCTAAAATTTCCTCTTTTGATAACGCCACTTCCATGGCGTATGTCATGCCAATCTCTTCGGCTTTGCGCAAATAGCTTTTGTTGGATGACAAAAACAGGTTTTTGATGAGCTGCATCGATAGGGTTGAGCCGCCCGCCACTGATTTGCCTGCTTTTTCATTGCGTTTGCGCGCCACTTCAATCGCGTTCCAATCAACGCCGTCATGGTCAACAAATCCTGCATCTTCTGATGAAATGACGGCTTTTTTTAGGTTGTCCGAAATGCCTTCATACGCCACCCAAGTATGCTCAATGCCCAGTTGTTTGCCTTGCGCCATCAAGCGCATTTGCTCTGAGCGCATAAACGCGGTGTACGGCGCCAAGCCTGCTTTGTACAACCCTATCCAAGCAAAACACCACAGTTGAAACACCAGCCCAATCAACACCAGCGCGTATAAATACGGTTTAAGCCACGTTCGCCACATCAGCTGCGCTCCAGTAATGGCTGCGTGTCAGGTCGCACGCCATGCCAAATATGAAAGCTCTCTGCGGCTTGCTCGACCAGCATGCCCCAGCCATCGGCCGTGCGTGCGCCCAATTGCGCCGCCCAGCTCAAAAAATCGGTTTGTTTGCCATACATCATGTCGTATGCCAGCGCGCCTGGGTTGAGTTGCAGCGCCTTGGGTGGCACAAAATCATTCGACAGACCGCTTGCGGTGGCGTTGATGATGAGGTCAAATTTGGTGTTTGCACCAGCCACACAGTCGTCGTTTTGGATTGTCCACGCCCGCGCCTCAAATTGGGTACTGGCAGGTTGCCCCAACTGCTCTACAAAAAATGCCTCATCGCGCAACAAATCCATATGGCGCTTCATTTCAATCGCTTTGCTTGCCGTGCGGTTAATTAAGGTGATGTGCGCGGGCTTCTCTAGCATCAATGCAGGCAAAACACCACGCGCCGCGCCGCCCATACCCAGTAGCGCAATCCGTTTGCCGCTTAAGTTTTGGTGCAAATTCACCGTTAAATCGCGCACCAGTCCAACGCCATCGGTGTTGTGACCAATCGCTTTGCCTGCGGTGAATTGCAGCGTGTTGACCGCGCCCGCAAATCGCGCAAACGCGCTTAATTCGTCCGCATATTCAAGCGCGTCTAATTTAAATGGCACGGTCACATTCACGCCACCAAAACCGCGTTGACGCAAATCAGCCACACATGCGCCAAAGCCGTCTATGTCGGCCAATTGGCGTGTGTATTGGAGCGCAATGTTGCATGATTGTGCAAATGCCGCGTGAATTTGGGGCGATTTGCTGTGCGCAATGGGGTTTCCGATGACGGCAAAATGTTGCATAAAATTTAAGAATGAACCATTCAAATAAACAAAAAACGCATTGTAGCTTAGACGGGCGCAGTTTCGTACATGAAACCAATGAGAACGGGTTATTTTTTGCGCACGGCGCGTGGCCAGCGATTGCCCTGCCGTTACAAAACCAGCCAATTAGCGGACAACATATTGTAAAAGCCATGCCTGCTCGAATTATTGCATTGCCAAAAATTTGGCGGGCATAAATGCCCGCCCTACGTTACTCATTTTTACTCATTTCATTGCGCCGCCCTTAATTTGTGCGCCGCAAAAAATCCATCATCACTTCAAACTGCCCACCAAAATCATTGAGCGCATGATCGCCCGCCTCCACAATACTGCGCGGCGCGCCTTTGTAATGCTCACGCATTTGATACGGATTGAGCACTTCGTCGCCCATCGCCACCAATAAGAAGTAACGCGCCAAATCCGTTGGCAGCGTCACTTCATAATGCATGAGCTCGGCCAAATAACGAATCGCGTCTTGCGGCGTGATCTCTTCCACGTTGTAGCGCGTTTGGAGTTCGGCTTGCTTGAGCTCATTCCACGGCGTAATCACAGGGTTGATTAAGGCGCAGCGCAAATGGTATTTTTCCGCCAAATACGTGGCATAAAAACCGCCCAGCGATGAGCCGCAAATCGTATCAATGCCTTGCGCTTGAATAATCGCTT
The DNA here is from genome assembly GCA_017495165.1 of Hydromonas sp. Lineage (GTDB taxonomy): Bacteria > Pseudomonadota > Gammaproteobacteria > Burkholderiales > Burkholderiaceae > Hydromonas. The sequence continues at coordinate 205,338 of JAFEII010000002.1, read as the reverse complement.
CGCACATTTTGATGCTGTCTTTTGGGGAAATGGGCAGCTGCGGAATCGCTGGCGCAATCAGGCCGTGCTGGGCGCAATACTGCGCAATCGCCACGGCCTTTGGCGAGTCTGGCGATGAGCGAAAGCCGTGTAAATAGAGTAGTTTCATGGGCTACCTTTGGTTAAATCGTTCAAAACGTTGTTTTAATTGCGCGTGTTTTTTTGTGAGGCGTTGTTCGTGTATAAAAACTCAGCGTCACGCACGGCTTGCGCCTGATTGCGCAGCGCTGGATTTTCGTCGTGGCGCACAAAAAAATCTGCGTCTTGCGCGGCCATAACAATACGGATTGACTGCTCTTGCGTCACATCATTCGCCTCATAAATCAAGGTCGTGACTTCATCTAAATATTCTTCGTAGGTCATTTGTGTGGTTTCTTTATATAAAAATTAAATCATGTGATTGCCAAAAGCTGTTTTTACCTGCGGGTTCTTTTTTGCAGGGACATGATGTATCACGCCCATTTTTGCGTTCGTTTTGACGTTATTTACACCGTTTGGGCGTGATAAATCACGCCCCTACAGTTTTCACCACCGCGCCTGCGCGCGTGAAAATGGCAATTGTAGGGTGGGCAATGCCCACCTTTGCATGTTTGGCTGGGCTGCGAAGCGGTGGGCAGTGCCCACCCTACGATGGATTTGCATTTTACCCCACCATGTTGCCTGTTTTTTCAATCCGAACATCCAAATAATCCACCACTTTTTTAATCACGACTTTTTGCATGGCGGATATAACGAGGCTCATGTAGTCATAGTTTGGGGTTTTGTCTTTATTGATTGGGAGCGAAACAAACTCATGCTGAACTTTCGACCACACCGCTTTATTGTCCCAGCCGAACTTTGTTTTAATCGATTTTTGCAATGCAGTCGTCAGGCATAAAAGCAGTTGCTTATCCACCTTCTGGTTTTTCACTTTAACCAAATAAGAGTCCCACAAAACGCCAACTTTATGCGGTTGTGCATAAACAGTGCCTGTAGCAACAGCTCCATTACTCACAATATCAATTGTCATTTCCGCAGAGTCAAAATCTTTTTCACGACCATAAAACATAATTCCATTGTCACCAAGTTTGGCATTGACCAATGGCAAACTAAACTCAGTCGTTTTTACTCTTGAAGTATCCAACAACTTGTCAAAGGTTGTGTTGTGATTTTTAAGGTTGAGTTTTTCAAACAAATTGTTAATTTTAAATGTTCCCCAAGTCACCGCATCCAAACCATCCAATGCGGCTTGCTCGTCTTTGGTTAGGGCATAGTCTTTCAAATTTGTTGTTGTTAGGTAAGCGTTGAGCGTAGCGAGACGCTCCGCGTTGAGCGTAGCGATAAATTGTTCGATAAAATCGAATGCTATTAGTGATTTGCCGTTTTGAGTGATGGTTGGGAGTTGAATTTTTTCTTTTGCAGCATTAGCCCTGTTAAATTTATTGCCATAATCATATTTTCCTCGCACGGCATTCCTAAACGCCGTCACAATAAACAAATAGTGATACTTCCCAATTTTCTCATCGAATTTTTTATGCATTCCTTGTATATGCGAATACCCCACAAAATCATCAGGTTGATAAAAAATTGCTTCATCCGTTGTGGTATCTGAAAAAGTAATAATATTCCCTTTTTCAGTAGGTTCTAGATCAACATATGCGGTTATCCCATTATTGATGCTTGTATTTGAAACAACTGGAATGCTACCTTTTGAACTCAATAAGTCACCATTTGATAAACCATAATTTTTAGTTGGTCTAATTTCAAACAAATCACCAATTTTAAACTCCCGCCACTCAATGCCAAAATTTTTCTCCAACTGTTCAAGTTGGCTTTGCATTGAGTGGCGATTTACTTTCCCTGTGGGTTATTCCCCCCTCCGTCCTGTTTGAGCAGTTGATCCACTTCCCACGCCAAATAATCGGCAACGGTTTTGCGAAAGTCGTCAAACGTGGGTTTGGTGTCAATGGGGGCGGTTTTATTCCAGTCTGCGCCGTTTTTTGGGTCGATATGCCCCTCAAAATAGCTGCCATCCCCCAAAAGATTGAGGTGTTGTTTGCCAAAATGCACCAAATTAACCAGCTCTTCGTACCGCTCTTTTGCGCGGCCAGTGTCTTTTAGGTTGTTGCTGGCTTTTTTGCGGTTGGTGCGTGTATAACCATCATCAGAAAAATCAATAAATTTTACCGCTGTCTTTGTGTCGTGTTTCTCGCTTACTTTAAACACGTAAATATAGGTTTGAACGCTGGATTTACCGATAAATAAATCCATGGGCATTTTGATACTGGCAAGCAGCGTGTTTTTTTCTAAAATACTTTGGTTGATGGACTTGGCTTTACCTGCGCCAGCCGAGCCTTGAATAATCACGGCGGCATAGCCTTTTTTCATCTTGCCTAAAGCGGCTTGCACAAAATTCATGCCATTGCCTTCTGCCGAATAGGGCGGATTGAGTACAAAGGCATCTGCTGGAAAATCGCTGTCGATTTTGCCAAAGCCGTATTTGCCATCAAAGTCTCTTAGTGAGTCTTTGTTGAGAATGTTGGAGCTGCCATCGCCCATTAAAATCATATTGAGAATTGCCAGCATGTAGACGCTGGAGAGCAGCTCTAAACCGAGCAATTGCTCTGCTTTAATTTGAATCTCTTTTTGTGCCAGCTCTTCGGGTGAGCTGATGTTGTTTTTGGCATCAATGAGCATTTCGTTCATGGCGGCAACCAATAACCCCGCTGAACCCGTGGCAAAATCCCATACGTAAGAGTCTTTATTGACTTTGACCAGCCGCGCCAAAAGCGTGGCGACATAGGAGGGCGTAAGTACCACGTCGTTGAGCTTGTCTTGTGTAAATCCTAACCAGCCGTACATTTCATTAAATAGTTTGCCTGTGAAGTCTGTGGTTAAGCCGATTTTGTAATAAATCCCCAAATCGTCCACGATTTTGGTAAACACGCGTTTGAGTTGGCTTTCGCCATCGTGTACTTTGTTGATGTTTTCAGTTAGCAAGGTGTTGGACAATGTGCGGGTAATCAAATCCTTTTTTTCTGACGGAATGCCTTTTTCATCTAAAAAGGCCTTGACTCGGCTGAGTACAATGTCCCCGTCGCGCCCGCCTGCGAAGTTTTGAGATTTAAGGTCGCTTTTGTCCAAAGGGGGCAATTTGTTGGGTATGCCCAGCGTGGCAATAATCGAGGCGGCCACCAAATACACACGATCGTTTTCGCCCAAGCCTTTTTCGCTTTGATAAATGTCGTTGTTGAGCTTGACCAAGCTGATGTCAATTTCTTTTTCACGCTGCGCTTTGATGGCATCCAACTCATCTTGTGACAAATGCAAGGATTTGACCGTTTCAATAAAGCCATCAAAATGCTTGGCAGATAAAAACGAGAAATCGGTAAATTCCCCTATTTTTTGCCCCATGCCTAAATTGCGCTTGGATACGAGATACACACCGATTTGGTTTTGTATGTTGCCTGCCTCGTCTTTGTGGCCTGTCATGCCAATCGCGATAATGTCGGTGTAACTGGTGTGGTGAAGCAGTGCGTTGGCATAATGAACTGCACCATTGACGGCGTAGCCATTGATGTGTTTAAAGTTTGGCTCGTTGGTTTTTGTGCGATTCTCTACATGTCCGACTGCGTCGAGCTTTTCTAGTTTGTCTTTGTAGCCCTTGTATTCAATCAGGATGGGAAAGTAGCCAAGATTTTTGTCTTGCAACAGCAGCTTTGCGTCGGGTCGATTTGCACCCGTACCGCCATTTTTTGTGAAGTAATCTTTGAGGGCTTTGTCTATTTCGGTGTTGAGTTCTTCTTGCTCAAGTTTGTAGTCTAGTTTGTGAGATTTGAGCCAGCCATTGGCCAAGTCTGCAATATTAGGTTCGATTGATTGCGCCATTTTTTATCCTAAATGTAATTTTTAAAAAATAGATATTTGAATGGTGCGAATGAGTTTTTAAGCAAAACACCATAGTGTAGGGGCGAGATTTATCGCGCCCTTGTCGCCAATTTGATGTGTGGTTGGGCGTGATAAATCTCGCCCCTACAGCGCATCATTTAATGCCGTACGCGCTTTATTTAAACCCCCGCGCCGTGTGCTTGCACGTCTGCATGGTATGAGCTGCGCACCATTGCGCCGACGGCGGCGTGGGTGAAGCCCATTTCATAGGCTTTTGCTTCAAACATTTTGAACACATCGGGATGCACGTAGCGGCGCACGGGCAGATGATGCCCTGATGGGGCGAGGTATTGGCCGATGGTGAGCATGTCGATGTTGTGGGCGCGCATGTCCATCATGACTTCTAAAATCTCTTCGTCCGTCTCGCCAAGGCCAACCATTAAGCCGCTTTTGGTGACGGCGTTGGGGTACATGGTTTTAAAGTCTTTGAGCAGCGTGAGCGAATGTTGATAGTCGGCACCTGGGCGCGCTTCTTTATACAGACGCGGCACGGTTTCTAGGTTGTGGTTCATGACGTCGGGTAAGCCATCTTTAAAAATGGTGAGGGCTTTGTCTAATCGGCCACGGAAATCGGGGACTAAAACCTCGATTTGGGTATTGGGTGATTGCTCACGCGTGAGGCGGATGCAGTCGACAAAGTGCTGAGCGCCGCCGTCGCGCAAGTCGTCGCGGTCAACTGAGGTGATGACGACGTATTTGAGCTTGAGCGCGCCGATGGTTTTGGCGAGGTTGGCGGGTTCGCCAACATCTAGCGGGTCTGGGCGACCATGTCCGACATCGCAAAACGGGCAGCGGCGCGTGCATTTATCGCCCATGATCATGAATGTGGCGGTGCCTTTGCCAAAGCATTCGCCGATATTGGGGCAGCTGGCTTCTTCGCAGACGGAGAATAAGTTGTGTTCGCGCAGAATTTGTTTGATTTCATTAAAGCGCGAGCCGCCTGATGCGGCTTTGACCCGAATCCATTCGGGCTTTTTGAGCACTTCGGTGTGCACGACTTTGACGGGGATGCGTGAGACTTTGTCGAGCGCTTTTTGTTTTTTGGTGGCGTCGTATTCGGGGGCGATTGGGGTGTTGGTGGCGCTCATAAATTCCTTGTTTTTTCGTGGTTAATTGCTGATTTTGGGTAATGGGTTAAGCCAAGCTGTGGCTGGCTTGCCATTGTTGCTCTAAATAATAAACGCAGCGGCTGGCGACGGCTTCAAAACTGGCACTCACGCCAACCGTTTGCATGTCAACGGTTTCTAAGCCCACATAGCCGCAGGGGTTGATGTCTAAAAAGGGTTGTAAATCCATGGCCACGTTCAGACTCAGGCCGTGATAGGTGCAGCTTCGTTTGACTTTTAAGCCAAGGGCGGCAATTTTGGCGCCGCTGTGTGTGCCTTGTGCCATGTAAATCCCCGGTGCGCCTGCTTTGCGCTGCGCGTGAATGCCAAACTCTTGTAACGTGAGGATAATTGCGCCTTCGATGCGGTGCACAAATTCTCGTATCATCATGCCGCGCCGTTTAAGGTCAAGCAGTAAGTACACCACCACTTGGCCCGGCCCGTGGTAGGTGATTTGACCGCCACGGTCGGTTTGAATCAACGGCACGTCGCTTTGATGGAGCAGATGCGCGGCCAGTCCTGCTTGACCCAATGTATAAACAGGTTCGTGTTCCACAACCCAGAATTCATCGGGCGTGTGTGCGTCACGCGTTGCGGTGAAGTCTTGCATGCGTTGCACGGTTGACTGATAGTCAACCCGACCGAGTTGGCGAATGTGTAACATTTACAGCGCCACGCTGACCAGCGGATGGCTGGTGAGCGCCATGTAAATATTGTCGAGCTGCGCTTGGCTGGTGGCGTTAATCGTGCAGGTTAAACCGATGTAATTGCCGCGCGCTGATGGGCGCATTTCGATGGTGGCGGGATTAAAATCAGGCGCAAAACCAAGCACCAGTTCGGTAATCACCTGCGCAAACTCATCGACCCGTTTGCCCATGATTTTGATGGGAAACTCACAGGGAAACTCGAGCAGCGTGGTGCGTTCTGGCGTGATTTTTGGGGCGTTCATTGTGTAAATCCTTTTGAAAATAGGCCTTTATGGCTGTGTTTTTTTCTTGGCGCGTGGATGGGCCGCGTCGTAAATTTTGGCCAAGTGTTGAAAATCAAGACCTGTGTATATTTGGGTGGCGCTCAAGCTGGCGTGGCCGAGCATTTCTTGTACTGCGCGCAAGTCGCCTGATGACTGCAAAACGTGGGTGGCAAATGAGTGGCGCAGCATGTGCGGATGCACGTTAACCGCGAGCCCAAGCCGTTGTGCGTGTTGTGCGAGCCGAGTTTGAATCGAGCGCACGGACAAGCGCGTGCCGTTTCTGGTGACAAATAACGCGGCGCTGCGGCGCTGCCCCAAAAGTGCCTGCCTTGCGGCGAGCCAAGATTGTACCGCTTTTTGGGCGGGCTCGCCAACCGGTACAACGCGCGGTTTGCCCCCTTTGCCCAACACATGCACGTCGCCTTGGACAAGGTCAATCCAGCCATTGCCATCGTTTGTGCCGCGTGGCGGTTCAAGGTTGAGCCCCACGATTTCTGAGACGCGCAGGCCGCTGGAATACAGCAGCTCGATGACGGCATGGTCGCGCTGCAGGAGTGCGGTGTCGCCTGCGCTGGCGTTTTGTGCCAAATGTACCGCATCGTCAACCGACAATGCTTTTGGCAACGATTTGGCGGCTTTGGGGGAGCGAATGCCTTGAATCGGGTTGCTGGCAACGCGGCCGTTGCGCAGCAGCCAGTTAAACCACGAGCGCCAGCTGGACAAATACCGCGCCATGCTTTTGGGGCTTTGACCGTTGCTGTGTAATTGCATGACCAGTTGGCGCGCTTGATGGGCGGCCAGTTGGCTGATGGGGGCAACCTTAATGGCTGCGCACATCTGCGCGAGCATGTGCAAATCCCTTGCGTAATTGTTTAAGGTGGCATCGGACAAGCGTTTGTGAACGGCGCACCATTCCAAATACGCGTCGACCAAGGCATCGGTTTGAGCGGTTTGGCTCATTTTTTGAGCGTCAAATGGCTGGGTTTAATGCGGCCAGATACACGCGATAGCGCGGCGCCTGCCATTAAGGCAATGCTGTGCAAAAAATGCGTGCCCATGTCTGGCGTAAAACGCGCCGCGTCGTTTGAGCCAAGCAACATCACGCCCACGCATTCAAGTTCGCGGGCGTGCCACAGCGGAATCATGGCAATCGATGCGGTTTGATTGTCGAGCAAATTTTCTACCTCAATGCCTTGTTTGGCGCCGCAATAAGGCTTGTACATGGCTTTGGTCAATCCAACCAAGCCATCCGACCAGCTTTGCGCGTATGGATAAAATATTTCACGCGAGTCTTCTTGCCACACAATTACTTTGGCTGAATGAAGCTCAAAGATGCGTTGCAAGTCAGATTCAATTTGTGCTGGCAAGGCTTGTGCGTCGTTTTGTGCCAACCAGTGCATGACCATGCCAAATAATTTTTCGTGGGTTTTTTGATTGTTGGTGGCCTGTGCCAGCAGCTCTTCTAGGCGCGATGCGCTGAGATCGGCTTTTTTGCGCAAGGTCTGCGTTTGCCAATGTGCCAAAGACACCATGTTGCCGTTGGCAGCCGGCAGGCTGACGTCGACCAATTGCTGCGCATATTGCGCAAAAAAATCTGGGTGCGTGAGCAGATAGCCGAGCACTTGCTCGCCGGTAAGCTCGGCCAAATCGGCGCTGATGTTGAGCGCTTGCGACTTGCCGCTGAGTAAATCGAGCGCATCCATCGGATTGTTTTCATCAAAAAAATTCATAGGTGGCTTTGTGTTTTTAGGTTTGGGTTTCGTGTGTTTGGCTTTGTTTATTGCTTTTGCTGCATTTCGTTTTGTGGCGCAGGCAAGTCAATTTGACCTTCAAATACCGTGACTGCAGGGCCAGTCATGAGCACATCGTTCTGGGCGCCCTCCCAAGCAATGTGCAATTCGCCCCCTCGCGCACTCACGCGCACGGGCGAGCGCAATACGCCGCGCTCAATTCCTGCCACGACCGCAGCACATGCGCCTGTGCCGCAGGCCAAGGTTTCGCCTGCGCCACGCTCAAAGATTCGCACTTTGATGTGGTGCGGATTGATGATTTGCATAAAGCCAATATTGGCTTTTTTGGGGAATATTTCGTGCGTTTCCAGCTGCGCGCCCTCAACCAAAACGGGCGCGGCATCCACGTCAGCCACAGTCTGCACCGCGTGCGGATTACCCATTGAAACCAGCGAGAGCCAATGGGTTTCGTTGGCCACGGACACGCCATACAGCGTGGCTTGGCCTTGGGTTTGGGTGGCCAAGCCTTGAGTGAGGCATGGTAAGTCTGCGGGATTGAATTTGGGCGCGCCCATATTGACTGTGACTGAGCCGTCCGAGTTGAGTTTTAAAACCATGGTGCCAGTGGCGATTTGAACAGTGATTTCGGTTTTGTCCGACAAGCCTTTTTCGTGCACATATTTGACAAAACAACGCGCGCCGTTACCGCAGTTCTCGACCATGCTGCCGTCTTGGTTGTAAATGGTGTATTTAAAATCTGCGCGCGCAATCGTTGGCCGCTCTACCAACAAAATTTGATCCGCGCCAACGCCGTATTGGCGATTGCCCAGATACTGCCAATCGGCAGCGGTAAAGGCGCTTACGTCTTGCGACATGGCGTTAATCACCACAAAATCATTGCCTGCGCCGTGCATTTTTGTAAATTTTAATTGCATTTTTTAGCTTACTCTTGAGTGTAGGTTTAAATGTTTTTTTAATGACGTTGTTAATAAAACGACGCTTCGCCTTGCGGGCGGGTTTTAAAGCGTTTGTGCAGCCACAAATACTGCGCGGGCTCTTCCAAAATCCGCGCTTGGATAAACTCATTCATGAGCTGCACACACAGCGCCTCATCGTCGCACGGGTAGTTTTCCCATGGCGCGTAAAATTGCGCGTTGTACAAGGTTTCACCGCGAGCCAAAGCCACACCATCGAGCCGCGTGACGCAGGGCAAAATAATCGCATTGGTCAGTTTGGACAGTTTGGGCAAAACGGTTAATGTGGCGGCACTCACGCCGAAAAACGGTGCAAAAATCGCGCCATTGAGCCCAAAGTCCATGTCTGGCAAGCAATACATCGGCACCTTGTTTTTCATTAATTTCACCAAGCCGCGCACGCCTTCTTGCCTTGAGAACAGATAGGTTTTGCCCATCCCAGCGCGCCCTTCGCGAAACAGCGCATCAAACACCGCATTGCGTTGCCTTTGATAAATCGACGACAAATCTGTGAGCAAATTAAGCCGCGAGCCGCCCACATCCAAGCCAACAAAATGCGGCGCCAAAATAATAATTGGCCGCCCCGTTGCAACGGCGGCATGCCAAAATCCTTCATCAATCAAGCGTACTTGCTGGGCAATCGCGGTTTTAGAGCCAAACCAAAACAGCGCACGGTCAAAAAATGATTGGCTAAAATAAGTCAAATGCAGGTCGATGGTTTGCTCAACCTGCGCATCAGACCAAGCGGGAAAGCATTTTTTTAAGTTCACTCGCGCCACATTGCGGCGTTTTTGGACAAATGGCCGCACCAGCCAAGCCACGAATTTTGACAGCGCAACGCGGCGCGTTTGCGGCCAACGTCCAACACGCCGAAACAGCGCTGCACCAACGATAGAAAGAATTTTCACGCATTCACCTCATTTTGGGTCAGAGAATTATCAACGTTTTTGTAGCGATTATAGCCCCACAGATATTGGGTGGGCGCAGCGCGAATCAGTTGCTCCATCAACTGATTGATGTGCGTCGCGTCTGCGGCAAGCTCGCCCGTTGGCACAAAATCCACCTCAGCACAAACCACCTCAAACATGTGCGGCTGATTGACACGAATGGCGTAAGTCACAAAAAAACGAGCGCTCGTTTGCTTGAGCAGCTTGGCGGGCAAAACCATGGTGAGCGCAGGCGCGCCAAACACATCGGCCACCACCGCTTCGCCTTTGCTACCAGGCACTTGGTCGGGCAGCAAGCCCACCGTTTCACCCTTTTTGAGATTGCGCAACATCATGCGAATCCCAGCCAAGTCGGCGCTGGCCATTTTTACGTGGTGTTTTTGACGCCCTTGCAGCATCGCGTTTGCAAGATAAGACTGCTTGGGCGGTTTGTACATCGCGGTAAAAGGCGCTTCTCGCCCAAACCACAAAGACAGCAGCTCAAAAGCCCCCAAATGCGGCGTAATCATAAGCACGCCTTGACCGCTTTGTTGCGCAGCAAGCAGCGCCTCGCCGCCGCTTACTTTGACATTGGCCAAGATTTTGTCAATCCGCCACGTCCACAAGTGCGCAAGCTCCAAGATACCGCGCCCCATTTGAGCCGCCGCTTCTTCCATGAATTGTGGCTCAAAATACCCCGCTTGATTGGCGTTGGCCTGCAAGCGGCTTCGATATCTTGAATCATATCGATAAGCCAGCCGTCCAAAAAAACCGCCCACACGCCGCAAAAAAGGTAGAGGAAACAACGATAGAAACAACAAAATGCTTTTCACCCACATAAAGACTTACTCAATCTCTAAAATTTTAACAAAGGCTGCTATAATACCATTTCTTGCCGGTTTAACGACAACTTACGGGGCAAGAAAGCTGTACAAGCCATTTGGCTTTTCCGTTAAAGCGTCGCTGCAACATCACTCGTTTACAGCGCGCTCAACCTTTATTTTCAAGGATTTTCATGAGCAACAAGAACTACCTCTTTACTTCCGAATCTGTCTCCGAAGGCCACCCTGACAAAGTCGCAGATCAAATCTCTGATGCCATTTTGGACGCCATTTTAGAGCAAGACCCAACCGCACGCGTGGCCGCTGAAACCTTGTGCAACACGGGTTTGGTGGTTTTGGCGGGCGAAATCACCACCACGGCCGTCATTGATTATATTGATATTGCGCGCGACACCATCAAACGCATTGGCTACGACAACACCGATTATGGGATTGACTATCGCGGCTGCGCGGTCTTGGTTGCGTATGACAAACAATCGCCCGACATCGCCCAAGGCGTTGACTCAGCACACGACGATGATTTTGACCAAGGCGCTGGCGATCAAGGCCTGATGTTTGGTTACGCCTGCAACGAAACCCCCGAATTAATGCCGCTACCGATTCACATGGCACACCGCTTGGTCGAACGCCAAGCGGACTTGCGCCGCGACGGCCGCCTGCCGTGGTTGCGCCCTGACGCAAAATCACAAGTGACGATTAAATACGAAAACGGCAAACCCGTTGGCATCGACACCATCGTATTGTCAACCCAGCACCACGCAGATGTGTCGCTTGAAACCGTGCGTGAAGGCGTGATTGAAGAAATCATCAAACCTATTTTGCCAAGCAACCTCATCACATCGGACATCAAGTTTTTGGTCAACCCAACTGGCCGTTTTGTGATTGGCGGCCCGCAAGGCGACTGCGGCTTAACCGGTCGTAAAATTATCGTCGATACTTACGGCGGCGCAGCGCCACACGGCGGCGGTGCGTTTTCGGGCAAAGACCCCTCTAAAGTTGACCGCTCTGCCGCATACGCTGGACGCTATGTGGCCAAAAACATCGTCGCTGCAGGCTTGGCCGACCGTTGCTTAATCCAAATTTCTTACGCCATTGGCGTGGCAAAACCCACATCCATCATGGTTGACACGTTTGGCACAGGCCGCATCACTGACGACAAAATCACCGCCTTAGTCATGCAACATTTTGACTTGCGCCCACGCGGCATTGTAAAAATGCTTGACCTGCTGCGCCCGATTTACACCAAAACCGCAGCGTATGGCCACTTTGGTCGTGAAGAACCTGAGTTTGCATGGGAAGCCACCGACAAAGCGGCATTGCTACGCGACGCAGCGGGGCTGTAATTTAAAGCACCAGAACGGCGACACAAGCAACGGCGGCAATTATTATGATTGCCGCCGTTTTTTTAAAAGCCGCTCAAGCGGTTTTATTGTGTCCGTTAACCCATCATTAAAGCCGCTTTAATCCGAATTTAAAGTCTGGCTCAATGCCTGATTCACCACCTGGCGAATGAGCCGCATCATGTCGTGCGAGTTTAGACCCACGGCGCCGCCCGCTTGCGTTTCGTATGTTTGCCCAGCCCAACCATGCCAATAAACGGCCAAGCAAACGGCTTCAAACGGCGGCAAATCCAGAGCCAACAACGCCGCCATCATGCCCGATAACATATCGCCCTGCCCTGCCACAGACAATGCGCTGCTCCCCGTCGGGTTGATGCGGCATACGCCATCTGGCTGCGCCACAACACTGCCCATGCCTTTGAGTACAACAATGCAGCTGTATTTTGCAGCGATGGTTTGTGCGGCAAGCACACGATCGGCTTGAACATCGTCCGTAGTGCAGCCGAGTAAACGCGCCGCTTCAGCGGGATGTGGCGTGAGGACCGGCGGCTGTTTCAAGTTTTTGAGTTGCGTTTGTAGTTCAGTTTGTTGCGCGATTAAATTCAAAGCGTCGGCATCGAGTACCATCGGCTTGTCAACATAAGTCAACACATGGTGCAAAACGGCTTGTGCTGCTTGACTTTGTCCCAAACCCATACCAACAGCGATTGCATTTGCCGTACCCAAATCATCCAAAGCACCACGCACCATTAATTCGGGCGCGAACACATCGACCACCAAACGCTCATCCATCACATGCAAGCAAACTTTACCCGCGCCTGTCGCCAGTGCGGCACGCCCTGCAAGTATGGCTGCGCCGACCATGCCAACATGCCCGCCGACAACCGCGACGCTGCCAAAAAGCCCTTTGTGGCTATTTTCAGGGCGAATCAATTGCGCGTACAGCGCAGGAGATGGATGATAAACAATCGGTTTCATTTGCTTTGTGCCAATTGGTTCAATAAATGCATTTGCTGCTTTTGCAAATCCAACAATTCAAGCCATTGCACTTCGCGCAGCGCGTCGATTTTCTCGTGCAGCTGCATAATCTCTAATTCGGCTTTGAGGTTGACTTCATAATCATGCTCGGCATGGATGCGGTCTTTTTCGGTTTGTCTGTTTTGCGACATCAAAATAATCGGCGCTTGAATCGCAGCAGTCATCGACAGCATCAGATTGAGCAAAATATACGGATAGGGGTCAAAATTGTTGCGGTAACGTACCAAAATCAACGAATTAAGCGCGACCCAAACCAGCAAAATCACCGCAAAAATGCCAATGAAAGCCCATGAACCGCCAAACCGCGCCACGGCATCGGCCGCGCGCTGCCCGCGTGTCATGGCTTTATCATTGCCGCTCGGGTGGCGGGTAATCGGCTTGCCCTTGGCAATATGGCGCGTCACGTTCTGCGTGAGCTCGTCCAAAGAGGCATAATCGGCGCCTATGACTTGTTGTGCCACATCCAAATGGCTCCTCATACAGCCTCCTGTGCGAATTAAATGCGAACAATAAGATTCAATCCATCATGAAGGCAATACAGAGTTGCCTTACATTTGCATGCTACGATGGCATCAATAAAACAATAAGTACACTCAATAAAACTGAGCCTATCAAGGGTGACAGCACATACAAACACAATGCCCAACTGCCCGTTTTTAGCACGAGGAAAAACTTACTCACAGTGTTACCCAACAAAACCATAATAACCAGCCATAAGCCCTGCAAATTTGTATCAACTTGGTTGGCCGTCAAATTCAATAAAGAGGCCGCCAATACCGCATGCGCCTCAAAAATAGACAGTAAGAACGTGCTCCATAAAATGGGCAGATGGGCCGCGTCATTCAAAAAGCGAATCAGCCACATCAACCCAACAATGACGGCCGTAAAATAAAAGACGCGCAGCCAAGCCACAGGGCGATCAAAAGATTTTTCGAGCATTGATATTTTAGTTGTTTCTTGGGAATTTTCAGGCAAAAGCCAAACGGTTAAAATAATCACCACCATCGACAGCCCAATCGGCCAACCGTGGCTAAAAAATTGTTCTGGCGTCAATGCATATAAAATCATCAAACACTCAAGCAACATCGACAATACCGCCAAAAGCAACGCGCGCGCCAGCCGCCTTGATGAAATTGCCTCGCGCATCGGTTTGGATGTTAGCCTGACAAACACAGCGGTAGATGAAATAAATCCACCGATTAAGCCTTGAACCAACAAACCTCGCTTGACCCCAAAAAGATGTGAAACAAAAAAACTCGCAGCCTCCAATAAGCCGACCAACCCCAACAGCTTGAAAACCAGAGCAACAGATAACCAACTCAATCGCGGTACATCGCCTCCAACCTGTAATGCCGCCCACCAAATCACACCAAGCACGCCAAGGTCTAGCCAAAAGCGGATGGTTTTAAAATGTGGCCACAGCGGACTGTGGTGTGACGTGGTATTCATGGTTTATGAACGATTTAAAATACGACTTGCTTGATTGGCTTCATCAGCACTGCCGTGAACCACCAGTACGTACTGATCCGAACTAATTGCTTTTTCATATTTAATCGCATGCTCGTGTGGTATGCCCCACTCCATTAAAACTGCCCCAAAACTTGACAGTCCACCAACCACGATGGCTCCTTCAAGCGAAGTAATGAGGGTTGCAACCACAGGGCCGGCCATCGCCACCAAACCCAAGCCTGGTAAAAAAAACACCGCTGGCGTAAGCAGCAAACCCCAGATGGCTCCCCAAAAAGCCCCTGTGCCTCCCCAGGATTTGATGCGGTCAACCACGCCATAAAAACCAATCGCATGCTCCTCGGTGTGATACCCCTTACCAATAATTGATAGTTTTTTGATATCAAACCCCGCACGTTCAAGTTCGCGGATGGCTTCTTCTGCTTCAGTATGACTGTTAAATAAATGAATCTGTGCATTCGGTTCCATAATGCCACTCCTTAAAATTAAATAATCAATAAGACACAATCAAATTGTTGACCACTTTTTGTACCCCGGGCGCACTCCATGCCGAATTGGCCATGTAATTGCGCTCAAAATAACTGTGAACCTTGCCGCTCAAGGTGACTTCAGAGCCATTGACCTCGACTTTAATCGCTTCTTCATCAAGTTTGGCTTGACGTTTAATCGCAGCCTCAATATCAGACTTAATCGTGTTCGATGACGCTTGATATTTCACGCTCACCTGATTGATCACCCCCATCACACCACGCAAATAACGAATCAAATGAGCTGCCGTACGTCGCTGGTACTCCCACATCACCTCACCTGTTAAGGTAACCCAACCATTTTCAACCATCACTTTGATGTGACCGTTAAAAACATGACTCGACCACTCCAAAACATTTTCTACCGAGCGGGCAATATCGGCATCGGTGCGCTTACTCGAGCTGGGTAAATCGACCTGTATTTCAACCGCCAAAGCCTTAACCCCAGACACGCGTTGCACAATTTTTTCTGCTTCCCATTTTTCGGCAAAACTCGCCACATGGCCATTTAATGTGACCACACCATTGGCCACAGATACCCCAATTTGGGTGTCGGTAATTGATGGATCCCACTTAAGTTGGGCAATTACATCCTGTTGTAACTGAACGTCGGTTTTCATATTTTTCTCCAAAAATTCACCCGAACAAACCCATAGTTTGCCCCGTGAATGTTTTGATTGTGCGCATAAAAAAAACCAGCGTCTGTGCGCTGGCATACCAAACTCATTTTTAGCGCTTATGTTTCCCAACGCACAGACCCGTTTCCCCACGCCGTAGACAATTAAGTCATCCATTTTGGATAAACACAAACCCACATTAAAGGAAATCAAATGAACAGCAAACTCGCAAAAGCCCAATCGACAAGCAAGCCTGTATTGAACCTTGGAGCCTCTCTTCCAAAACTCAACACAAAAGCCATTCGCGCCGCTCACAATGAAAAAAATGACACGGGGGCTTGCCAAAATTTTCCCTTACACCGCAAAAAAATTATTGCATTGCTCAATGTGGCAGTCTCAAGCGAGCTGGTGAACATGCTACGCTATCGCCATCATCACAATCTGAGTCTCGCAATGGACGTGCCCGAGTTGTCGCGCGACTTTTTAAAATATGCCAACCAAGAACTGGCTCACGCCGATAAAATCGCCAAACGTATTTTTGAACTCAACGGCACGGCTGATTGTTCGCCACGCACATTGGCCAAACAAAAACGCAATAAGTTTAAAGCGCATAAAAGCATTGCCTCTCTACTCAACACAGACTTGGCGTGCGCGCGCGCCATGATTGAAACGTACCGTCAAATCATCACCCGCATCAGTAGTTACGATGCAGCAACATGCGAAATATTGGAAAAGATTTTGACCCTTGAAGAGAAAAATATGGCTGAACTTAATCGTCATTTGTTAACTTTTAACCATTCAGAACCAATAATCTAAAAGAGTCCAGAAATGCTCGATGGGTGTCCAGCAAGTGTTCACCCATCGATTTGTCGCTCATAACGATGAGGACGAGACAAAGCCCAGACATCGACTGGGCAACGTGACCGTGATTTTTTATTACAAATTGTATCTATGCGTTTGATTTTTAACCGTTTGACAGCCGCATTACAGCCACGCTTGTGTGAGCGTGGCTAGAAACAGCGCATCTAAGTGGGTTAATGCGGATTCATGTTTGACGACTGTTGGCGTGAGCGCGTCCAGGCGTGTCAGTTCTGCTTGTATAAATGCGTTCAGCGCTGGAATTTTTGGTGCCAAGCCAAGCTCGGGGGTTTGACGTTTTAGGATGACCAAGTTTTCAATGGTTTCTCGTAAGTCCGCGTCATCGAGCATATCAAGCAGTTTGTCAAACTCAATCGGTGCAGGTGTGCCAAAACGCTCAAGCCAGCGCACGGCCAACAGCGGGCGTAAGGCGTAAAAATATTTTTTGAGCCGCACATTGTCTGCCTGCAAATGCTCTTTAAAGGTTGTCTTTGCGGTGCTTTTGTAGTGGTAGATGCCTGAATGCGTGGCGTAGATTTGGGGCAACAGCGCCCGCGCCGCTGCGGCAAAATCGGTGTGCGATTGATAGAGGATTGGCGAATGCAGCCACTCTATAATCGATGGGTTGGACTTCCACAGCAGGCGCAGGGCTTTGCGTAAGTCCCAGCCATTGATGTCCATGTCATCGAGAATTGGGTATTCAATGACGTCGCGCTGTTCTTCAAGCCCAATCGATAAATACCATTCGGGGCGATGCACATAAATAAACCGTGCATCAAAATCACTGTTGGGCGATTCAAATCCCCACGCCCGCGAGCCTGACTCTATGGCGTAGAGGATTTTTACGTCGTGTTCAATTTCTGCCTGCGCAAGTCTTGCGTTGATTTCTGCGCGGGCAGCTGGTGGAATCACTGCGTGTGAGGTGTGATTGGTGTTGGTATGGCTCATGATTTGGTGTTTGGCTGCTGGTTTTAGGTTTTAGATCTAAAATAAAAAATCAAAGATTCAACGCTCACTTTTAGCGTTGAATCTTTGAGGTTGAGGTTAGGTTGAGTTGTAATGCTTATCCTTCTTCGGTAAAAACCGTGTCCAGCGCAATGGCGGCCATTAATAAAATCAAGCTGTGCTTGTGATCATGAATTACTACCATGTAGTTGTCGGCGCTGCTGAACAGCTCTTTGCCAAAGCCTGCCCATTTTTTGCTGACCACGCCGATTTCATTATTTTGCGAGTCGATGATTTTAAAATCCCAGCTTTTCCAGCTGCCTTTGACTTGTGCAATCAATTGATCGTTCATATCAAAAACATCAAAGCCGCCGTTGACTGTGAACAGTTTGGACTTAAAGTAGCCAATCGCTTGACCTGTGGCGTTGATAATCTCAATTTTGCTGCGCAAAAATGTAAAACCGCGCGTCATTATGCCAATCGCTTGGGTTTGGCCTTGTGGAATCAGCTCGACTTTGGTGGGGACGGCGCCGCGTCCAATGACCATGCCTAATGCAATCGCCCAGCCTGCTCGTTTCTCAATCGCGCTGCCGACTTTGCTGTTGGTTGCGGGGTTGATGACGTCGTATTCGTTTTGAAAACGAAACATACCTACGTGTTCTTTGATGAAGTATTGGTTGAGGGTTAGCATGTTTTTTTCATGGTACTTGGCGGCTCAATGAGCCGCTGAATCTCGTTGTGTTTTAAAATTTTACTTAGCGCCTTATTCCCATAAACGTTTGGGAATAAGGGCTGCCTTGCGTTTCTGGGTGTTGTTGGGCATTATTGACGTTACTTACCTTTAAACCATGCTTTTTTGTAGCATGACTGCGGTTGGGTCAGCGCCTGCGCCCGCTTGTAATAGTGGCTTGATTTGTTCAAGTGCGGTTTGATAGGTGGCTTGGCCTTGCAAGGCCGTCCAGTCTGGGCGTTGGCTGCCATACAGCGTTTGCAAACGCACTTGATGGGTTTGGTTTAAATAACGCTCGGGCAAGCCGTGCAGCGCTTGGTCTAAATCGTCTGGCCGATTGCACAGCAATACTTGGTCGCAGCCTGCATCCAACGCGGCTTGCACGCGTTGCACGACGTTTGGAATCATGCCTGCTGCGCCGACCATGGATAAGTCGTCGGTGATGATTGCGCCTGTAAATCCAAGTTGTTCGCGCAGTAAATCGAGCCAAATTTTTGAAAAACCTGCGGGTTGTGCGTCAACTTTTGGGTAAATGACGTGGGCGGGCATGATGGCGGATAAGTCGTGGGTTAACTGCTGATACGGCAAAATATCGGCGCTCATGATGTCGGCGAACTCGCGTTCGTCCACTGGCATGGCAACATGTGAGTCGGCGGCGACAAAGCCGTGACCGGGGAAGTGCTTGCCGCAATTGCCCATGCCTGCTTGGCGTAAACCCGCGTTTAGGGCTTGCGCCAAGGCGGATACGGTTTGTGCATCGTCTGAAAATGCTCTATCGCCTATCACGGATGAGTCGCCGTAATCCAAGTCTAAAACAGGCGTGTAGCTGTAATCCACGCCAACGGCGCGCAATTCGGCGCCGAGTATAAAACCTGCTGCGTGCGTGGTTTGGAGGGCTTGCGCGCGGTTGTGCGCGTACAGCTGCCCCAGCGTTCGCATGGCGGGTAAATGGGTGAAGCCGTCGGTTTTAAAGCGCTGTACGCGCCCGCCTTCGTGGTCAACGCTGATGAGTAAATTGGAGCGCAGTGCGCGAATGGCTTGGATTAAAGCGCTGATTTGTTGGCGAGACTCAAAGTTGCGCCCAAACAAAATCACGCCGCCGGTCATGGGGTGCAAAATACGGCGTACATCATCCGCGCCCAATTCTTTGCCCACAATGTCAATCACAATTGGTCCTAATTTGGGCGCATTTTGTTGCATATTGGCTTTCATTTAAAGTATTCCGTATTCAATTAGTTTAGGCTTGGCGTTCACGCAAAATCGCCGCCAAGCGTGCTTGCAACATGGCCGCTTTCATATCTGAGACGGCTTTTTCAAAGCCAACAAACACCGACTGCGCCACGATGGCGTGGCCAATATTGAGCTCATCTATTAAGGTGAGCGCGGCGATGGCTTGCACATTGCCCAAATGTAAACCGTGCCCTGCGTGAATCCGCAAGCCGAGTTTTTTGCCCTCAAACGCGGCTTGCGCGATGCGTTCAAGTTCTAAGGATTGCGCATCCGCTGTGGTTGCATCGGCGTAGCAGCCGGTGTGCAGCTCGACCACGGGCGCGCCAATTTGAGCGGCGGCGTGCATGGCTTCTATGGTTGGGTCAACAAAGAGCGAGATTTGTTGGACGCCTGCGCTGGTGAGCCGCGCCATTGCGGCTTGAATCGCGTCAAAATGCGTGACCACGTCTAAACCGCCCTCGGTGGTGAGCTCTTCACGTTTTTCAGGTACCAAACAAACGTCACGCGGCGCAATACGGCACGCGTGTTCAATCATGACATCGACAATGGCGGTTTCTAAATTCATGTGGGTATTGAGCTGGCCATTTTTAAAGGCTTGCGCCAGTTCGGCCACGTCCGCGTCTTGGATATGACGGCGGTCTTCGCGCAGATGAACGGTGATTAAGTCAGCGCCCGCACGTTCGGCTGCGATGGCTGCTTGAAGTGGCGACGGATACACCGTGCCACGCGCTTGGCGTAAGGTGGCAACGTGATCAATGTTAATTCCCAGACGTAGCATTTTTGCTCCTTTTGAATGATTTTGTTTTAAATATGGGATGATTTTAATGAGCGCCTCGGTTGTGCTTAAGAGGATTTTAGCCCAGATTTTGCATTTGAACCAATAAGTTACGCGTGTGCAGCGGTTTATCGCCAATGTATTGCTGCATAAAATGCCGCAACAAATTTTTGGATTCTTGTACCGTTTGCGGTGCGGTAAAATCAGCGCGCTGCAAATCAAGTAAGGTTTGACCATGCACCATCAGCCGCGCATCTGCATGGCGCATCCACTTAAATTCAACCAAGCCATAGCGCGCATCCGCATCATAAATGCCTTCAATTGGCAAGCCAAAGCCCAAGGTTTGTAGCAGGTGAAACTCAAATTGACGCAAAACCGCGGCATGCTCAGCAACCGAACTGAGGCTTAAATCGGCCAGCGCATGTTGATACGCATCAAACAATGACTCGTTGACATCGTCTCGCGCCAAGGCACGGCGCAGCCATTCATTCATGTAGTAGCCAGAAATCAGCGCAGCGCCCTGCAGCATGGGAATGCCGCCCACCCATTCGGCGTCAAGCAAGGTTTTAATCTCGGATTTATAGGTGAAGCTCATGGACAGGGTTTGAAAGGTTTGAAATGTGCTGGCGCGCCATTGTGTGTATGGCCGCTTGGCGCCTTTGGCCAATACGGTGACGCGCCCGTAATGGCGCGTAAACACGTCCAATAACAAACTGGTGTCGCGGTACGGCTGGCTGTGCAAAATGTACGCGGGCTCGTGCAGCACCTTTGCCACCGCGCGTTTGAGGCGGTTTGGGCGTGTGCCATGAACTTGGGGGGCGATCATATGTTAAACCTCGCAAAAGCATGGTTACAAATACGGCTAAAAATACGCGGTTAAACCGCGCATTTTTAGAAGGACAAACCAACACTTTGAGGCGCGACTTTACTTTTTATTACAGCTTGGCGGATTAGTCATACCCGCTGCCAATAACCCGCCCCCATTAATAGTACAAGCATACTTACCTTTTTTGGTTGAAGCCGTGTAGTAGGTATTGGTTGGACCATCTTGACGCCGTTCTGTAATGTGAACATCGCTGGGGGACACTCCTAAAATTCCTGCTGTGTTTGACGCAATCCGCTCATCTGATAACATTGCTGATTGGCAGGCAGCCAAAACTAGAGCCGATGCGAGGCTCAATACAATTTTACTGTTCATAAGGGTTCCTTTGTCTACGTTATGCACTCTTTGAATTAGTGCAACTTGACATTGTACTCTACTCGTAACCCAAACCACGCAAACTCGCTTCAGTATCGCCCCAACCTGCCCGCACTTTAATCCACACCTCCAAAAACACCTTGCAGCCAAATAAGCGTTCCATGTCGGTGCGCGCTTCAGAGGCAATTCGTTTGAGGCGTTCGCCGTCTTTACCGATAATCATGCCTTTGTGGGCTTCGCGTTCGACCAAAATGGCAATTGCGATGCGGTACATGTCGCGTTCTTCTTCAAATACTTCAATCGTGACCGTGCAGCCATACGGTACTTCGTCACCCGATAAGCGAAAGATTTTTTCGCGCACAATTTCAGTGGCCAAAAATCGGGTTGGGCGGTCGGTGATGTCGTCTTCATCAAAAAACGGTGGGTTGTGCGGCAACAATGGCTTGATTTGGTCAAGCAACAGCTGCGTTTGCACGCCATTTTTGGCGCTCACGGGGATGATTTCTTTAAATGCGAACCGCTCGGCCATTTTTTGTGCGAAAGGAAATAAATCATTTTTGCGCTCAAGCTCGTCCACCTTGTTAATCGCCAAAATCACGGGCGTGTTTTCGGGCAAAATTTTGAGTACGGCTTCGTCTTGCTGGGTAAATTTCATCGCTTCAATCACCCAAACCACCGCGTCAACTTCGCCCAAGGCTTGCGAGACATTGCGGTTAAGTACGCGGTTGAGCGCGCCGCCGTGCTTGGTTTGAAAACCTGGGGTGTCAACAAAAATAAATTGGGTTTGGTCTTGGGTCAGCACGCCGTTAATTCGGTGGCGCGTGGTTTGGGCTTTTTTAGAGGTGATGGAGACTTTTTGCCCAATTAATTGGTTCATTAACGTGGATTTTCCCACGTTTGGGCGCCCAATAATCGCAATAAAACCAGTGCGAAAATCTGTGGCTTCTGGGGATTGGCTGTCTGTGTTCATTTTTTGCTCGATTTTTTGGTTGGGTTCGACTGGCTGGTTTCTAACTGGGGGATGGCCAAAACGGCTGCGGCTTGCTCGGCCAATCTGCGGGTTGTGCCGCTGCCCTGCGTGCTGATTTTGAGCGCGCCAATGGTGCAGGTGACCGTAAAAAGCTGTTCGTGCGCCGCGCCTGTTGTGTGAATGATTTCGTAGCTTGGCACGCTGATTTTCATGGCTTGCAAGCGTTCTTGCAACTGGGTTTTTGGGTCTTTGCCGGCATTGTCAGGGTCAAGCGTTTGTAAAATTGGGGCGTATAACCGCGCCACGCACGCACTTGCGGCGTCAAAACCTGCATCACAAAAAATGGCGCCAAAAATCGCTTCAACCACATCGGCCAAAATAGAGGCGCGCTGCAAACCGCCGCTTCTGAGCTCGCCCTCGCCCAGCAATAAATAATCGGCCAACGAGAGCTGCTGCGCAATCACAACCAAGGTTTCTTGACGCACCAAATGTGCACGTATCCGAGACAAGTCGCCTTCTTTTTGGTTGGGAAATTGCAAAAACAAACCATGCGCAATCGCAAAATTCAGTGCGCCATCACCCAAAAATTCCAAGCGCTCGTAGTGCTGCGCACTATAGCTGCGATGGGTTAAGGCTTGGCGCAGTAAGTTGATATTTTTAAACGAATACGCCAAATTTTTTTCTAAGGTGGATAACTGCAACTGCGCCACTTATTTGCCTTCCAAGCTGCCGGAACGCTTGAGCGTAAAGCCGTCTAATGATGGGAAATCAAACCAATTCATCCAAATGGCGCTGGCGCGGCCAACGACGTTTGCTTCAGGCACAAAGCCCCAATAACGGCTGTCGCCGCTGTTGTCGCGGTTGTCACCCATCATAAAGTAATGACCTGCAGGCACTTTGCATTCAAAGCCTTTGCCTTGCTCAAAGTACGTGCATTCGGGGCGTTTTTTCATTTGGATATTCGGAAATTGGCGGTCGTCCACCGATGGCGCACCGTCGGTTAATAAAATACTGTGCGGCACTGCGCCCGCTTCAACCGCTTTGACGCTGGCTGCTTTTTCTTGTTCTGGCAGAACTTCGTTGAGCGCTTGCTGTGTGTATTGCTGGCCATTGACGGTCAAGACTTTGTTGGTGTAACTCACGGTATCTCCGGGCAGGCCAATCACGCGTTTGATGTAATTGGTGTTTGGGTCTAGCGGGTATTGAAACACCATGATGTCGCCGTGTTTTGGGCTGCCAACCGGAATCATGATTTGATTGCCGATGGGCAAGCGAATGCCGTAGGCGTATTTGTTGACCAAAATAAAGTCACCGACATATAACGTGGGCAACATTGAGCCTGATGGAATTCGAAACGGTTCGTACAAAAACGAGCGCAACACAAACACAAGCGCAACCACGCCAAACAAACCTGATGTGAATTCGAGCCATTCTGGGCGGGTTAAGGCTTTTTTGACGGCGTCATTTGAGCCAGCACGCATTTGGGTGACAATCCGTTGCGCGGCTTGCTGGCGCTTGGGTGCAAAATACAATTTGTCCAATACCCAGCAAATACCTGTGAGTAAAAATAAACCAGTTAAAAGATAGTTAAACCACATATTTTTCCTTTGTTGTGCGACTCGCATCGCAGCGTGGGTTGTTTTGTAAATATTTAAAATGCATTAAACTTTTGAAATACCCTGCGTTGTTTGGAATTTTTTTAGATTGCGTTGGATTTTAGACGATTGAATCCGCCTTAATCATCGACTCGCAAAATTGCCAAAAATGCTTCTTGTGGCACTTCAACTGAGCCGACTTGTTTCATGCGTTTTTTACCTGCTTTTTGTTTTTCGAGCAATTTTTTCTTGCGTGAAATATCGCCGCCGTAGCATTTTGCCAAAACGTTTTTGCGCATGGCTTTGACGTTTTCGCGGGCGATAATATTGGCGCCAATCGTGGCTTGAATTGCCACGTCATACATTTGGCGCGGAATCAATTCGCGCATTTTGGAGGCAACATTGCGGCCACGGCTCACGGAGTTGGAGCGGTGCACAATCAATGCAAGCGCATCGACGCGTTCGCCATTGATTTGAATGTCAACTTTGACCACATCTGAGGCGCGGTATTCTTTGAACTCATAATCCATTGAGGCGTAACCACGTGAGGTGGATTTGAGGCGGTCAAAAAAGTCCATCACGACTTCAGCCATGGGGATTTCGTAGGTGAGTTTGACTTGGCGGCTGTGGTACGTCATATTGGTTTGAACGCCGCGCTTGTTGGTACACAGCGTGATGACCGCGCCGACGTATTCTTGCGGCATGAATAAATTGACCGTCACAATCGGCTCGCGGATTTCTTCGATGCGGGTTGAATCTGGCATTTTGGATGGATTTTCCATGTAAAACAAACTGCCGTCGCGCATCAACACTTCATACACAACCGATGGTGCAGTGGTAATTAAATCCATATCAAACTCACGCTCTAAGCGCTCTTGCACAATTTCCATGTGCAACAACCCCAAGAAACCGCAGCGAAAACCAAAACCTAAGGCTTGCGAGACTTCTGGTTCGTAATGCAAAGATGCGTCGTTGAGTTTGAGTTTTTCGAGCGAGTCGCGCAATGCGTCATATTCGCTGGATTCAACTGGGTACAACCCTGCAAATACTTGCGGTTTGATTTCTTTAAACCCAGGCAATGGTTCTGCGGCACTCACGCGGTTGGTGGCGGTGACGTGCGTGATGGTGTCGCCCACTTTGGCCGCTTGCAGCTCTTTGATGCCTGTAATGATAAAGCCCACTTGGCCTGCGGATAGCTGCTGCAAGTTTTTGGATTTTGGGGTAAAAACCCCCAAATGTTCGACGCCGTGGTGCGCATCGGTTGCCATCATTTTGATTTTGTCGCGCACTTTGAGGGTGCCGTTCATGACGCGCACCAGCATGACCACGCCAACGTAATTGTCAAACCATGAGTCAACGATGAGCGCTTGCAGCGGCGCATCAGGGTCACCTTTTGGCGGCGGAATGCGCTCAATTAACCGCTCAATCACGTCTTGCACGCCCAAGCCTGTTTTGGCAGAACACAATACGGCGTCAGAGGCTTCAATCCCAATCACGTCTTCGATTTCGGCAATCGCGTTGGCGGGTTCGGCGGCGGGCAAGTCGATTTTATTTAAAACGGGGACGACTTCCATTTCAAGATCAAGCGCGGTGTAGCAGTTGGCGACGGTTTGGGCTTCCACGCCTTGGGACGCGTCAACCACCAACAAAGCGCCTTCGCAAGCGGATAACGAGCGTGAAACTTCGTATGAAAAATCCACGTGGCCGGGCGTGTCGATTAAGTTTAAAAAATAGGTTTCGCCGTTTTTTGCTTTGTATTCTAATGCGGCGGTTTGGGCTTTAATCGTAATGCCGCGTTCGCGTTCGATGTCCATTGAGTCGAGGACTTGCGACTCCATTTCGCGGTCTGATAAGCCGCCACAAAGATGAATGATGCGGTCAGCCAGCGTGGATTTGCCGTGATCAATATGGGCGATGATGGAAAAGTTGCGGATGTTTTTCATGGGTATAAGGCTGCTTGATAAATGGGTTTTGCTTGAAGGTAAGCGCAACAAAGCAGGCATTTTACTTGAAACGCGCACGTGCCGCACGGCTTTGTCGCAAATTCAAATTGTTTTTTAAACAACCGCGTTCGCGTATTTTTGCGTACAATACACATGTTCCTGCCCCACTCGGGATCTAAAGCCTTTACTCTTGTACCAATATGCACCTAAAGCTGTGAAACATCATGACGCAGGCGTGATCATCTCTTTGTCAGATGAACCCAATGTGTCATTGCTTACAGCGCCTTGAACCGCTCGGTTCAAGTGTACGGCTAATCGAATGGGGTGGGAATTTTTGCGTCTACGACCCCTCTTTTTTTACCCCAACCCCTTCCGTGCTCACTCATTCGCAGGTGCTTTTATGGACTTTATTTGGCTTCTTTATCCTTTGCTTGGCTGCTTGGTAGGCTTTTTGGCGGGCTTGCTGGGGATTGGTGGCGGCTTATTGTCTGTGCCTATTTTGCTGATGATTTTTAAACTCCAAGGCATTGAGCATCCTGATTTGTACAAAATTGCTCTCGCCACGTCGACCGCTGCCATTTCATTTACAGCGTTCTCAAGCATGCGTTCACATTGGAAACACAGTAATGTCAATTGGTCTGTGGTTAAGCGCCTGTTGCCTGGGATTGCGCTTGGCACATTGATTGGCGCGCAGCTGGTGCATCATTTGCCCACCACGCCGCTGCGGATTATTTTTGTTGGCTTTACTTTTTATACCGCTTATAAAATGCTTTTGCCGCGCCTGCCTCGCGCTTCGCGCACCTTGCCAAGCGCGCCTGTTATGGCATTGGTTGGCGCGATTATCGGCTTGATTTCCACGCTGATTTCTGCTGGCGGCGGCTTTATTTCCGTGCCATTTATGATACGATCCAACGTTTCTGCGCGTTTGGCGATTGGTACTTCTGCGGCGCTTGGCTTTCCCATTGCGCTGGGCGCGGTGTTTGGTTATATCGTGACGGGTCATGCGACTGCGGGCTTGCCCAATTTTACGTTTGCTTATATTTATTTACCTGCTGTGCTGGGAATTGTATTGACCAGCGCGTTGTGCGCCCCAATTGGCGCGGCAATGGCGCAGCGCTGGGACGTGTCTACGCTCAAAAAAATCTTTGCCGCACTGTTATTGTTTTTAGGTACTCAAATGCTGTACCAACTTATTTTTAATTGAGTTTCTAATTGAACCTTATGCCTTTAAAGCCATCCCGCCGTTTACTCATTAGCCTTGTGGTTGCAAGCGCGTTTTCGCACGCAGCGCATGCGCAAGAAGCCGTGCCGCGTGAAAAAATCGGTTTGGTTTTATCGGGCGGCGGTGCGCGTGGTTTGGCGCACATTGGGATTATTCGCTCGCTTGAGGAGCAACACATTCCGATTGATTTTATTGCAGGGACGAGCGCGGGCGCGCTGATTGGCGGCATGTATGCCAGCGGCATGGGCATTGATGAGATTGAGGAAAAAATCAAAAAACTTGATTTGGGTGCAATTGCTTTTGCGCCTGAAGACCGGCGTGAGCTCAAACAAGACGTGCGCAATTTAAATTATCAAGCCAACAGTATTATTGATGTCAGCGTCAAAAAAGATGGCTCAATCACCCTGCCAATTGCGGTCAGCAATGGCGCAAAAGTTGATGAGGTGCTGCGGACATTGTTGCAAACGCGGCCGTATGATGTGGATTTTGAAAAGCTGCCCATTCCATTTAACGCGGTCGCGGCGGATTTGGCCACAGGCAAAATGGTGGTTTTACAAAAAGGCCAGCTTGCCCGTGCGCTGCGCGCCAGCATGTCGATTCCCGCGATTTTTGCCCCAGTTGAAATGAACGGTCAGATTTTGGTTGACGGCATGATAGACCGCAATTTGCCCGTGGATGTGGCGCGTAAAATGGGCGCTACCCGAATTATTGCGGTCGATGTGGGCAGCGATTTGCTCACAAAAGACAAGTTAAACAATGTGTTAAGCGTGACCGAGCAGTTGGGCGGTTTGTTGGTCAAGCGCAATGTGGATGAGCAAATTGCCACATTGACGGCCAATGATGTCTACATTCGGCCCGATTTGGGTGATTTGGCCAATTTGGATTTTAAAGAAGGTGCAAAAGCAGCGGCACTGGGCTATAAAGCCATGCAAAACCCTGCACTGCAAAGCCAGCTCGCTCATTTAGCGGTCAGCCCAGAGCGTTACAGCGCGATGATGCGCCAACACGCTGCGCCAGACAATGCCGCCAAAACCATTGACTTCATTCGCATCCAAACCCACGGCTTGGCCAGGCCTGAGACGTTGCGCGCTGAAATCAAAATGCAAGAAGGTCAACCATTTGACTTAAAAACGGTCAATCAAGATGTGGCCAGCTTGCTCAGCGCTGGGCGTATCAGCCAGGTGAGTTACTCCGTGCAGGCCGTTGGCGATAGAAACGAGCTGGTTTATGATGTGACTGAACGCGATGAGGCACGAGACGCGCTGCACGCTGGGATTGAAGTGGCCTCAAACAGTTTGTCCGACCAACAGTTTAGCCTGCACTTGGCGCATCGGCGGGTGTGGCTCAATTCATTGGGCGGTGAGTGGCGCAATCATTTGACTTTTGGTCAAAACACGCGAATCAAGAGCGAGCTCAATCAGCCGCTCAACCCGCAAGGCACCTTATTTATCCGCCCGTCTATTGAGCTTTCTTATACAAAATCACCATTTTATTTGCCCAACAGCAACCATCAAGCGGGTAAATACACAAAAACCGAGCTTAATTATGGCTTTACGTTGGGGCAGCCGATTGGGCGCATCGGCGAATGGGGCGTTGGCTTAAATTACCGTACCGCGCAGTTAAAAGCCAATAATGACAATCCGTTGATGACGATTCAGGCCGATAAAGACCAGCAGCTGTCCGCCACTGCAAATCTGACGGTTGATCAAATTGATGATACTTTTACGCCCAGCAGTGGTTATTTTGGTAAAATTTATTCCAGCGTTGGTTTGAGCAAAAATGATGGCAAGCGTTATATGGGTGCGGGTTTTCAAGGCTTGTATGCCACGCATTACAATGCGCACTCAATGAGTGCCAGCCTTGAATTGGGCGGACAAAGCAATTCGCACAGCGTGTATTTTTCACCCTATTACTTGGGCGGCTACAACCGTTTGGCGGGATATGCGAGCAACCAATTTATTGGCAATTATTTGGCTTACGGTAATTTGGCTTATCGCTATCGCACGGATGTGTCGATTTTAAATAACCCGCTCGTGCTCGGCGCAATGATTGAGGCGGGCAACACATGGCTGCGCGCCGATGATGTTCGTTTTGGCGACTTTAAATACGCCACCAGTTTGTTTGGCGCGTTAAAAACCCCTATTGGGCCGGCGCAGCTTGGCGTTGGTTTTACCCAACACGGCAAAGCCAATTTTTACTTGATTTTGGGACGCACGCTGTCCGATTTTAAATAAACCATAAAGATGACAATGACACACAACCACTTTGAGCAGTTTAACCAACAACTGACCCCCTCCAATAACCCTGCGCCTGTCAACCCAGCGGACAACACCCAAACGCCCGCGCCATTGAATGCTTTTGAGCGTGCGATGGATGGCAAGGCAGATGATTGGGCGAGCCAGCCTGCCGCGCAGCCGCTGCGCTTTAGTTTTTCGGGGCGCGGGCGCGATTATTTATCGCTTTGGTTGAGCAATTGGATTTTGACCATTGCCACGCTGGGGATTTTTTCGGCTTGGGCAAAGGTGCGCCGCTTGCAATATGTGCATCAAAACACGTTGTTGGGCGGCTCTGCGTTTGGTTTTCATGGTGCGCCTGCGTCTATTTTGATTGGCCGCATCATTGCGATTGCGCTGTTGATTTTTATCAATTTGAGCAGTATTTTTGAGAATATAGCGGCTTTGGGTGTGGCTTCGGCCTCATTTACGCTGATTTTATATATTGCTTATCCATTTTTTATTTATTCGAGCATGCGTTTTTATTCGAGGAACAGCAGTTATCGCAATGTGCGGTTTCAGTTTAAAGGTGATTTGGGTGAGTTGTACGTGATTTATATTTTGGGCGGCCTTTTGACCACTTTTACGTTTGGACTGGGTTACCCGTACTTGGCGTATCGGGTGCGCCGTTACCACGTTGAAAACAACCATTGGGGCAACAACAAAATGGCGTTTAATGCGAACAAAAGCATGTTTTTTTGGATTTATTTTTTGCACGGCATCCTCACGCTTGTGCTGTATGCGTTTGTTGTGGGGTTAGCCATCGCAATGGGGGTGGACTTTGACGCGCTCCGCCAACTTGATATCCAGGCTGACGAGGTGAAGTGGGTTGCGCTGGTTTTTGTGGTGCTTCTTTTGATGTTTGTTGTGCTGTACCGCGTGGCAACCGCCATCACCCAAGACTTGATATTTAAAGCCAGCTGGAACAGCACCACGATTGGCAAAAGCCGTTTTGCGTGTGATTTAAATATCATGGCGCTGTATTTGATTCGGTTTGCCTGCTTAATCGCCAGTTTTGCCACGCTGGGCTTATTTACGCCATACGCGCAAATGATTATCACCAAATGGCGGATTAACAGCTTAACCTTGACGCCTGCGCATGACTTTGATTTGACTCAAGCGCAATTGGACAAAGACAACACCAAAACCGCTGAGCTCTCAGACATGATGGGGTTTGACATCAGCTGGTAATGCATCAGCTGGCAATTTTTATTGAGGAACAATATGGCACGGATTGATTTTTTTGACGGTAGCAGCGCCATTGCGCATGAGGCAAAAATCAGCGTTCACCTTGATCACATCGTGATTCACGCGGGTGCGCAAACTCACAGCATTATGCTCAACGACATTCGCACCACGCTGTCTACGCCGAATGGGCGCCGATTTTTTCAGCTGCCGCATGACATGATGCTCGAGTTTCATGACAACCAAGATGCCGAGGCGATTTTAGACCGCCTCAAACCCGAACACCTCAAAAAAGAGCGCTGGTTTGATCAAAACTACCGCACCAAGCGCTTTTTGACAGGCGTTTTGGTCACATTTGTGGGGTTGATTGCGCTGCTGTATTTTTATGCGTTGCCCGCCACGTCTGCGTGGATTGCCAGCAAAGTGCCTGAAGATGTGTTTGACAAAGTGAGCAAAGCCGTCCTGAACGATATGATCGCCGACAAAACGCTCGAGCCATCCAAGTTGCCTGAAGCGCGCCAAGCCCAATTACGCGCCCAATTTGATCAACTCAAAAAACCCGACACCAGCGTGCCATTCAAACTGCATTTTTATAGCGCGCCCGACATCGGCCCAAATGCGTTTGCGCTGCCGTCTGGCGATGTGGTTTTGCTGGATGAACTGGTCAACATCACCCAATCGGATGCGCAAACCATGGGGGTTTTGTCGCATGAATTGGGGCATGTGGCATTGCATCATAGCGCCCGTGGGATTGTGCAAAGCAGCATCGTTAGCTTTGCGCTGGCCGCTTGGATGGGCGATTATGGCAGCACCGTTGTGAATCTGGCTGCGGCCAAGGTTGCGAACCAAAAGTACAGCCGTGATTTTGAGCGAGAAGCCGATGATTACGCGATTAAAATGCTCAAACTCAATCAAATTAGCCCTGCGGTTTTGGCGGATGTTTTTGTGGTTATGGAGCAATCGGCGCCTGACGAGAGCCAAACAGACAAAGCGGATCAGGCAGACAAACCAGTAAACAAAACCGCCAGCACGCTTAAGGACCTGTTTCAAAGCCATCCGCCGACCCCCGAGCGCATCGAAGCATTGCGCAAAGCCGCGCAGGAGTAATGGACATGACCCAGCAAAATCAGCGCCCGACGTTCATTCAACAACTGCACAACGCGTGGGCGGTGCAAAACTCATTGCTGTGCGTTGGGCTTGACCCTGAATGGCATAAGCTGCCCGCGCACTTAAAGCATCTGACCGTCCACGAAGCGTTTTACATTTTTTGTAAAGACATCATTGATGCAACCGCCCCTTTTGCCTCTGGTTTTAAGCCACAAATTGCGTACTTTGCCGCGCACGGTGCTGAATCTGTTTTGCAGGAACTCATCGCGTACAGCCACAAACACCATCCGCAAATCCCCGTGATACTAGACGCCAAACGCGGCGACATTGGCAGCACGGCGGCTCAATATGCGGTTGAAGCGTTTGAGCGTTATCAAGCGGACGCGGTGACGGTCAACCCTTACATGGGGTTTGATTCGGTTGAGCCGTATTTGGCTTACCCTGACAAAGGCGTGGTGGTTTTGTGCCGCACGTCCAATCAAGGCGGCTCAGATTTGCAATTTTTGGATGTATTGGTCAACGGCCAAGCCACGCCGCTGTACCAACACGTGGCGCATTTGGTTGCCAATCAATGGAACACCAATGGCCAATGCGCACTGGTGGTCGGCGCCACATTCCCCGCAGAAATTGCGGCCGTGCGCCAGATTGTGGGCGATATGCCGCTGCTCATTCCAGGGATTGGCGCGCAAGGTGGCGACTTGGCAGCCACCATGGCTGCAGGCCAAACCGCACAAGGCGCTGGCGTGATGATTAACTCATCGCGTGCCATTATTTATGCCAGCGCGGGTGAGGATTTTGCGCAAGCCGCTGGGATTGTGGCGCAACAAACCCAGCTGGCGATTGCGCAGTGTCGAATCGGCGGCGCATAAGGCTTGCGCTCGGGTAATCTGTAAGAGTGAATCGGATAATAAAATAATCAGATAATCAGACAGTTCGGCCATCGCGGCATAAAAAAACCAGCATTGCGCTGGTTTTTATTTATTTTTATTCACATCAGAGTTGGCCTCAACTTACACCTGCGCCCCAAAACTTGGGTCGCGCTTGTCTTGTTTGGCTCGCTCCAACTCTTCATCAGACAGCGCCAAATCAGCACGGGTGACACCAAACCACATCGCCAGCGCTGCGGCAACGAATACCGATGAGTAAATCCCAAACACAATCCCAATGGTCAACGCCAGCGCAAAGTAATGTAAGGTTGGCCCGCCAAAGAAGAACATGGCCAAAACAACCAATTCGGTTGAGGCGTGGGTAATAATCGTGCGGCTCATGGTCGAGGTAATCGCATGGTTCATGACTTGCGGCACGGTAAGCGCGCGGCTATTCGGGTCTCGGAACACTTCACGGATTCGGTCAAAAATCACAACCGATTCATTCACCGAGTAGCCCAAAATCGCCAAAATCGCGGCCAAAACCGACAGTGAAAACTCCCATTGGAAAAACGCAAAAAAGCCCAGAATAATCACAACGTCATGCAAGTTGGCCAGAATCCCCGCCACAGCAAATTTCCATTCAAACCGAACCGCCAAGTAAATCACAATCCCCACCACCACAAACAACAAGGCTTTGCCGCCGCTTGAAGTTAACTCGTCGCCCACTTGCGCGCCCACAAAGTCACTTTTAATCACTTTTGCATCGGCATTTTTAGCAACCAAGGCTGCGGCGAGTTCTGCGGTTTGAGCAGCGCTTTCCACACCTTTTTTAATCGGCAAGCGAATCATGATTTTGGTATTGTCGCCAAAATGAGAGACTTGCGCATCGGTGTAACCCAACGCTTCAACCGTCGCACGCACCGCGTCAACCTGCGTATCGGCTTGGTATTGCACCACGGTGGTCGTGCCGCCTTTAAACTCAATTGAGTAATGCAAGCCTTTGGTGTACAGAAAAAACACCGCCAGAAGGAAGGTTGCAAATGAAACGACGTTAAACAACAACGCCCGTTTCATAAAATTTACGTCTTTTTTAAATCGAAAAAACTCCATGTGCCACTCCTAAAGTGAGCGCTGAGCGGTTGTCAGCGCTGCTTATTTTGCAAAATCGGTATCGAAATTTTATGAGAATTTCTATGAAAACTTTCTCATGAAGTTTTCTAATGAAATTTTCAGTTGCTTACAGCTTGGTTTTACTCGTATCCGATTTCCAAACCGTGCCAATCGATATTTTGTTTAAACGTGCCCTGCCACCATAAATCAGGCTGGTCAACCCGCGTGAGAAGAACACCGCTGAGAACATGGATGTCACAATCCCCAAACAATGCACCACCGCAAAGCCATGAATCGGACCTGTACCAAAAATCAACAGCGCCAAACCTGCAATCAACGTGGTGACGTTTGAGTCTAAAATCGTGGCAAATGCGCGCTCATAACCATAATAAATCGCTTGTTGCGGCGCGTAGCCCGCCCGCAACTCTTCACGAATCCGCTCGTTAATCAACACGTTTGAGTCAATCGCCATCCCAAGCGTTAAAGCAACCGCCGCAATTCCAGGCAATGTCATGGTTTCGCCAATGAACGATAAAATCCCAACCAATAACAATAAGTTCACGCCCAGCGAAATCACCGAAACCAGACCAAATACGCCGTAATAGATGCCAATGAAGAGCGAGACTGCCAAGAAACCGTATTTCAACGAATCCAAGCCTTTTTTAATATTCTCAACCCCAAGCGAAGGCCCAACTGAGCTTTCTTCGGTGATTTTCATTGGCGCGGCAAGCGAGCCTGCACGCAACAGAACCGCCAAATCGTTGGCCGATTCAAAGGATTCTTGCCCCATAATCTGGAAATTTTCACCAAACTCACCCGCAATGTTTGAGAGTGAAACCACTTCGCCCACTGCTTTGCCGTTCACTTCTTCGTACAAAATCATGGCCATCGGCTTGCCCAAGTTGTCACGCGTGGTTTGGCGCATGATTTTACCGCCCACCGAGTCCAAGGTCACAGACACGACAACACCTTGATCTCCGGTATCTGGGCGCGCATTCACGACATTGTCGCCCGAGGCAACCAGTTGTTTTTTAATCAAAACGGGGCGCCCCGCGTGTATAAAGGTCTCGCTGCCAAAACCACCGGTTTCATCCACCATGCGAATTTGCAATGAGGCGGTTTTGCCAATCAGGTTTTTAACCCGCACTGGGTCAGTAATCCCTGGCAATTCAACCACAATATTATCAAGCCCTTGTTTTTGAATCAGCGGCTCAGACACGCCCAGCTCGGCCACGCGTTTATGGATGGTTGAGATATTTTGATTCATGGCGTTGT
Organism: Hydromonas sp.; assembly: GCA_017495165.1. Taxonomy (GTDB): domain Bacteria; phylum Pseudomonadota; class Gammaproteobacteria; order Burkholderiales; family Burkholderiaceae; genus Hydromonas. The sequence goes on along the minus strand of JAFEII010000002.1, from coordinate 170,550 downwards.
TGCGCACTTCAATCGCAGCTTGCTCGGTCACGCCAATTTGCACATCACTGCCCACAACTGCTGCGGTGGCGCTGGCATTTTTTTGTTCGATTAACACAGCGGCTTTTGCCGCAACTTCTGGGTTATCAAATGAGGCCACCAAGTAATTTTGTTTGTCGGCTCGCGCAATGTTTTTAACCGTGATTTTTTCATCACGCATGAGCAAAATCACTTCGCTCGACATGCCTTCAAGCCGTTTGGCAATCGCGCCATCGAGCTCAACTTTTAGGGTGAAATGCACGCCGCCTTGTAAATCAAGCCCCAAAGCCATCGGGCGCGCACCCAGTTTAATCATCCAATCAGGCGCGGTTGACATGGTGCTGAGCGCGGTTGCATAACGGCGATCGTCTGGATTGGGGTTAAACGCGGCTTCCAGCGCTTGCTGCGCTAAAACGGCTTGTTTGTCGTCGGCAAAGCGCACACGAAACGAGCCCGCATTGCCGTTTTGGGTAAAGTAAACGCCTTGGTTGACAACGCCTGCCGCATTGAGCGTCTGCTCGACTTTTTCGCGCATGTTGGCCGTGACTTTGGTCGTCGCTTTACTCGATGAGAATTGGAGTGCGGGCGTGTTGCCAAAGAAATTTGGCACTGTGTACAAAATCCCCAAGCCCAAAGCCACAATCATGACGATGTACTTCCACAATGGATAACGATTCATATTTACCTCTCTTTTAATCTTTTTAACCTCTTGTAACCTCAATAACTGATTCACTTTGATGCGCATCAGCTTTATCACGCGGCCAAGCCAAACACATGCATGTGCCGCAAAAACGCCAAAACCGCCAACCTTGAAGCCTCAAGGCGGCGGTTTGGTTGGTTCAGATTACTTGATAGAACCTGGTGGCAAAAGGCTTTGTACGGCGCCGCGCTGCATGATGACCTCTGAATTGCCGCTGGCGATGGTGACAAAGTTGTCGTCTGCTTTGACGATTTTGCCAACCACGCCACCAATTGTGGCAACTTCGTCACCTTTTTTGAGGGTGGCCAACAAGGCTTTGAGCTCTTTTTGGCGTTTCATTTGTGGGCGAAACATCATGAAATACAAAACAACAAACATCAAAATAAATGGGGCAAATTGAATCAAAGAACCCATTGCGCCTGCGTCAGCCGCGGTTTGTGCGTGTGCATCAGAAATAAAAAACATATAAGACTCCAATAAAGTTTAAGTTTACAAAGTAAAAACATCAAAAAACAACGGCGCATTGTAGCACAGCCCGCCGCTCAAAAAAACCGCACCACTGTTATTCAATGCCGCGTGCGCGGTTGGCATGAAACTGCGCCACCACCGCATCAAACGTGTCTGTGTCCAAGCCGTCACGCAGCTCTTGCATGAGCTGCAAATAATAGTGCAAGTTGTGAATGGTGTTAAGCTGCGCGCCGAGCATTTCGTTCATTTTTTGCAAATGATGCAGATACGAGCGGGTAAAATTGCGGCAGGTGTAACACGTGCAGGTTGCGTCAATCGGCGATTTGTCCTCTTTGTAACGTGAGTTTTTAATTTTCACCTCACCAAATCGGGTAAACAACCAGCCATTGCGTGCGTTGCGCGTGGGCATGACGCAGTCAAACATGTCAATCCCTTGCGTGACGCCGTACACCAAATCCTCTGGCGTGCCAACGCCCATCAAATAGCGCGGTTTGTTTGCGGGCAATTGATGCCCGATGTGTTCCAAAATCCGATGAAATTCTTCTTTTGGCTCACCCACCGACAAGCCGCCAATCGCAGTGCCATGAAAATTTAAATCATTCAAACCCGCCAGCGACGCGTCGCGCAGGTGTTCGTGCATGCCGCCTTGCACAATGCCAAATAACGCGTTTGGGTTGTTTTGTGCATGAAACTCATCTTGCGAGCGTTTTGCCCAGCGCAAAGACATTTCCATGGATTCGCGGGCGGTTTTTTCGTCCGCAGGATACGGCGTGCATTCGTCAAACTGCATCACAATATCGCTGTTTAAATCGGTTTGAATTTGCATCGACACTTCTGGTGTGAGAAACAATTTGTCGCCATTTACGGGTGAGCGAAATAAAACGCCTTCCTCAGAAATTTTGCGCATGTCGCCCAATGAGAAGACTTGAAAGCCGCCCGAATCGGTCAAAATGGGTTTGTCCCAATTCATGAATTGGTGCAAGCCGCCGTGGACTTTCATCACATCCATGCCAGGGCGCAACCACAAATGAAACGTGTTACCCAGAATAATTTGTGCGTTGATGTCACTCAGCATGTCAGGCGTCATGCCTTTGACCGCGCCGTAGGTGCCAACGGGCATAAAAATCGGCGTTTGTACGTCGCCGTGGTTTAACTTAACCGTGCCGCGCCGCGCTTTGCCGCTGGTTTTGTGTAAAGTAAATTCTAAACTCATGATTTGTCTTTTAAAAATAAATATATCTATAAATACGTAGGGGCATGATTTATCACGCCCCAAACATCAACAACAAGGACAACACGGGTTTGATGCATCAAACCCCTACAAAAACAAAACTCAATCAATCCGCGCCTGTTTGCCGCGTTAAAAACATCGCATCGCCATAACTAAAAAATCGGTACTGCTGCGCAATCGCGTGATTATACGCATCTCGAATCAATTGCACACCCGAAAAAGCCGAAACCAGCATGAGCAACGTAGATTGGGGCAAATGAAAATTGGTAATCAGCGCGTCAACCAAGCCAAACCGATACGGCGGGCGAATAAACAAGCGCGTCTCCGCGCACGCCGCTTGCAATTGCCAAGCAGCATCGTGGCTCGGGTTTTGTTGCGCCGCTGCTGATTCTAGCGCCCGCAAACTGGTGGTGCCGACCGCTACCACGCGCTTGCCCTGCGTGCGCGCGTGGTTGATGTGTGCCGCGGCTTGTGCATCAATTTCATACCATTCTTGATGCATGATGTGCGCGTCTAAATCGGTGGTTGATACAGGTAAAAACGTGCCTGCACCCACGTGCAATGTGACGTAAGCCAAAGTGACGCCACGTGCCGCAATTTGCGCCAGCAACTCATCGTCAAAATGCAAGCCCGCCGTTGGCGCGGCAACCGCGCCTTCGTTTTTGGCAAATACGGTTTGATAGCGCGTGTCATCAAAATCATCCGCTGCGTGGTCAATATACGGCGGCAAAGGCAATGCGCCATAGAGTTCAAGCATCGGCATTAACGCCACATCCGCGCGCAATTGATAAAAACGGTCATTTTTCGCTTCAACGGTTAACGCAAAAACCGCTTGCCCATGTGCATCATGAATCAGCAGTTGGCTGCCAATCGCGGGCGATTTGGAGGCGCGGATTTGTGCAATTCCGCTCACATCGGAGGTCAAACGGTCAAACATCACCTCGACTTTGCCGCCCGAAGGCTTGGCGCCAAACAGGCGCGCTTTAATCACTTTGGTGTTATTCATCACCAACACATCGCCCGCGCTTAAATGGTTGAGCACATCCACAAAAGTCTCGTCAGCGCAGCCTGCAGGCGATGCCCAGAGCAATCGGCTGGCGGTGCGCTGTGCTGCGGGCATTTGTGCAATCAACTCATCGGGCAATTCATAATCAAAGTGCGACAAATCGAGCGCGGCCAGCGTATCGGGCAACTCATGGGTAAAAGCATTGTGTGTGGTCATGTTGATGGTCGTTGTGGTTAAAATTTATAGCCCGCTATTTTAGCGCAAGCGGCCATAAAAAAACGGGACATCTCAAACTGAAATGCCCCATTTTTTGTGCAGCGCCATCGCGCAAACCATTTAGACGTTTACAAATACTGGTGCGCTGGTGGGTTTGCCGTTAAAGTCCGTCCAGCAATGTGCCGCGTAATCATACAATTTGCAATTGCGCGCAGTTGCAAAATACCATTTCCAAGAAAACGCTTGCACCACAATCCGCTCAGGCAACAGCGCTTCTAACCGCTCTTGCGCTTGCTTGAGCTGATACAGCGGAATGGTCATGTCCAAATGATGGGCGGTGTGCTCGCCAATATGGTGAATCATCGCGCCAAAACCGCGTTTAAAGGTCAAATGCACGGTGGTGGTGATAAATGGCTGCGCGGCAACCCAGTCTTTTTTGTTGTCATACCATGCCACGCTGGTGTGCGTGTGGTTGGTGTAGACCACCCAGCCTATCATGCCGTTCCAAAACATAAATGGCACAACAAATGCCGTGATGAGCGCCGACCAAACGCTCACGCCATAATGCGGTGCCACCAGCACAATCGCACCAATCCAAATCAGCGCAAACGCGCTCACTAACACGTTGTCCCAAAAAAATGCTTTGCGTTTGCCAGGGGTATTGGCTTTGTTTGGGAAAAACATTTTGTTCCACCAAATCTCATACACGTAATAAATCGACACGCCCCAGCCGCTGCGATAAATGCGCTCCATCAATTTGCGCATTGGGCTTAAGGCTTGATATTCGGCCAGCGTTTTGGGTGTCCAAACAAAATCGACACCTTTTAAATTGGTAAAACCATGGTGAATCACGTTGTGGCCAACTTCCCACAAACTGTAGGCAGACAATGACGGCAAAAAGGCGATTCGCCCCAACGCCCGATTGAGCGGGCGGCTTGGCGTAAAGCTTTGATGGCACGCGTCATGCCCCAACACAAACAAGCGCCCAATCCAAAAGCCCGCCACCAAACCAGCCAGCAAGCGCAAGCCCCAAAATGGTGCGGCCATAGAAGCCCATAACAGCGCAAATAAAATCACATAATCGACAACCAACAGCGTTAAAGCCTTTGAGGTGCTTTGTAGCATTAAATTGCTCAACCAAGAACGAATCACTTTGCGCGATGGCATTGCTTCATTGGGCGAGACGGCTTTTGGCAACGGTGTCACCAATGGTGCATCAAAGTCAGACATGCTTTTTTCCTTTTGGTTTAAAGAATATATTTTAGCCCAACCCATCCAAAGGCATCGAATTATTAACCGCACATCCGTTCGTTTTTAAGTTTACAGCTCAGAGTTGAGTAATAAAAAAGCGTTTGAGTTACAATGAACTTTTAAAAAAGGAGGTCGTATGTCCACTTATACTTGGCTCATCATTGCAGCAGTTTTGTTGTGCATTGAGATGCTCACTGGCACTTTTTATTTATTGGTGTTGGCGATTGCCGCAGTTGTTACGTGGCTTGCGTATTTACTTAATGCGCCATTATTGGCACAAGCGCTTATTTTTTGCGTCGTTTCAGCGGCTTTATTGCCCGTTGCGCATCGCTATCGTAAAGCCCGCCAGACTCGCCCCAACGCCGCACAAAACCTTGATGCAGGCGAAGTGGTTATGGTTGAATGGCGCGACAACATCGGCTCAACCCGCTATCGCGGCGCGCCTTGGCAAGTGGTGAGTGAATACCCGAACGATCCGCAAGTTAACGGTGCGCACCAAATTGTGCGCCTTGACAGCAGCCGCATTGTCGTGCGCCCTATTTCTAATATTTAAACCACCAAAGGAACCATCATGGAAATTTTTCTTATCGTATTACTCGTTTTAGCCGTCGTTGTTGTGCTTCAGTCCGTTAAAGTTGTGCCGCAACAAAATGCGTGGGTTGTCGAAACGTTCGGTAAATACAACCGCACGTTACTGCCAGGTTTAAACATCCTGATTCCATTTATGGATCGCGTGGCTTACAAGCACTCACTCAAAGAAATCCCGATGGATGTGCCAAGCCAAATTTGTATCACCCGCGACAATACCCAGCTCCAAGTTGATGGCGTGATTTATTTTCAAGTGACCGATGCAATGAAAGCGTCTTACGGCTCATCTAATTTCATTTTTGCAATTACCCAATTGGCGCAAACCAGTTTGCGTAGCGTGATTGGTAAACTCGAATTGGACAAAACCTTTGAAGAGCGCGACATCATCAACACCCAAGTCGTGAATGCGCTGGATGAAGCGGCTGCCAATTGGGGCGTTAAGGTTTTGCGTTATGAAATTAAAGATTTGGTGCCACCTGCTGAAATTTTGCGTTCAATGCAAGCCCAAATCACCGCTGAGCGTGAAAAACGTGCGTTGATTGCTGCTTCTGAAGGTCGCAAACAAGAGCAAATCAACATCGCAGCGGGTGAACGTGAAGCCTCAATTCAACGCTCTGAAGGTGAAAAACAAGCCGCAATTAACCGCGCTCAAGGTGAAGCTGCTTCAATTTTAGCGGTCGCTGAAGCAAACGCCAGCGCGCTGCGCCAAATTGGTGACGCCACCCAATCAAACGGCGGTATCACTGCGATGAATTTAAAAGTTGCGGAGCAGTATGTGCAAGCCTTCCAAAACATGGCAAGCAAAAACAACACGCTCATCGTACCGGCCAATATGGGCGATATTTCTACGCTCATCAGCAGCGCGATGAAAATTGTGGACACCAGCAAAAAGGGCTAAGTTTGGTTTTAAGCCTTGCCGATGCAACAAAAATCCCCCAACTGTTTGTGGTTGGGGGATTTTTTGTATGCCGCTTGCGCAGATTGTGGGATGAAACAACTGGCCAATCTAGCCAATCTAGCCAATCAAATCAATCAAATTTTAAGCGCTTGCGCCCAATCCGCAATCAAGTCATCAATCTGTTCAATGCCTACCGCGACCCGAATCAACCCGTCTTCAATCCCCCAAGCGTTGCGCTGCTCGGCGCTCATTTCGGCATAAATGGTTTGTGCCACTGGCAGCGTCATGGTGCGGTTGTCGCCCAAGCCTGTGCTCATCATGATGAGTTGCAAGTCATCAAGTACGGCAAACGCGGACTTTGCATCGCTTTTCAATGTGAATGAGAGCAATGTACCAAAACCCTGCCCATTAAACATGGTTACAGCGCGCTCGTGCTGCGGATGATTGGGCAAACCAGGGTAATAGACATGCGCCACGGATGGGTGTTGGCTGAGCCATAACGCGAGCTGGTGTGCGTTTTGGCTGGCGCGTTCAATGCGCAAGAAAAACGTTTCCAAGCCCAGTGAAATCTGTTGCGCGGTGTCTGAACTCATGGTGCCACCCACGTCGCGCAGGCCTTTTTTGCGCAGCTGTAATAAGCCCCAGTTTTTCGGGTCGCCGATTTGATAGCCTTGGTAAATATTTGAGTAGGTTGACCAGTCAAACAAACCCGTGTCGGTCAATGAGCCGCCCAGCACTGCGCCGTGGCCTGATAAGGATTTGGACAATGAATTGACCACGATGGATGCGCCGTGGTTTTTGGCTTGCACCAATGCGGGGGTTGCCATTGTGTTGTCCACCACGTACACCAAGCCATGTTGGGCGCACACCGCGCCAATCCCTGATAAATCCGCAATTTGGGTGCGCGGATTGGCGAGTGTTTCCACAAAAACCATGCGCGTGTTGGGCAAAATTGCCGCTTCAATCGCGGCAGCGTCGGTTGGGTCGGCGTAGCTGATGCTGATGCCATATTCGCCCAGCGTGTTAAACAAACTGGTGGTGTTGCCAAACAAATATTGGCTGGCCACCAAATGATCGCCTGCTTTGAGCAGCGCGAGCAATGCGGTTGCAATGGCGGCCATGCCTGTGGCAAATGTGACTGTGCCCAAGCCGCCTTCGAGCGCATTGAGTTGCGCGTCCAGCGCTGCGGTGGTTGGGCTGCCGCCCCGCGCATAGGTGTAGCCTGAGCGGCGGTTTTGGAATGTATCGACAATGTCTTGCGCACAGTCAAACGCCCACTGCGTGCTTTTGTGAATCGGCTTATGGTTGGCGCCGTGTTCCGCGCCGTTTTTTCTGTCTAAATGTAAAATTTGAGTTTGTATGTGTCGCTTGTTCATTGCCGCTCCAAGGTGGTGGGAATATGTCGCGCATGTTTTAAAACGCTGGGTTTCAAAAATTGAATCAGCCGCAATCCATGAAAGATTTCGCACAAAATTCTACCACGAAGCACCGCCAGTTTTGCCAAAATGCGCGCCATTGGGCGTGCAATCAGCCAAACAACGGTCAATTTTGTCAGCACTTTGTCATGTTCAAATGCTATGATTGCCCCGCCAAAACCAGCTGTTTTAGTGGACTTTGTGGGTTTAGTGGTTTTGGTGATTTTGCTGAATTTATCGATACAAATCACAAACACAGGAGACAACAATGTTAAAATTTTTCGCTTCATCCATCACCATTGCGAGCATCATCATGAGTTTACCCGCGCAGGCACAAACGTGGCCAACCCTGAACGGTCAAGAACCGCTCATCATCGGCCATCGCGGCGCACCAGGGTATTTGCCCGACCACACGCTTGAAGGCTACGCACGCGCCGCGCGCATGGGCGCCAATTTTGTTGAGCCAGATTTGGTCTCAACCAAAGACGGCGTGTTGATTGCGCGCCATGAACCCAACCTCAAAGACACGACCGACGTGGCCAAACACCCCGAATTTGCTGCCCTCAAGCACATCGAAACAGTGGATGGCAAAGACGAAGAAGGCTGGTTTGCCAGTGACTTTACGTTGGCGCAAATCAAAACACTGCGCGCCGTTCAGCCACGCGCCGACCGCTCCGCCGAGTTTAACGGCTTGTATCAAATCCCAACGTTTGAAGAAATTTTGACCTTGCGTGCGCAATTATCCAAAGAACTTGGGCGCGAAATTGGTGTGTACCCTGAAACCAAACACCCTTCTTGGCATGCCGAAAAAAACTTGGGCTTTGAAAAACAACTCATCAGTATTTTAAGCAAATACAATTTAAACCGCGCCGATGCGCCCGTGTACATTCAGTCGTTTGAACTTGCCAATCTTAAAGTGCTTAAAGCGATGAGCCCCGTCAAACGCATTTACTTAATCGACGGTACGGATGTGTTGCCAGACGGCACGGTTACCAGCCCGCAGCCGTATGACTTTGTCAAAAGCGGCGATCCGCGCCGTTATGACCAAATGATGTCTGACGCAGCGCTACAAGAAATCGCGGCGGTTGCCAACGGCATTGGCCCGTGGAAACCTTATATTGCCTCATACACCACGGACGCGGCGGGTGTCAAAACCCGCATCGCGCCCAGTGACTTGATTGCGCGTGCACATAAAGCAGGCTTGGCGCTGCATCCATTCACGTTCCGCAACGAAACCAAACACTTAACCGACACCGACAAAGGCGATCCGTACAACGAGTACGCCCTGTTTTTTGGCTTGGGCGTTGACGGTTTGTTTAGCGATTACACCGACACCGCCGTTGCAGCACGTGCCAAATTTAAGGCAGAAAATCTTAAAAAATAATTTTTTGAGCGGCAGATGATGCGGTTGGACTGTAAATAAGTAAGTCAACCAAGCAAGCAACCGCCAAACCAACAAAGGCGCATCAATTGCGCCTTTGTTGTGCCTCTAAAAATTCAAAGCGACGCCATTCCCGCGTAGGGCAAAAGCACAGCTTTTGCCCTACGCGGGAATGGCGTCATTTATTGACTAAATGTTACGAGAATAGACCAATTTTTGAGTTTTTAGAGCTTGCCTTTGTTGTTTATTTTTTAAATTTACGTATTTCCCACATCTCACTTAAAGAGGTATACAATAAACCGACCGCCAAGCAATGGCGCACCCATTTTTCTATTGCTGCGGCTCACTCTGACAAACGCCATTTATTTTAAAACCGAGTGGTTTGCCTTTATTGATCTTATTTAAGGAGCAAAAAATGGAACTGATTATTCAACTCATCCTTGGCGCAGTTGGCGGTAATTTGGGCGGCGCTCTTTTTAAAAACCTCTCGCTTGGCACAGTGGGCAACTCGATTGCAGGCATCATTGGCGGCGGCATTGGCGGCCAACTGCTCACCGCAGTCATGGGCGGCACAGGCGGCGACATGCTCGGCTCAGTTGCCAGCAGTGGCGTTGGCGGCGTTGTGTTAATGGCCGTGGTTGGCATGGTCAAAAAAATGATCGCCAAATAACAGGAACAGCCAGTGCGTATTTACGAAATTTAAAAAAGCCCATTTTTGGGCTTTTTTAAATTTCGTAAATAACAATCAGGAAACGCCGCGTCAAACCAAAAGCTCAGCGCGTAGCCCGCCATGAGCGAATTTTGCGAATCGCAGGTGGAAGCCCTGCGATTCGCTGCGCTCATGGCAGGCTACGGCTTATGCTTGGTGATACGTGGTGACTTTCATACAGGCGATGACGCTTTGCTCATCCTACTTACGCGCTCATTTATCCAGCGCATCACATCGTCAACGACAGCCGTCCCCAGCCTGATAGCTGCATAAACCGCTCCAGCGCGTAGCCGCCAATCAGCGAATTGCCTTTGGCATCAAGCTCGGGTGACCAGACTGCGATTGTGCCGACGTTTGGCACAACGGCGACAATCCCGCCGCCCACGCCGGTTTTGAGCGGCAAACCAATCCGATATGCATAGTCGCCTGCCGCATCGTATGCGCCGCAGGTTAAGAGCAGCGCGTTGACGCGGCGCGTGGCTTCTGGGCTGAGGACTTGGTCGCCGCTGCCCACGTCTAGGCCATCGTTGGCCAAAAACATCGCCGCTTGCGCCAGTTGGGCGCAGCTCATTTCGGTGGCGCATTGTTTGCAGTAGTTGTCCAATACGGCTTGCGGCGTGTTGGCTAGGTTGCCAAAGCTTTTCATAAAATACGCCATGGCCATGTTGCGGTGCGCGGTTTCCAGCTCGCTTTTGGCGACTTCTGGGCTCCAGTTTAAGTTGGCGCTGCCGGTTAAGCGTTGCAAAAAGCTTAATAATGCCAAGTCCAAATGCGCGTAGCGGCTGGTCAAAATATCGGTGACGACCAGTGCGCCTGCGTTGATGAATGGGTTGCGCGGGATGCCCCGTTCTGATTCAAGCTGCACCATGGAGTTAAACGCGTTGCCAGATGGCTCGCGCCCGATGCGTTGCCAAATGGCGTCGCCTTCTATTTTTAAGGCCAGTACAAAGGTAAATAGTTTGGAAATGCTTTGGCTGGAAAACAAGGTGTGGGCGTCACCTGCTGTGTATTGCTCACCGTTGACCAAGGCGATGGCCATGCCAAACTGGCGCGCATTGACACGCGCCAGTGCGGGAATATAATCGGCGACTTTGCCGCGCCCAAACATAGGCGTGATTTCGGCTTCAATGGTGCGCAGCCATTTCTCGATTTTTGGGGTGCGCGTTTGCGTCAAAAAGGTGTCATTGTTCGTCATCACTGACCACCAAGGTTTCTTGTGCTTTTGCCACGGCGCGGCCAAATTCTAATGCGTCCAAATACGCCGCATCAATGTCGCCCGTGACGTATTTGCCATTAAAACAAGAGGCGTCAAATTGGGTTAAGTGGCCGCCGCTTATCGCGCGCACGGATGCTTCTAGTGCGTCTAGGTCTTGATAAATCACTTTGTCGGCGGTGATTTGGCGGCTGACGTCGGCGGCGTTGCGGTTGTGCGCAATTAGTTCGGTGCGGGTTGGCATGTCAATTCCGTACACGTTGGGGTAGCGAACCGCTGGCGCGGCTGAGGCAAAGTAGACTTTGAGCGCGCCTGACTCACGCGCCAGCGCGACAATTTCTTGGCTGGTTGTGCCGCGCACAATCGAATCGTCCACGAGCAGCACGTTTTTGCCTTTAAATTCGCTTGGCATGGGCGTGAGCTTTTGGCGCACGGATTTTTTGCGTGTTTCTTGCCCAGGCATGATGAAGGTGCGGCCGATATAGCGGTTTTTGATAAAACCCTCGCGGTATGGTAAGCCAAGCGCGACGGCCAGTTGCATGGCGCTGGGGCGTGAGGTGTCAGGAATCGGCATGACGACGTCAATGTCGTTGATGTCCATTTCTGCGCGGATTTTGTCCGCGAGAATTTCGCCCATTGCCAAGCGCGCCGCATACACAGATGTGCCGTCAATGGTTGAGTCTGGCCGCGCAAAATAGACGTATTCAAACAAACATGGGATGAGTTGTGCGCGCATGCCTTGTGGGACACAAATGCGGCTGTGGATTGTGCCGTCAAAGCCAATCCAAATCGCTTCACCCGGTGCGATGTCGCGCACGGTTTTAAAACCCACGCCTTCTAATGCGACACTTTCTGAGGCGAGCATGTGGGTTTTGTGGCCGTCCGCTTCGATGCGTTCGCCCAAAACCAAGGGGCGAATCCCATTTAAGTCGCGAAAGCCAAACAAACCGCGCCGTGCCACCATGCCCACGCACGCATACGCGCCGCGCACGCGTTGGTTGAGCTGGGTCATGGCGTCAAAAAACACATCGGCGGTTAAGTCGTCGCTGTGTTTGACTGCATGGTCAAGCTCGTGGGCGAGCACGTTGAGCAGCGCTTCGGAGTCTGATCCTGTGTTGATGTGGCGTTTGTCAAGGTTAAACAAGACGCCGCGCAGCTCTTCGGTGTTGGTTAAATTGCCGTTGTGCGCCAATACGATGCCGTACGGTGCATTAACATAAAACGGCTGCGCTTCCTCGAGCGAATCAACGCTGCCTGCGGTGGGATAGCGCACGTGCCCAATCCCCGCATTGCCCAATAAATCGCGCATATTGCGCGTGCGAAACACCTCGCGCACCATGCCTTTGTTTTTGTGCATGAAAAAACGCTTCTCGTCGGCTGTGACCATGCCCGCAGCGTCTTGGCCGCGATGCTGCAACAAGAGAAGTGCATCATAAATCAGTTGATTTACAGGGGAATTAGCAACCACGCCGATAACACCACACATACGTATCCTTAGGGCAAAAAGTTAAAACGTTAAAAATTTTGAAATTTGAATCGGCATCGCCTGCAAGCCAATCATCTGCTTGGTGAACCAAGCCCTCAAACCGCGCAACATGCGCAACATACTCAACACAGCGCTTACATAAAAAAACGCACATTTTTGAGAATGTGCGCCAACAACCTATCTTTATTTACTTTACTTCCAATACCAATGGCTTTTTAGCCGCGCCTTGGATTTTGTCTGCGGCGGTTTGCGCGGCGGCCATGCTGTCAAAAGGCCCTAAACGCACGCGGGTTTTGGTGCTGCCGTCACTCGCTTTGACTTTTTCAGTCATTGGCTTGGCGCCTTTGGCGCTTAATTTGGCGATTAAACCATCCAACTCGGCCTTGCTTGACACCAGACCAATGTGCACCACAAACTTGCTTTTTGCGGCAACGGGTTCAGCCGGTTTTGGCTCATTGGGTTTTGTATTGGGTTTTGCTTCAGGTTTTGCTTCTGGCTTGGTTGTTGCAACGGGCTCAGGCTGCGTGGCATTTGAATCATTTGCGGGGCTTGGTCTTTGGGTGTTTTGCACGTCAAAGGCAATATTGGCCGCAGGCACGCTCACTTTTACCACAGGTGCAACTTGTTTTCTGCTGCCATCAAACACCCAAGGCAATGCCACAAATGCGAATGCCAATAAGGTGAATGCGCCAATCATGCGGCGGCGTGCGCGCACCTTGATGTCATTCAGAATCACGTCTGCATCATATTGTTTGCCTGTGGCATCTGCCTTGCCTGCCACCTCTTTGGTGCGGCGCACAGGGGCGCGCTGTTCGGTCTCAGCCCCCAAGCCCAATGTGCTGCGCATGTCTGATGCACCGCGTGATGGCTTGGTGACGCGTTGCGTGTTGTCTTCTTGTGCATCGGTTGATTTGTCTTTGCTAAACCACATGTCAGCCCTTTGTTAATGTGTGTGTTTCACTGGAATTGATGGCGCCCAACAAGGCTTGTTCAATGGTGACGAACGAGCCAAAGACCAGTATTCTATCATCTGGCGCAGCGCTCGTGGTCAGTTGCGCCATTGCTTGCGCAACGCTGGCGTGTTCAAAAACGCCGTGGCTCTCATCGACCACAAACCCTGCTTGCTGCAAAATTTCATGCAATTGCGCCGCGCTCGCCGCTCGCGCCATCGGCAAATCGCACAAATGCCAATAATCCACATGCGGCACCATAATTTGCAATACCTGCAAAATGTCTTTGTCACCCATTGCGCCAAACACCGCGTGCGTATACGGCGCGTAGCCCATTTGATTGATGTTTTTTGCCAATACTTTTGCCGCGTGCGGATTGTGCGCCGCATCCAAAACCGTGACGGGTTGCCCTGGCAACACCTGAAACCGCGCCCGCACCACCGCATTGGCCAGTCCCAAACGCACCGCTTGTTGCGGCACGGGCAATAATTCACGCAGCGCATCGAGCGCCGCCAAAGCCGCGCTGGCGTTGGCCAGCTGATAATCGCCGCGCATGGCGGGCATCGCCAAACTGTTGCGGCTGGTGTGCGCGCCTTGAAAGCGCCATTGCTTGCGCTGCTCGTCTTGCATGATGGTAAAGCTAAAATCACGGTTGATGAGTTTTAAATCCGCGCCAATCGCGCTGGCGTGCTCAAGCAAACTGTGCGGCGGATTGGCGTCGGCACAAATCGCAGGTTTGCCCGCCCGAAAAATCCCCGCTTTTTCAAACCCAATCGCCTCACGCGTGTCGCCCAAAAATCCCACATGGTCAATGTCAATATTGGTCACAACGCTGCAAACCGAATCAAACGCATTGACCGCATCCAAACGCCCACCCAGTCCGACTTCCAGCACCACAACATCTGGTTTTTGCGCATCAAACCACGCCACAATTGCCAACAATGTGAATTCAAAATACGACAACGACACCGCAGGCGCTTGTTGACACGCGTCTTCAACCAGTTGAAAAAACGGCAATAATTGCGCTTCACTCGCCTCAAGCCCATTCAAACGCGCCCGCTCGGTAAACGCCAAAATGTGCGGCGATGTGTGACAGCCAACTTTGTAACCCGCCGCCAACAGCATTTGCTCCAAAAACGCGCACGTCGAGCCTTTGCCATTCGTGCCGCCCACCGTGATGATGGGGTAATTGAGTGTGAGCGTTTGATTGTCAATGAGGCGCTGCTTGACTTGCGAGACACGCGTTAAACCCAAGTCAATGACTTGGGTGTGGGCCGATTCTAGGTGGGTGAGCCAGTTTTGAAGGTTGTTTGAAGTAAAAGTCATGGCATTAAAATTTGTGCGTCATTGGGCGGCGCGGTTGATTGGGTTTGTATTCATTGGATGTTAAGTCCCAAAGCATAGGCGCTGATGAATCGACCTGTGCGAAAATCATTACCAAAAATTGCCAAAATATTGGGTGGGCAATGCCGTGAATTGCTTACAATGCCGCCCTCGTAGGGTGGGCACTGCCCACCAATTCACGCCAAACCGAATCCGCCCAAAGGTGGGCGTTGCCCACCCTACAAACCAAAAGCCAAAAGCCAACGCGACAAACCGTTTGAGTTTTTGCATGACTTGTATATTTTTGACTTGCATCTCTGATGCATTTTGCATCGGCAGGCAGGTATTTACAGCGATTGGGCGCGATAAATCACGCCCCTACGGTTTTAAGATTGCTGCAACACTGTGTTTAATTGTTAAACCCCGCATCCGATTGACGGCGCAACAACGCAATCAGGCGCGCAATTTCTTCGCGCATTTGTAGGCGCGGCACTATCATGTCTAACGCGCCTTTTTCGAGTAAGAACTCTGAGCGTTGAAAGCCTTCGGGCAGTTTTTCGCGCACGGTTTGTTCAATCACGCGCGGGCCAGCAAAACCAATCAACGCCTTGGGTTCGGCAATCACCACGTCGCCCAAAAAGGCAAAGCTGGCCGATACGCCGCCCATGGTTGGGTCGGTCAGTACGCTGATAAACGGCAAGCCTTTGTCGGCAAGCAACGTGAGGGCTGCGGTGGTTTTGGCCATTTGCATGAGCGAGAGCAAGGCTTCTTGCATGCGGGCGCCGCCTGATGCGGTAAAGCAAATAAACGCTGAGTTGGTTTCAATCGCATGGCGCACGCCGCGCACAAATCGCTCGCCAACCACGGAACCCATTGAGCCACCCATAAATTGAAACTCAAATACGGCAACCACCACGGGTTGCGCCATGATGGTGCCGCCTTGCACAATCAACGCGTCCGATTCGCCCGTTTGTTTGACCGCTTCACTCAAGCGGTCTGAGTATTTGCGGCTGTCTTTAAATTTGAGGCTGTCGATCGGTTTGACTTGCGTGCCAATGTCAACACGGTTTTCTGCGTCTAATAATTTGTCTAAACGCGCCCGTGCGCCGATGCGCAAGTGGTGGTCGCATTTGGGGCAAACGTGTTGGTTTGCATCTAAATCGGCGCTGTACAACACGTCTTCGCATGAAGGACATTTGACCCACAGGCCTTCTGGCATGGCGTTTTTAGATTCGCGGGTTTGAATCCGTGGGGGTAAAAGTTTTTCTAGCCAACTCATATTTGCTCCTTGTTTCAACCATCAACCAGTAATGATTAATCATTACATGAATTTGTGGCTGAAAATTACTCTAAAAATACGTTATGGACTTGGCAATATATTGGAATTTGTAAGGCGGGCATTGATGCCCGCCATGCACGTCATTCGGTGATTGCCGCCTCTAATCAATGCCAACCAGTGGCAACGAGGCGCTATTTTAGCGGTATTTATTGAGCTGCGCCCAATTAAATATGCCATTCAAAGATTAGCCGCCCACTTCGTCCAGCGCTTGGCGAATATCCGCCACCCACTCGCTTACCAATTGGACGCCATTGTGCCCGCTGGCCAGCGCATCTTCAACCATGGTGATTAATTTGCTGCCAATGACCACGCCGTCTGAGACTTGCGCCACTTTTTGTGCGCTGACGGCATCTGAAATACCAAAGCCCACATTGATGGGCAAATCTGTGTATTGGCGCAATTGCGCCACATTGTGCGCCACTTCGCTCACATCCAACGTGGCCGAACCCGTCACGCCTTTGATTGACACGTAATAAATAAAGCCGCTCGCTAGATTGGCGGTGCTTTGCATGCGCGCAGGCGTTGAGGTTGGGGCGATTAAATAAATCACGCTCAAGCCTGCTTGTTTGGCTGTGGCAGAAAACGTTTCTGATTCTTCGGGTGGATAGTCCACAATCAGCGCGCCATCCACGCCTGCGGCAACGGCTTGCTCAATAAAAGCGCCCTGCCCCATGCGTTCAATTGGGTTGGCGTATCCCATTAAAACCACGGGCGTGTGTTGATTGGTGGCGCGAAAGTCACGCACCAAGCCAAACACGCTTTGCAGGTTGACGCCGTTTAAAATCGCCCGTTCGCTCGCACGCTGTATCACGGGGCCGTCTGCCATTGGGTCAGAAAAAGGGACGCCCAATTCAATCACATCTACGCCGCCGGCAACCAGCCCATGCATGAGCGCCAGTGATGTGGCCAAATCAGGGGCGCCTGCGGTAATGAATGTCACCAGATTTTTGCGCCGCGCCGCCAAGTTGGCTTGGAGGTTTTTTGAAAGTCGATTCATATAATTCTGGTTCCCATGTCTGATAAAACAATAAAGCAATTGTTTAATTAAGCAATTATTTAACTACGTGCGTTAAATTTACCATTTAACCCGCAAAAGCCGCTTTAACACGGGCGAGCCTGCGGGCAAATGAAGTTGCGCCAAATGGCGGTAATACAAATCAATTTGGGCACGGTATTGGGTCATAAGCGCCGAAACATCGAGCACTTCGCCTTGCTTGTTGGCCCATACCGCGTTTAAATGGTGCGCCATTTTGTGCATGTCATGCCACAGGCGCGCGCATGGCTGATATACGGCGGGCACACGCGCCAAATCGACACAAAAAGACAAGGCTTGTACGGCCATGTCTGGTAAATCGCGCTCATGAAACTCTGCGCCTTGGGGATTGTTTAAGTCATGGTAAACACTGTACATTGCCTTGCCGTCATCGGCGCGCGCCACAAACTGGCCTTTGCCATTTAAATTGGCCCCCAAATCTTTGAGTGGTGCGTCAATTTGACGCCCCAACCAATGGCCTTGCGCGGGCACCAGTTGCACCAAAATTGGCGCGTCAAGCAAGCGCGCGAGTTGGCTTAGCGCTGCGGCTTGCGCCAATAATTCGGTCAATTCAGGCCATTGTGGGACGGTGGCTGAAATCCGTTTGGCAAGGCGCTTACACAGCGCAAACCAGCTTTGAATTAAGGCTTTTTCTGCGCAATAACGTGGGTTGGCCAATTGCAGCGTGATGCACAAGCCGCTGTACAAAGCGCCGGGCTCAAGCGGCTGCCACGTGGGTGATACGGCGCCTGAGCGGCGGCCATAAATGCGCAGCGGCAAATCAGTATCCAAGCGCAAATCATGCAAGCTGCGTTCAATATCGGTTTTGTTTTTGGGCTGCGAGAGCACCAGTTCGATGACACCATCAATGCCATCAATCGGTTGCAGGGCATTGGACTTAAGGCAGGCCAGCAAATCAGCGATTGGCGCATAAATGTCAAGCGCCACTTGCGCTGGCGTGCGCGGCACAGCAGGCGGCACGTGCGCTGCAGGCGTTTGCATGCCTTGCAACTCGTCTTGTTTGAACAGCGTCGGTTCAATGTCAGCCATGCGGTTTGAGGTTTGTGGAATTACCTTGGCTGGCGCGAGCGCACTGTCCAGCGGCAATTCATCTTGCAGTAGAAACGATGGCACTGAGCGGGGGTCATTGACGAGCGATGCTGTGCTTGAGCTGGCTTGGTCAAAGGCGTTTGCCGAAGTGTTTTTTGATGTGGCTTGCGACGCTTTTTCTAAGGAATCTTCTGAGAAATTTTCTGAAGAATTGCTTGCGTTGTTTTCAGATGTCTTTTGTTGGGAATCTGAGTTTGAATCTGAAGTTGAGGTTGGGCTCATTTCGGCTTTTGCATCAGGCCAATCAGGCATTGAGCGCTGCACCCATGCGTTTTTACGCACTTTGCGCACGGGCGCTGTGGCTGGATTTATCGCGGGCATTTCAATCGGGGTGACATTGGGCTCGCCCTCACTCAATTCTGGTTCTGATTCGACCAAAGGTGCGTCAATCACGTCGGGCACGAACACTTCTGTAACCTCAACATATTCTGCATCTACGTTTAAACGTCGTTGTAATGCGGTTTTTGCGCGGTGAATTTGCCAAAAGCTGTACGCGCCAATCGCCACCAATAGTAGGCACAAAAGCCCCAATGTTGAAAATTCAAAATCACTCATTTAGATACCTGCCAACTCTAGTGCTGATTCCATGTCTACCGCGACCACGCGGGAGACGCCTTGTTCTTGCATGGTCACGCCAACCAGCTGGTTGGCCATTTCCATGGTGATTTTGTTGTGCGAAATAAATAAAAACTGGGTTTGATCGGACATTTTTTTGACCAAATTGGCAAACCGCTCGGTGTTGGCATCGTCCAGCGGCGCATCCACTTCATCGAGCAAACAAAATGGCGCGGGGTTTAAGCGGAACAACGAGAACACCAGCGCGGTTGCGGTCAATGCTTTCTCGCCACCTGACAACAAATGAATGGTGGAATTGCGTTTGCCGGGTGGATGCGCCATCACTTGCATACCCGAGTCCAAAATATCGTCGCCTGTCATAATCAGTTTGGCATCACCGCCACCAAACAGTTCTGGGAATAATTCACCAAAATTTTTGTTGACGGCATCAAACGTGCTGCGCAACATGTCGCCCGATTCTTTGTCAATTTTTTTAATCGCGTCCTCTAATGTCGTCATCGCCTCGATTAAATCGGCGGCTTGCGCATTTAAGAAGCGCTGGCGCTCGGTGGCAACATCGAGCTCATCTAATGCGGCCAAATTGACCGAACCCAGCGCATTGATTTGATTGTTAAGGCGCGTGATGTCACCTTGGAGCGCCGATGCTTTTGTGCCGTCTTTCATGGCGTCGGCCAGTTTTACCCGCAATTGTTCCACATCGACTTGCGCCGCTTCGAGTTGCTGTGCAAATTGTTCTTGATTCAAACGCGCCGCTTGTTCGGCCAATTGCAATTGTACAATCGCTTCGCGCTGCGGTTCTAAGCTGCGCTCAAGCCGCATGCGGGTTTCATCGGCCTCACGCAACTCAAAGGTCAATTCATCAGCGCGTGTGCGGGTTTGGGTCAACACCGCTTCACGCTCAACCCGCAACGCAAGCGCTTCTTGCAGGCCTTCATTGCTGTCAACTTGCGCAAATTCTTCTAACTCAATCATTTGCTCTTCTAAGGTGGTATTTAAAAATTCCAGCTGCTGGTCGCTTGATTGCTGATTGTATTCCACGTCCGCAATGCGCTGGGTTAAGGTCTGCACGCGGTGCTGTGCGTCGCGCACTTGGTTTTCGATGTCGCGCAGAGCGCTGCGCTGCGTGCGCAGTTGCTCGTCGAGCAACTCATACGCTTGTTTTGCCTGTTCGGCTTGCGCTTGCTCAAGCATCAAATTGGCATCGCCTTCGTCAAACAGGGCTTGCGCGTCCATTTTTTGCGCCAACAATTCTTCTTCGAGCATGGCTATTTCAGCCAATTCTTCATCAATTTGACCATGCCGCGCCATCGCTTGTTCGCTTGCCAAACGCAGTTTTTGCACCTGCATTTGCAACGCATGCAAACGCGCTGTTGTGCTTTGCAGCGTGCTGCGCGCACTGGTTTGCTGCTGCGTGTGGGTTTGAACTTGTTGTTGCAAGCGGCGCAATTCATCCTCTGCTTCGTCCGCCAACATGTCTTGCGCCCGCAACTGGGTTTGAATGTTTTCAATTTCTTGCGCCCGCTCGAGCATGCCCGCTTGCTCTGAATCGGCCACATAAAACCGCATGGTGTAACGGCTCAACTGGTGGCCTTGCGGCGTCACCAATACGCCGTGTTCGGGCAGCTGATCGCGCAGCGCAAACGCGGCTTCTAGCGAATTGGCCGCGTACACGTCGCGCAACCAGACCGGCAAGGTTTTTTGCAAGGTAGCGTCTGTGGTTTGAATCAAATCAAACAATGGCGACAAACCCGCCGCCGCAACAAATGGCGTGCTGTCTTGCGGTGCGGCATAAAAGCTCTGGCGCGATGGCGGCAAGTCGTTAAAATAATTTTTAATCCAATCAATCCGACTCATCTCTAGCCCGCCCATGCGCTCGGCCAGTACGGCTTCTAGCGCACTCGCCCAGCCTGTTTCAATTTGGATTTTTTGCCACAAACGCTGCCGACTGGCCAATTGGTGTTTGTCCAACCATGGCGCCATATCGCCTTGGTTTTGCACTTTTTCTTGCAACTGGGTCAAGGCATCAAACCGCGCATTGAGTTGCGCAATCCGCGTTTGCTCGGCCAGCGCCGATTCACGCGCCAAATCAAGCCGCGCTTGC
Organism: Hydromonas sp.; assembly: GCA_017495165.1. Taxonomy (GTDB): domain Bacteria; phylum Pseudomonadota; class Gammaproteobacteria; order Burkholderiales; family Burkholderiaceae; genus Hydromonas. The sequence goes on along the minus strand of JAFEII010000002.1, from coordinate 149,538 downwards.
GCGGCGGGCAATGCTTCGTCCACATCAAATAGCGCGGCCTGCGCCGCTTCAGCGCGCGACTCCTCGTCGCTTAACTGGTGCGACAACTGCGTGAGCTCGCGCTCGTCCGCCAAGCCCGCGCCTTGCTTTTCGAGCGCCAAACGCTCGCGCCGCTGCGCCAGCGCGTTGAGCTGTCGGTCCGCATTGCGCTGCTCGTCCGCTGCGTGCGCGACTTTTTGTTCAATTTGAATGTATTGCTCGCGGCGGCTTTGCATATTGGCCAGCGCGTCACGGTGACGCGCTTCTAGCTCAGGCAAATCCTCTGATGCCATGTCGAGCTGCTCTTGTAGCGCGGCATGCGTCTCAACGGCCATGTCTTTTTCCGACAACATCTCAGCCGCGTCAGATTCGAGCTGCTCGGTGCGTTCGCGCCATTGCGAGAGCTGGGCTTTGGTCTGCTCAATTTGCGCTTGCACGCGTGAGCGCCCTTCTAATATGTATTTGATTTCTGCCTCAAACCGACTCACTTCACCGCTGGCTTCATACAGCGCGGCTTGCGCGGCATGCACCGCGTCGCTCAGCTCATAATGCAGGGCACGTTTGTGCTCAATATCGGCCTCGGCGCTGCGCAATTGGGCGATTTGCGCTTCTAAGTCGTTTTGCGCCAAGCTGATTTTGTGGGTGATTTTTTGTTGCTCGGCCAAGGCTTCATCTAACCGCAGCAACCACAAAAAATGCAGTTTGTCTTGGGCAGAATTTTGCAAATCGCGGTACTCCTGCGCCACAATTGCTTGGGCTTGCAGGCGCTCTACTTGGGTATCGAGTTCGCGCTGAATGTCTTCGAGGCGGGTGAGGTTGTCGCGTGTGTCGTTTAAGCGGTTTTCGGTTTCGCGGCGCCGTTCTTTGTATTTGGATACGCCAGCGGCTTCTTCTAAAAACACGCGCAGCTCTTCGGGCTTGGCCTCAATAATCCGCGAAATCATGCCTTGACCAATAATCGCATACGCGCGCGGCCCCAAACCCGTGCCCATAAAAATGTCTTGCACGTCTTTGCGGCGCACCGATTGGTTGTTGATGAAGTAGCTCGAACCGCCGTCGCGGCTCAAAACACGGCGCACGGCGATTTCGGCGTATTGACTCCATTGACCGCCTGCGCGACCTTCGTTGTTTTCAAACACCAATTCGACCGATGCACGCGCCGATGGTTTGCGGTGAATCGAACCGTTAAAAATCACGTCATGCATGGATTCGCCGCGCAATTCGGAGGCGCGAGACTCGCCCAACACCCAGCGCGTTGCATCCATAATATTTGACTTGCCGCAACCATTTGGACCGACCACGCCGACCAGTTGACCGGGCACGTGAAAGCTCACGGGGTCAACAAATGATTTAAAACCAGCCAATTTAATTTGAACGAGACGCACTCAAAACCTCAATATTGATTCCAACATCCAACATCCAGCGCCCAAAGCGCCTTTTGTAAAACACAAGGCCGCCATTATACTATCGCACGGCGGTCTGATTGAAAAAAAACATGTTTATTTACAATTGGAAAACGGCGTTTTTAAAACGATGAACATTGAAAAAATCATCCGCATGGAATAAAAAAACATGTAGGGCGGGCACTCATGCCCGCCCTACGCAGCATTTTCGCGCCTTGCCGCCTCAAAACAACGTTTGCACCCATTTGGGTGCAAACGTACGAATCCGCTGCCAAAGCTCACGCATGCGCATCGCTCAATACTTCTTGGCGCATTTGCGCGTTTTTTGGCAGCGTGCGGCCTTTTTGTGCGAGCTTTTCGGTCAAATGGGCGCGGCGCGGTGTGGCGTAATTTTCCACGTAACAATGCGGGCAGCACACGCGGTCTTTGTACTGCGGGCTGAGTTTGTCTGCGCGGGTGAGCACGGTTTTGCACATTTGACACACGACTTGCGCCGTTTCTGCCAAGTTTTTATCGATGGCAATGCGGTCGTCAAATACAAAGCATTCGCCATTCCAATATTTGGCGTCGGTTTCTTCAAAGTATTTTAGAATCCCGCCTTCTAGTTGGTACGTGTGTTCTAGGCCAATTTGGTCCATGTGCAGCGCGGCTTTTTCGCAACGAATCCCGCCTGTGCAAAAGGTCACAATGGTTTTGTCCATCAAGGCGTCTTTGTGCTGCGCGATTTGTTCGGGGAATTGCGAAAATGTCTTGATGCCGTAATGTTCGACGTTGGCAAACGTGCCAAAATCGACTTCAAATTGATTGCGCGTGTCCATCATCACAACTTCGCGCCCGTTGTCATCATGGCCTTGATCCAGCCAGCGGTTTAAATCGGCGGGGCTGACTGCGGCGGCGCGGTAGGCTTGCGGCACAATCATGGGCATTTTCATGGTGATGATTTCTTTTTTGAGCTTTAAGTGCATTTTTTTAAACGGCACGTAATCCGTCCAGCTTTCTTTGGCGGGTAAATTGGCAAACTCAGGGCGACTGTGCAAATGCGCCATAAAGCCGCGCACGGCTTCGGGCAACCCCGCAATTGTCATGTTAATGCCTTCTGCCGCCAATAAAATACTGCCTTTGATTTGCAGCTCATGCGCGACAGCGCGCAGCTCTTCGCGCATTTGGGCGATATTGTTGAGCGTGACAAATTGGTAGGTGGAAATATTGAGTATCGTATTCATGGCATGCCTCGTATGTGATTGCGTGGATAGTTAAAGCCTTGCGGCCAGCCGATATTATACGCAGGACCTTCACAACAAAGTAAAAACCTACTTTATTGCGATTCGACAACTTGTCAGACTTAAAAATTGAGTCGGCTCATTTTTTTAACTGATTGCACAAAACATTTTTGAATCATTGGGATGAACACTTTCCAGTACAATGCGCCATCTTCTTTTTACCCAAAGGCTGCTATGAAACGCAAAACCCTGTCTCGCTATTTGATTGAACAACAACGTGAGCACAACAACATTCCCGCCGATTTGCGCCTGCTGATTGAAGTGGTGGCGCGGGCATGCAAACACATCAGCCACGCGGTTTCGCGCGGTGTTTTGGGCGATATTTTGGGCAATGCGGGCACGGACAACATCCAAGGCGAAGCACAAAAAAAACTGGATATTTTGAGCAATGAGATTTTGTTAGAGGCCAATGAATGGGGCGGCCATTTGGCGGGCATGGCGTCTGAGGAAATGGAACACATGTACGAAATCCCCAATCGCTTTCCCAAAGGCGAGTATTTGTTGGTGTACGACCCGCTGGACGGCTCGTCCAACATTGACATCAATGTGACGGTTGGCACGATTTTTTCTGTGCTCAAGAAACCTGAGCAAACCTCTGGCGCGGTGACTGAGGCGGATTTTTTACAAAAAGGCACAGAGCAAGTGGCGGCAGGTTATGCGATTTATGGCCCACAAACGTTATTGGTATTGACCACAGGTTTTGGCACGCATTGTTTCACACTGGACGCGGAGCTGGGTTCATGGGTATTGACCCAAGAGCACATGCGCATTCCAAGCAGCACCGCTGAGTACTCGATTAACGCATCGAATCAGCGTCATTGGGCGCCGCCCATGCAAACGTATTTTAGCGAGTTGCTGGCGGGTGAAGCTGGCCCACGCAAGAAAAATTACAACATGCGCTGGGTTGCGTCCATGGTGGCCGACGTGCATCGGATTTTGACCCGTGGCGGCGTGTTTTTGTACCCCGCTGACGCCCGCACGCCTGACCGTGCAGGCAAGCTGCGCTTGATGTACGAAGCCAATCCAATGGCAATGTTGGTTGAGCAAGCAGGTGGCAGCGCCACCAACGGCAACATCCGTATTTTGGACATTTTGCCCGAGACCTTGCATCAGCGCGTGGCGGTGTTTATGGGTTCAAACGAGGAAGTTGACCGCGTGACCCGTTATCATCAACACAGTTAAACACGTTTTTTATCCCAAAGCGAAGCGTTCATTTATAGCGCTTTATGCTAAGATTGCGGATTATTTTTACCCAGCATTCACCCAACACCACACAACCAACCTAGAGGATTATCATGGCCAAAGGCGATACCAAACCACCTGTCACCCAATCGGGCAACGCAGACGACAAGGCAAAAGCGCTCGCCGCAGCGCTGGCTCAAATTGAAAAGCAATTTGGCAAAGGCTCTATCATGCTGTTGGGCGACAACAACGAGCAGCCTGATATTGATGTGATTTCAACCGGCTCATTGGGCTTGGACGTGGCGTTGGGCGTGGGCGGTTTGCCGCGCGGCCGCGTGATTGAGATTTATGGCCCTGAATCATCGGGTAAAACCACGTTGACCTTGCACGTGGTGGCTGAAATGCAAAAAGTCGGCGGCACGTGTGCGTTTATTGACGCAGAACACGCATTGGATGTGAGTTATGCCCAAAAACTGGGCGTGAATTTATCCGAAATGTTGATTTCTCAACCTGACACAGGCGAACAAGCATTGGAAATCGTCGATGCGCTCGTGCGCTCAGGCTCGGTGGATTTGGTTGTCATTGACTCGGTTGCCGCCTTGGTACCCAAAGCAGAAATCGAGGGCGACATGGGTGCGTCATTGCCGGGTTTGCAAGCCCGCTTGATGAGCCAAGCCTTGCGCAAACTCACCTCATCCATCAGCCGCAGCAATTGCACCGTGATTTTCATTAACCAAATCCGCATGAAAATTGGCGTGATGTTTGGCTCACCCGAAACCACCACGGGCGGCAATGCGCTCAAGTTTTACGCATCGGTGCGTTTAGACATTCGCCGCATTGGCGGCATCAAAAAAGGCGATGAAATTTTGGGCAACGAGACCCGCGTCAAAATCGTCAAAAACAAAGTCGCGCCGCCATTTAAAGAAGCGATTTTTGATATTTTGTACGGCGAAGGCATTTCGCGCGAAGGCGAAGTGGTTGACATGGCGGTGGCGCACAACATCATCGACAAAGCAGGCGCTTGGTACAGCTACGGCGCAGACCGCATTGGCCAAGGCCGCGACAACGCACGCGAGTATTTGCGCCAAAACCCTGATGTGTCGGTTGAGATTGAAAACTTGGTGCGCGACAAACTGGGCGTTAAGTCACGTGCCATCAAACGCACCCTTGCCCCAACGGATACCGCAGACAAAGAGAAATCAGCCAAGCCAGCAAAGACTGCGCCAAGCGCGGCCGATGCGCCAGTTGAAGACGATGCGGTTTAAAGCTTCAAGCATCAAACCCAAGCCCTGCATTGCGCGGGGCTTTTTCTTATAAACCTGACCGTTCATTACCGAGCGTCTGCGCAGCGTAACCACAGCAGAATGACGCATTCAAATGACACGGTCATTGCGGGCTCGACCCGCAATCTCATACACTGAGTAATCCACATTCAATGCGCCCCATTGACAACCGATGTTTTCATTAAAATACGCCCATACACAACCGCTAAAACAATCACTTACGCCGCCATGACCCAACGCCCGCCCAGCCCTTTTGAACACGATGATTTTGAGCAGTTTGAAGCGCCCAGCCCCGCAACCAGCGCGCCCGCCAAGCGCATTCAGGCAGATGACGCCAACGCCGAGTTTGAAGACTCATACCGCACCCGCAAACCATTTGCCGCCAAAACCGTCACGCTCAAGCCACTGACCGAGCGCGAACTCGCGCTCAAAATCAACGCCCGCGCCGTGGGCTACTTGTCGCGCCGCGAATACAGCCGCGACGAGTTGTTTCACAAACTCACCAGCGCGTTTGAGGCTTACCCATCAAACGACGCACACGCCGCGCTCATCGAGCAGGTATTGGCCGAATTGGCACGCGCCAACTGGCAATCTGACACGCGCTACGCCGAACAAATCACCAAGGTCAAAGGCGCACGGTTTGGCGTGGCGCGCCTCAAACAGGAATTTAAACAACGCGGCTTGAGCGACGAGTTGGTGCAGCGCGAATTAAACGAACTCAAAGCCACCGAACTCGAACGCGCCACCCTGATTTGGCGCAACAAATTTGGCCAAGCCCCGCAAGACATGAAAGAGCGCGCCAAACAAGCGCGCTTCATGGCAAGCCGAGGCTTTGGTTTTGATATTGTGCGCCAGATTATTAAAGGGCTGGAAGACGAATAATGCTGCCGAAAACGCGCAGTTTTACCAAGCCAACATGATAAATACCCGCTCAAAACACATCGCCCTTAAATCCAACGTTCAACCCCAGCAGAACCACCATTTAACAAAAATTGTATTTATGTGACTGAAAATGCGTATAAATTAAGGCCAAAAATTGCTACAATCGCACGTTTCACCCACACTCACAATAACAAGGACACCCGCATGAACCAAGTTTACCGCTCTATTTACAACACCCAAACCAATACGTATGTGGCCGTATCGAGCAACACCCCCGCGCGTGGCAAAACCGCCAGCGCACGCACCAACATCCGCCGCTGCGTGTTTGGGTTGAGCGCGATTGCAGCGTTGATGGCGCCTGTGAGCGGGGCTTGGGCGGATTGCAAGGACACCGCAAACCTTGTATCTGTTAATAACGGCACAACTTGCACTTTATCATTACCTTCATATTCAGCATCATTAACACCTGAAGGCAACAATGGTTACTTTTCAAACGATGTAATTACAGCATTTTTTGGAGGCACGCTTATCATAGACAACGCGAACGTTGAGCTAGCCGTCCGTGGTGTTGGCGGCATTGACATCAATACCGGCTCCCACTTAATTTCTACGGGTAATTTAACCATCAATTCCAACGGCAACGACCGTAGCTCCCTGCACATTCAAGACCCTCGCTCAAAAGCAGATTTAAACAACCTCACGATTACCAATAGCGGCAACTCATACAATGCAATGTTTGAGACTTTTGCGACTCAAGTAAAGATTTCAGGACACACCCAAATAGACATCACAAACGGCAATGACGTTGCGGGGATTTTTGTCTACGGTGGCGACGTAGGTTCAGTAACAAAAGGCTCTTTGACCCTGAACACGGCCAACGTCAACATAAGTGGAAGCGGCTACGGCATAGCAAGTTCTGAGTTGGGGAAAATAACCGCCACGGGTCAGACAAACATCAATGTGACAGGCAATCAATCAGCGGCTCTCGTCTCATCTTATGGGGGTGAGATTTCCTTTACCAATGGCGGCAAAATATCAGCAACAGGTGATCAATCTGTCGCAGTTTTATTCCAATCAGAAGCTCTAATAAAGCAAGACCTTGGCGCCTTCGTAAAACCTGCCGACGATCAAATAACACTCAATAATTATCAACTGTCCTCAACTCAAGGCGATGTGGTCGCAGCTTATGGTGGCACCAGCCACTTGACCCTCAATAACACCACAGCCGCAGCAGCTGCCTCAAAAAATTTGATCCATGTCAGCAACGGCAGTGATTCGCAAATAGAAGCGATTTTAGAAGATTTCACCCCCAATGCTGCCAACCTAACCCTCAACGCCAACGCCTCAACTCTGTCTGGCAACATCACCGTTGCCGCTGATGGCAGCGCCGCAACTTTAAATTTTAACAACGGTTCAACCTACACGGGCGCGATGAGCAATGTCACCCGCAGCACGTTGGACGCGAGCAGCCGTTGGAATATGACGGGCAATTCCACCATCACCCAAACCTTAAACAACGCCGGCACGGTGTATTTTAAAAACCTCGGTCAAACCCTCACCACCGCTAATTACGTTGGCACGGCAGGCTCGGTCATTAGCCTTGAAACCAAGCTGGGTGACGACAATTCGACCACCGATAAATTACACGTGACTGGCAACACATATGGCAGCACGCGCCTTGAGATTCGCAACGCAGGCGGCACGGGCGCGCAAACCGTGAATGGAATTAATGTGGTGCAGGTTGACGGCACATCTGCGGCGGATAGTTTTACGATGGCCGCGCCCGTTCAAGCGGGTGCGTATGAATACACCCTTAAGCAGGGCAGCGCGCTCGATGCCAATGATTGGTATTTAACCAGCAAAATCGGCAACAGTTCAGGCGGTAATTCTAGCGGCACAACTGGCACAACCACGTTGTACCGCCCAGCCGTTGCCGCGTATGTGGTGGCGCAAACCGCCAACACCGATGCCACATTTGATTTAATGAGCAGTTTGCATCAGCGCATGGGCGAGCAACGTGGTACGAGCGGTGCGCCGCAAACGTGGGGCAAAATTTTTACCGCTGGCCAATCCAATAATGGTAAAAACCGTTTTGAATACGATCAATTCAGCACAGGCTTCCAATTTGGCCGCGATGTTTGGAGTAACAACACATCCCGCGCAGGCGTGACGCTCAATTACGCGTACAGCGACATTGATGCGCGTGACAGCGCGCGTGCGCAGGCGAGCTTGGCACAAAACACAGGCACGATTAAATCGACTGCATTGGGTTTGGGCGGCTACTTCACCCAGCACATGAGCAACGGCATGTATGTGGACGTGGTGGGGCAAGCCAATCACATCACCAACAAATTTAATGACAGTTACAGCGGCCAATCCAAACAAAAAGGCTGGCAAGCAGGTTTGTCGACTGAAATTGGCAAAACCGTTGGCAATATTGGCGGCTGGAATGTTGAGCCACAAGCGCAGTTAAGCTACGCCTACGGCAATTACAAAAACTTTGCGGATGCGTACTCAACCATTGGCAACGACAACACCAACAGCCTGCGCGGTCGTTTGGGCGTGCGGTTGTTTAAAGACCTGAACATCTCTGGCCAAGCCGCGCAGTATTACGGGATTGCCAATATTGGCCATGACTTCATCAAGCCTAAAAACGTGACATTGTCTGACCGCACGGGCAGCACCACGTTGAACGAGCGCTTTGACAGCACCTATGCAGAAATTGGCGCGGGCGTGTCTGGCCAGGTGAGCAAAACAACTTCGCTGCACGCAGATGCACGTTATCAGCGCAGCTTTAAGGGCAACAAAGAAGGCGCGCATTTGGATGTTGGGGTGAAGGTTCAGTTTTAATCCGCCATTTTTTGACGTACAAAAACAGCCGACTGATTGCAGTCGGCTGTTTTAAAATGCACAGCTTCAATTGAACGAAATTTGAGTGAAATACGACAGCCCATGAACATCAACACCCTCAAGCAATACGCCGTTGCGCGCACGTTTTTTACGCCAACCAGCCTCGAATCTGCCGTCACGCAGCTTGGCTTTGTCCAAATTGACCCGATTCGTGCGCCTGCTTGCGCGCAAGACCTGATGTTGCGCCATCGGGTGGCGGACTATGCCAAGGGCGGGCTTGACTGTGCGTATCCCAGTTCTGCGCTCGAAGAGGTGTATTTTATCAATCACGGCGTGATGCCACGCGCACAGGCGTTAAGCCTTTGGTCGCGCAAGCCGCTGACGGTTTTTTTACACAACCATGCAGACGCGATACAAATGGTGCAAGCGTTGCTGAACACAACGCCTGAGCTTGATTCACGCAGCCTGAACCAAAAACTGGGCAATCAATTGGTCACCAATGGTTGGGGCGCACAAGGTCAAGCAGGCACGCAACTGTTGCAACGCATGCACAGCGCAGGTTTGCTGCGGATTGCACGGCGCGAAAAAGGCCAGCGCGTGTATGGTTTGCCGGCAGCGCAGGTCGATGTGGATTTGGATGTGATGGTTGCGCAGGCGTTTTTAACGTTTGCCACAACCTATGCGCCCTTCTCGCACGCCTCTTTAACTTATATGGCGCGGCTGCTCGGCGTTGCCCGCCCTGATGCCAAGCCACAAATTAAAGCCGCGCTGGCTCATGCGTGTGATTATTTTGGCCATGCGTTGATTGATGGTGTGCGCTGGTATTGGCCCAAGTCTGAGCGGCCTGCGGCGTTTGAAGGGGCGGATGTGCCCGAGACGGTGCGCGTGCTAACGCCATTTGACCCGCTGGTTTGGGACAGAGACCGCTTTGCCTTGTTTTGGGGCTGGACGTACAAGTTTGAGGCGTATAAACCCGCGCATGCGCGCCAGTTTGGTTATTACGCGCAGCCTTTGTTGTGGGGAAATGAATGCATTGGCTGGGCGAATATTAACGTTTTAGACGGCGTGATGCAGGTTGGGCTGGGTTATGTACATGGCGCGCCGCAAAGTTTGAGGTACCAGAAGGCTTTGGCCGATGAGTTGGCGCGCATGGCGTTGTTTTTGCAGTGCAGCAAATGGGCGCTGTTGAATTAAATACTGACCAAACTTGAGCCAAGTTGCCTGCCCCTGTTCGCACTTCAACAAATCACCATGCTTTTAAATAGAAGGTCTGGGAGAAACAACACCCCAAACGTGCGCCATGCGTGGGTTGGGTTTTTCTTATAGCCCACGCGGCCAGCGCCAATGCAACAAATAATACAAATAGCCCAAAATATATGATGCGCTGGGTGCGGTTTAAAGCTGTTTTGAGATGCCACCAAGCTCACCGCGTCAGCCAGATTTCAAAGCAAGGTGCAAACAATCAAAACCCAACCGCATACAGCCACGCAAATGGGCGTTTGCGTGCGGACTCAGACGGCCTTTGAATCATCAACCAAACGCGCCACAATTTTCGTGACCAGCGGGCGCAGGACAGACAACAAAACAAAGGCAATCGGCCAAACAATGGTATAGGCATGCAGCCATTGCGAAACAAAGCCGCTAGAGTAGCCAGCATTCAGAAGGGTGACAATGCCTGACATTAAAAACGCCATAAAGCAAGACATAAAGAATGCAACCAACAGTTGCGTGTATTTGGGGTGAAATTTATGCATGATTTTCCTTTGCAAGTGAAAATGATTAAAAAGCGCGACGCGCTTTGGTTTCCAATAAAAAATTAAAACCTTTGCTTCACCCGTCTTGCAATTTTGGGCGAGCAAAGGTTGTTTACAGTGAGCTAAAAGCAGACCGAAAAACCCTTTTGGCTGCAGAAGTTTTTAAAATCCAACCCAGCAGCCTAAGCCGTTTAGCGGACGTTGCCTTTGGCCTGCAACGCAAAAATATCATTTTGCGCGGCAGCGGCAAAAAATGCCGCAGATGCGGGGTTTGTCCAATTCCCCAACATACCCGTTAACAAAGGCATTGTGGTTGCAATCAACACGCCCGCTTTGTCTAAGACGCGCTCGGCGTAATCCTCGCCCAAACGCGTATTGCCACCAGACGCATCCAATAACGCGGCCACTTTAAAACCCTCTTTGACAGCTGAAAGCGCAGGCGGTACCAAGCACACTTCCGTGGTTAAACCTGCCATCAACAAGTGTTTTTTGCCTGTATTGCGAACGGCATTGGCAAAATTAGCATCTTCCCAAGCGTTGATGACGCCGTCTCTTTGAATGCGAGCAGCGTATTCAGCTGGTGCAATTTCTTCGAACTCAGGCAGTAAACGTCCCTGCGCTTGAGTTTCCATGCTGCTGGTCATCACAATCGGCATGCCTGCCTCTTTTGCGAACCGAAGGAGAAACTTGGCCCAGGTTTTAATCTGCTCGCGCTCCGCCGGATCTAAGGCACCCGTCCAGTCGATTGTCCCCACTTGATGGTCAATCATCACCAACGCACTATTTTCTACGGTAAAATCAAACATAACAATCCTTTCAATGTATTTGCTAATTTGTTGCCCCTATCAGGACAAAGGCAGTTTAACATTGTTTAAACAACAAAAGAAGCTCAGAAAAACATTCCAAAATTGCTAAAAAAGCAACAATCACACAAACAAGCGAGCCCCCATGAAAGCGCACCAATATTTACAAGACATGGCTACTTTTGTTGAAGTTGCCCGCCACCAGAGCTTTACGCTTGCTGCGGCAAAACTGAACCTACCACCGTCATCTGTGTCTCGCCATATCGCCCAAATGGAAGCACGCCTTGGCATAAAGCTGTTTCACCGAACATCGCGCAATGTCCTCTTGACGGCAACAGGCAAAGACTATTTCGCCCAATCCAAAGACATCATAGAGGCAGCCCAAGAAGCTTACGCTCAGGTTCAAGGCAAAATACGCCACATGCAAGGCCCAATTAAAATTGGCGCTTCCGTCAGCGTTGCACAGGACTATTTAGCGCCTTTTTTGCATGAGTTTTCCCAGCGCTACCCCGAAGTTCGCTTTGAAATTGAAGTCTCACAGCACTACGCAAATTTGGCACTCGAAGGCTTTGATGTCGTGCTGCGCATGTCGACCCAACCGTTATCGGACTCCAGCCTAGTGGCTTATCCATTGATGCACCAAAGCATGAGCCTTTTTGCAACGCCAAGCTATTTGGCAAAATTTGCGCCAATTACAGAAATGGCACAACTGCAAGACCATCTGCTTACAGGCAACATCACCCCAATGGTAATGGCTCAGGCACAAAGAAAATGGGCGCTCACCCACAAAACACTCAAACCAGAGCATCTGCATTTAACCAACTACCATGCTTGGGGCAGCATGGCTTTGTTGCGAGAAGCCACGCTTGCTGGTTTGGGGATTTCCTGTTTGCCCACGCTTGAAATGCAAAAACACGTCAAGGCTGGCCGATTACAAGAAGTGTTGCCGGACTGGTTTAGCAAACCCGTTCAACTCCACGCGTTGACGACAAGCCGTGCCCAAAGTCAACGGGTGCGTTGTTTCATTGAGGAGTTGACGGCCTTTTTTAGAGCGCACACAATTGAGACTTCTCAAGACAATTAAAATAATGTCGTCGCGTGCTGGGCTTGCGTAGTTTGCATAAAAGCTCAATGTTCAGCTCAGTCAAAAAACCTATTCAGCCTGAAACAAGATGCCACCTAGAGCTGGTGCAGTACCTGCGCCAACGTGTGCGCTTGCGGCGCAATTTTGCCCAAAACAAAGGCAATAGTTACCGTTACCAAAGAAAAACTGTTCGTAACAAACCTGATTGACGCAAGCGCCGCTCTTCTGGCGCGACTTTAAATCGGCGTGGTGGTTGATGCCGTATTATTGCGCATAGTCGCGGTGCGTCCAGCGCAGTGCGTCGATTTGTTTGAGCACTTCATCAGACAATTTAACGTCGTACGCATCAATACATTCATCGAGTTGCGCCACGGATGTGACCCCAATAATCGTGCTGGCCACTTGCCATTTTTGATAACAAAACGCCAGCGCGAATTGGGTGGGGGTTAAACCATGGTCACGCGCGAGCTGGTTATACAATTTGGCCGATTCCAAGGCTTCTGGCCGCCCCCAGCGCTGGTTGCGCATGGATTGGTACTTGGTCAGACGCGCTTGTTCGGGTGCGCCCGCGCCTTGCAAGCCTGATGCGTCGTATTTGCCCGTTAACAAGCCAAACGCCAGTGGCGAATACGCCAGCAATGACACGCCCAAGTGGTGCATGGTTTCATCCAAGCCATTCTCAGCGGTGCGGTTAATCAATGAATACGGGTTTTGCACCGTGCTTAATTTTGGCAAATCGTGTTGCTGCGCCAAGCGCATGAATTCATGTACGCCAAATGGGGTTTCGTTTGACACGCCAATCGCTTTGACCTTGCCTGCTTTGACCAATTGCCCCAGCGCATCAAGCTGCTCGTGCATCACATCCACCACGTGCGCGTCATCGTTTGGGGTGAAATACACACCGCCAAACATCACTGTGGCGCGGGTTGGCCAGTGAATTTGGTACAAATCAATCACGTCGGTTTGCAGGCGTTTTAAGCTGCCTTCGCACGCGGTAATAATATCTTGCGCGGTCAATTCGGCTTTGCCACCGCGTATCCAAGGCATGCCGCGTGCAGGCCCAGCCACTTTGGTGGCAACAGTCCATTGCGCCCGCGCGCTTGGGTTGGCCGCAAAATAATTGCCAATGATGGTTTCGGTGGCATTGTACGTGGCGGCCGATGGTGGCACGGCGTACATTTCGGCGGTGTCCATAAAATCCACGCCACGCGCCAATGAATGCGCCAAAATTTGATGCGCATCGGCTTGATTGACCTGTTCACCAAACGTCATGGTGCCCAAACAAATCGGGCTGACGTTTAAATTGCTGTGTCCTAATGTGACTTTTTTCATGTGATTTCCTTTTTAAGATTTAAATAAAAACGCGCGGTTACGCCATGTAACGGTTTAAATCAAACGCATCCAAGCCCGCAATCACGTCATCGGCTTGGGTCAATACATCTGGCGCGCCAATCCCCACCGCAAACATGCCCGCGTCTTTAATGGCGCGCACGCCCGCCACCGCGTCTTCGACGCCCAAACAATCAGCTGGCGCCACCCCAAGCGCTGCGGCGGCTTTTAAGAAAATTTCAGGGTCAGGTTTGCCGCGTGTAATCAATGCGGCGTCCACCACGTAATCAAATTTATCGGTAATGCCCAAACGCGCCAATACCGCAAATGCGTTTTTGCTCACCGATGCCAAACCAATTTTGAGCCCCGCTGCGCGCACCGCGTCCAGCGCTTGTACGGCTCCCGGTAATAAATCATCGGCCGACATTTGCGCCACCAATTGAACGTATTCATCATTTTTGGCATCTGATAACGCGGCTTTTTCGGCCGCAGAATAGGTTTTATTTGATTGGGCAAGAATCAAATCGAGCGACGTGGCGCGGTCAATCCCTTTGAGGGTTTCATTAAATGCCTCATCAAAAGTCACGCCTTGCGAGCACGCAAGACGCTGCCATGCAATAAAATGGTATCGCGCCGTGTCGGTAATCACGCCGTCAAGGTCAAAAATAACCGCTTGGTATGGGTGCTTTTTCATTCAGTTTTTCTCTATTTTTGGATTTAAATTCCAGATTCATGGGGGAAACAACGGCGTCAATTATTAAATCATTGAATAATGAGCCAACGCAACAGACGCATCGCGCTGTTCAAAAACAAAAAACCGTTATTCACGCTCAGCTTGCGGTTCAAGCATCACATAAAAACGATTGTTTGAGGTTTAGATGCGCACAATAAGGTGGTGTTTTTGAAGCCACCTTATATCACATGAATCGGCACACCTGCAACCCAAGCGCCCATGCTTTGGGCGGGATTGTCCAATTAAATCCGCTGCCCTTGCGCATCAATCACAGGCTCGCCATCTTCTTTGGTAAACGCCCCCAATTGCGGCAACTGCAAAATGTCGAGCACCACTTCTGACGGGCGGCACAGACGCGTGCCCCACGGCGTCACCACGATGGGACGGTTGATGAGGATCGGGTGTTCAAGCATGACATCGAGCAGCGCCTCATCGCTCCAGCGTGATTCATCATCCAAGCCCAATTCATCATAAGGCGTGCCTTTGCGGCGCAAAAGCGCACGCACGCTCATGCCCATGTCGGCCAGCAGCTGCACCAGCTCGGCTTTGCTGGGCGGCTGTTCAAGGTATAAAACCACGGCGGGCTCAACACCGGTGTTGCGAATCAAGGCCAGCGTGTTGCGCGACGTGCCGCATTTTGGGTTGTGGTAAATCGTGATGGGGGTCATCAAAAACTCCTTGGCCTGTGCATGGCGATGCATGCGTGGGTCATCAAAAATAATGGCTTAACTGTTACATCCCACACTTAACTAACGTGGCTGGCTAATGGCGCGCCGCTCGTACCAAGGCTTGGTTTGATTAGTCATCGCCACCGTGGCCAAAGCCGCGCCAAAGTGGGTGCCAAATTGCGTCGCACATTTTCAGGCTTGCAGGCTCGCCAAGTCTGAAAAGGATGTGCTTAAATTTAAACCAAATCAAACACCGCCATAGATTCTACGTGCGCGGTGTGCGGGAACATATTGACCACGCCTGCGCTGCTTAAGCGGTAGCCTGCTTGGTGTACCAAGGTTTTGGCGTCGCGTGCGAGGGTGGATGGGTTGCATGATACGTACACAAGGCGCGTGGGTTTTTCTGCGCGGGTGAGTTGGGCGAGTGCTAGGCACAGCGCGTCTGCGCCGTCACGCGGCGGGTCGATGAGGTATTTGTCTAATTTACCCAAGCCGCGCAAATCATCTGCGGTGACTTCAAATAAATTGCGGCAGTAAAACTCGGTTTTGTCTGCCACGCCATTGACCACGGCGTTTTCCAGCGCGCGGGTGGTGAGCTGGGTTGAGCCTTCAATGCCCACCACGTGCGTGGCGATGGTTGCCAATGGCAAGGTAAAATTACCCAGTCCACAGAAAAAATCCGCCACGCGCTCTAAAGGCCGCACGTCGAGCAGGCGAATGGCGCGCCCAACCAGCACGCGATTGATGTGAAAGTTAACTTGCGTGAAATCGGTGGGGCGATACGGCATGCGAATGCCGAATTCGGGCAGGTCATAAAATAGGTTTTCAGTCGGCGGATGAAAGGCGTACACGGTGTCAGGGCCTTTGGGTTGAAACCAAATATCCACGCCATGCGTGTCGCCAAAGGCGCGGAACAACACCTCATCATCCGAGTTCAACGCCGCCATGTTGCGAAACACCAATACGGTGTGTTCTTGGCCAACCGCCACTTCAATTTGTGGGATGTCGTTGATTAAACTGCTTTGCCCCACCAATTCACGCAATGGCACGAGCAAATCCGATACGTGTTTGGGCAAAACTTCGCAGGCGGTCATGTCGGCAACGTAACCGCCGTTTTTTTCTCTAAAACCGACCAAAACGGCGTTTTTCTTAAACACATTGCGCACCGATAAACGGGCGCGGTAGCGATAACCCCATGTGGGCCCTGCAATTGGGCGCAGCATCACGTCAGGTTTGACTTGGCCAATGCGCTGCAAATTGTCTTCTAACACGCGCTGTTTGGCGGAGACTTGTCCACGGCTGTCCATGTGCTGCATGGCGCAGCCGCCGCACATGTCATACGCCGCGCATTTGGGCGTGACGCGGTCAGATGAGGCTTTGAGCACTTCAATGGTGCGGGCTTGGCTAAAGCTTGATTTTTCGCGCACAATTTCAGCGCGCACGGTTTCAAACGGCAATGCGCCCGCGACAAACACCACTTTGCCATCCTCGCCCCGCGCAATGCCGCGACCCTCCATGTCGAGCGATTCGATGGTGAATTGCGCGATGGGGAACACTTTGGGAATGCGGGGGGAATTTTCTTTGTTGCGACGACGTGCCATGAATGCTCCTGCTTTAAAGATCGTATTGTTTGTTAGTTATTCGGTGTTAATCGTTAATTTTTGATTTTTGATTATCCTAGGGGCGTGATTCATCACGCCCAATTTGTACAACCAGGGCGCGATAAATCGCGCCCCTACAGATGATTGCGTCACGCGGCATCACCATAAAGATGACCAGCGCGTGCAACGCTGCCCCGCGTAGGGCGGGCATGAATGCCCGCCCTACTTGCGTTCATTCAAAATGATAAATAACAAGTTAAAAATAGGGATTATTTCACCAACAAGCCAGCCCACGTTGCATATATGCCAAACAACGAAAATGCCCAAACCGGAACGCCCAGTAAAATCCAAATCATATTTACATCCGATAATTTGGCATTCCCTTCGCCCGCCCCTTGCCCGCATGCCATATTGATGGCTTTTTGTGCGCGAGCGAGTGGAAAATAAGTAAGAAGTGATGGAAATAGCAAATACCCAAATAACTCGGGCTTCAATACATAAATATAAAACTCAGCGGCAATCGCAGCAAACCAAAATTCCGCATAACGAATCCCAAGTAACATGTGATTCCAGCGATATGTAATGTTGCGTGAAACGAGTGTTTTATTTATTTTATTAAACAAATTATAGGCAAAAAATGCCGATAGCGCCGCACGCGCAATTGGCTTTATGTTTTCATTCGTCCACAATTTATAATTGCTCCAGTTTTTATAAAACCAATATAAAGAGTAAAATCCAAACGTTGTAAAAAATAAAACCGCAAATTTCTTAGGGGCAACAACGTAAAAACAAGGCAGTTTTTCCGCAACCGCCTCCACATGCTCACCGTACATCGTTTGGGGTTGATTTAATTCATCACTCATATAGAAGCATTCACCATTATTTAATAAAAACGCGTGGCTTAAACCACCGCGCCCCACAAATCATACTCATCGGATGCGTGGATTTTGACATCCACAAACTGCCCAACTTGCAATGGCTCTTCGGTGTAATCCACGTACACCACGCCGTCAATTTCGGGCGCATCTGCCATAGAACGCGCGATTGCGCCGTCTTCATCCACTTCGTCCACCAATACAGTTTGCACTGAACCCACTTTTTTAGCCAAGCGAGCGGTGCTGATGCCTTGTTGTTTTTCCATAAAACGTGCGGTGCGTTCTTCGCGGACTTCGTCCGGTAATGCGCCTTCAATCTCATTGGCAACTGCGCCGTCTACGGGTGAGTAGGCAAAGCAGCCCACGCGGTCGAGTTGCGCTTCATCCAAAAAGTTCAGCAAATAATCAAATTCGGCTTCGGTCTCGCTTGGAAAGCCGGCAATAAACGTGGAGCGGATGGTTAAATCAGGACAAGCGGCGCGCCATGACTGAATGCGCTCGAGGGTTTTTTCGCCATTGGCGGGGCGTTTCATGGCTTTAAGCACGCGCGGATGGGCGTGTTGAAATGGCACGTCAAGGTACGGCAATACGCGCCCTTGGCCGTTGACGGCGGTTTGCGCCATCTGCTCAATCACATGGTCCACGTGCGGATACGGGTACACATAATGCAGGCGCACCCACGCGCCCAGTTGCGCGAGCTCGCCCACCAGTTCTTGCATGTGGGTTTTGACGGGGCGGCCATTCACAAAACCTGTGCGGTATTTGACATCCACGCCGTAGGCGCTGGTGTCTTGTGAGACCACCAATAATTCTTTGACGCCCGATAAAACCAATTTTTCGGCTTCACGCACCACGTCGCCAATCGGGCGGCTGACCAAGTCGCCGCGCAACGAGGGAATAATGCAAAACGTGCAGCGGTGGTTACAGCCCTCAGAGATTTTCAGATACGCGTAATGGCTGGGCGTGAGTTTGATGCCTTGCGGTGGCACGAGGTCAATAAATGGGTCGTGCGGTTTGGGCAAATGTGCGTGCACGGCGTTCATGACTTCGTGGGTGGCGTGCGGGCCTGTGACCGCCAACACTTTGGGGTGCAAGGCTTGCACCATGTTGTTGCCACTCGCATCGGTGCGTGCGCCCAAGCAGCCTGTGACCACGACTTTGCCGTTTTCGTGCAACGCCTCGCCAATCGCATCGAGCGACTCTTGTACCGCGCTGTCAATGAATCCACAGGTATTGACCACCACCAAATCGGCGTCTTGATATGACGGTGAAATCGCGTAGCCTTCGGTGCGCAAGCGGGTCAAAATGTCTTCGGAGTCAACCAATGCTTTGGGGCAACCCAAGGATACGAAGCCGATTTTAGGCGCTACCGCCCCTGTAATAATGGATTTTGTCATGAGGATTCTATTCAAATTTGAGTCAAAAATTGCGGCGGGAATGATGAACGAGTCCGCCGCAAAAGAATTGGGCATTTTACACGGCTTCACCCGCGCCGTCACGGATTATGCCTTGCAAATCAATGGTTTTACCGCATATTTTTGCGGCGTTAAACAGGTTTGGCAGCGCTGGCCACACGCCCCACCAGTCCAATCCCAAGCAGCACCAGCGCCGTGCCAGCCAATTGAATCCACGTAATTGGCTCACCCAAAAACCAGTAACCAAACCCAAGTATCATCACAGGCCCTATCATGCCCACTTGCGAGACCAGCGCGGGCCCGAGCCTGCGCACGGCGAGCATGGTGAGCAATACGGGTGTGACCGTGCACAGCACGGCATTTATCATTGAATAAATATAAATATTGGTGCTGTGTTGCCACAAAACCTGCCAATCACGTACCACCAAATAATGCAGCACCGAACACAATGTGGACGTGGCCATCGCATACGCGACCAGCCGAATCGCGCCCAGCCGCTTGACCAATTCACCGGTTAAAAGCAAATAACCCGCGTATGAGACGGCGCTGGCAAACACCAAGGCGCCGCCCAAAGCCGCATTGGAGCTGGGCAGCTGCAATTCATGCCAAAACACCAGCACAATGCCGCTGTACGCCACCATCATGGCAAGCCATTGCGCCCGCAGAATGGTTTTTTTGAGCACAAATTTGGAAATAATCAGCACGATGGATGGCACCAAAAACAACAACAAGCGCTCCAGCCCCACCGAAATATATTGCAGCCCCATAAAATCCAAAATACTGGACAAGTAATAACCAATAAACCCCACAAATATCACCTGCGCGTAGTCCTGCCCGCGCATCTGATACGGCTGCGTGCGTCGCGCCCACAAGCCAAAACCGATGAAAAATGGCAATGAAAACAGCATGCGCAGCGCAATCACATCCACCGCTTCCACGCCGCCCTCGCGATAAATCAGCTTGGCGCAAATCGCTTTAAACGAAAAGCACACCGCGCCAATGATGGCCCACACAAAAGCGGTTTTGCGCTGCGCGGCAGTAAATATTTTTTGCGGCATATTGATTCCTTGTTTTAAAGCGGTTGTTTTTGGGTAAAATGCCGTCCTGCTTCATTGGCACGTTCAACCCGTTTTATAGTTAAGCCCACATGCAAAAACCATCCAAATTCATTATGTGCAGCGCTGTATTTATCGCGCTGTGCGCCGCTGCCATGTTCACACAGCAATGGTTATTATTAGGGATTTTCACTGCGGTTTATGTGGGCATTTTTATGACAGGCTGCGCACGGATTGGCTGGAATTTTTTCTTCACGTCGCAAAATGAGCTGCCCAGCAGCACCATTCCCAGCATTGCACTCACGTTTGATGATGGCCCAACGCCACACAGCGCCGTGATTTTGGATATTCTCAAACAACACGACGTTAAAGCCACGTTTTTCTTGATTGGGCAGCGGGTTGAAGCGCTGCCGCAGATTGCGCGCCAGATGATCGCGCAAGGCCACGCAATCGGCAACCACAGCCACACGCACCATCATTTCATCAACACAAAACGCACCGCGGATTTGGTCAACGAACTCACGCAATGCAATCAACGTATTTTACAGCACACGCAGCACCAAACCACCCTATTTCGCCCGCCGCACGGCGTGACCACGCAACATTTGGCGCTGGCACTCAAGCGCACCCATTTGCGCAGCATTGGCTGGTCAATTCGCTCTTTTGACACGGCCAGCACGGATGACGAAGCATTGTTTCGGCGCCTTGCCAAGCAGCTCCAAGACCGAGCAATTATTCTCATGCACGACCATTGCCCAATTACTGCCCGCGTGCTGCCGCGTTTTATTGCGCATGCGCGCCAACTGGGTTATCAATTTGTGACGATTGCATAGCGTTTGGGTTGAAACCGCCAAAGCAGCGCCAACACATCCCACGCCACATGCTGCTTCATCGCCATGGTTGAATACACAAGCCGCACGCGGCATTATATGGCAGCCATCCAGCGCTGCCAATCAATTCTCGCCGCCGCATTGTTTCATCTGACAAACGGCCATAAAAACGCCGCTCATTGGGCTGAGCGGCGTTTGTTTGCATCCTTGATTTCACATTGAACCAATGCAATGTTCAATCACAAAAACTTTTACGGCCAATTAATGCGAAGGCGGATTGTCTTCAAGCATTTCTTTGCCATCCAATGCCCATTTGGTGATTGGTTTGGCAAGCAACAATAAAATCGCCCCAAACACCGCGCTGGTCACAAACATTTGGTTAAACGCTGAAGGCAAGCCCGTTGCGCTTTCTGTGTCCATACCCGCAACCAGCAAGCCAGCCATCAAGTTACCCAATGAGGCAGCAACAAACCAAAAACCCATGAGCTGGCTGGTAAAGCGCTCTGGTGCCAAGCGTGAAAACGTGCTCAACCCAACAGGGCTGAGCAACAGCTCTGCAACAGTGTGGATAAAGTAGGTTGCCACTAAAAACAGCGCCGAAACTTTGACGCCCGTCACGCCGATTTTGGCGGCGGGAACCAATACCCAGTAGCCAAAACCTAACATAATCAAAGCAACACCAAACTTGGTAAACACCGAGGTTTGACGGCCACGCGCTTGCATAGATACCCAAAATTTGGCAATAAATGGGGTTAAAACAATGATAAAAAACGGATTTAAATTTTGAAACCATGATGCAGGGATTTCTGTATCGCCAAATTGACGCTGCGTCATGTCGCTGGCAAAAATACTCAAAGACGAACCTGCTTGCTCAAAACCCGACCAAAACAGCGCCGCGCCAAAGAACAGCACCGCCAACACCGCCATGCGTTTTTTTTCATTGCCAGTTAAGTTGCCGCCCACAAAAATATTGAGGAAAAATACCACAGCAACGCCCACAATCAGCACGCCAGCAGATTTTGCCCAACCCGTAATGGTTGACAAATCAATCATACCCAGCATATTGAGCCCGACCAACAGCCCCACAAAACCGAGCGAAATCACGCTGGTCATGCCTTTATTGCCATGACGTCCAACGATACTAAATTTGGCGCGTTCAGGAATATTTCCCTTGGCTGCCAAAGAGCGCGTGCTGGCAAAAATAAAGTTGACCAAGCCCAAGAACATCGCAACGGCGGCGACGCCAAAGCCCAAATGCCAGCTAATTGACTCGCCCAAATACCCCACGACGAAACCACCCAAAATCGCCCCCAAGTTAATCCCCATATAAAACATAGAAAAACCTGCGTCACGGCCAGCCACGTCGTCTTTGGTGTACAGCGTGCCGACGATGCTGGAAATATTGGGTTTAAGTAAGCCCGTTCCTACCGCAATCAAAAACAAACCCGCAAAAAACATGGCTTGCGCGCTGCCCGAAATTGCCAACAAAATGTGCCCCACCATAATAATGGAGCCACCCACAATAATCGAGCGTTTGGCACCCCAGAACTTATCGGCAATCCAGCCGCCCGGTAACGCAAAAATATACACACCCGCGCCATACAAACCATAAATCGCGGCAGCGTCGCCCTGACTTAAGCCCATACCGCCGTCACCAGTTTGATCAACTAAAAATAAAACCAAAATCGCACGCATGCCGTAGAAACTAAAACGTTCCCACATTTCGGCAAAAAACAGCGAAAACAAACCTTGAGGATAAGGATGTGAAACTCTCATATTTTGTACTCCATATATTTGTTGTTATAAACCAACCCGCGCTAAGTTCGCGCTTTTATAATTGACCATTCAATCAAACGCCCCATCTGAATCAGCGGGTTTTCGCCATTGAGCGCTGGGTGCGTTTAAATTTAACGACGACTTAATTACAATCTAACTGCAATAAGCGTGCGAATTATACGAAACTTCTCAAGTAAATGTGTGCAAAAAAAGTATTCCGCCGCACGGTTTGTAAAAAAAATGCACCATTTAGGTGCATTTGGTTTTTGATTGCCGACTTTCGAGGTCAGATTTCAGATTAACGAGTTTCAATCCCGCTCAACCGCCAGCGCAACCCCCATGCCACCGCCAATACACAGCGCGGTCAAGCCTTTTTTGGCATCACGTTTCACCATTTCGTGCAGTAAACTGACCAAAACGCGGCAACCTGATGCGCCAATCGGATGACCCAGCGCAATTGCGCCGCCATTTACGTTAATTTTACGCACATCCCAACCCATTTCCTGATTCACCGCGCATGCTTGCGCAGCAAAGGCCTCATTGATTTCCATTAAATCGAGCTCATCCGCGCTCCAGCCTGCTTTGGCCAAGGCTTTTTGCGACGCCAAAACCGGCCCCATCCCCATCAACGCAGGGTCCAAACCCGCGCTGGCAAAAGACGCAATCCGCGCCATAGGCGTTAAACCCAGCTCAGCCGCTTTGGCAGCGCTCATCAGCATCACGGCGGCCGCACCATCGTTCAACCCAGATGCATTGCCAGCGGTAACCGAGCCTGCTTTATCAAACGCAGGACGCAACGCAGCCAAGCTCTCGGCGTTGGTTTTACGGTTGGGAAACTCATCGACGGCAAACACAACAGGCTCACCTTTGCGCTGGGGAATGGTGACAGGCACAATTTCAGCCACAAATCGCCCCGCATCGAGCGCTGCAAGCGCTTTTTGTTGGGAAGCCAGCGCAAATGCGTCTTGCTGCGCACGGCTGATATTGAACTTCGTCGCCACGTTTTCGGCGGTAATCCCCATGTGATATTGGTGAAACGCATCCCACAAGCCATCGGTAATCATCGTATCGACCAATTGCGTGTTGCCCATACGAAACCCATCGCGTGAATTGGGCAACACATGCGGCGAAGCGCTCATGTTTTCTTGACCGCCCGCAATCACAATCTGCGCATCACCGCACGCAATCGCCTGCGCACCCAACATGACCGCTTTCAGACCGGAGCCGCAAACCTTATTTATCGTCATCGCCGATACCTGCTGCGGCAAACCTGCTTTAAGCACCGCTTGACGCGCCGGGTTTTGGCCGCTGCCTGCGGTTAAAACCTGCCCCAAAATCACCTCATCAACCGCATCGGGCGACACCCCCGTTTGCGCCATTAAAGCCTGAATCACCGTTGCGCCCAGCTCCGGCGCGCTCACCTTAGCCAATGCGCCACCAAACTTGCCAAGCGCCGTGCGCGCTGCCGCTACAATTACAATATCCATGGGGTTTCCTTATGAAAGTGATTGATGTGTGAAAATTTGAGTTTTAAATTTGAATTTCTTAAGTTTGAACGTTTCAACATTGAAACGTTGGACAAAAAATGCCAATTTTTGCCGCGTACATTCAACCACGGATTGGCTCGTTGCGTCAATTTGATTTAAGGGGATTTGGTGGGGGTGGTAAAAGGTGGTAGATTGGGTTTCAGCGCTGTTCAATTCACCACCACCGCGTAGATGTGATTAGCGCAGCGTAATCACACGCATGCGTTTTTTGTGCATAAAAAACTCCGATTACGCTTTGCTAATCGGAGCTACGGGTTTTCAAGGCAGCGCAGTCTACCATGAGGCAAGCCCTGCGATTCGCTGCGCTCATGGCAGGCTACGGCTTATGCGGGGTACGCGGTGCGTAAAGCCTTGCCCAGATGGAGGCGGCTTGAATCAAATTATGTCGGGTCAATCAATTGTTAAACACTTGAAGAACTCAGATAACGCAATGGTTTTTAAACGTTTATCGAACGACTTGGTTGGGTTTGCAAGAGGGAAACAAAAATCCTATCGCCAAATTTTTGAGAAAGACAACGGCAAGTGGAGAATATCATTTAGACTGGATGCAGCAGGAGATGTAACTTTTTCATCAAATGATGTGGCTGATGCTTATCGTGATTTAGGTGACATGATTCATAATGGCATCAGTTATTTAGAACTTGGATTACGAGAAGGTGAAATTTTATTGCTGGATAACACAGCATTCCTGCACTCTAGAACCCATTACACGCCAAACTCTCAACGACTTATTAACAGAGTACAAATTACCAATACAAATCTTAACTTGGGTTTTATCCATGAGTGATTTTTTTAACATATTTTTAGTCAGCCTTAGTGCGGGCATACTCTCCGCTGCGGTCGGTTTAGGCGGTGGTTTGTTGATGTTGGGGCTAATTCCGATGTTTGTGCCCATCGCTGCGGTGATTCCGATTCAAGGCGTGGTGAACTTAAGCAGTAACTTTAGCCGTTTTGTGTTTGGGCTTAAAGATGCGATGTTGCAGTGGCTGCCTGCCTATTTTGTTGGCGGAGTGTTTGGTACGATGGTGGGGTATCCTTTGATGGGATATCTGCCTGAAAAATATTTGGGCATGGTGTTGGCGGCGTTTATCATTGTTTCGGTTTGGACTCCGTTGCTGAAGAAAATGGGGCAGATGCTGCACAACAATTACCTTGTGGCGGGTATTCAAGGGTTTTTGGCTTTATTTGTCGGCAGTGTGGCGACCTTGTCGATGCCGCTGTTGATGGCGCGTGCGCTGTCTACCAAACAAGTGATTGCGACGAGCGCGATGCAAATGAGCGTTTTAAATGTTTTTCGGGTAGTGGCATTTTTTATTGCAGGATTTCAATTCTCAAATTATACGTGGGTGATTGTGCCGTTGATGTTGGGTTCTATTTTTGGCAGTTATTTAGGTGTGCGTTTGCAAAAGCGAATTCCAGAACATGTCGGCGTGATGGCTTTAAAGTGGGTGACGACGGCATTGGCGGGCTGGTTATTTTTTCAAGCGCAGCAGAAGTAAGCCTTTTCAGGAAAAATAAATCCTCGCCAATCGCGAGGATTTATTTATTAAGCCGTGAAACCGTTTTGCGTTACCGTTTCATGATGGTTTTTCAACATTTATTTCACATGTAACGCCCACGCCTCATCAAAATCAATCACGCCAAATCAAACACGCCATGCGCCCTGTTTGGCCGTTGCGTCTGTATGAATAAAACTGTTCGGCTTCAATAACTGTGCAATGCGTGCCGCCAAAAATCAGGGCTGGGTTGACGCCTGCATTGACCAGGCGCTGCCGCGCTAGGGCGTAAATATCGGCCAGATAATGTTGGGCGCGGGTTGGGTGTGGCGCAAAGCAGGCGGCGGTTTGGGCGGATGGTTTGTGGTGGGTAAAGGCGTCTTTGACGTCAAGCCCAACCTCAAATGATTGCGCGCCGATTGCGGCGCCCAGCCAAATTTGTAGCCCTGAAGGCGATGCGCCGCGTGCGTGCATGTGCGCGATGGTTTGCTCTAAAACGCCATTGAGCAGGCCGCGCCAGCCTGCGTGCGCGGCGGCCAAAACCATGCCGTCGGCGCTGCTAAACAGTACGGGCAGGCAGTCTGCGGTCATAATTGCGCCGACCACGCCTGCTTGACTGAGCACGACGGCATCGGCTTGCGGCGGTTGTTGCGCGTCATAAATGTGGCTGTCGGGCGCAAACACTTGCGTGCTGTGGGTTTGGTCGAGCCACAGCGGTGGGTTTGGGACATGGGCTTGAATGATGGCGCGGTTTTGCGCGACATGAAAGGGATGGTCACTGACGTGTGTGGCGGGGTTGAGGCCGCCGTTGCCGTGTGCGTCTGCATAAACGCCTTGACTCACGCCGCCGCTGCGGGTGGTCATGAAGGCATGTACGTGGCGGGGTGCATGCCAGTTGGGTTGAATAAACTGGGTCATTCGCTTAAATTTTCCAGTGCGTCCATTGGCATGTCTGATTCGGGCAACGGGAAGTCTTCCACACCCATTTCTGCCAAAAGCTGTACGTAGTCTTCGGGCAAGTCTTGTTGCCAGCTCATAAAGTCACCCGTGCGCGGATGAATGAGTCCGAGTTGATAGGCGTGCAAGGCTTGGCGGCTAAAGGTTGATACGCCTGCCACAATTGAGCTGCGCGTGCCTTTTTTCTCGCCATACAGTTGATCGCCGACCAATGGATAGCCACGGTGCTGCATGTGGACGCGGATTTGGTGGGTGCGGCCTGATTCGAGCTGGCACACGACGATAGAATAGGGTTTGTCTTGAAAACGCCAAAAGCCCATGCTTTGGTAAAATGTGCGTGCCGCTTTGCCGCTGTTGCCAATTAATGCGGCCATTTTGAGCCTATCTTGCGGGCTGCGGCCAATCCCAATGTCAATGACGCCGTCAGAGTCAATTTCGCCTTGCACCAAGGCAATGTAACGCCGCTTTACGGTGCGCGCTTGTAATTGACGCACCAAATCGGTCTGCGCCATCACGGTTTTGGCCACCACCATCAAGC
Source organism: Hydromonas sp. (assembly GCA_017495165.1). GTDB lineage: Bacteria > Pseudomonadota > Gammaproteobacteria > Burkholderiales > Burkholderiaceae > Hydromonas. The sequence continues at coordinate 122,179 of JAFEII010000002.1, read as the reverse complement.
CCGATGTGTCTTTGTCCAGCCGATGTACAATCCCCGCACGTGGGACTTGGCCGATGTGCGGGTATGCGTGCAGCAAGCCGTTGAGCAATGTGCCTGACCAGTTGCCGCTGCCAGGGTGTACCACCAAACCAGCGGGTTTGTTTATCACCAAAATATCGTTGTCTTGGTACACAATATCCAAATCCATTGGCTCGGCTGTGTACGCTTTCATTTCATCGGACGGCTGCGGCGTGACAATCAAGTCATCGTGTTCATAAACTTTGACGCGCCCTGCTGTTTGTACCTCGCCGTTGAGCACCACTGCGCCGTCAGAGAGCCATTTTTGTAAGCGTGAGCGTGAGTAGTCTGGCAGCAAAATTGCCAGCGCGGCATCCAAGCGTTTGCCGCTTGCGTCAACCGAAACTTTGAGGTGAACGGGTGTAAGAATTTGAGGATTTCCCGCCCATTCGTCTTCCCATGCGTTATAATCGTTTTCATTTTCATCCACACAAGGTGCATTCATGGCATATCCCATCCTAAAAAAAGCGGTTCGTCTTGGCGCTGCCACAGCGTTTACCATCAGCCTGTTAGCAGGCTGTAGCGCTTTTGGCGACAAGAAAGAAGTCAATGAGTTTGCTGGCTGGAGCGTTGATAAAATCTATGCACAAGCCCGCGACGAACTCACAAACAAGGATTATAACCGCTCCGCTGTTTTATTAGAAGCAACCATTGCGCAGTATCCGTTTTCACCCCAAGCCGTGCAAGCCCAATTTGAGCTGCCGTATGTTTTTTGGAAAGACGATGAGCGCCTGAAAGCTTTGGCGGCCGCCGACCGTTTTATCGCAACCAATCCTTCTCATCCAAAAATCGACTACATTTATTATATCAAAGGCTTGATTAACTTTAATCAAAACGTCAGCTATTTGGCGACCTTAACGGGCGAAAAACTCAACGACCGCGACCCAAAAGCGGCGAAAGAATCTTTTGCGGCATTTAAAACCCTGACAGACAAATACCCAAACAGCCGTTACGCAAAAGACGCGCGCGAGCGCATGGTGTTTTTGGTGAACAGCTTGGCGCAGCAAGAAGTGGGGATTGCGCAGTTCTACTTAGAGCGCGATGCGAATTTGGCTGCAATCAACCGCGCACAAGGCGTGTTGCGCGATTTTGATGGCACACCAGCGACCGAAGAGGCGTTAATCATCATGGTAAAAGCCTACGATGCGCTCAAGATGACCGACATGCGCGATGATGCGTCTCGTGTTTTGACTGCGAATTATCCCAATAGCACACGCGAACTAAAAGACCGCAGCAAATCAATTTTGCAGTTGTTGGGTGTGAAGAGCGATCGCAAAAAAGCGCAGGTTGAAGTGCCAGCGCCGCAATAAAGCGCGTTGCGAATCAAACAACCGAGCCAATCATAAAAAGCCGAGTCTGAGACTCGGCTTTTTTGTAGGCAATCTGCCGCGCGCCGTTTATAATACGGCTTTTTACACAGAAACCACCCAATGACCACAGCCATTCGCACCCGATTTGCCCCCAGCCCAACCGGCGCCCTTCATATTGGCGGCGCACGCACCGCGCTTTTTTCTTGGGCGCTTGCCAAGCATTCTGGCGGCACATTTGTTTTACGCATTGAAGACACCGATGTTGAGCGCTCAACGCAGCAAAACGTCGATGAGATTCTCAACTCTATGAAATGGCTTGATTTAACGCACGACGACGGCCCGTATTATCAGATGCAACGCATGGCGCGCTACCGCGACGTGGTGCAGCAAATGTTGGCCGATGGCACGGCGTATTATTGCTACACCTCACGCGAGGAACTCGATTCGATGCGCGCAGCCCAAAAAGAACGTGGTGAGCGCGAAAAATACGATGGCACGTGGCGGCCAGAGGCTGGCAAAACCTTGCCCGCGATTCCTGATGGCGTTGCGCCCGTTGTGCGGTTTAAAAACCCATTGTCTGGCACAACTTCTTGGGTGGATGTGGTCAAAGGCCTGATTCAATTTGACAATGTTGAGCTCGATGACTTAATCATCGCGCGTCCTGACGGCACGCCAACCTATAATTTTTGCGTGGTGATTGATGATTGGGACATGGGCATCACCCATGTGATTCGCGGCGACGACCACGTCAACAACACGCCCAAGCAAATTAACATTTTAAAAGCACTTAACGCACCTTTGCCTGAATATGGCCACATCCCGATGATTTTAGCACCAGATGGCACCAAGTTATCCAAGCGCAAAAACGCCACGGCGGTCATGGATTATGAGGCCATGGGTTATTTGCCCGAAGCGCTGCTCAATTACTTGGCGCGACTGGGCTGGGGACACGGCGACGATGAAGTATTTACCCGCGAGCAGTTTGTGGCATGGTTTGACGTGTCGCAATTATCGTCGTCATCCTCGCAATGGGATCCAAAAAAACTCAATTGGCTCAACAACCATTACATCAACCAAAAAGACCAACAAGCATTGACCCAAATGATTTTGCCGCGTGTGCAAAAACGCTTGGCACAACGTGAGGACGCGCTGCCAACGGACACCTATTCATTGAGCGATATTGTGGCGCTGTACAAATCGCGCAGCGATACGCTTGAAGACATTGCGGCGGCGGCAGAAATGTTTTACCTCAAACACACGCCCAACACAGCGCTTATCAACGAACAGATCAATGACGCCAACCGCCCAATGTTGCTCGATTTTATTGCGAAGCTCAAAACCGTTGAATGGCAAAAAGAGGCAATTAATGCGCTTATCAAAAGCACATTGGCTGCGCATGGCTTAAAAATGCCCATGCTTGGCGTGCCTTTGCGTGCGTTGTTGTTTGGTCAAGCCCAAAGCCCATCGCTGGACGCGGTGTTTATGATTTTGGGGCGCGATGTCGTATTGCAACGCTTATCGGCGGCCTGATTCATTTATGCACACGCGCCCAGCACTTTGGCAAAAAAATATTTTGCAGGTTCAACCCAGCCAACGCCATTGGCTGGTTGATGCAGGTTCGCTCACGCTCAAATTAAAAAAACATTGTGCACAGTTTCAGGTGACGCGCATCAACCAAACCCGTGCGCCGCTGCAATTATCCGAGCAAGCGCCGTTACAACGACCAACGGGACGCACCATTTTACAGCGCCAAGTGTTGTTGCACTGCGACGGCGCGCCCGTTGTATTTGCGCACACCGTCACTTCAATCGAGCGTGTGGGACGCGACTGGCCGTTTTTTAATGCGCTGGGCAATAAAGCGCTTGGTCTGGCATTATTTTCCAACCCGCTGATTTACCGCAACCCTTTTGAATATGCGCATCTTAAATCGTCTGATTGGCTGTACCAAGCGGCCGCGCAGGCGCTGCGCCAGTCGAGTTTTCCCTATAATTTACCCGCCACACTTTTGGCCAGACGCGCGGTTTTTCAACACGAAAAACACGCCAATAGCCGCATGATGGTGACAGAGGTGATGTTGCCGTCTGTGTTTTTATTAACCCGCAAACCTGAGTCTTGAGATTTACCATGGCGAATATTATTTTTGATTTGGGCAATATTTTAATCCGCTTTCAACCGCACGACTACATGCGCCGATTTGTTGCGCCGCAATGGCATGAGGCGTTTTATCACACGGTGTTTGCCAGCCCGCAATGGCTGGCGCTGGATCGGGGCACATTGGATTATGCGCAGGCGCAATTGATATTTAAACAAAATTTGCCTGAGTGCGAGGCGCAAATCAGCGCGTTATTTGAAGTGCATTTGCTTGAATTGCTCACGCCAATCTGGCCAAACATTGCAGTGCTGACACAGCTTGCGCAGGCCCAAACGCACCGTTTGTTTATTTTGTCAAATTTCCATCGCCAAGCCTTGGCGATGCTCAAGCAAAAATATGATTTTTTCGGCTTGTTTGATGGCGAAACGATTTCAAGCGACTGCCAGTTTTTAAAGCCTGAACCTGAGATTTATCAGCAGCTTTTAAGCACGTTTTCACTTGATGCTGCGCACACGTTTTTTATTGATGACATGCCTGAAAACATTGCGCAAGCGCAGCGCTTTGGCATTCATGGCATTCACCTGCCTGAACCCGATCTGCTGCGCGAAAAGCTGACCGCGTGCGGATTGCTGTTGAATGTTGAATTTTAGATGTTGAACGCGCATAAAAAACCACCTGCATTGAGCAGATGGTTTTTTATGACGGACACACATCAGTTTAACGCATGCCCCACGCTTCAACCACTGCGCGGCCATCGCCGTCGCGCACTGAGCGGTATGCCAATTCAATGCGGCGAATCACGCGATCGCGCCCGCGCAAGTCAATCGCACGAGACTCGCCGCCCTTGGTAATGTGAAACCGAATGGGCAACACATCATTTTCGCCGTTGCCATACACAACCGTGGCTTGGTTGATAAATACGCCGTTGTTGCGCACTTTAAATTTGACTCGGCGAAACTGACCGCGTGCAATCGTGACGGGAATCACATCATGGTCAGCAACCAAACGCACGGTTTTGTCACCCAATTTGACCCAGTTTTGCGCTTGGGCGTTCGTGGTGAATGTTGCGCTACATGCGACGAGCAAAAGCGCAAAGAGCTTTTTGGCACTGAGCAAACGGTTCATTTTCATTTCCTTTAAAAATTGAATGGTTGAATGATTGATGTATGAAAATCCATTTTGCATCCTACGTCAGTTCAATCAAACAAAAAAACGAACCAAACACAATGATTTTAAAGGCAAATGACACATGACTCAAACGATTTACCTGCTGATTACTTGGGTTTCAATGTGATTTTTAGGCCGTCGCGTTCAACTTCAATCGTTTCTGGCAACCATTTTTTGCCTGCAAACGACATTTTGTCGGCGGGTAAGTTGTAAATGGGGATATTCAAGCCAAATTTAGACACAATCATTTTTTGCACCTGTGATTTTATAAAACCGTCGGGCAAGCCTTTGGCATCAAAACTGTCCACGCTGATGTCATTAAGCATGACCGCGCCTTTGGCTTCGCTGTACGCAGGCTTGCCAGAGACTTTCATGTTTCCCTCGACATTGAGCAAGCCCAAATCAATAAATGCGTCAAATTGAATGCCAATGCGCTGCTCATTTGCCTGCATCGACAGCGTTGGCGCGGCGATTTGGACATTGTATTTTTGCAAGTCTGCGGCAACGTCGGTCCAATTGCGGTTGACCAATTTTTGTAGCTGCGATTCAGAGACGCTAAAGGTTTTTGGGGTGCTCATGGTTTGGCAACCAAACAAAACCACGCCGCATAATGCGCCCAGCGCAATCAACCATTTCATCATTTTAAACATACAAAATCCTTGTTAGTGAGCGGCAGTTGCACGCTCTAGTTGGGTTAAAAATTGAAGTGCGAATTCACGCCCTTGTGCGGGTGTGCCACACATTTCGATAGTTGGCTGCAAACTGCCGCATACTTTTGGTCGCCGCTCGTCATGAAACAATTGGCAGTTAAAGTCATCATCAAGCTGAACACATCGCACGCCTGCGGGTTTGCCATTGGGCATGCCAACAATTGGGCTGCTGATTGATGGCGCAATGCAGCAGGCGGCGCAGCCGCTTCGACAAGCCGTCATTCAAATATCACCGCAGGGACATTGAGGTTGAGTTTGACGTAATCGCACACCACAATCAGCCCATCCAATGCCAATTCAACGCTGCGTTGGCGCACGTCTTGGCGCGAGCCGTTAATTTGTGTGCGGTACGTGCGCGTGCGGGAAGTGCCTGATGCGTCGCGCCACCCCCAAGCCAAACACACCGTGCCAACGGGTTTTTCTGCCGAGCCGCCAGACGGCCCAGCAATGCCGCTGACCGCCACCACAATATTGGCGGGTAAAATCTTTAAGCCGCCCAGCGCCATTTGCGCCACAACGGGTTCGCTGACTGCGCCATTGCTGCCCAAAACCTGCGCGTCCACATTGAGCACGTCTTGTTTGACCGCATTGTCATACGCCACAATCCCGCCCGCGAACCAGCTGCTGGCGCCCGCCATTTCGGTGACTTCGGTCGCAATTGCGCCACCTGTGCATGATTCGGCCGTGCCCATTTTCCAATTAAGCGCATTGAGTCGGTCGGCCAAGGTCATTAAACGCGCCGTCATATTTGGGTTCATGAAACCGCCCATTGATAAGTAAGTTTGAATAGCGAAAATGCCAATAACGTGTAAAAAGCCGCCAACACGTCATCTAACATCACGCCCAAACCATTGCTCCACTTCTCGTCAACAATGTGAATCGGGTACGGCTTCCAAATGTCGAACAAACGAAACAAGCCAAACGCAAGCGCTTGTTGCCAAAACGGCACGTTTGGCCCCCAAACAAACAGCAACACCAACCAAATTGCCCAAATTTCATCAAATACAATCGACGAGTCATCATGCACGCCCAATTGCTTGCCGGTGACCTGACACGCCCACACGCCAATCGGAAAGGTAATCAGCAAAAGAACAACCCATGCGGCAGTTCCCATGGCTTGGCTCAAGAATACAAACAACACCCAGCCCAACAGCGTGCCCCATGTACCCGACGCGGGGTGCAATAAGCCCACGCCTGCGCCTTGCGCAATGCTGCGGGCGGGATGCACCAACATCCATTGAAATTTTGATTGCATAACTCTCTCCACTGTGTGAAACAAATCTTTGACCAAAACCGCACGTCATCTACTCTGCGAGTGCGGCACATAAAAATTAAAAATGATTGTACCCTGTCCAATCGCTCATTTGCGCCAAATGCGCTGGGTTTGACTGACTGCGCCATGTGATGTTGGGCGCGCCCGCTGTAGTCAAACCGATGCGCGTCAGCGCCACGCCTTGCGCAACAGACAGCGCGGTCAACGCAGCGCGCTGCGTTGCGGGCGCGGTAAAACAAAGCTCATAATCATCGCCGCCCGTTACAGCATAACGCCAAGCCTCAAGCTGCGGTAATTCTTGCAACTCAAGCGGCATGGGCAAATCATCGCATTCAATTGTGGCCGCCAGATTGGATGCGCGCAAAACATGCATCAAGTCCCCGGCCAAACCATCGGACACATCCAACATGGCCGTGGCAATGTCCCGCAACGCCAAGCCCAGTGCCACTCGCGGCGTAGGCGCTTCAAGCCTTTGGCGCAACAATTCAGGCACATGCGCCACGCCATTTTGCAGCAAATCAAGCGCATACGCCGCACCGCCCAACGTGCCCGACACCCAAACATCATCCCCAACCTGAGCGCCGCTGCGCAAGATTGCTGCGCCTCTAGGCAATTGACCAAAAATCGTGATGCCAATCACCAACTGCTCGCTGCGCGTGGTGTCGCCGCCAATTAAATCGCACTGATGCGTTTGCGCCAACGCAAACATGCCTGCACTAAAATCGGCCAGCCACGCTTCATCAACGGATGGCAGCGCAATGGACAACGTAAATGCGAGCGGCTGCGCGCCCATCGCGGCCAAATCAGATAAATTCACCGCCAAGGCTTTGTGCCCCAACAAGCGGGGTGCGGCATCGGCAAAAAAATGCCGCCCGCTGACCAATAAATCAGTGGAGACCACACATTGCTGGCCATGCGCAACCCGAAACAGCGCCGCGTCGTCGCCAACGCTTAAGTCAACCTGCGCTTGGTGCTGGGTTTTTTGATGAAAAAATTGGCGGATGAGTGCAAACTCACCGCCAATTTTTGCGCCGCTGTGCGCACTCATCCCGCGTGCGTTTCCGCAGAAATTTCTACTGCACGTGTGACGGCGGCCAATTTATCCAGCACGCCATTCACATATTTAAAGCCATCCGTGCCGCCAAAACTCTTGGTGATTTCAACTGCTTCATTAATCACCACTTTGTAAGGCACAGACAACTCATGCGCCAATTCGTGGGCAGCCACCAGTAAAACACCGTGTTCTACGGGGCTTAACTCTTCGATTGGGCGGTCTACAAACGGCACAAACGAGGCGCGTAGCGCGTCCACATTGTTTACAACCGCATTAAAAAGCACTTTGTAATATGCTTCATCGGCTTTTTTAAAATCAGGCGTTTCACGGACAAACGCATCAACTGCGCCTGCATCGCCATTGGCGACCAGCCATTGATACAAACCTTGTACTGCTAATTCACGCGAACGTCGACGTGCACTTTTCATATAAATCCTCTTTTACCAACCATTAAAAAACCATGCGTCGCATCCGTGATTGATTTTTGTGGGCGAAGTTGAGGTTGTTGGGCGTGATAAATCACGCCCCTACATGTGTCATTCAACACATTCAACACATTCAACACATACGTCGCATTCAACACATACATCACAATCAACACATCATAAAAACCAAATCATTAGACCATTCAAACACAATCCGCCGAAATTACGCGTCGCCGTCCTCATCCAAATCGCCGCTCATAAACAAATCCAAACCTTCGTACAAACACGCCATTTCAACCGCCACGCGTGCGGCATCAGCGCCCTTCTCGGTCACGCGTGCCAAGGCTTGCTCATCATTTTCGGTGGTCAAAATCGCATTGGCGATTGGCATATTAAAATCCAACCCCACTTTGGTGATACCAGCGCCAGACTCGTTTGAGACCAAGTCAAAATGATACGTCTCGCCGCGAATCACCGCGCCAAGCGCAATCAGCGCGTCAAACTCTTCGGTTTGTGCCAGCATTTGTAACGCCAAGGGCACTTCAAGCGCACCAGGCACAGTCATGTAAAAAATATCGTCCTCAGATACGTCCAGCGCCAACAGCTCGGCCTGACAAGCCGCCCACAAACCTGCGCCGATGTCCTCATTAAACCGCGCCTGAACCACGCCAATGCGCAAGCCTTTGCCTGAGACCAATGGTTTGAATTGTTCAATCATTTTTATACCCCTTTAAAATATTAAATCATTCGCTCATTAAATTACTAAATATTACGTCCCGCACTAAATCGTTGTAAAACCAACAACCTCTAAATCAAAACCGCTCATGGATGGCATTTTGCGCGGGCTGCCCAGCAGGGTCATTTTTTGCACGCCCACGTCTTTTAGAATCTGTGCGCCAATCCCGTACAAACGCCATTCGCTCGCCTGTTTGGCGGGCAATTGGGTGACGGGTTGGGCGGCATCCAAACGGGTAAATTGGTCAGCCAAGCGCGCGGCCGATTCGCCGCAATTGAGCAAAACCACCACGCCTGCGGATTGTTTTGCCATGTAAGCCAAGGCATCGTGTACCGATAAGGAATGCGTGGTGCGTCCAATGTCCAGCACGTCGAGCACAGAAAACGGCTCGTGCACGCGCACTGCGGTGACGTGTTGGTGGTTCACCTCGCCGCGCACCAGAGCCAAATGCACTTGGTCGCTGCAACGCTCGCGGTACATGATGGCGTTAAATTCACCGTGCGCGGTTTGCATGGTGTGTTCGCTGATGCGTTCAACCAAGGACTCTCGCGCGCTGCGGTATTCGATTAAATCGGCGATTGTGCCAATTTTTAAGCCATGCTTTTCCGCAAAAACCAATAAATCAGGCAAGCGCGCCATTTCGCCGTCGTCTTTCATGATTTCACAAATCACCGATGCGGGGGTTAAGCCCGCCAAACCCGCCAAATCGCAGCCCGCTTCGGTGTGGCCTGCGCGCACCAATACGCCGCCGTCGCGTGCGCGCAGTGGAAACACATGACCGGGCTGAACAATATCGGCCACGGTGTACGCTTGGCTGGCGGCCACTTGAATGGTTTTGGCGCGGTCAGCTGCTGAAATACCGGTGGTCACGCCTTCACGCGCTTCAATCGATACCGTGAAATTGGTGCCATATTGCGTGCCATTTTCGCCGCGCCCAACCATCATTGGGAGTTTGAGTTCGTCACAACGCGCCTCGGTCAAGGTGAGGCAAATCAAGCCGCGCCCGTGCGTGGCCATAAAATTAATCGCTTGCGGGGTGACAAAATCGGCGGCCAAAACCAAGTCACCTTCGTTCTCGCGGTCTTCTTCGTCAACCAAAATCACCATGCGTCCTGCTTGCAGCTCTGCGATAATTTCTGGTGTGGAGGCAATATTCATCATAACGTCCATTAAAATTTAAAGTGCTATTGTACGTGAAGCTGTGTGTCAACTGCGCTCAGATTGCGGCCGCTTTATGCGCCCAAGGCGTCATCAAGTGCGGCATAAAACTCTGGCCATTTTGGCTCGCCAATAATTCGTTTGATGACTTGGCCGTCTTTGCCAATGATAAATGTGGTGGGCGTGCCGATAATGCCGCCAAATTGCTGCGCCAACTGGCCGTTTTCGTCCCATGCCAATTTAAACGGTAGTTTTTGGGCGGCGGCGTAGTTTTGAATGTAGCTCACTTTGTCATGCGCCATCGCAATCCCAACGTATTCAAGGCCTTTGGGCTGATACGTGCCGTACATTTGCACCATGCGCGGCATTTCTCTTTTGCAGGTTGAACAATCGGTTGCCCAAAAATTAACCACGGTGACTTTGCCTTGGTCTTTGAGCTGCGCAAAATCAACGACTTGTTGGTCAAGGGTGTTGATTTTTACTGTCGCCAACGGCGATTTTACCGCGTCTGAGCAGCCGGCCAAACCAATGAATACGGCCATCAAGCCTGCACGTAAATATTTATACATGTCACGTCCTTTTTGAATATTTGAGGTGAAATTATAACCGAGCTTGCACCAGCTGCGTTGCTTGCTGTCTCTGCGTGCGAACGCGTTTAAATATGACCGTTGCACAACAAAGTCAAAACCTACGTTGTTGTGATATTGGTGATGCAAAATGCTCTAAATATTTCTGGCAACCGCATAATCGGCCAATGCCAACAAGCTGGTTTTGCTGGGCGAATCAGGCAAAAACGCCAGTGCATTTTTGGCCAAAAGCGCTTCATTTTCTGCCATTTTTTGGGTGTATTCGAGTGCGCCCGATTCTTGAATCGCTTGCAAAATCAGGGCAAAGTCGGCATGTGCTTCATCCACGCCGCCGTTTTCAATCGCGTTACGCGCCAAGCTTTGGGTCTGCGCGTTGCCATGCGTGAGCAGATAAATCAATGGCAGCGTGGGTTTGCCCTCGCGCAAATCATCGCCCACATTTTTGCCCAAGGTTTGTGTGTCGCCCGCGTAATCCAAAATATCATCGGCGAGCTGAAACGCTGCGCCCAAATGTCTGCCGTACGCGGCGCACGCGGCCTCGTGTTCGGCGGATGCTTCACAAATAATTGCGGCAAGCTGGGCGGCGGCTTCAAATAAACGTGCGGTTTTGTAATGAATTACCTGCAAATACCGTGCTTCCGTCACGCTCGCGTCGTTGATGTTGAGCAATTGCAAGACTTCGCCTTCGGCAATCACGTTGGTGGTGTCGGCCAAAATATCCATCACCCGCATTTGCCCCACGCCAACCATCAACTGAAACGCACGAGAATACAAAAAATCCCCCACCAACACGCTCGCGGCATTGCCAAACATGGCATTGGCGGTTTTGCGCCCACGCCGCAAATCCGATTCATCCACCACATCGTCGTGCAGCAATGTGGCGCTGTGAATAAACTCAATCACCGCTGCCAGCGTGTATTGATGCGCACCACCGTAACCCAAAGCCCGCGTGAGCAATAGGTGAATTGCTGGGCGCAAGCGCTTGCCGCCCGCGTCGATGAGATACTCGGAAATTTGATTGACCAGCGGCACATCTGAGCGAAGTGACTGGCGAATCGTGTCATTGAGCGCATTCATGTCGTGCGCCACGGGTGCGAGGAGTTGGTGTTGTGTCATTTGCTTGCTCTGAGTAAGAAACAGCGTGCATTATAAAGGCTTACGAGGAAGTTTTACAGAGTGTTTTTTAAGCGAGAGCAGGCGCCGCTTGCATCAGATTGATGCGGTGGTTCCACAGGCTCACAATTGAGCGCCTTTGGCTGCAAAAAATCCACAAAAAAAGCAGCCGAAGCCGCTTTTTTTGTGTCGCTTATATTTTAGTGCTGGTGGCCGTCGCCTGCGTGGGCGTGACCGTGGCTCATTTCGCTTTCAGTTGCCTCGCGTACGGCAGCGACTTCAACTGCAAAGTTCAAACGCACGCCTGCAAGTGGGTGGTTGCCGTCAATAACCGCAAACTCGTCGTTTAATTCAATCACTGTGACAGAGACTGGGCCTTGGTCGGTGCCTGCTTGCAATTGCATGCCAACTTGCAAATCAGGTACATTTGCCAATGCTTCTAATGACACGTTTTGAACGGCTTGGGGATTGCGCTCGCCGTATGCATCTGCCGCTTCAATCGTGACATTGAATTTGTCGCCGACAGTTTTGCCCAGCAATGCGGCTTCAAGGCCCGGAATAATGCTGTGGCTGCCGTGCATGTAAGCCAAAGGTTCTTTGCCTTGCGATGAGTCCAATACGACGCTTTCGTCATTGGTCAGCGTGTAGTGGATTTGTACGATTGAATTGTCTTTGATTTGCATAACACCCTCTTTTTAAGTAAATTGACTCGCGATTATAAATGAAAATAGATTTTATACCCGCGAGAAGTGGTTTTTTATTGCGATGATTCTCATGAAGCTGGATTATTTATCCAGCCCTGCGATACAGGTGTATTTGACGACCATGTAATCTTCAATCCCGTATTTAGAGCCTTCACGTCCCAAACCTGATTGTTTGACGCCACCAAATGGGGCAATTTCGGTTGAGATGAGCCCGGTATTTACGCCAACCATGCCATATTCCAGCGCTTCGGATACGCGGAAAATCCGTCCAATGTCGCGGCTAAAAAAGTATGATGCCAAGCCAAACTCGGTGTCATTGGCGTACTGAACCACTTCCTCTTCTGATGTAAAACGGAACAGCGGCGCCATCGGGCCAAAGGTTTCTTCTTTTGCCACCAGCATGTTTTGCGTGACGTCGGTCAAAATAGTGGGTTCAAAAAATGAGTGTCCCAACGCGTGGCGCTTGCCGCCAGCAATCACTTTTGCGCCTTTGGCCAGTGCATCGGCAATGTGTTCTTCGACTTTTTCCATGGCTTTAACGTCAATCATCGGGCCTTGGGTCACGCCTGCGACAACGCCGTTGCCGACTTTTAGCTTGGCCACCGCCGCCGCTAATTTTTGTGCAAATGCGTCGTATACGCCGTCTTGGACATACAAACGGTTGGCGCATACGCAGGTTTGACCCGCGTTGCGGTATTTTGAGGCGATTGCGCCTTCAACGGCGGCATCCAAGTCTGCGTCATCAAATACGATAAATGGTGCGTTTCCGCCAAGCTCCATCGATACTTTTTTGACCGTGCCTGCGCATTGTTCCATCAGGACGCGCCCGACTTCGGTTGAGCCAGTAAAGGTTAATTTGCGCACGGTTGGGTTGGATGTAAACTCCGCGCCAATCACGCGAGACTTGCCCGTAATCACTTGAAATACGCCCGCAGGAATGCCTGCGCGGTGCGCCAATTCGGCCATGGCCAGCGCTGAGAATGGGGTTAAATCGGCTGGGCGCACAATCATTGGGCAGCCTGCGGCCATTGCGGGTGCCGCTTTGCGCGTAATCATTGCGTTGGGAAAGTTCCACGGCGTGATGGCGACGCACACGCCAATCGGTTCTTTTGTGACCATCAAGCGGCGGTCGGCCATGTGCGATGGAATGTTTTCGCCGTACACGCGTTTGCCCTCTTCGGCGAACCACTCGATATAAGATGCGCCGTATGCAATCTCGCCTTTGGCTTCAGCCAGCGGCTTGCCTTGCTCTGCGGTTAAGATGGCGGCCAAGTCGTCTTGGTGCTCCATCATTAAATTAAACCAGCGGCGCAAAATCGTGGCGCGCTCCTTGGCTGGTTTTTTACGCCATGCAGGCCATGCGGCATTTGCGTCTGCAATCGCTTGTGCTGCTTGCGCTTGACCTAAGTGCGGAATGTGACCAAGCACTTCGCCTGTGGCGGGATTGGTGACTGCCATGGTTTCGGTGCCGCTGACCCATTGGCCGTTTAAATAGCATTGTTGTTTGAATAAACTGGGGTCTTTAAGTTGCAACATGTTGATACTCCTCAATCAAAAATTGTCTTTAATCGCTTTAAGTCATTTTAAAAAAAGCCCTTTTGATGGGTTGTCAAAGGGCTTTTTAAATGGTGATTAGCTTTGCGCCGCTTCAATCAATACGCTTTCTAGGATTGCCAAACCTTCTTCAAATACGTCGTCTTGAATGGTTAATGGGAATAAAAAGCGAATCACGTTGGCATACGTACCACACGACAGCAGCAGCAAACCTTTTTTGAGTGCGGCAATGCGTACTTTTTGGGTAAAGTCTGGTGATGCTTGGCCTGTGGCGGGGTCAATAAACTCAACCGCATTCATCGCACCTGGCCCGCGCACGTCAGAGATTTGGGGGACTTGTGCGCGAATGGCGTTTAAACGCGCTTTGATTTTGTCGCCCAACACATTGGCGCGCTCGAGCAAGTTTTCTGAATCAATGATGTCGATAACGGCAAGCGCTGAGGCAATCGCCAAGCCATTGCCCGCATAAGTGCCGCCCAAGCCGCCCGGTGCGGGTGCATCCATGATTTCTGCGCGCCCACACACGCCAGACAGTGGCATGCCGCCCGCAAGGCTTTTGGCAAATGTGATTAAATCGGCTTGTACGTCGTAATGCGCCATGGCAAACATTTTGCCCGTGCGCCCAAAGCCTGATTGCACTTCGTCGGCAATCAATAAAATGCCGTGCGTGTCACACAAAGCGCGCAACGCACGCATAAAGCTTGGTGAGGCTTGGTAAAAGCCGCCCTCGCCTTGTACTGGCTCTAAAATAATGGCGGCCACGCGGCTCGCTTCGATGTCATATTTGAATAAATGTTCGATTGCGTGAATGGATTCTTGCTCTGACACGCCGTGTAATTCAATCGGAAATGGCACGTGAAAGACTTCTGCAGGAAATGGCCCAAAGCCAATTTTGTAAGGCGCAACTTTGCCCGTTAAGGCCATGCCCATCATGGTTCGGCCATGAAAGCCGCCGCTAAAGGCAATCACACCTGAACGCTTGGTGGCGGCGCGGGCGATTTTGATGGCGTTTTCAACGGCTTCTGCGCCGGTGGTAAAAAATGCGGTTTTCTTTGGGTGGACGCCTGGGGTGCGTTCGTTAATCTGCTCAGCCAACTCAACATAACCTTCGTACGGCACAATTTGGTAAGCGGTGTGAATAAAGCAGTCAAGCTGTGCTTTGATGGCGGCAACTTGCTTGGGGTGACGGTGTCCTGTGTTGACCACGGCGATTCCACCGCCAAAGTCAATAAAACGTCGCCCTTCAACGTCCCAGATTTCTGCATTTTCTGCGCGTGCCGCATAAAAATCAGTCATGACACCAACGCCGCGCGGGGTTGCTGCGTTTTTTCGGGTTTGCAAGTCTGCATTTAACATAAATTTTGCCTTTGATTTAATTACAACGGGTTTGATTGAAATGAGGTTCATTGACGCACAGTAAATGCAAATAAAAAGCATTTTCGGGCGATTTATTTTGTCATCGATGCGCAATTTTTTTGCATTATAAACAAAAACACGGTTTATTTTGGGATGGAAGTTGCTTTGGAATGCGAACTTGATTCGTTTTGGCACCATTTTGAATGGTTTAAACCAGATGGGCAAAAGTCATGACGCGTTGCCTTAAAGGCCGCAAGGCTTGGTGTTGCGGTGTTTTTACCAGCACTCTGCCACATCTGATGCTGTGCCGCTTTTGGTGCGCACGCCTGTTTGGTCTATCGACAAACTGCCGCATGCCACGTCTGGCATTGATGGGCTTGGCTGGGCGGTAATTACATAGGCAGTGTTGCTTAGACTGGTGAGCACAAAGGTGTGGCTTGAACCCGTATGAATGAGATTGTTGTTCACTGCATTGAGCTTGCTTTGTGAAAAACCTGCATAGCTGCTGGTGCTTAAAAATTCGCGCTCCAAGGCTTGCTGCGCCATTTGTAAGCCAGCCACAGCGGCTTGGCGGTTTGAGCCGACAATGTGCGATTGGTAACGTGTTATCGCCAAACTGGCAAGGATGCCGATAATAGCGAGCACAATCAGCAGCTCAAGCAAGGTAAAACCCTGCTGTTTTTTGGGCGGTAAGGCATTGATTGGGGGCATTATTGGGCTCGCCATGTTGTTTGAATCGGTTGGTTTTGCGCAAAACTGACTTGAGTTGCTTGCAAAATCCCATTTATGCCTCGTAAGTTTAAATTCTTTTGCGGGGCGGTGAAACAGTTGTCATTCGGATTGCCGCAAGCAGGGTAGCGCCAATGAGAAATCTCTACCCAACGCCCGACATTTGGGGTTGAAACGATTTCAAAACGTGGCGTCCAAACTTCGGGCACAGCGTCATAAACGCGTACCTGACAAGTTCCAGCGTTTTGAATCACAATGGGCTGAGCCAAATCCGTTGTATTTACTTGACTTAGCGTGTTGATACTCATTTTTGCACGAACTGCATTCAAGCACGCTCGGTGTAAATTATGCGCGTCTTGTTCGGCCTGCTGGCCGGCCAATGTGTCGCGCATTTGGCGCACCGTTGCGGCTTGACCACTGAGCAATGCACTCACAATTAACACCAAAATGAGCAACAACACCAGCACGGTCGCCAGTACAAAACCGCGCTGAAAATGGGTTTTTGATTGATTTTGCATTACTGCCCCGCAGTCATTGGCGCTGCAAGCACGGCCATGTCTGCGCGCACTTTATAAAAAATGGCATGGCCTTGTTTGGGGGTTTGGGTTGCGTTGTCGCACATGGTGGTGGTTGGCGCACCACCCAAATTTTTATTGTCTTCGGTACTCACCAAACACACGCTGATGATGCGCGCAGCGGCATTATTATCCGAAGCTGGGTTGTTGACTGATGTGACTTGCATGTCGACCAGATGATCCAAAATAGGCTGGCGGCCATTCGCACCGCCATTTCCGTCACATTTTAAAGTGCCTTGCGTGGCGGCTTTTGAGTCACGCACGAGCGCATAGGTGTTTTTGACATACACCCAACCATCGCGCTGCTCGTCTGAGCCAAATTTGCTGGCGCCATTACAATCCTTGGCGGTGTTCTTTGGTTGATAAGCAGCGACGGTGATGCTGTTATTGTCAATAGTCAAGCCGACGGTTTTATGCGCTTCAAAGTTGTACGCCAATGGCACAAAACCCGCTTGCGCAACATCGCGGCGCAGATTTGATAGCGCAATGTGTGTTTGAGCGGCTTGGTCTTGGTGGGCAGAAATGCCCTCATTGTCCACAACCAAGCCTGCAATAAAACGTGGAATGACAAATAATAAAACAGCGGTGATTGCCAAAGCAATCAGCAGCTCAAGCAAGGTAAAACCTGATTGCGCATGCGTTTTTAATTGTGCGGTAGACTGGATGTTTTTCATGGCGCGAGCAGCAAAACCAAGCAATGATGCCCTGCAGGCGGCGCAACACAAGCGCTGCGTACCACGGCTTGGGTTGGCACGTGCGCAGGCCATGAAATTTGTGCAAGCCAGCCTGCCTGCTGGGGTTTTATGCTTATGTCGGCATCGGGCATCCCGACTTCTGCGGCCTGCGCTTTGACGGCTCGAATCGTTTCCGTGAACTGACTGGGCGAAACATTGCTCGCTCCCTGAATCTCATTTTGGGCGCGCAGGGTTAAATTGGTCATTAAAATTTGAGCTTGATTGAGCGCTGCGTTGTCATGGGTTTGGCCAAGATTTTTGGCATGAATGCTCATAACGGCCGCAATCGCGATGCTTGCAATCAGCATGGAGACTAGGGTTTCAATTAAGCTAAAGCCTTTTTGGCACACCGCTTGATTTAGCATGATGTCACCACAACCGTTGCCACTTGCACGCGTCCTGAAGGCGCAAATGTGACTTCTTGCGCAGGTAAGTTGGCCATTTTAGAAGCCTTAACATACAGCGTGAATCCCGAAAAATCAGAACCGCCGCGCTCATTAATCAGGCGACCGTTATCGGCATTGCCACAGACTTGAATGGCTGGCGGCAGCGGCTTACTGCGCAACAGCACCTGCCCATCGAGATTTGACAAAAACACCCAACCCGCCCAATCCTCATTAGAGGTGGTTGCACGGCATTTGGGCGCGGCTGCATTGAGCTCATTTTTACCTACTGGACAAAATCGGACATTGATTGCATGTGCTTGAGCAAAAACCCGCGCAGTCTGGATGCCTTGTGCCAATTCCCGTGCAACAACGTCAATCTGACGACGCACCATAAAGCCTTGATATTGGGGGATGACTTGTGCGGCTAAAATACACACAATTGCCAAAACCAGCAGCATTTCAAGCAACGTAAAACCAGCGTGCGCAGAGCCATCTGCTGGCGCCACGCCACGCGCTTCATACTCCGATTTAAATGCATATTGCGGTTTCATACGCCACCTTTTTGTCTTCAGGCAGATTATACAGAACGCAGCTTAAACCTCAAGTTGATTTATCTCAGTAAATATTAAAAATGCAATTACTGTGTACGTACTTGCCACAAAAAATAGGAATGTTTAAACAACATCCATTTTCACATAACCAACCTCACAGAAAAAACCCTTAATAGCATGCAGCAAAATTGATGGCCGCATCTTTATCCGCCGCAAAACACCAGAACGCCCAGCAGACGAAAAAAATCCGAAAAACATAATGCTTTTCGGATTTTAAATTTTTGGCTGGGGATTAACCAATTGGCACTCCCAAAGGGATTCGAACCCCTGTTGCCAGCATGAAATGCTGATGTCCTAGGCCTCTAGACGATGGGAGCTTAGAACAAAGAGTGGTACTTCCAAGGGGAATCGAACCCCTCTTGCTCGGATGAAAACCGAGTGTCCTAACCGATAGACGATGGAAGCATTGTTTGTTTAAAAAGGCTTGGCCTTTATTTTTAAATTCTGGTACTTCCAAGGGGAATCGAACCCCTCTTGCTCGGATGAAAACCGAGTGTCCTAACCGATAGACGATGGAAGCATTGGGTTAACTTTAAATGTTTGGTGGAGATAAGCAGGATCGAACTGCTGACCTCTTGCATGCCATGCAAGCGCTCTCCCAGCTGAGCTATACCCCCGACATTTAAATCTGTTTTGCAAAGAAGCGATATTATGCCGCGAGGATTAATTTGTTGCAAGTTTTTTTTGCAAAAACATGCAGTTTTTTTAACCTCGCATTGCTTTTATGCCAAAACGCTTTTGCCGCCCATATATGCTTGCAATGCGGCGGGGATTTTGACTGTGCCGTCGGCTTGTTGGTGATTCTCGAGCAACGCGACCAGTGCGCGCCCGACCGCTAAGCCTGAGCCGTTTAATGTGTGCACCAATTCGGGTTTGTCATCTGCGTTGCGGTAGCGCGCTTGCATGCGGCGCGATTGGAACGCTTCGCAGTTTGAGACGCTTGAGATTTCGCGGTAGGTGTTTTGCGATGGCACCCACACTTCTAAGTCATAGGTTTTTGTTGCGCCAAAGCCCATATCGCCTGTGCACAATTGCACGACGCGGTAGGGTAATTCGAGCAGTTGCAGAATTTTTTCGGCGTGACCGCGCATTTCTTCTAGGGCTTCGTAAGATTTTTCGGGATGGACGATTTGCACCATTTCGACTTTGTCAAACTGGTGTTGGCGTATCATGCCGCGCGTGTCGCGCCCTGCGCTGCCTGCCTCACTGCGAAAACATGGCGTGTGTGCGGTGAGTTTGACGGGCAATTCGTCGGCGCTCAAAATCACATCACGCACGGTGTTGGTGAGTGGGATTTCAGAGGTTGAAATTAAATACAAATCGCGCTGGTCTTCATCGCCGCCTTTGCTGACCCAAAACATGTCTTCTTTAAATTTGGGTAGCTGGCCTGTGCCCAGCAGACTTTCGGTGTTGACAATATAGGGCGTGTAGCATTCGGTGTAGCCGTGCTGCTCGGTTTGTACGTCGAGCATGAGTTGCGCCAAGGCGCGGTGGATTTTGGCCAAACTGCCGCGCAAAAACATAAAGCGCGAGCCTGTGATTTTGGCGGCCATATCAAAGTCCAAGCCCTTGAGCGCTTCGCCGATGGCAACGTGGTCTTGCACCTCAAAATCATACGTGGCGGGCGTGCCCCATTTGCTTACTTCCACGTTGCCGCTCTCGTCCGCGCCAACAGGCACGGATTCGTGCGGCAAATTGGGGAGGCACATCAAAATATCACTCATCTCTTTTTGAATATCCTCAAGAGTTTGAGTTGTTCTTTTTAGCAAATTAGCATTCTCTGCAATATCATCCATCAAATGGCTGATACTGTGACCCTGTGACTTTAAAATCCCAACCTCTTTTGATAATTTGTTGCGCTTTGCTTTTAACTCTTCATCCTGAACCTGCATTTTTTTTCTATCAGCCTCAAGGTTGTTAAACGCAACAGTATCAAACTCAAAACCGCGTGTTTTAAGGCGCGCAGCCACAACATCGGTTTCTTTTCTAAGTAATTGTATATCAAGCATTTTTATATCCAGTTTATTTGCATCCGTCATTCCCGCGCAGGCGCGAATCCATTGGCTCGCATCGCGCACCTTAAACCTATGATTATCATGGGCAAAACAAACGCTTCGCGTTTGACTGGATTCCCGCCTACGCGGGAATGACGGGGTTTATTTTTTACGCGCAGCTTCATCCAAAGCACGCAGCTGATTTAATTTCTCCGCTATTTTACCTTCTAAGCCACGACTTGTGGGCTGATAACTCGGCGTGGGTGGCATATTATCAGGAAAATAATTCTCCCCAGCCGCATAACCATCCGCCTCATCATGCGCGTAGCGATAATCTTTGCCATAATCGAGCGACCTCATCAGTTTGGTCGGTGCGTTGCGCAAATGCAGCGGCACGGGGTGGCTCGGCTCATTCGCCACAAACGCACGCATCTGTTTAAATGCGTTGTAGCCTGCGTTTGATTTGGCGGCGATGCTTAAATAAATCACGGCTTGCGCCAATGCCAATTCGCCTTCGGGCGAGCCAAGCCGCTCGTAAGTCTGGGCGGCTTCATTGCACATTTGCATGGCGCGTGGGTCGGCCAATCCAATGTCTTCCCACGCCATGCGCACGATTCTACGCGATAAATAACGCGGGTCTGCGCCGCCGTCGAGCATGCGGCACAGCCAATAAAGCGCCGCATCAGGATTGCTGCCGCGCACGGATTTGTGTAGCGCTGATATTTGATCATAAAACGCGTCGCCGCCGTTATCAAAGCGGTTTAAGGTGGCGCCCAAACTGGTTTTTACGAGTTCGTCCGTTAATACTTTATTTGCATCCACGCGCTGGGCGGCTATTTCAATTTGATTGAGCAGTCGCCGCGCATCGCCATCGGCGGCTGATTTTAAGCGCGTTTGCGCTTGCGGTTCAATTTGAATCCCCAAAAACTGCTCGGCGCGTGCGATTAAAACATCCAAATCCCCGTCATTGAGCGATTGCAGCACATACACCGCCGCGCGCGACAGCAACGCGTTGTTGAGTTCAAACGATGGGTTTTCGGTGGTTGCGCCAATAAACGTGAACAAGCCCGATTCAACATGCGGTAAAAACGCGTCTTGTTGCGACTTGTTAAACCGATGCACTTCGTCAACAAATAGCACGGTTTTGCGGCCTTGGGTTTTGAGTGCTTGCGCCATTTCAACCGCTTCGCGGATGTCTTTCACACCAGCCAATACGGCGGACAATGCAATAAAATGCGCATCAAACGAATCGGCCACGAGCCGCGCCAGCGTGGTTTTGCCCACACCGGGTGGCCCCCAAAAAATCATGGAGTGCAATCGCCCTGTGGCAAATGCCACGGCGAGCGGTTGGCCATCCGCCAATAAATGCGACTGCCCCACCACATCCGTAATCACGCGGGGGCGTAATTGCTCAGGCAATGGCGCATGGTTTGCGGCATTGCCTGTTGGTGTGGCAAATAAATCGGTCATGAATTTTAATCGCGGAAATTATCAAACGAGAGCGGCAAATCGCTCATGTCTTTTTTGAGCATCGCCATGACTTGTTGTAAGTCGTCGCGTTTGGCGCCTGTGACGCGCACGGCGTCGCCTTGAATCGAGGCTTGCACTTTGAGTTTGCTGTCTTTAATTTGCTTGACGATTTTTTTTGCGTCGTCTTGTTCAACGCCGTTTTTGACTTTAATCACTTGTTTGACGCGGTCGCCGCCCATTTTTTCAACTTTTTCTTCAACCAAAAATTTGGCATCTACGCCGCGCTTGGTGCATTTGTTGCGCAGCACGTCCAGCACTTGTTCGCGCTGAAAATCGGAATCTGCATGGATGGTTAATTCAAACTCTTTTTGCTCCACGCGTGCGTCCGAACCTTTAAAATCAAAGCGTCCCGTGATTTCTTTGTTGGATTGGTCAACTGCGTGACGCAACTCGACGGCATCGGCTTTTAAAACGGTATCAAATGAGGGCATATCAACTCCTTAATGGTTAATCAGGCATGGCCTTAATAAAAATTTACCGCGCATTATACCGTGCGCCCTGTTTTATAGAAACCTCGTTATTCAATTTTCAACGCGCCGCCGCTTTTGCGCATTGCGTGCGCGGACATTCATTTATAATAAGCACCCTCAGTTGAGCGCAAGCCGCGCCCACAAAGCCCTGCAACCATTTTATAAAGAATCACTCTATGACAACGCCTTATATACTGGTTTTATTTTACTCACGCAACGGCCACACGCAAAAGCTCGCCGAAGCCATCGCCCAAGGAATTGAATCAACAGGTGTGGAGGCGCGTCTGCGCACCGTGCCGCCGGTCTCGACCATGGTTGAGCAAACCATTCCGCCCGTCCCCAGCGCGGGTGCGCCGTATGCGCAGCTTGATGATGTGCGCGATTGCATTGGTTTGGCAATGGGCTCACCGACGCGGTTTGGCAACATGGCTGCGCCGCTCAAGCATTTTATTGACCAAACCAGTCCGCTGTGGCTGGCGGGCGCTTTAATTGGCAAACCTGCTTGCGTGTTTACCAGCACGGGTTCGATGCACGGCGGCCAAGAAACCACGTTGCTCACCATGGCGTTGCCGCTTTTGCATCACGGCATGTTGTGGCTGGGTTTGCCATACAGCAACAGCGAACTCATGAGCACCAGCAGCGGTGGTACGCCGTATGGCGCGTCACATTTGGCGGGTGCAAACGGTCAATTGACCATGAATGACACCGAAAAAAAACTGGCCTTTGCGCAAGGCCAAGCGCTGGCAAAAGCGGCGCTCAAACTCGCCGCGCCGCTTTGAGGGTGAGCCAATGAATCACGCCCACACCCGCACCGCTTTTTTTACAACGGCACTGATTGTGCTGTGCTTGATTTGGGAGTCAATTGGCGCGCCGCTGCAAACAGGCGGCAGCTGGCTCGCGCTCAAAGGCATTTTTTTACTGCCCTTTTTGCCTGCGCTGTGGCGCGGCAAGCGCGCGTATTTTATCCCGCTGTGTTTGGTGTTGTTGCCGTATGCGCTCGAAGGCGCAACCCGTGCTTATGCTGACTTGAGCATGAACAGCCGTTATTTTGCGGGCGGCGAATTGCTGCTCAGCGCGCTGGCGTTTTTTTATGCCTGCGTGTTTATGAAACGCACCAATACGGCGGTGCGCGCCCCGCGTGTGCGCAAAGCCAAAAGCCGGCTGATTTTTATGCTCACCGCACTCATTATTATTCAAGTCTGGCTGTATGCGCTGCGTCCGCTGGCTGGCGCGAGCAACCCGACTGAAGCCACGTATTTGGCGGTTTTGCACATTGGTCTTGCGCTGACTACGGGTATTTTAATTTTTGTGTATTTCATGCGTTTGTTCCAAGTCTCACGCCATCAATCCAAGCCGCCTGCGCCATGACACACTCGTTATTCATCACCCAATTGGCCGATATATTCGCCGCCCATCAAATAAAAACCAATGATGCGGCGCGCCCGTATCACACCGATGAGCGCAACCGCTATCATTTGGCGCCGCTGGCGGTGGTTTTGCCGCATTCAACCGCGCAAATATCGCGCCTCATCACACTGTGCGCGGCGCAAAACCCGCCCGTCGCTGTGATTGCGCAAGGCGGTAACACAGGACTGGTGGGCGGTTGCGCGGTGCTGCCTGATTGCCCATCGATTTTGCTCAATTTATCGCAACTCAATCGCGTGATTGAGATTGACCCGCTCAATCAAACCGCAACCGTGGACGCGGGCGTGACATTGCAAGCGCTGCACGATGCGCTCAAGCCGTACCAGCTCATATTTCCGCTCACCCTTGCCTCGCAAAACGCCGCCACGATTGGCGGCAATTTGGCGACCAACGCGGGCGGCACGCAGGTGCTGCGTTATGGCTCGATGCGCGATTTGTGTTTGGGGCTTGAAGTGGTGCTGGCCGATGGCAGCGTTTGGGATGGCTTAAATACGTTGCGCAAAAATAACACGGGCTACGATCTAAAGCATGTATTCATTGGCGCCGAAGGCACTTTGGGCGTGATTACGCGGGCGGTTTTAAAACTATTTCCTGCGCCGTTGCATCGAACGTGCGCCTTGGTTGCGTGCAATGACTTGAAAAGCATTTTAGACACTTTTAGAACAATAAAATCCCAATTTGATCAACAGTTAACCGCTTTTGAATACATATCAGCCAATGCGTTTGACTTGGTTTGTACGCAATTTGACATCACGCCGCCGCTTGAGCCTGCGCCCGAATACGCGCTGATTGAACTGGCATCGAGCTTGCCATTGAACAACGACGCGTTTGAGGCGGCACTTGATGCACTATCACACGCGAACGTCTTGCAAAACGCGGCAATTGCACACAACGAGCAGCAATCCACACAGTTTTGGCGGATTCGCGAGCTCATTTCAGCGGCACAAAAAAAATTGGGCAAAAACATCAAGCACGACATCAGCCTACCGATTTCAAGCATCAACGCGTTTTGCAGCGCCACGTATGCCGCGCTGCAACAGGCGTATCCGATGATTGAGCCGACCGTGTTTGGACACATTGGCGATGGCAATTTGCATTTTAACGTGTCACGCGGCGGCGCTTTTGCCGATGCCGATGGGTTGATGGCTTGCGAGCCACAAATCAACGCGACTGTGTATCGATTCGTGGCGCAATTTCATGGCAGCATTTCGGCGGAACATGGGATAGGCTTACTCAAACGCGACTTGCTGCCCACGGTGAAATCAGACGTCGAGCTGCGCTTGATGCGCGACATCAAGCAACAATTTGACCCACAAAACATCATGAACCCGCACAAAATACTGCCCTAAATTGCCCATGTCCACCATCAAAGACCTGCTCCAAACCTGCCCTTTGCCCGCACTTGAAGCGCGCATGCTCATGCAAGCGGCCAGCCAATTGTCACGCACGCAGCTGATTAGCCGCAGCCTTGATGCGCTGCCCGCCAGCCAAACCGCCGCGTTTCAGGCGCTGGTGCAGCGGCGCGTCATTGGCGAGCCGATTGCCTATATTTTGGAGCACAAAGAGTTTTATGGCCGCGACTTTATCGTCAGCCCAGCTGTTTTGATTCCGCGCCCCGACACCGAAACCTTGATTGACACATTGCTGGAGATTTATCATGCCCAGCGCGGCGCACCGCTGCGCGTGCTTGATTTGGGCACAGGCTCAGGCGCGATTGCCGTAACTTTGGCGCTGGAATGCCCCGCGTGGCACGTGAGCGCGGTGGATATTTCAGCCGACGCACTCGCAATTGCGCGGCGCAATGCGCTCGCACTTGGGGCGCCAGTCACTCTGACGCAAAGCAATTGGCTCGAATCGATTCCCAAAACCATGCAATTTGATTTGATTGTCAGCAATCCGCCGTACATCGAGGCAAACGACACGCATTTAAGCCAAGGCGATTTGGTGTTTGAACCGACGATTGCGCTAACCGACGGGCAAAATGGTTTGACCCATTACCAACATTTGGTAGATACTGTCCCCCAATATTTAAGCGCGGGCGGCCAACTGTGGTTTGAGCATGGCTACAATCAAGCCGCCCAGATTACAGGTTTACTAGAAGCCGCTGGTTTCCAACATATTGAAACACGCGCAGACCTTGGCGAGCAGCTCAGAATCACGGGTGGCACGTATGTGCATCACACAAAAGGATAAAGGATAAAAAATGGCACGAATGGCACGGGTTTATCTGCCCAACACCGCGCAACTGGTGATGGTGCGCGGCATCAATCAAGCCCACGTGTTTCACTCGCAAAAAGATGTTGAACACTGGCAAGCGATTATGCGCAGCATCGTGCCATCGCATGGCGTGGCGGTTCACGCCTTCGCCCAGCTTGATCACGCGGTGTATTTATTGGTCAGCGCCGAACACGACAAAGCGCTGGGCAAACTCATGCAAGACTTGGGGCGCCGCTACGTGCATCACATCAACAGCACCCAAAACCGCACAGGCACGCTGTGGGAAGGCCGCTACCGCACCGCGTATCTACAAGACACGCACATCCTCAACGCCTACACATGGCTGGACACATTAAGCCACAACTCCAGCCGCGCCCACCACGAAGGCGTCAACGCACTCAGCTTCATCAGCGAACACGAACAATACTGGCTCACAGGCAACACGCCGTTTGACCGCCAATCACAACACCGCCAACGCTGCACCCAAGGCATCAGCACCAAAACCAGCGCCACCTTTGCCCAAGCCGTGTTTACAGGCTGGGCGCTGGGCGATGCTGAATTTTTGGCACGCGCCAATTTAACGTCGGGTCAACGCGTGACGAAAGCGGCACGCGGGCGACCAAGGAAGGTGGTTGAGCCAACCTAAAAACAAAATCAGCCTTGCGTTTTTAATTAGAGCAAGGCTGATTTGAGGTAGCTCAAACACATAAAATGTTAAGCAAACAAAAACTTAAACCCCATCAACACCAAAACCAGCCCGCCAAACAGCTCCGCTTTGCCTTCAAGCCACGTGCCGCTGCGCCGTCCAACCAGCACGCCAGCTGCGCTAAAGCCAAATGTGACAAGGCCTATCGTCACGCACGCCACATACGGATTGGCGTTTAATAAGGTCAAACTAAAACCTGCTGCCATGGCGTCTAGGCTGGTGGCAATGGCGAGCATCAGCATCATTTTGTGGGTGACTTTTGCGATTGCGTCTTCAACGCCCTCGCTCAGGCCTTCAATCATCATTTTGACGCCAATCACAACCAGCAAGCCAAACGCAATCCAGTGCGTGTACGCTTGCACCCAGCCCAGCACGCTTTTGCCGCCCAAATAGCCGATGAACGGCATGAGCGCTTGAAACACGCCAAAATAAATCCCTGCGCGCAAAGGCAATTTGGGTGCGTTTTGTTTGGCGCCCAAACCGATGGCAACGGCAAAGGCATCCATGCTCAGGGCGATGGCGAGAATGAGAACGTCGTACATGTGGTGTTTCCTTAAAAATATGAGTGTGTGGGGTGAGAAACTGCGCGTGTTGCGCGGCGTCGCATTGTAAACGAGTCTCGGGGTATGAATCAAAAACAAGCTGCCTAATTATGATGACGGGTTCAGATCCGAAGTTTAAACTTGGCTATTTTCCAGTTAATTGTTGCTTTCTGTAGGTGCGCGATTTATCGCGTCCAAGCACTTGGCAATGATGCTTTGGGCGTGATGAATCAGGCCCCTACAAGCTGTCACAAATTTGTAGGGCGGGCATTTATGCCCGCCATGTGGATAGGGCTTGACTGCGTTTTTTGCTGGTTTGTTGGTTTGCGTGCATCGGCGAGCATGAATGCCCGCCCTACTGTTCATTATTTGTAAAATTTAATGTTGCACTTCGGGGCTGAATCCGACTTTTAATTGCCGCCTTTTAAGGCCTGCCCATAAACCGCCAAGCAGCGCACGCGGGCTTGCGCATGCTCAATCATTGGCGGTGGATAGGCGCTTGATTGATGCTCTGGCACCCATTGTTTGATGTATTGCGCTTGGCCGTCAAATTTATCGGTTTGTAAGTACGGGTTAAAAATTCTAAAATACGGCGCGGCATCGCAGCCGCTGCCCGCAGCCCATTGCCAGCCGCCGTTATTGGCGGCCAAATCAAAATCAAGCAAGCGTTGGGCAAAATAGCGCTCGCCCCAACGCCAATCGATGAGCAAATGTTTGGTCAAAAAAGATGCGGTAATCATGCGCACGCGGTTGTGCATAAAACCCGTGGCGTTGAGTTCGCGCATGCCAGCGTCCACAATCGGGTAACCCGTTTGCCCCTCGCACCACCGCGCAAAGTCATCTGCGTCATTGCGCCACGCAATTTGGTTGTAAGCGGGTTTAAATGCGCCGTCCACCACGTGTGGAAAATGCCACAAAATCATCTGATAAAAATCGCGCCAAATCAGCTCATTTAAAAAAATGTCGCTTAAGTGCTGCGATTGCGCCGCCAATTGGCGCACGCTGAGCGTGCCAAATCGCAGATGCACGCCCAATTTACTGGTGCCGTTTTTGGCGGGATAATCACGTTGCGCGGCGTATTGGGCAATCAAATCAGGTGCAACCTCAATACTGGGAAAGTCAAACGGCGCACCCTCAAATCCGAGCGCGCTCAAGCTGGGCATGGCTTTGGGCGCTTGCTGATAAAAGTTTTGCGCATACGATTGCGTGGGATAGGCCTGTAAATGAAAGGGTTGCAGCGCGCTGCGCCATTTGCGCGCATAGGGCGTAAATACGGTGTACGGCGTGCCGTCCGCTTTGATGACCTCGTTTTTTTCAAAAATCACATGATCTTTAAATGCACGAAACGTGATGCCTTTTGCTTGCAAATCATGATAAATATCTTTATCCCGCGCAATTGCGCTGGGCTCGTAATCACGGTTGGCAAAAACGCCTTGCACCGCATAATCGGCGCACAAATCCTGCATCACCGCACGTGGCGTGCCATGGCGCACATCCAAGGTTGCGCCCCACTGCGCAAGCTCGGTTTGCAATGCCACAAGCGCTTGGTGAATAAACTGCACCCGCCGATCATGGCGCGGCAGGTGTTGGAGAATGTCGTGGTCAAAAATAAAAACGGGCTGCACAGGCAGACCAGACTTGAGTGCGTGGTACAAGCCTGCATTGTCAGACAAGCGCAAGTCGCGGCGAAACCAGAAGAGGTGAATGGGGGGCATGTTTGACATTCCTTGGTGAATAATTGATTACAACGTGTGCTTGTCCACCCCATCTTTAAAGATGAAAAGGCCTTTGAAACTGGCGGCCATTTTACATCACACAACACAAAATCACCCCAAAATAGTGCTTGAATCCGCTTGGTTTGCGCGGTACACTCAAGCGTTTTTTTGGTACATTGAAAGCAAAGATTTATGTAGTTTTAAAACAATATAAATACAAAACCCCAACCTTGGAGACACCATGAACCTTCCCGCTTCAACCTTACTCAATGTGGCGCTGGACGCAAAGCAGCAGCCTTTGATTGATGACACGCGCCTGCTTGGTGCGTTATTGGGCAACGCGTTGCGTACGCACGCGGGGCAAGCAGCGTTTGAGCATACCGAGCAGATTCGGCAGGCGGCGGTGCTTTTTCGTAAATCTGAGTCGGGCGCGGCGCGTGATGCGCTCACGCGGATGTGTGAGGCGCTCAACGCTGGGCAAGCGTTGCGCGTGATTCGGGCGTTTAGTTTGTTTTCGCAGCTGGCCAATATTGCAGAGGATGTGCAGCAAAATCGGCGCCGCCGTGCGTATCGGCTCAAAGGCGCTGCGCCGCAAACAGGGACGATTGCGCGGGCGCTGTTAAATCTGAAAAACCGTGGCGTGTCGGCGGCCGATGCGCTCAAAGCCTTGGTGCGGGTGTCGGTTGTGCCTGTGTTGACCGCGCATCCCACGCAAGTGCAGCGCAAATCCATGCTTGATTTGACCCGTGCGCTGGCGCAATTATTGGCGCGGCGCGATCAAGGTGCGATGGATGAATTTGAGGAAGCCCAATGGACGCAAGAGTTAGAGCGACTGGTGCAAACACTGTGGCAAACCGCGATTTTGCGCACGTCCAAACTCAATGTGGCGGACGAAATCAACAATGCGGTGAGTTATTATGCGGTGACTTTTTTGCAGCGGATTCCTGCGCTGGTGTCGCGTTATGAACAAGCTGCGCAAAGTTTGGGCGCAACGACGGCGCAAATCAAGGCGTTGCAGCCGCTCACCATGGGCATGTGGATTGGCGGCGATCGCGACGGCAATCCGTTTGTGAATCAGGACACGTTGGATTATTGTGCGCACACCCAAGCGGTGAGCGTGTTGACGCATTATTTGGCGCAATTGCACGCGCTGGGCAGCGAGCTGCCGCTGGCAAGCACAATTGTGCAGGTGTCTGAGCCATTGTTGCAGCTGGCGCAGCGGGCGCGGGATGAGTCGCCGCACCGCGCCAATGAGCCGTATCGCCAAGCGATTGTGGGCATGTATGCGCGTATGGCGGCCACGGCTTTGCGCTTGTGCGGTGTGATTGCCGCGCCCGCGTCGCCTGTGTCGGGCGAGGTTTATTCGGATGCGCAGGCGTTTGCGGCGGATTTGGACGTGATGATTGAATCGCTCAATGCGCACAACAGCGCGGCGCTGGTGCAAGGCCGCTTGCGCCATTTGCGTCAAGCGGTGCATGTGTTTGGGTTTCATTTGGCCACCATTGATTTGCGCCAAAACTCGGATGTGCATGAGGCGTGTGTGGCCGAATTGTTGCGCAGCGCGGGCGTGCACGCGGATTATTTGAGCCTAAATGAAGCGCAGCGTTGCGAACTTTTGCTCGCCCAATTGCACAATCCGCGCTTGTTGCACAACCCTTGGTTGGCGCAAAGCGCTGTGTTGGTTGAGGAGTTGGCGATTTTTAACCGTGCGCGGGCGCTGCGCGCTCAGTTTGGCGCACGGCTGATTGAGCAGGCGATTATTTCAAAAGCCACCAGCGTGTCTGACATGCTTGAGTTGGCGATTATGCTCAAAGAATCAGGCTTGGCGGCGGGCGGTGCGCAGGCGTTTTGTGCGCTCGATATTGTGCCGTTGTTTGAAACCATTGAAGACCTGCAAGCCGCGCCAGATGTGATGCAGGCGTGGTTTGCGATTCCGCTGGTACAAACATGGCTGGCGGCGCGGGGTCATACCCAAGAAGTGATGCTGGGCTATTCTGACAGCAACAAAGACGGTGGCTTTTTGACCTCAAACTGGTCGCTGTATGAGGCGCAGCAAGCCTTAACGCGCATTGCCCAATCTGCCAATGTGTCGATGTCGTTTTTTCATGGGCGCGGCGGTTCGGTTGGGCGCGGCGGCGGGCCGTCTTATGAGGCGATTTTGGCGCAGCCTGCGGGCAGCGTGGCGGGACGGATTCGTTTGACCGAACAGGGCGAGGTGATTGGCGCCAAATATGGCGATCCTGATTTGGGGCTGCGCAATTTAGAAACCTTGGTTGCGGCGGGGCTTGAGGCGAGCGCTGCGCACGAATCGGCGAGCAATGATTGGCGCGAGTTTGAATGCGCCATGCGTGAGATGTCTGAGTTGAGTTTTAAGGCGTACCGCAAACTGGTGTACGAAACCGATGGCTTTACGGATTTTTTCCGCGCCGCCACGCCAATTAACGAGATTGCACAGTTAAATATTGGCTCGCGCCCATCGGCGCGCAAACCATCGGCGCGGATTGAGGACTTGCGCGCGATTCCGTGGGTGTTTTCATGGTCACAAGCGCGCATGATGTTACCGGGTTGGTACGGCGTGGGCAGCGCGTTTCATGGCTGGGCGGGCGACCAGCCTGAGCGGCTGTTGATGCTGCAACACATGTACAAAACGTGGCCGTTTTTTAAATCAGTGGTGTCCAATATTGACATGGTGCTGGCCAAAACTGATTTGGCGATTGCCTCGCGTTACGTTGAAATGGTTCCGGATGCAGCGCTGGGACAGCGGATTTTTAATCAAATTGTGGCCGAGTGGCAAAAAACATTTAATATGCTGAGCGCCATTACGGGGCAAACCGTGCTGCTGGCCGACAACCCAACCTTGGCGCGCAGCCTGCGCAACCGTTTGCCGTATTTAGACCCGCTCAACCATCTGCAAATCGAGCTGCTCAAACGCTACCGCGCAGGCGATGATTCGGTTGAGGTACAAAACGGCATTCACATTGCCATCAATGGCTTGGCCGCTGGGCTGCGCAACAGCGGTTGATGATTGCGCCATGATTGAATGATTACCGCTGGATGATTGGCGTTGAACATTAAAAACCCCCTTGTTATCAAGGGGGTTTTTAATTTTAGCGCAGCGACAAAGCGCTGACATGTACCGCAAACACCGCTCGCATTATTTACGCGCCGCCCAAAAGCTCTTTGACCACCGCCGCCAAATTGGGGCGCACATGCGCATCATTGGGCAAATCACCCGCCGCATACGTATTGCTGCCCTGCCCCGTTAACACCAAATACGGATGGCAGCCCGCCGCCTGCGCCGCCCGCATGTCATTGATGGTGTCGCCCACATAAATCACCTCATTTAAATGCACATCAAAGCGCTCGGCAATCTCATTGAGCATGGTTGGCGACGGCTTGCGGCACGTACAGCCTGCATCTGGCGTGTGAGGGCAAAAGAAAATCGCCTCAATCACGCCGCCCGCCGCCTCCACCTGCTCATGCATTTTTTGATGAATCGCATTCAAACTCGAAATACTCAATTTGCCCTGCATAATCCCCGGTTGATTGGTCGCCACCACCACGCGAAAATGCGCTTGATGCAACCGCGCCAACGCCGCCAAACTGCCCTCAATCGCAACCCATTCATCAGGCGTGGTGACAATGTCGCGCACCGCTTGGTTAATCACGCCATCGCGGCTAAGGATAATGAGTTTTTTGTGCGTGTTTTCCATGGTTTTGGGCTCGCGGTTCAGGTGATTGGGGTGAGAAAATGGCGCATGCGCCTGTAAATATGGCGCAATCGGGCGCTCAATTTACCTCATTTTGCGGCAAGCTGCCTATGATTTTATGCAAAAAAACTGGCGGTTTGCCAGTTTTTAATGGGTTGATTTTTTGTTTGTAATCGCACGCATGAGCGGTATTGCTACTTTAAAAACCTCCGATTACGCTGCGCTAATCGGAGCTACGGGCTGTAAATCATTCTGCGGAAACGTTAACTTTCATGGTTTCTTTTTGCGCAACACGATTTTTCAGTTTTTCAATTACATCCGACAAGTTCATTTTTAAATCATTTGCACCCAATATAGTTACTTTACCCTGATGATTTGAAATATATATATCCAGCAAACAGTTTAAATTTTTATAAAAGTCAAGCTCAACTAAATATGGGTCATAGGAATCTACATTCGAGTATTTGAAGCGACTTTTTACAATATATGAAAATATAGCCCACTCTGTTGCTGTTTGATAATTTGACAATGCACCAATAACGTCTGATGGCTTCACCAATGAGAAAATAGCAAAATTGCGATACTCACCATTTAAGTCAAACTTTACAGTTAAATCGTCTCCTTGCTTGGGGATATTTTTAATTTCTTGCAATAAGGCAGTAGCCATCATTTCTCGACTGTTTTCAATAAACGCCTTTTGCTTATTTTCAAGCCACGAAGATAATTGTTTTCGTCCCTCTGAGTTTGGCACGCCAAAGCCACCAAAACCATCAAAGAACCCAAAATAATGATGTGTTTTACCTATAAACTTTGCATATTCGTCAAGGTTATTTTTTTCTACAAACTCAATATATTGTTTTGCTTCCCCGACGAGTTCATCTGAGGTTTTTTCAGAAAATAACCCCTCCTCTGAAAAATTCATTAAAGTGCCGTAGATTAGCAACACCTGAGCCATATCTGTAAACTCATGATTTGATAATTGGTCAATGACATTTTTTTTGGCAGTATCAAAGGCAGCTTGGTCTATGTAAAAAACATTACACAACCTCATCCAATCAGGCGTGTTGTCTTCTAAAAATACATGACTGGCAAGAGCCACTTGTTCCAGAAATGGTTGGTCAATAAAGCCTTTTTTTAAAAAATTTTGTAAAATTAGCCGCTCAGGCTCAGAAATCTGTGCCCACCGAACTTTGGGATATTTGTTACGAATTTTGGATAACTCCTCTTTCTCATCCGCGACCATCACCGAAGACCAATAGTCCAATAACATTTCAATATCTTGACCTGACGACATTTCCAAACTCAAAGGGAGTGCTAACGTCAAAAGCTCTTCGCAATATTTATCACTATCCTTGGCTTTTTGTGGCAAAGCGTTGTAAAGACGTTGAAGTGCGATAAATGAAGTACGCAAATTTCTAAGGTTTTTATAGTTGGCTGAATTAAATGTTTCTTTTATTAAAATTTCATTGTCGAGTAATACTTGTCCAAAACGGTTTTCAGCAAAAAGACCAATAAACTCTGTAAGTGCCGAATCAACATCCATCTGAACTTCAATAGATTGGCCAATAACTTTTTCTTTGAGCGTTTGAAAGTTCTCATCTTCAATTTTTTCAGGGTTAGATAAAATCACAACTTTAGCACCGACATGTTCTACATAATAATTGATGTATCCAAGCAGTACTTTAGCCTCAATTCCGCAACGCTCAAAATCATCAAAAACAAAAATGGTTTTGGGGTTTCCGTCCGCATTCATAATGGAGGACAAATCTATTTTAGGGCTTAGGCTAGCATCAACGTCACTTTTACCGTCCCCATTTAAATCTATAATCCCACCTAACTTCAACGTCATCGTTGCCAGTTTCCCCACAAATTTGACGTGCTTATTTGCGAGTATAGGGTGAAGTTGTGCATAAATTAAATCATCGATTTCAGACGTGGCGCTTAATCCGTACAGGCTAATATAGTGTATTTTTCTATCTTTGTGCTCATCGCAAACTTTCTCAATAAAATGTGTTTTCCCTGAACCCCATGCACCAGTAAGCATTACAGCATAGTGTGGCGACATATCCAAGTCGAAGTAATCTGATAAATATTGTTCTGCTGGTTTATTGCTCATACTAATCCTTGTTTTTTCAAAATATTCACACTCACTGCGTACCCCGCACACGTAGCCTGCCATGAGCGATTTTTGCGAATCGCAGGTCGCAAACGGCGGCAAGCCCTGCGATTCGCTGCGCTCATGGCAGGCTACGCGGCGGAGAATTATCACACACAAAAGGTGGATTGCTGTGCGAATCCACCCTACCCATATCAAAATGCCGAAGCGCCTATTTTAAAGGCTTCGGCATTTTTTAACGCAATTTTTGCAGCTGAATATTGACGGTTGGATTTACCCCACCAACACATCCAGCAAGGTTTGCAGTTGTGTTTGTATTTCTGGGTTTTTGAGGGCGTTTTGTTCGACGTCAAAGTTGTCGTAAAACGATGGTACGGACAAGCTGGCTTTTAGCACGCCGTTAAAATATGGCGCTGAACCGGTGGCGGTGTTGAGTACGTTGCCTGCGCCTGCAGGACCCGGTGAGGTGGACAGCATGGCGACGGCTTTGCCTTGGAATACTTTCTGGTCGATGCGTGAGCACCAGTCAAACAGGTTTTTGTAGGCGGCGGTGTATGCGCCGTTGTGTTCGGCGAACGAGATCAATAATGCGTCGGCGGCGGCGATTTTGGCCATAAAGGCTTGGGCGCGTTCTGGGTGGCCAAGTTCGGCTTCGCGGTCTTGACTAAAAAGTGGCAACTCATAATCGTTTAAATCGACAACTTCGGTGGTTGCGCCTTGAATCAAAGTGGTGGCGTAAGTGACAAGTTTTTTGTTGATTGATTGTGTGCTGCTGCTGGCGGCGAAGGCTAATACGTGCATGATGGCTCCTAAAATGAATAAAATTAAAAACGGTGAGACCTTTGCGCAATAAAGTAAAAACCTACTTTGTTGCGATTCGACAAAATATGTTCGGAAAACCCGAACATATTTTAGGTAAAAACATGAAAAATCCGCATTTTCAGCCTCCAAGAGTAGGGGCGGCTGAGTTGGTTGGTTATGCAAAACCCTCATGGTGTGGTTTAAAAACGGTGCGGTTTAAAACCGCGCCATTTTACTTGGATTCAATGATGGCGGATTATTTAACCGCAGGTTTGGTTAAATCTTTGTATGCCGCTGGGACGTTGAGTTTTGGGTGTACCCAGTCAAACAAAACATAGCCGCGATATTCTGGCATTTTGACTTTTTCAACGGTTTGCTCAAGCGTTAGGCCTTGGGCGATGGCGTCGGCGACTTGGGTTTTGATGGTGGTCAAATAATCAATGTGCCATTTGATGTCCTCGCGCCCCATGACCACGCCGTGTCCCGGCACAATACGCGCATCTGCGGGCAAAAACGCGTAGATTTTTTTGAAGGTTTCAAGCGTTTCGATCAAATGACCATCAAGTAACCACGGCAATGCGGGTTTGTTGGTGATGATGGCGTTGCCTGTCCACATGACTTTATCGGCGGCATCCCAGACCATTAAGTCGCCGCCAGTTTGGGCGAAGCCAAAGTCCATGATGTCAACTTTTTTGTTGCCCAAGTCAATCGTGACCGTGCTGTTTGTGCCAACCAAAATATCGGCTGGCGTGGGTTTGATTTGTTCAATGCCGCGCCCTTTGCCGAAGTTTTGCAGCATAAAATCTGTGTCGGCTTTAAAGTGCGCGCCAATATACGCGCTGGTGTTGGCGTGTTGAATGATTTTGACGCCTTTTGGCAAATACATATTGCCGTATGAATGGTCGCCGTGCGCGCTGGTGTTGACGGCGTAGATAATTGGTTTTTTGGTTTGCGCGGCAATTAAGTCTTGCGCTTGTTTGTTGAGGCGCTGATTGAGCATGGTTTCAATCATCAGCACGCCTTTGTCTCCCACAATAAAGCCGCCGCTGGTGGCCGCTGCGCCACCTTTTTTGCCCAATTCTGCGGCGTTGGTTGGATAAACGGCAAACACGTTGTCGTTGAGCTTTTCAGATTGAAGGACAACGGTGTTGCCGTCCCAAATTGGTTCTTGGGCTTGAGCGTTTGGGCTGACCAAAGCCACGGCAATGCTGGCCGATAGTGCGATTTTAGTAAAAGTGGTTTTCATATAATTCCTAAATTAAAAATTTGGTTGATGCGATGAACAATTAAAATTGCAATTGTAATTGCAGTTGCAAATCGCGATTAAAAATTTGCATCCTTAAAAAGGCACGCCTTCGAGCTGCCCCATACTGCCATTTGAGTAGTCGTGCATGGCTTGCTCAATCCGCTCACGGCTTTCAAACACAAATGGCCCATGAAACACGAGCGGCTGCGGTGCGGGCAAGCCGCCCAAAATCACCACATCGGCCGATTCTTGCGCCTCGTTGCGCAGTTCAATCACGGTTGTGCCGTCGGCAAAGCGCATCAAATCTGCGCGGCCAATCTCTTGCCCTTCGCTGCGCACCGCGCCGCTCAAGCCATACATGCCCAATTGATGCGCGCCATTGACGGGGATTTTTACGTGAGCGCCCGCTGTCAATGTCACCCGCAGCGCCAAGCCTTCAATACTCAACACGAGCGGCCCAGTCTGCGCGCCCATTTGCCCAATCAGCAACCGATAATGCGCGCACTCGTCTGACCAATCGGGGATTTGTTCGGCTTGAAAACCACGGTAATCGGGCGCGTCTTCTTGGGTTTTGAGCGACATGCGCGTCCATAATTGCAAACCGTGCGTGATGGGGGCGCTGCTCAAAAACGTCTCAGCGTGCAGTGCGCCGCGCCCTGACTTAAGCCATTGTGCTCCGCCCGATGTGACGGCGCATTGATTGCCCAGCGAATCACGGTGCTCATTTGCGCCTTCAAACAGCCACGTAATCACTTCAATCCCCGCATGCGGGTGTGCGCCCGGCCCGCCCGTAAAATGCGGCATGGGGCCAAAATGGTCTAGGAAAACAAATGGCCCAATCGATTCAAACTGCGAGTTGGGCAAGCCGCGCAACACCACCAAGTCAGCGCCTACTTTTGCTGAATGCGCGGTTATTTTTAGTGAATGCTTCATATTTACCTCAAAAAAATTGATTGTAAGAATTACAATGTCGCTATTATACAAAATAATTCTATCTATTACCCCGAATTAAAACGTTTACCATCATCAAAAAAACTGAACCTATGACAAAACTTACCTTAGAAGCCATCCAAGTCATGGATGCGATTGACCGTTACGGCTCGTTTGCTGCGGCCGCTGAGCAGCTGTTTAAAGTGCCGTCTGCGATTTCGTACACGGTGACCAAGCTCGAGGAGCGCCTTGGTTTGGCGCTGTTTGAGCGCAACGGCCCCAAAATCACGGCCACGCAAGCGGGGCGCGAGTTACTCCTTGAGGGGCGTATTTTACTCTCAAATGCGTTGTGGCTTGAAAACCGCTTAAGCCGCATTGCAACGGGCTTTGAGTCACAGTTGCGTTTCACGCTTGATTCGGTGTTGCCCATGACGTATTTCACGCAGAGCATTGCGCAGTTTATGCAGCACAATTGCGGCACGCGGCTGCGATTTTCGCACGAAGTGATGACGGGCGTTTGGGAGGCGCTGATTGATGACCGCGCCGATGTGATTGTGGCGGGCGGTGAGCCGCACCCCATGAGCTACAGCGCCCAAATTCAAACGCGTGAATTGACGACAATCTCGTTTGTGTTTTGCGTGGCGCCCACGCACCCGCTCGCGCAGCTGCAACGTGAGGTTTTGCAAGATGATTTAAACCCGCACACCGCGATTGTGGTGGCGGACACGGCGCGCAGCCTGCCCTCGCGCACGGTTGGGTTTGCCACGCCGCAAAACCACATGACGGTGCCGAACATGGCGGTTAAATTAGAGATGCAGTTGGCGGGGCTGGGTTATGGGTTTTTGCCGACGTTTTTGGCCAAACCGTATCTTGATTCGGGTGCGTTGATTGCGCTTGCCACGCAAATCAAACGCCCGCCTGAGTCGTTGATTTTGGCTTGGCGCAATGAGTCCTCTGGTGCGGCGCTTGATTGGTGGGTGACGCAGTTGACTGAAATGACTTGGCCTGCGTTGTGATTTTGGCTGCGCCGTGCGTGGCTTTTTGCCCACGAAACCCACATAAGCCTTTATAATGCGCGATTGTTTTTTACCCTGTTTTTACCTTATTTTTGCAACCACTTTATAAAGAAATCCCATGAGCACAACCCCCATTTTAGACAGCTTAGACAAATCATTTAACCCAGCCGAGCTTGAAAACCACTGGCGGGCGCATTGGGAAAACAGCGGATACGCCAAATCAGAGGTGACGGCTGGGCGCGGCGCGTACAGTATTTTTTTACCGCCGCCCAACGTCACAGGCACGTTGCACATGGGGCATGCGTTTAACCAAACCATCATGGATGCCTGCGCCCGTCATGCGCGCATGAGCGGCAAAGACACCGCGTGGATTCCCGGTACTGACCATGCTGGGATTGCGACGCAGATTGTGGTGGAGCGCCAACTGGCGGCCAATAATGTGAGCCGTTTTGACTTGGGGCGCGAAGCGTTTACCGAAAAAGTGTGGGCGTGGAAAGAGCAATCAGGCAACATCATCAGCAGCCAAATCCGCCGCATGGGTTCAAGTATTGATTGGTCGCGCGAGTATTTTACGATGGACGACAAAATGAGCGCGGCGGTGACCGAGGTGTTTGTCCGTTTGCATGAAGACGGCTTGATTTATCGCGGCAAACGTTTGGTCAACTGGGATTGCGTGCTGGGCACGGCGGTGTCTGATTTGGAAGTGGTGACCGAGGAAGTTGATGGCTCGATGTGGCAGATTTTGTATCCGTTTGTGGATGGGCCGCAAACCATTACGGATGATGAGGGCAATACCCAAACCGTCGCAGGTTTAACCGTGGCCACCACGCGCCCCGAAACCTTACTGGGCGATTTGGCGCTGTGCATTCACCCTGAAGATGCGCGTTACATTGCGCTGGTGGGCAAACATGTGCATGTGCCGCTGTGCCAGCGCACGATTCCAATTATTGCGGACGAATATGTTGATAAGGCATTTGGCACGGGCGTGGTTAAAATCACGCCTGCGCATGATTTTAATGATTACGCGGTGGGGCAACGCCACAACTTGGGTCATTTAAGCATTTTGAACCTTGACGCAACGATTAGCGATGCCGCGCCGCTGGCGTATCGCGGCCTTGACCGTTTTGTGGCGCGCAAACAAGTGGTGGCCGATTTGGGTGATTTGCTCATCAGCGTGCAACCGCACAAATTACAGCAACCCAAATCTGACCGCACGGGCACGGTGATTGAGCCGATGTTGACCGACCAATGGTTTATGGATTTGACGGGCAAAGGCAAGGCCTTGATTGTTGAACCTGCGCTGGCGGCGGTGAATGACGGCGAGATTAAACTCGTACCTGAGAATTGGAACAGCACGTACAACCAATGGCTCAATAATATTCAAGACTGGTGCATTTCGCGCCAGTTGTGGTGGGGACATCAAATTCCTGCGTGGTATGCGGATGACGGGCAGGTGTTTGTGGCGCGTACGTTAGACGATGCAACGGTTAAAGCAGCAGCAGCGGGCTACACAGGCAGCTTACGCCGCGATGATGACGTATTGGACACGTGGTTCAGCTCTGCACTTGTGCCGTTTTCGTCATTGGGCTGGACGGGCGACGCGTCTTTGGACAAACAAAATGCTGATTTAAACCACTTTTTACCGTCGTCTGTATTGGTGACAGGTTACGACATTATTTTCTTTTGGGTCGCGCGGATGGTCATGATGACCAAGTACTTTACCGGCAAAATCCCTTTTGCCTCCGTCTACGTACACGGCTTAATCCGCGACGCGGATGGCAAAAAAATGAGTAAATCTGAGGGCAATGTGCTTGACCCTGTTGATTTAATCGACGGCATTGCCCTGCCCGAACTACTGGACAAACGTGCCTCAGGCCTGCGCAAACCCGAAACCGCGCCTGCGGTGCGCAAAGCAACCAGCAAAGAATTCCCAGACGGCATTCCCGCTTACGGCGCAGATGCGTTGCGCTTTACGTTTGCCGCCCTTGCCACGCACGGGCGCAGCATTAACTTTGACTCAAAGCGCTGCGAAGGTTACCGCAATTTTTGTAACAAAATTTGGAACGCCACGCGGTTTGTGTTGATGAATTGTGAGGGGCAAGACTGCGGCGTGGATGCAAATGCGCAGCTTGAATATTCACCCGTTGATTTGTGGATAATTAACGAATTGCAGCGCGTGGAATTAGAAGTTGCCAAGCAGTTTCCTGATTTCCGCTTTGATTTAATTGCGCAGCATTTGTATCAATTTATTTGGAATCAGTACTGCGATTGGTACGTTGAATTGGCCAAAGTCGCTTTGCAAAACGGCAACGACGCCCAAAAACGCGCCACCCGCCGCACCTTACTGCGCGTATTAGAAGCCACCTTGCGCCTCACGCACCCCATCATGCCGTACATCACGGAAGAGTTATGGCAAGCGGTTGCGCCATTGGCAGGAGTGAAAACCACTGAGTCCATCATGCTCGCGGCATATCCTGTCGCCGACTTAAACAAAATCGACGCAGCCGCCGACGCATGGATGCTTGAGTTACAAAATCTCGTCGACTCATGCCGCACCTTGCGCGGCGAAATGAGCCTCGCGCCATCCACCCGCGCCCCACTGTTCATCGCCGCCCCCGCCGCGCAACACGCCAAACTCAACGCATTTGCACCGTATCTAAAAACATTGGCCAAACTGGCCGATGTCAGCGTCGTCGAAACCCTACCGCAAGCCGCAGGCGCACCCGTGCAAGTCGTCGGCGCAGTCGAAATGATGCTCAAAGTTGAGATTGACGTCAAAGCCGAACGCGAACGCCTCACCAAAGAAATCACCCGTTTAGAAAACGAAATCGCCAAAGCCAATGGCAAACTGGGCAACGAAGCATTTGTCGCCAAAGCACCACCAGCGGTGATTGAGCAAGAGCGTAAGCGGTTGGCGGAGTTTGAGGGCACACTCGATAAGTTGCGCAATCAATTGAATGGCTTGCCTACTGCGTAAAAACCATTAACAATAGGTAGGTTGACGGTGAGCGCAGCAAACCCAATAATTGCCGTGAATTGCGAAAAATCAAATGATTGGCAATTGTTTAAATATAGGTATTGGGGTTCACAAAATATGTCCCCCTACTTGCTCAAGTTTAAGCGTGGTTTGATACGGGTAAATTTTCAAGTAATTTACTCTTTAGTCCCTACATTTGTAATCAGTCATGTATTTTAAATAAAAGTGAGAGCGCAATGAGTATAAGCTTTAAAGTTACAGGTAAATATCCAAATAATTATTCAAAACCATCCACAATTTATTTAAGAAAAGATACTTGGGACGATTGGGGTTTCGAGGTTACTTATCGTGCATATTTCAAAGACGCACAGAATAATTTAATTGAGCTTGGTAGAGTTAAAATAGGGCAAAAAGGCTTAACAACAACATCAAAGATAGATATTCCAAGTACTTTTGATAAGCTAGATGAGGATTTCTTTTCATTGGGCGAAACAGCAGAGTATTACAAAATGCTTACTACTCTCAATGACAGCGACCGAATCGAAGTTCTCGAAGCTCTTAATGACATTGCTTTTAACCCAGTTTTATTCCAACAGCATAAAGAAGAAGATTCTGTAAAAACAGCTCTTCTTCGCGGATTTAGTGCGCGAGAAGTTGAGCAAGAACTGAATAGATTAAGTCATGATAAACCACGCTTAACACCTTATGCATTTACATTTAATCTTGATACGGAAAATAACTGCATTTTTCAATTTGATGTGTCACCTAACTCCAATCCACCAAGTAACATACATGTTTTAATTGGTCGAAATGGTGCAGGAAAAACAACAGTTTTAAAAAATATTTCATCCGCTTTTTTAGGGCTACAAAGTGTAAACACTCTAAAATACTCGATTCCCGATGATGTAAACCTATTTCAAAAGTTTGCTACGTTATCATTTGTTTCATTTAGCGCATTTGACGATTTCGAATTTCATGAGCAAGGGCAAGAAAAAAAGAACTTTCGTTATATCGGACTTAAAAATAGAAACGGTACAAACAAAACCACAGAACAAATAACAGAAGAGTTTTGTGAATTTATAAAATCTTGTTGGAATAACTCACGTGGTTCACGCTGGGAGGCAATACTGTCTCATTTAAATACAGACCCAATCATTGCCCGAAGTGAAATCATCTCAAACATTTGTAAAAATTTTTTAAACCAAAACGAATGTAATGAAACAGCTCTTTTAAAAATAAGAAAAGATTTTGAAAAATTAAGTTCTGGCCACAAAATAATACTATTAACCTTAACAGCCTTAGTGTTTATCACTGAGCAAAATTCACTGG
Source organism: Hydromonas sp. (assembly GCA_017495165.1). Classification (GTDB taxonomy): domain Bacteria; phylum Pseudomonadota; class Gammaproteobacteria; order Burkholderiales; family Burkholderiaceae; genus Hydromonas. The sequence goes on along the minus strand of JAFEII010000002.1, from coordinate 79,124 downwards.
TCTTATTTGATGAGCCAGAATCACATTTACATCCGCCACTATTATCTTCATTTATACGGGCAGTTTCTGCATTAATGACTGACCGGAATGCCGTCGCAATCATGGCGACTCATTCTCCAGTTGTGTTGCAAGAGGTACCAAAATCTTGTGTATCAATATTGACGCGTGTAGGGAAAACACAAAAACTTGAACTTCCTCAAATTGAAACTTTTGGTGAAAATGTTGGCGCATTGACACGAGAAGTTTTTAAACTTGAATTGAACCAAGCTGGATTTTATCAATTAATAGAAAAAGCCGCTAAAAAAGAAGGGTCTTTAGAAGACCTACTTCAAACATTTGAAAACCAACTAGGTTCTGAAGCGAAAATGGTAGCAATGAGTGCTTTTAGACATCAAGGCAACGGTGTTAAAAATGATTAGTATGTCAGCGCCAACTCTTAATTTTATTCAAGTATTCAATCAATGTATTAATACTAAAATTCAGCCAAAAAATCGTACAGAATTAGAAAAACTTATTCCATTATTGATTCGCTCTAAGGAGGATTACGAAAAGGCAGCCGCCTCAAACTGTTTCCACAAAATACCTCGGCCTACAGTTTACTCAACCGAAGAGGAAGACCTTTTAAAAAAAGTGTACAAGCAAAGATTTGCAAAATTCGAATCCTGCGGTAGAGACTTTTACGACAAAATTTTAGCCTCCGCCCCAAATGAGAAATGTCTGTTATGCGGCCAAGGAACTGCTACCGAACTAGATCATTATTTACCTCAAACTACGTACCCAGACCTGAGTGTTTTGCCAATTAACTTAATACCTGTTTGCAGTGAGTGTAATTTTCAAAAACGTGAACACATACCAACTCAATATGAAAATTGCATATTTCACCCTTATTTTGACAATTTTGAGAACATTAACTGGTTGAATGCTCAAATTATCCCCGATAAAATTGCATCAGTTTATTTTTCTATTGCACCAAATATTGACGATTCACTACAAAAACGACTAAATTTCATTTGCAAAAAGTTAAACCTGAATAAAGTATGGCAATTAAAATATGGCTCACGCTTGATTGAAGTAGCCCAATCACTAAAGGCTCATAAATACGCATCAGGTACAGAGCTTGATGCATGCTATGTTAAAGCTCACACTATATACCTTAAAGAGACTGCAAGAACATTCACAGACAAAGTCTTCTATAACGCTCTTTCTGAGTCGGAATGGTTTATTGATGGTGGATTTGAGGGTATATATTAACCTATAACTCGCAATTAACAACCATGCATCGTTCTTAATACCACCATCTAAAAACATACGGCGCAATGCGCAAAAACCGCTTATTGTCGCCCTACTGTTTTGCCAATTAAAATACCTAAACCCTACGCCCCACCCTTCCAAATCCCCCCCCATCCTCAATCAGGTGGCGGGGATTGCGCATGTGTTGGGGCAGTTGACTTCATTCAAACAACCCGAAACCACGTTGCGCTTGCGGCGGGCGAATCGGATTCGGGCGGTTCAAGGGTCTTTGGCGATTGAGGCCAATACGTTGAGCGAGGCGGATATTAAGGCGCTCTTAGAGTGCCACGCAGGATATTATTTATATGCGGTATGTTCGAGTGGTGGGTGGTGGGCAGTGCCCACCCTACGGCGGATTGTTTCACGGAATGGCTATATGCAAGCACCGCAACTGTGCCAAAACATACGGCGCAATGCGCAAAAACCGCTGATTGTCGCCCTACTTTTGCCAATTCATAAATACCCAAACCATACGCCACACCCTTCCAAATCACCGCCGCCATTCTCAATCAGGCAGCGGAGATTGCGCTTTCGCTGTATTTATTGCGTTTCATGGTGGGTTCCTTTGAGGTGGAATTTTAAGGATTTTTCTACGATGAAGTGCTGTTATTTTTTGGGATAATGACCATTGGAGACACGCCTAAAAATGACTAAAAATGGGTTGAGTTATGGCGCAGCCCAATGGGCATTGGCCATGACGTTTGACTTACTTTTATTGAATTTTGCGGCGCACCAGCCAAAACGCCGCCAATAAGGTAAGCGCAGCCAAAACCCCAGCCCCTAAATACCATTTCCATTTGTTGCTGGAGATTTCGCCTGTCACCATATAGCGCTCGTACCCCGCCGTGTCATACAAGTCAATCAGCACAAGATGTTGTGCGTTGTCATTGAACGGCACGCCGTTGACGCTGGCAACGTTGGCGGGCATGGTGAGCGCCATGGATACGGCCAAGTTGCGCGCCTTTGATTCCTGCGCGCCCAATGGCGTCATGGGCAATAACTTCATGCGCCCGCTTGTGCTTTCAAACAGTTTAATCACGTCGACCGTTACTTGGTTGTCATTGGGGTTAAATGTGACGCCATTCTCAGGGCTGGCCGCCTGCTCGCCCGTAAATTCAAATTGACCCAGTTCCAAATCTTTGCAGTCGTACTCGGATTTAATCCGCTCGGCCAGACTGTCGCACCGATAACTTTGGGCAACTTCTTGCGCTTTGTCTTTATTTTGCGCTTGCTTGGCTAGGGCGATTTTTGAGTTGTCAAACAGCATTTTGTATTTGATGGTTGCGTTGGACTCAATCGTAATGGTTGATTTTAAATCCAAATCGCTCATGCTTGCGGCTTGTAGCTGGGGCGCTTGCTTGGAACAGGCGACTAAAAACACCGCGCTGGCGGCGAGCGCGAGCCATTTGGTTGCACGGTGTGTGGCTGCGTGTGGAGTTTGTTTCATGCGGATGCCCTTGTGATTTTTATTTTATGGTTGGCGTTTTTGAATGTAATGCACGCTGATGTCTGAGTCGGCTTGGCTCGTTTGGGCGTGCAACACATGGCCGGTTTGCTGACAAAACACGGTTAAATCCATGCGTGCGGCTTTGTCGGTGGTCAACACTTTGAGCAGTTGCCCAGCTTCGAGCTTGGCCAAGGCTTTTTTGGTGCGCAAAATCGGCATGGGACAATGCAGGCCTGTTGCGTCTTCGGTTGCCGCAACCGCTGATTCTAGCGCGTCAAGATTGGCTGGGTTGCTTGGATTGCTTGGGTTGGTTGTGTTTACCATCATGATCAAAGTTCCGTTGGTTGATGCTGATTGCACAAGGCCACAATATCTGCGGCAAAGGTGCGCACGGTGGCTTCCAGCGTGTCCCATGAACACATGAGTCGGCAGCCACCTGCGCCGATAAATGTATAAAACTTCCAGCCTTTGCCGCGCAATGCGTCAATCACGGGCAACGGCAGCTCTACAAATACCGCATTGGCTTGCGGCTCGAACAAGACCTTTAAACCCGCTGCGCTTTGAATCAGGGAATGCAGGAGCGCGGCCATTTGATTGGCGTGCGCAGCATTGCGTATCCACACATCGTTGTCGATTAAACCCAGCCACGGCGCTGAAATAAAGCGCATTTTTGAGGCGAGCTGGCCTGCTTGTTTGACGCGGTATTCAAACTCACGTGCCAAGTGTTTGTCAAAAAACACCACGGCTTCGCCAACGGGCAAACCGTTTTTGGTGCCGCCAAAACACAGCACATCAACGCCTGCGCGCCACGTGATTTCGGAGGGATGCACGTTGAGCGCGGCCACCGCGTTGGCAAACCGTGCGCCGTCCATGTGAACGGACAAATGGTGGCGTTTGGCCATGGTGGCAATGGCGCGGACTTCCTCAACGCTGTACACCGTGCCGCATTCGGTGCTTTGGGTAATGGACACGACGCGTGGTTTGGGAAAATGCACATCTGAGCGCTTGCGCACAATCGCGTCAATCGCATCAGGCGTGAGTTTGCCGTTGTCGGTTTTGGCGGTGAGCAGTTTGGAGCCGTGCGAGAAAAACTCTGGCCCGCCGCATTCATCGGTCTCAATGTGCGCCAGTTCTGAGCAAATCACGGAATGATAGGATTGGCATAATGAGGCGAGCGAGAGCGAGTTGGCGGCGGTGCCGTTAAACACAAAAAACACCTCGCAATCGGTTTGGAATAATTCACGCATCCGCTCGCACACTTGCTCGGTCCATTTGTCGTCGCCATAGGCTTGCTCGTGGCCGCTGGCGTTGGCCGCCAAAAACGATTGCAGCGCAGGCGGGCAAACGCCTGCGTAATTGTCAGATGCAAATTGTTGGGTCATTGCAGAAGTCATAAAGTCTCAATTTTATTTTAAACTTGGTCAGGCACTCAAAGACACCAAGCAAGTTCAGTGTTCGGGCAAAAAATTTGCTTCTTGGCGATATTTACAAGCCAAACAGCACGTGTTGGCAATTAAATTTGCTGCACCTGCCTCTTATACAAAGGGAAGAAGTCTGCCAATAAAAACGGTGGGATGCTGTATTTTGCAAAGCAGCGCGCCGTTGAATTGCCATGAATTAGGTGCAAGCAATCACGTGTTGCATCGTTGGTTGCCACCATTTGGTAGCCGTGAGACAAAACCCGCTTTGCAAAGCTTTCATCATCACACAGGTCAATATCGTCAAAAAAAGCATGCTTACATATCTGCTTTCGATAGACGTATGAGAAACCATAAAACATGATGAAATCAGCGCCAATTTGCTTTTTCTCATGAAACTCAACGATACTAACCGCATTTCGGGACAAATCGAAGTAAAACCCAACCTTCTCATCCAAATCCATATAGCCAAAAAAAGATGCGTGCGGCGCATGCACATAAAAACCTGAAAATTTGACCATGTCAGCGCCTTCTTGCTCCAAAATGCGCACCATGTTGCTCAGATATTTTGGCGCGTAGTAGTCGTCATCATCAAAGTGCGCGATAAATTCTCCCGAGGCGATAGAAATCAAGCGGTTGCGCTTCGCCCCAATCGACATTGGACTCGAACTGTAAAAATACTTGACCCGCTCATCACGCGCCGCCAGCGTTTGCAGATAAACGCTCGGCGTTGGACTATCATCCAAGACCAACCACTCCCAGTCGACTGCTTGCGACAGTACGCACTCCGCAATTTGAGGCAGAAAATTCTCGCGACTTTTCGTCGGCGTAATAATGCTCACTTTGGTCATGATGTTTGTTCAAACCTCTTATGCGCTTGGATGCGCGTCCAGTCGATGAAGGCGTTGATGTCGTCTAACTCGAGTAATGCGTCATGTTCGATGAGTAACTCATTAGCAAAACTCAATTGGGTGTGCGGTTTCCATGCCATTTTATGCGCCTTGTGCGTTTTAAATCGAATGCGTTATTTTATTGGGTTTGTTGGGGGTTGTGCAAAGATCCCCTCTTAGCACGCTGCACGGTTGTGTTTGAGCGTCACCGAGCGCCCATTTAAGAAAAATAGTCGCAGCAAAATCAGGCGACAAAAGCAATCGGCGCAGGTTTCATCGGAAAGCCAAGCGCTGCGCGCGAGTCATAATAGGCTTGCGCCACCAAACGTGACAAATTGCGAATCCGTCCAATATAAGCGGCGCGTTCGGTCACAGAAATTGCGCCGCGTGCATCGAGTAAATTAAACGTGTGGCCTGCTTTTAAAAGCTGCTCATAAGCTGGCAAAGCGAGCTTGCGTGCGCCTTCGATTGGCTCATTGGTTTCAGGATTGACGCCCATCAATACTTTGGCCTCGCGCTCGTACTCGGCAAAGTGGCGGAACAAAACCTCTGCATTGGCGTATTCAAAGTTGTAGGTTGATTGCTCAACCTCGTTTTGGTGAAACACATCGCCGTAAGTCAACTCACGCGTCACGCCATTTTCTTCCCAGCGCGTCCAAATCAAGTCATACACGTTTTCGACTTGCTGTAAATACATGGCCAAACGCTCAATCCCGTAGGTGATTTCGCCCAAAACAGGTTTGCAATCCAAGCCGCCGACCTGTTGAAAATACGTAAATTGTGTGACTTCCATGCCGTTGAGCCATACTTCCCAGCCCAAGCCCCATGCGCCCAAGGTGGGGTTTTCCCAATCGTCTTCCACAAATCGCACGTCGTTGGTGGTTAAATCCAAGCCCAGCGCTTTTAGTGAACCTAGGTACAGATCAAGGATGTTTTCGGGCGCGGGTTTGAGCACCACTTGGTATTGATAATAGTGTTGTAAACGATTCGGATTTTCGCCATAACGCCCGTCTTTTGGGCGGCGCGATGGCTGCACGTAGGCTGAACGCCAGTGTTCTGGGCCAATGGCGCGTAAAAATGTGGCGGTGTGGCTGGTGCCTGCGCCCACTTCTAAATCGTAGGGTTGCAATAAGGCGCAGCCTTGCGCGCTCCAGTAATTTTGCAATGTGAGGATGGTTTCTTGAAAAGTTAACATGTGATTTCCATTGTTGTAAATATTGCGGTGTTTTTAAGCTGTGGCATTGTACCTTTTTGCAGGACAAAACCCAAATTTTAGGGCGGCGCGGCGGATGTTTGGCGCCTATATTTTAGATCTGCCTCAATCAAGACGCGGCTCGTTTGCGGTCGCCTTTTTGTGTGCGGCGCGGCGTTCTTTAAAAAACCGCTGCAGCAATTGACGCGCCTCATCGGCTCGAACCCCATTGATGATTTGCGCATGGTGATTGAGCTGCGCGTGTTCAAACACGTTAAGCACCGAGCCTGCAACCCCTGTTTTTGCGTCGCTCGCGCCGTACACAATGCGTGCCAGCCGCGCATGCATCATGGCGCCAGCGCACATCAAACACGGCTCAAGGGTGACGAACAGCTCCCCTTGCGGCAAACGGTAGTTTTGCAAAGCGCCGCCTGCGGCGCGCAGCGCCATGACTTCGGCGTGCGCGGTTGGGTCGTGGCGCGTAATCGGCTGATTAAAACCCGTACCAACCACCACGTCATTCATGACCAATACTGCGCCGACAGGGACTTCACCCAACTCGTATGCGCACAACGCCGCCTCAAGCGCCAAGCCCATAAAATAATCATCGCGGGCAGCGGACGAGTGCCACGTCATGCCATTAAAACCAAGTTGTTGCGGTGAATCAGTTCTGACTCATCGGCTTTGCGCCCCAGCAACAGCGCCAATTCTTCGCTGGAGTGCCGTGCAATCCGTGCCACGTCAACGTGGTTGTAATTGACCAAGCCGCGCGCAACGGCTGCGCCTTGCTCATCGACACACTCAATCACATCGCCGCGCTCAAACACGCCTGACACGCGCAACACGCCAATCGGCAGCACGCTTTTACCGCCATCACGCACCGCTTTGACTGCGCCTGCGTCCAGCACAATTTGGCCGCGCAACTTGAGGTGGTCGGCCAACCATTGTTGACGCGCAGTTAACAACGCCAAACTGGCGCGCAGTTCTGTGCCAATCCGCTCGCCGCTGGCCAAACGCGGCAACACTTCGGCCTCGCGCCCGCTCGCAATAATGGTGTGGGCGCCGCTGCTTTTGGCGCGCTTGGCGGCCAAAACTTTGGTCAACATGCCGCCTGTACCCACATGACTGCCTGCGCCGCCTGCCATTTGTTCGAGCTCAGTTAAACCTGCGGGGGCAACTTGAATCAGCTGTGCATTTGAGTCTTTGCGCGGGTCGGCGGTGAACAAACCTGCTTGGTCGGTCAAAATGACCAACGCATCGGCTTCAATTAAATTGGCCACCAGTGCGCCCAGCGTGTCGTTGTCGCCCACTTTGATTTCATCGGTAATGACGGTGTCGTTTTCATTGATGATGGGCACAACGCCCAAGCGCAGCAAGGTAAACAGCGCGGAGCGTGCGTTTAAATACCGTGCGCGATCGGCCAAATCGGCGTGGGTAAGTAAAATTTGGGCGGTCATAATGCCGTGTTGCGCAAACTGGGTTTCGTAGACTTGCGACAAGCCCATTTGCCCCACCGCTGCGGCGGCTTGTAGCTCATCAATCGGCGTGGGGCGTTTGTGCCAGCCCAAGCGCTTCATGCCCTCGGCGATTGCGCCGCTGCTGACCAACACCACTTCTTTGCCCATGCTGCGCAGCGCTGCAATTTGTTTGGCCCAACTGGCAATCGCGTTGTGGTCGAGCCCGCGCCCTTCATTGGTCACCAAGCTGCTGCCCACTTTAATCACCACACGTTTGGCACCGTGCAGCGCAGACGGTTGGCTTATGGCGTGTGCATCATTCCACGCATTCATGCGTCGCTCTCCCGCCCTTCGTTGTCCGCCAGCTTGGCTGCGGCCAAACGCTCGGCGCGGGCAAGCGCATTTTGCTCCGAGCGCAAGCGTTGCTCTTCGTGCCGTTCAAACGCAAGCCGCGCGTCAATGATTTTTTGGGCGGCATCCAGCGCGTCTTGCTCTTCTTTGGCGATTTTTTCTTCATGCTTAATCGCATCGACAAAGTTTTGGATTTCGGTCATTAAATGCTCGCAGCCATCACGCGTCGCGCCAGAGATTTCAAACACGCGCCCTGTCCAACCATAATCATCCAAAAACACTTTAATCCGCTGCGCACGCTCGTCTGGCGCAATCAAATCGAGTTTATTGAGCACCAACCAGCGCGGTTTATCGAACAAATCTGGGTCGTATTTTTGGAGTTCCTCAACAATTGCACGCGCTTCATACACAATATCTGTGTCCTCAAACATCGGCGCCAAATCCACCAAATGCAACAACACCCGCGTGCGTGCCAAATGCTTTAAGAAACGATGCCCCAAACCTGCACCTTCGGCCGCGCCCTCAATCACCCCAGGAATATCCGCAATCACAAAGCTGCGCTCGGCCGCCGTGCGCACCACGCCCAAATTGGGATGCAGGGTTGTAAAGGGGTAGTCGGCAATTTTAGGGCGCGCATTCGATACCGCGCTAATCAAGGTCGATTTGCCCGCATTGGGCATACCCAACAAGCCCACGTCGGCCAAAACTTTGAGCTCCAAGCGCAAGCCAAACCGCTCACCATCGGTGCCCGCTGTGTATTGGCGCGGCGAGCGGTTGATGGATGATTTAAAGTGAATATTGCCCAAGCCACCATTGCCGCCTTTGGCGAGCAATACGGTCATGCCAACTTCTTTTAGGTCATGCAACAACTCGCCCGAGTCGCCATCAAAAATCATCGTGCCCACAGGCAGTTTGAGGTATTTGTCTTCGCCGCATTTGCCGTAACAATCCGAACTGCCGCCGCGTTCGCCCTGCTCTGCCAAGAATTTTTTGGTGTAGCGATAATCAATCAAGGTGTTGAGATTTTCGTCCGCAATGCCATACACGCTGCCGCCTTTGCCGCCATCACCGCCATCTGGCCCACCATTTGGCTTGTTTTTTTCACGGCGGAATGTGGCAATGCCGTTGCCGCCGTTGCCGGCAATGACTTCAATATTGGCTTCATCTATAAATTTCATGGGGCGCTTTCTGGGAAAATAACGATTGGCAAAGGTTTTTGCCGTATCGCGCAATTATAGCCGCTCTAAACCAATTGCGCGCATGGTTTATGCACAGACTGAGGGCTTTTTATTGCAGGGAAAATACAAAAAACCCCAAGGCAAAAGCGATGGGGTTTTTGATGATGCAACCAAAATTACTTGGTGACAACGCTCACAGTACGACGACGCAAAGCGCCTTTTACTGAGAACTGAACGTGGCCTTCAATCAGTGCAAACAACGTGTGATCTTTGCCCATACCAACACCAACGCCTGCATGGTATTCAGTACCACGTTGGCGAATGATGATGTTACCTGGAACAATGTGTTCGCCACCGTAAATTTTAACGCCCAAGCGTTTCGATTCCGATTCACGTCCATTACGCGTAGAGCCGCCGCCTTTCTTATGTGCCATTTTTGACAACCTTTTTAAAAACCCAAGCCACAAGATGGCTTGATGTTGTTACAACAAAATAAACCAAAACCGATTAAGCGTTGATAGACGCGATTTGTATTTCAGTGTAGTTTTGGCGATGACCTTGGTTTTTTTGATAGTGCTTACGACGGCGCAATTTGAAAATGCGCACTTTATCGTGACGACCTTGAGACAAAACGGTTACTACAACAGAAGCACCAGACACCAACGGCGTACCTACCACCAAAGATTCGCCTTCACCTACGGCCAAAACTTCAGTAATCGTTACTTGTTGTCCAATGTCAGCAGTGATCTGTTCTATTTTCATTTTTTGTCCGGCGATAACACGGTATTGCTTACCACCAGTTTTTATGACTGCGTACATGAATATTCCTTAAAATTAAACTTTCAAATTACACCATTGCAAAATGAGCCGCGATTATAGGACAGTTTTAGTAAAAACTCAAGCCTTCTTTTAAGCAGTGGCTTGATTGGTTCAGTTTTAGCCGCATTTGCGTTGTCATCTATTTTTAACAATGGCCTTTTATGATGTCGTTTTTAACCAACTAGAGGATCAATATGAAACGCAGCCGATTATATTTTGCAATTTTTGGCGCAGTCTTTAGCGCCACCGTTCTCAATATTGCGAGCGCCAAACAGGCACAGCAGCTTGAGCCAAAAGCCAAAAACGTGATTTTCTTTTTAGGTGATGGCATGGGCATGACAACAATGACGGCTGCGCGGATTTATGCGGTGGGTGAAGATGGTCAACTAACGATGGATACATTGCCTGAAACTGCTTTTATCAAAACATTTTCAAAAGATGCGCAGGTCACAGACAGCGCGCCCTCAATGTCCGCTTATATGACGGGCGTTAAAACCAATAATGAAGTGGTTTCAATGGATGGCAACACCCATGCAAATGAGCCGAGCGCCGATGTGAATGGCAATAAATTGGTGAACAATTGCGGCGCGAACAATGGCAAGCCAGTCAAAACTTTAATCGAGCTGGCCAAAGCAAAAGGCTGGGCAACTGGCGTTGTAACAACCACACGCGTGACCCACGCCACGCCTGCGGCAACGTATTCGCACATTTGTCACCGCGATTTAGAAAATGATATTGCAGTGCAAGCGGTGGTGGGCGGCGTTGGCTATAACAAAGCGTTGGGGGCAACGGGGCTTGACGTGTTAATGGGTGGCGGGCGGCAGTTTTACAAACCTTTTGCAGACGGCGGAAAACGCACGGATGGGCGCGATTTGGTGGCCGAAATGCAGGAAAAAAACTACACATATGTGAGCAATGTGTCCGAGTTAAAAGCGATTGATGCGGGTAAAACCAAACAGCTTTTGGGGTTGTTTAGCAGCAGCCACATGAGTTACGATTTAGACCGCGACCCAGCAAAAGAGCCGAGTTTGGCTGAAATGACCGCCAGCGCGATGGATGTGTTGAGCAGCAAAAACAAAGGGTATTTTTTGGGAACTATATACATAACTAGCCAAGTTAAGATAACTTGGCTAGTTATGCGAATGAGTTTACCTATCGCTTGAATGAGGGCAATTGCAAAATTCACGCGGATGATAGAATAAACTCATTGTTTGGAAAAGACGTGGGTAGACGATTTACTTATAAATCGTTAGTTACTGTTCAGAATTTATGCTGTATTTGTGCTTGCTTCATTATTGCATTGGCTGTATGACGAGAAGCGCAGTTTTTTGACACTGGAAAAGCACTACACCCTGCCTTACCCCATATTTCATGTGAGCCCTTACCGTTTCTAAGCAAAGAAAAACCGTGCGTTTGCAGCACGGCTATCACTAATTGATAATACCCATTCATGCCATAGCACAATCATGGATACGATACTCATTATGGGTAACTGTATTTGCTGACAATTCAAAACTCAATAAATCGTCTGCAACATAATGTACTTCTCGGACTAATTCATCCCAAGTTTTAGCTTCTACGATTAGATTTTTAATGCTTGGACTTGTGGCAACGAAAACATTAGCTTCTTTATCATATATTACTCGTATCACAGCGGTTAATCTGAAGCCGAGTTTAGCCGCAAACTTCCAACCAATAAAACCTATACGGTAATTTAAGCGGTTTAGCATGTTAAGCTCCTTTATTTTTTGCAAATTGCATAAAACGAACTTTAGACTAAACAGGACATAATGTCCATAGTCTTGTGGCTATTCTGGCGTAATCGTGTTCAACAATTCCAAAATCAAAAACTGTTGACGCTCTGATAGCCTATCGAACCTTGCTAGTAGTAAATGTGCATTGGTTGATAAGCGTTGACTGTTTACTTGCTCATTGTGGCCATACTTCAACCATTCTTTTGTTACTCCTAGCCATTTTACCAGTGTTTCAACTTTATCGCTTGCGGGTATAGCCTGTGCATTAAGCCATCTGTGTATTGCTTGCGTACTTACTGGCTCTCCTTTATCCCGTAAGTTGAATTGAATCGTAATGGCGTTGACTGTTATGGCTTTAGGTGCGCCAGCTTTCAATGCAGCCTTTAGACGGCGGCTGAAACCGATTTTTTCTTCTGTCGTGTGCATGCAGTATTATTGAAGCACACAGGAAATTATTATCAACAGAACTGTTGATTTTTATAACGATTGCGGTACAACCCAACCTCTTAAAGGGAGATTTTTATGAATATGAAATTATTAGCATCGGTTATTTTTACTGGTGCATTAACTGGCTGCGCATCATCAGCACAGATTAATCCACAGGTTAGCGTGGATACTGGCGATAAATCCGATGTGGTTAGTTTGGGTGGAAATAAGTATCAAGTGCTTAGAAAAGGCAGTGCGGAACAAACGGAATTAAAGCGCAGTGCTGGCGTAGCGGCTGGCAAAACCTGCGTTGCTTTGGGCAAAAAGGTGCTCATTGATAAAGAGGACACTGATGTGGATTACACAAGCGTATTTTTGTTTTCCATAGAGACGAATTCAGTTCTGACTACATTCACATGCGAATAACATTTAAGGGGTGACTACATGGGAGGAGTAATTGGGTCGTTCGTTGTTGTAATTTTCTTGCTGTTTTGCTCCAAGAAGATTGCCAACTATTTTTGTGCGGATTTCAAAGTGGTTCATGCTGTTGTAAGTACTGTATGCGCAATCATACTGGCATCGTGGATGAGCAATGATACTTCTGGAGTTGTTGCTATTTCAATAATTCTGTTCTTTGCGATTTATTTTGGCGGGCTTGAGATGGCTGAACTAGATAAAAAGGATTAAACGTCAAGACAATAAACCGTAAGTAGCCATAAAACAAAAACCGCTATCTCAGCGGTTTTTGTAATTAATACCCCCTTGCTTGGTGCATTTTTGAGTTAATCTAGCTTTTTGGTCGGATTTACAGCGTTTGAAAGTCTAAGCATATTAGAAATATATGGAAGCGCTTTTTTATCTCTTTCAGAGAAATAGCCAGCAGCTCTTTTTGGCATCCAAACATTGTAAAAATGCTCTTTAAAGTCATGTAACACAGAATTTGGGTATAGTTTTGCTTGAACTCGCCTACCATCCTCATAAATATGAGTATACGTAGGAAAATCATCTGGCTCCAATCCCTTTTCTTTCCTGAGCCACCCACAAAACATCCTCCCCTCAGATATATCAGGCAACATGTTTTCAGGCAAATTATATCCTTGCTGTTCCAAAGGAGCTATTAAATCCATAGTAAGAACTTGAAGTATAGAGAAGTGGGTGTGTGGGATTGCCCCAAGGTTTGCCACATAGCGACGCAAATGGTAAGGTAAAGTGGCTTTTGGTGTGTTTCCTGAAAGCCAGTCAAAAACCCATTTTGATACCAGTACAGCAAATCTTGGTGATAACCATTGAGCTAAATTCATAGCTACCTGTGGATGCACCCATGTTCCTTGAAAAGTCGGTATTCCACCTTTAACTGCTTGAACAAGTTCCGATGCCGGAATTCCGGCATCGGAACTTAACTCATCAACAAATGCTGTTGTTTGGGCTAACATTAAGTAATGACTCATTTTTTTACCGGCTGCATGACACATAGCAGTAGCATTAACATACCCATCTTCCAAGCGTTGATAAATCGCCTCACCTTGTGCCTCATGCCTAATTAGAGGCAAATCTAACTGAGAATTTTCGCTTAGTTGCTGCTTTTTTTCTAAAACCATTTTTTTTGCAACCTCCTCAAAACCCGCATCTATTGGCTGAATAATTTTGTCATTTTTATGCATTGATTAACCTCTTATATGTTAAACGGCGATTATTCATATTGCCAATAGTCGCGTCGATAAATGCCATTGTACCCAATGATGCGGTGTTATGGCGGAATGAAAACTCATTGATATAGCGGTGCAAGTGCTTGAAACTCATGTAATGAAAAATCCCGTAATAGCCACGCTTCAACAACGCCCAAAAACTCTCAATACCATTGGTATGCGCTTGGCCTCTAACGTACTCGCCAGCCGAATGATTAACCGTGGCGTGATTGTAGCCTTGCATGTTTTGATAAGCAGTGAAGCTATCGGTATAAACATTCGTGCCTGTGGCGATGTGTTGACCGATGAAGCCTTTAAGCGTTGGTGCGCGAGTATTTTCAATGACTTGTGTAATAACCTTGCCGCCGCGTTTGACCGCACCAATAACAATCGCTTTGCCAACACCGCCGCGCCCAGCTTGCAGCTTCTTATTTGCATGTTTATTCGATTCTTTACCACCAATGTAAGTTTCGTCAACCTCAACATCACCGTCTAACTTGTCGTTGTTTTCAGGCTGATTTGACAACCAAGATTCACGTATGCGTTGAGCCAAAAACCACGCTGATTTTTGAGTGATACCCAATTCACGCGCCATTTGTGTCGATGGAATACCTTTACGTGCTGTGGTCATTATGTAAATTGCCATGAGCCACTTTTGCAGCGGTATGCGTGAAGCCTCTAAGGTTGTGCCAGTACGAACGCTAAAATGCTTACGACAATCTTTGCAGCGATACGGCATTGGCTTATGATTGACGCATTCAGACACGCCATAACTGCCGCAATGTGGGCAATATGTGCCATTAGCCCAGCGTTTATTTTCAAAATATAAACGCGCTGATTCTTCACTTGGGAATTTTTTAAAGAAGTCGTATAAACTTAAAACTTCGGGCTTTTCTGCATTTGTCATTTAACACCTCATGGCTAGTTAAATGAATTGTACGCCTTTAATTTCGGCTAGTTAAGTATATAGTTCCCTTTAAATAAGTAGTCAAACCAATTTGGCCATTGTTCAACCGAGCAGACTAGCAGTCTGCCACGAACGCGCTGCTTTTTTGCAAATTTTATAAAGTCTTCCATGAAAAAAATATTATTTTGCTTCTACCTACTCGTTTGTCTGCCCTCAAGCGCGCAACCCAGCCAAACACCAGCCGATTTGGACTTAACCATAAATTATTACAACCGCGTACTCACGCCCGAAGGCTTGACCCGTGAAACGCGCTATCAAGAAACCGTGCAACGGCGCGCCAATCATATTTGGCAATCCAGAGTATTACCGCCCCAACTGGCACACAACGGCGACGCGGCTCACAACAGCAATGAAAACGAGCACGAACACTTTAACTACATTGTGTTGCCGCGCCATATTGAGCGCACAGCAAACGGTATTTCAGTTGAACACATCGATTTAAGCAATCGCGAGCGCATTGCCATTCCAGCCACCGAATACGAACAAATTAACTTTGACGGTTCTTGGGACAACGCGTTCTACATTATCAGCCCAAAAGATTTAGCACTGATGCAGCCGAGCAACCGCGCATCATCCATCAAAACCGCCCGTTGGTTTGAACGCGAAAAAAATCATATTTTTCAACGGGTTCTATGGGATGATGTGTTGCAAATTGCCTTAATCATCGAAAGCGGCGACACAGAAAACACATTTTTTCGCAAAACTGAGGTGAGCGCGACAACGCAAACGAGTCCAGCGCAACCGTGGTTGCACTTAGCAGGCTTTGCGAACAAAGAATATTCGGATTTTTTGGACTAATTTTTTTGTGTTGCACTTCGGGGCTAAATCTGCGAATAAAGATATGATATTTAACGAAAAAACGTCACGGAGAACACACTATGTTGCAATTATTTGGAGAGTTTTTAGGCACGGGGTTACTGATTTTATTGGGGAATGGCGTTGTGGCGGGGGTTTTGCTTCATAAGTCAAAAGCACAAAACTCGGGTTGGCTTGTGATTACATTGGCTTGGGGCTTGGCGGTTACTGTGGCGGTTTATGCATCGGCGTCATTGAGCGGTGCGCACTTAAACCCTGCGGTGTCGTTTGCATTGGCCATCAAGGGCGACCTTGCATGGTCATTATTTTTGCCGTATGCGCTCGCGCAAATTGCGGGCGCGATGGTTGGCTCGGGCTTGGTCTACCTTCATTATTTGCCGCATTGGAAAGAAACCGAAGACGCGGATGCCAAACTGGCGATTTTTTGCACCGCGCCCGCCATTCCACATACTGTGTCGAACATGATTAGTGAGGTGATTGGCACGTTTGTACTGGTTTTTGGGATTTTAGCGATTGGCATCAACAAAATGGCCGATGGTTTTGGCCCGTTTATGGTCGGCATGTTGGTGGTTGTGGTTGGGCTGGCGCTGGGCGGTACAACGGGTTATGCAATCAACCCTGCGCGTGACTTGGGCCCGCGTATCATGCACGCACTGCTGCCGATTCACGGCAAGCGCGATTCAAACTGGGGCTATGCTTGGATTCCAGTGATTGCGCCGCTGATTGGCGCAGCGCTTGCGGCGTTGATATTTATGGCGATTCCATTTCCTACCAAATAAATCGCTTGATTCGTTTTTTATTTAAACTTGACTTCGTTTTACTTACACCACACTTTGGAGACGCACATGAAAAAGCCATACGTTTTAGCCATTGACCAAGGCACAACCAGTTCTCGGACGATTATTTTTAATCACGCCGCGCAAATTGTGGGCGTTGCACAACGCGAGTTTACCCAAATTTTCCCACAACCGAGCTGGGTTGAGCATGATGCAAATGAGATTTTGTCATCGGTTATGGCAACGCTTACTGAAGTGATGACGCGTCACAATGTAAAGGCCGAAGAAATCGCGGGGATTGGGATTACCAATCAGCGCGAAACCACGGTGGTTTGGGACAAACACACGGGCAAGCCGATTTATAACGCGCTGGTGTGGCAGTCGCGCCAAACGGCGGGGATTTGCGAGTCGCTCAAAGCGGCTGGGCATGACCAACTGTTTCGCGACAAAACAGGCCTGTTGATTGATGCGTATTTTTCTGGCACCAAAATCCGCTGGATTTTGGATAACGTTGAAGGTGCGCAAGCCAAGGCGGAAAACGGTGATTTGCTGTTTGGCACAATTGACACGTGGTTGATTTGGAATTTAACAGGCGGCAAAAAACACGTGACCGATTACACCAATGCGTCGCGCACCCTGATTTACAATATTTTTGACAAGTGCTGGGACGATGAGTTGTTACAAATATTAAACATTCCAAAAGCGATGTTGCCAGAGGTGCGCCCTTCCAGCGAGGTGTACGGCGTGACCGAAAAAAACCTGTTGGGTGGCGTTGAAATCCCCATTTCGGGCGCGGCGGGCGACCAACAAGCGGCGCTGTTTGGCCAAGCGTGTTTTAGCGAAGGCATGGCCAAAAACACGTATGGCACGGGTTGCTTTATGTTGATGAATACGGGCGAGCGCCCAGTCAAATCAAGTAACGGCTTGCTCACAACCATTGCTTGGGGCGTGGACGGCAAAGTCGAATACGCGCTGGAAGGCTCGATTTTTGTGGCGGGCTCGGCGGTGCAATGGCTGCGCGATGGTTTGCGCATGATTCCCAACGCAAAAGATTCTGAGGCGTATTGCACCAAAGTTGATTCGACCGATGGCGTGTACGTGGTGCCAGGGTTTGTGGGTTTGGGCGCACCTTATTGGCGCTCGGATGTGCGCGGCTCGATTTTTGGTTTAACGCGTGGCACATCAAAAGAGCATTTTATCCGCGCCACAGTTGAGTCAATGGCGTACCAAACCCGCGATGTTTTGGCTGCGATGGAGCAAGACAGCGGCATTACGCTCAAAATGCTCAAAGCGGACGGCGGTGCG
The DNA here is from genome assembly GCA_017495165.1 of Hydromonas sp. Classification (GTDB taxonomy): domain Bacteria; phylum Pseudomonadota; class Gammaproteobacteria; order Burkholderiales; family Burkholderiaceae; genus Hydromonas. The sequence goes on along the minus strand of JAFEII010000002.1, from coordinate 61,353 downwards.
ACAGCCAACAATTTTCTGATGCAGTTTCAGGCCGATATTTTAAATGTGCCGGTTGACTGCCCAGAAGTGGTGGAAACCACCGCGTTGGGTGCGGCGTATTTGGCTGGCTTGGCGGTTGGGTTTTGGGAGAACAAACAGGTGATTGCCGACAATTGGCGCTCATTAACCGTGTACCAGCCCAACATGCCGCTGGAGCAGCGTGAAGCGCTGTACGCAGGCTGGCAACGCGCAGTCCATGCATGTATGGCGTTTAACGTTTAGGGAGCGTTTTGCGGTGCGGGGCTGGTTTTGAACCGCAAATATCACACCTGAAAAATAAACCGTACATGCAACTGTGCGGTTTATTTGCTTGGTAAAGCCCTTATAAATACGCTAAAGTAGCGATTGTTTTTAATTTCTGCTGTAATTTTGATTTTAATGTTGACCAAACATGATAGACGCGCAATGAAGTCGTGACAAATCGTGACAAATCGTAACACCTAGTGCGGGCATTCATGCCTGCCATATTTGCCTACGCTTTCAGCGGACAATTGCCAAGTCTATCGCCCCAAATAACTCGTTTGAAAAGAGAATTTATGTACGATTTACTCATCATTGGCGGTGGCATTAATGGCGTGGGGATTGCGCGCGATGCCGCAGGGCGCGGCTTAAAGGTGCTTTTATGCGAGCAGCATGATTTGGCGCAACACACGTCGTCCAACAGCAGCAAGCTGATTCATGGCGGCTTGCGTTATTTGGAGTATTACGAATTTGGCTTGGTGCGCAAAGCGCTGCAAGAGCGCGAAGTTTTGATGCGCGCCGCGCCGCACATTATTTGGCCGCTGCGTTTCATCATGCCACACGTCTCGCATTTGCGCCCCAAATGGATGATACGCGCAGGTTTGTTTTTGTACGACAACTTGGCCAAGCGCACATTACTGGCGGGCTCAAACTCAATCAAGTTTGCCAAACATACGGCGGGCAAGCCGCTCAAAAAATCATTTAAAGACGGCTTTGAATACTCAGATGGCTGGGTGTATGACGCACGTTTGGTGGTTTTAAACGCAATGGATGCGCGCGAACACGGCGCACAGATTTGGCCACACACGCAACTGATCAGCGCACAGCGCCACAGCGACCATTGGGCGGCCACGTTGCGCAACAGCCAAGGTCAAACCATTGAAGTTGCCGCCAAAGTCGTGGTCAACGCTGCTGGCCCGTGGGCGGTTGAACTGCTCGAACACCGCCTGCAAACCCCCACCAAACGTGCGCTGCGCCAAATCAAAGGCAGCCATATTATTGTGCGCAAAATGTTTGACCATCCTTACGCGTACATTTTTCAAAACAAAGACAACCGCATTGTGTTTGTGATTCCGTACGAAGACGATTTCACGCTGATTGGCACGACAGATATTGAATACACGGGCGATGTGGCCAATGTGTCGATTAGCGCGCAGGAAACCGATTATCTGTGCACCTTGGTGAACGAGTATTTTGAGACCAGTATTGCGCCGTCGGACGTGGTGAGCTCGTACGCGGGCGTGCGCCCGTTGCTTGCGGATGAACACGGCAATCCAGCTGAGGTGACGCGCGACTATCAACTGATATTAGACAATGACAATGGCGCGCCCGTGCTGTCGATTTTTGGCGGCAAAATCACCACATACCGCCGCTTGGCCGAAGACGCAATGACCGAGCTTGCGCGGGTCTTGCCCATGAGCGAAACCGCATGGACGGCTCACAAACCGTTGCCGGGTGGCGATATTGCCAATGCGGATTTTGAAGCGTTTGTACTGGCGCAACAAGCCCAATATTCGTGGCTGGACTCAAAATTATTGCGTCGCTTCGCCAGGCTGTATGGCACGCGGATGCATGTGTTTTTAGCGCAGAAAAATCAAATGGCCGACTTGGGTGAGATGATTTGCCCCAATTTGTACGCGGCTGAAATTAATTACTTGCGCGAACACGAATGGGCAAGCTGTGAGCAAGATATTTTGTGGCGCAGAACCAAGCTGGGCTTGTATGCAACGCCTGATGACGTCAGCCGATTAAGCGATTATTTACGAAATTAACAAAACTTACGAAACTAACGCACACTGGCGGGATTAAACTCCCGCCAGTATTTTGATAGCTGTTTAGCCCCCGAAACAGATTTTATTTAAACGAGTTCTACACATGAAACAACGCTCACTTTTCACCCTCACCTTGCCGGTTTTTTTGGGCTATATTCCGCTTGGCATGACGTTTGGGTTTTTAATGGTGTCAAAAGGGATTGCTTGGTACATTCCCATGATTTTCAGCGTGTTTGTGTTCGCTGGCGCTGCGCAGTTTTTGGCGGTGGGCTTGGTCGTTAACCAAGTACCGCTGATTGACACAGCGATTGCCACGGCACTCATAAACATGCGCCATGTTTTTTATGGTTTATCGCTGTTCCAATTTTTACCAAAAACCTTGCTCAAAAAGGTTTATTTTATTTTTGGCATCACCGATGAGACTTACTCATTACTCACCACCAGCCCTGAAATCAATCGGAGCAATGCTTGGAAAATCGCCGCGCTCAACCACAGCTATTGGGTGATTGGCACAATCGTTGGCGCGCTATTTGCGACGCTGATTCCGCCAATCAAAGGGATTGAGTTTTCACTCACCGCGTTATTTGTTATTTTGCTGATCGCCCAGATTCAAGCGATGCCTGACCTGAAAATCATCGGCATGGCGATTGGGGCTTGCGTGTTGGCCGCTTTGTTGTTGCCAAACTACTTTTTGGTCTGCGCCAGCGCATTGGCTTTGGTGTTTTTAGGGATTGATTACGCCATCAAACAACCCGCCAAGGAGGTCGTATGAGCACGCCACAAATTTTTTCGATGATTCTCATTATGGGTGTAATTACTTGGTGCTTGCGCGCCTTGCCGTTTTTTTTCCAAGATTTTTTAAGCCAACATCCCTTTATTGACTTTATCAAAACGCGCTTTCCGCTCATGATGATGTTGATTTTGGTGGTTTACGCGTCAGACGTTTATAAAGGCAAGCCGCTGACTGAGCTCCAACCCACATTGCTCGCAATGGCCGCGACCACTTTGTTGCAACTTGGATTTAAGAACTATTTAATCAGTTTGTTTGGTGGCATTGCGGTGTATGTGGCGCTGGTGAATCAGGTTTTTTAATTGCAGATTGCGCTATTTTTATGACAGCGCCCCATCTGGCACACAAAAAATCACGTGCACGTAGGCCTTCGCGTAAAATCCCCACTTTGCCCACCAAACCTCATTTTGAATGCGACCAAATGCCCAACATCATCACTGACGACTTTGCACCACAAGACTTTCCCAACCGCGTGGCAGATGTAAAACCACCACGCGAGGAAGAGCAAATCGAGCGCGCACTGCGTCCTAAATTGCTCGATGAATACGTGGGTCAACAAAAAATTCGCGACCAGCTTGATATTTTTATCGGTGCGGCGCGTGGGCGCGGCGAAGCGCTTGATCATACATTGCTGTTTGGCCCGCCAGGATTGGGGAAAACCACCCTTGCACACATTATTGCGCGTGAAATGGGCGTGAACCTCAAGCAAACTTCGGGGCCAGTTCTGGAGCGTGCGGGTGACTTGGCGGCGTTGTTGACCAATCTTGAGGCGAATGATGTGTTGTTTATTGATGAAATTCACCGCTTGTCGCCGGTGGTGGAGGAGATTTTGTACCCTGCGCTGGAGGATTATCAAATCGACATCATGATTGGTGAAGGCCCGTCAGCGCGCAGCGTGAAGCTCGATTTGCAGCCATTTACGCTAATTGGCGCAACCACGCGGGCGGGCATGTTGACCAATCCGTTGCGTGACCGCTTTGGGATTGTGGCGCGGTTGGAGTTTTATACCGTGCCTGAGTTGACGCATATTGTGAAGCGCTCGGCAAAATTATTGCATTGCACAATGGATGAGGATGGCGCCATCGAAATCGCACGCCGCTCACGCGGTACGCCGCGAATTGCCAACCGTTTGTTGCGCCGCGTGCGCGATTATGCGCAGGTCAAATCCGATGGCAACATTACCAAACCAATTGCCGATGCGGCGCTCAAAATGCTGGATGTTGACCCTGTTGGCTTGGACATGATGGATAGAAAACTGCTTGAGGCGATTTTGTTCCGTTTTAATGGTGGGCCAGTTGGCTTGGATAATTTGGCGGCGTCAATTGGTGAGGCAAAAGACACCATTGAGGACATTATCGAACCCTATTTGATGCAGCAGGGGTACTTGCAGCGCACGCCACGAGGACGAATTGCCAGCCCGCAAACTTATGCGCATTTTGGTTTGGAGTCGCCTGAGGCGCAGGCTGCGCCAATTTAAACGGCATTTTATTGCATCACACGTCACCATTCTCATGTTGACGTTGATACGTAAATTGTGTGGGTTACTTTAAAATCACCGCTTTGCCTTCAAGTCCATCAACCATGCGGCTCAGATACCAGTCCGCGCCTTGCAGGTGAACTTGCCAGCGCCCTTTATTTTCAGGTGCGGTTAGTTGCCCGCGCCAAAGCCCTTTACCATTTGGTACCAGCGTTATTTCCTGATCTCGGTTGGGCAGCCCCATATTGAGCAAGGTCAGTTTCAATGGCTGGCCATTGGTGGCTGATTCTCCGGCAGGCGCGGCTTTTAACTTTAATTCTACCAGCAGCCCAGTCACAAGCAACTCGCCATTTAATCCCATCTGCCGTGCGTAATCGAGCCTTTTTAGGTCTTGATTAATCGCCAAACCCTCTTTGTAATAATCCTTGGTGACCATGCCGTCATCTGAGCGAATGGCGTAAAACAAGGTGACGAAACAAGCGACCACTACAATGGCCGGTAAGCCCATAACAAAAAGAAACCACGGTTGTTTCCATGCTGGGCCGTTATCAGACGTATTTTTCATTTCCATTTTGATTATCATTTCTTTGTGTTTTTAGGTTGCGCTTGCGCAGAATGATTCGGCTCACGTGTCACCGTACGCCGAATGCTGGGCAAGCTCAATCCATTTTTGGAAATAAGAATGTGGTTTTATTTGCAACCATATTCTTATCTGCTTCATCTTTAATGTGCAACTCAATGGTGTTCGAGCCCTTGGTTGCTCCGGCCGCGTAGGCTTTTAATGGGTTTGCCTGAACTTTTAGCACGTAGGCATTGTTTGACAACGGTTCCAATACAAAACGCGCTTGGCCACTAATCGCAATGCTGTTCAGACCGTGCGCGGACACCTGCACTGAGTGAGCCGCTTCATCAGAATTGGACAGTACAACGCGATACACGTTCTCTACTGTGCCGTCGTCCAAAAGCCTCGCCATTGTACGCGAATCACGTTCAACGACTGCGGTAATGGGGCTGCGCTGCGACAGACTATAAACCATGCCGGCAATTAAAGTGCACAAGACGGCCGTGTAAATTAAAATTCGAACACGGACAACGCGGCGTAACAAATTTTCTTTACTCAAGCCATGCTTTAAACCATTTTCGGTGTCGTAGCGAATCAGGTTTTTGGGGTAGCCCATTTTGTCCATGATTTCGTTACAGCCGTCAATGCAGGCGCCGCAGCCGATGCACTCCATTTGCAAGCCATTGCGGATGTCAATTCCTGTTGGGCAGACATCAACGCACACGCCACAGTCAATGCAGTCGCCTTTGCCGACGGTGCGCGGATCAACGCCTTTTTTTCGTGCGCCACGAGACTCGCCACGCGCAGCATCATACGTCACAATTAACGTGTCTGCATCAAACATCACGCTTTGAAAACGTGCATAAGGGCACATGTATTTGCATACTTGTTCACGCATCCAACCCGCTAACAAATACATCATAAATCCGTAGAAAAACGTCCAGAAAATTTCAGTGCTGCTCAATGAGCGGCTCATCAAGTCTGAAAACAATTCACGCATTGGCGTAAAGTATCCGACCAATGTAAAACCTGACCACAGCGCAAAAATTGCCCACAAAAAGTGCTTGGTGGTTTTTTTTGCGGCCTTGCTCACCGACATAGGCGCCTTATCCAGGCGAAGTTGCGCGACCCGATTGCCTTCGATTTTTCGCTCAATCCACATAAAAATCTCGGTATAAACCGTTTGTGGGCAAGCATACCCGCACCAAAGCCTGCCTGCGACTGCGGTAAATAAAAACAAGGCCAGCGCGCCAATAATCATGAGCACGGTCAGGTAAATCACATCAGATGACCACAGCACCAAGCCGTAAAAATAGAATTTCCGATTAACCACATCTAATAAAATCGCCTGGCGCTGATTCCATTGCAGCCAAGGTGTTGCATAAAAAATTAACTGCGTGAGCGCCACAAAAACCCAGCGCCAGCGGTTAAACAAGCCTTTGACCTCACGAATGAATATTTTTTTGCGTGCAACAAAAAGCCCCGAGTCTTGGCTTACCGGCGTGTTTTTCGTTAAGCGCGACACATCAACCACTTGAACGATATCTGGCTTATTGTTTGATTGGTCTTGCATTTACCCCCCTACTTTTATCAGTCTATAAAAATAAAGCGTTCAATTTGCATTGAACGCTTTAGAAAAACAAATCAAAAACTATGGTTTTGCGTTCGCTGCTGGCGTGGCAGGAACAATTTCTTTTAAGGCTTTTGCTGCCGCCAACTCATTTTGTTTGCGAATGGTTTCATGCAGAGAAGTTGCCAAGCACGTGCTTTGGCCTGTTTCTTTGGCAGCCGCACGTTGTGCATCTAAGCCTGCAATCCGCTTATTGACTTCATCAACCATGTAATCTGGCGCTTCAGTTGGGTTCAACACTTTACCGGTGCCCTCTTCACGGTTGAGCTGCCAAACGTAGGCGGTTAACACATACAAAGGCTCACGACCCAGCGCACACTCCCAAGCTGGCATCACATTATTTCGCCCTGCGTTAATGCCTTCTGTAATGGTTTTGACGCTGCCACCATACAACCAGGTTTTATCGGTTAAGTTTGGCGCACCCACACCGAAGTTAGCCAAAGACTTATCCGACAACGAGCCTTTGCCATCAGGCATGTGGCACGTGGCGCACAGGGCAAAACTTGTTTTACCACGAGCGGCAGCTGTTGCGTCATGCGGTGAGCTTGACAAGGACAACACGTAATTGGCCACGTCATTAATTGCGCCAGGTGTTTTTAAGCTCGCTGCTTGCGATGGCATTATGCCGTTGCGTCCACCCAATAAACTCACTTCAATTGCTTTTGGGAAGCCGCCATACAACCAATCTGAATCGGTTAAGTTTGGAAAACCTTTTGAGCCTTTACCGTCCAAGCCATGGCATTGCGCACAGTTGTTTTCAAACATGCGCTTGCCCAATTTCATGGCTTCTGGGTTTTCCGCCAACTCTGGAATCGGGGTTTTTAGAAACTGAGCATACAAAGGCGCGGCTTTGTCTGAAAATTCTTTCTTTTCTATTTCATATTCATTGGCAGAGGTCCAATTTCGAAGACCTTTATAAGCACCCAAACCAGGATAAAGTGCCAAATAAGCAATACCGAAGATAGTGGTTGCGAAGAACATAAACACCCACCAGCGCGGCATGGGATTGTTGTACTCTTGCAAGTCGTCATCCCAAACGTGCGGTTGTAAGTCTTCTTGGCCGGGCTTGTTGGTTTTGGCTCGGATTTGCGTCACGAGAATAATCATGCAATAAATGATGCCACCGATTGTGATTGCAGCAATCCAATATGACCAAAACTGGCTTTTAAAATCACTCATTTTATTTCCTTATTTACAATTTTTGCGTCCTGCGCAGCGGGCGCACTGTCGTCGTCATCGATTAAGTCTTGAGCCCGCGCATCGTAATATGCTTTGTTATCCTTGTTCAAAAACCAAACCAGCCAAGCAACAAAACACACAAAGCTCATTACCGTAATCACTACGCGCACAATGGTTACAATTTCCATAACAACTCCTTATTCGTTTTTGCGTGCCAAACCCAAGCCTTGCAAATGAGCGATCAGCGCATCCATTTCAGTCTTGCCCTCAACCGCAGCTGGTGCACCCGCAATTTGCTCTGGCGTGTAGGGCACGCCGACCATGGTTAAGCGCTCCATGTGACGTTGGATTACTGCACCGTCAACTTTTGCATCTTTTAGCCAAGCGTATGATGGCATGTTTGACACACTCACCACGGCACGTGGGTCGGTTAGGTGAATACGGTGCCAGTCATCAGAGTATTTGCCACCAATTCGCGCCAAATCTGGCCCTGTTCGTTTAGAACCCCATTGAAATGGATGGTCATAAACGGATTCACCCGCGACAGAATAAGGGCCGTATCGCATGGTTTCGGCACGGAATGGTCGAATCATTTGCGAGTGGCAGTTATAACAACCTTCTCGAATATACACATCGCGCCCCGCGAGTTGCAACGCTGTATAAGGCGTCACGCCTTTGATTGGCTCTGTTGTCGAGTGCTGAAAGAACAAAGGTATGATTTCTGCCATCCCACCAATTGCAACGGTTATAAACGTCAACGCAATCAGTAGCCCTACTTTGCGCTCAACTTTTTCTTGTGAAATAAAACTCATGTTATTTTCTCCAGACTTACTGCTTACAAATGAACGTCATGTTTCAACTCAGGAATTGGCGCATCCACAGGCGTGCCAGCCATCATTGTTCGAACAACGTTGTACGCCATGATGAACATGCCTGACAGATACATCAATCCGCCCAAAATTCGAATCAAATAAAACGGCTGACGAATCGCAATAAAGTCAAAAAAGGTGTTAAGTGGGTAACCATCTTGAGAAGGCGCACGCTCCATCAGGCCTTGAACCACACCTGAAACCCACATTGATGTGATGTACAAAACCACCCCAATTGTCGCAATCCAAAAATGCAAATTGATGAGACGCGTACTGTACATTGACTCACGATTAAACATGCGCGGAATCAAATAATACAAAGAGCCAATAGTCACAAACCCAACCCAGCCCAAAGCGCCGCTGTGAACATGGCCAACTGTCCAGTCCGTATAATGAGACAACGCGTTAACTGACTTAATCGCCATCATTGGGCCTTCAAACGTTGACATCCCGTAAAAAGACAGAGAAACAACGAGGAATTTCAAAATTGGATCATCGCGCAGCTTATGCCAAGCACCTGACAAAGTCATCATCCCGTTAATCATCCCGCCCCAGCTTGGCGCCAACAAAATCAACGAGAATGCCATCCCCAAAGATTGCGTCCAATCAGGCAAGGCGGTGTAGTGCAAGTGATGCGGGCCTGCCCACATGTAGGTAAAAATCAACGCCCAAAAATGCACGACGGATAAACGATAAGAGTAAACAGGACGCCCCGCTTGCTTTGGCACGTAGTAATACATCATGCCCAAGAAACCCGCAGTCAGGAAGAAGCCAACCGCGTTATGCCCATACCACCACTGAATCATTGCATCCTGCGCACCAGCGTAAGCCGAGTACGATGTAAACCAGCCGGTTGGAATGGCAGCGCTATTGACGATGTGCAACAAAGCGACGGTAATAATAAACGCACCAAAGAACCAGTTTGCGACATAAATGTGCGAGACTTTGCGTTTGGCCAGTGTGCCAAAAAACACAACCGCATAGGCCACCCAAACCACCGCCAACAGAAGATCAATCGGCCATTCAAGCTCGGCATATTCTTTGCCTTGAGTGAAGCCAAGCGGCAGGCTCACAGCCGCCGCCAAAATAACCAATTGATAACCCCAAAACACCCATTCAGCCAATCTACCGCCGAACAAACGGACGTTTGACGTACGTTGCACAACATGAAACGAGGTCGCCATCAGCGCGCAGCCACCAAACGCAAAAATCACCGCATTTGTGTGCAGTGGGCGTAAACGACCAAAAGACAGCCAAGGCACACCAAAATTGAGCTCTGGAAAAGCCATTTGCGACGCAATTAAGACGCCCACGGCCATTCCGACAATCCCCCAAACAACGGACATTACCGCGAACATCCGCACGACCTTGTAATTATAAGTTTCAGCTTGTGCTGACATACCAACTCCTCAACATAGAAAGCAAACACTTGCTTTATTTGAAATTTTGCACGAATAAAGCCCTACACCACTCAAATCAGCCATTCGCATTCCCCGTGAACCTCTACGGGTATAAACCATGCTAAAAGCATTTATTTTTGACCTAAACATTGTAACCTTTTTGGCTTACAAAACCCAGTCATTTAATAGGGCTTTTATAGATATTTTTTAACAAAAAATGCGCCTCACACAAAAAAGCCGCAACACTGTTGCGGCTTTTTATCTTTGCTCACGTTAAATTAGACGGAAAACGATGAACCACAACCACACGTTGTCGAGGCATTTGGGTTTTTAATCACAAATTGCGCGCCCTCCAAATCCTCTTTGTAGTCAATCTCTGCGCCGACCAAGTACTGGAAACTCATTGAATCAACTAAAAGAGTCACACCGTTTTTGTCAATCGCCGTATCGTCCTCGTTGACAATCTCATCAAAGGTAAAACCATATTGAAAACCTGAGCAACCACCACCTTGCACAAAAACGCGCAATTTCAAGTCGGGATTGCCCTCTTCGATAATCAAATCTTTAACTTTTGTGGCTGCATTATCTGTAAAAACAAACGGGCCTGCATTTGTCACTGCTTGATCTGTCGCACTCATTGTTGTCCTTTTGCGCCATCGCGCTCATTTTAGATGGGTAATTATAACCCAATTTACGGCATCAGCGCCACGCACGCCAAACCTGATGTTTCAGCCAAGTCAAACATGACATTCATATTTTGAACCGCTTGGCCTGCCGCACCTTTGACCAAATTATCCTGCACCACCAGTACAATTATTGTATTTCCTTGCCGATGCAGCGAAATACGCAACATATTTGAACCACGTGTGGAACGGGTTTCAGGCAAAGAACCCCAAGGCATCACATCAACAAATGGCTCGATTTTATAGGCTTCATCAAACACACGCTGTATCGCCTCATTGCTCATGCCTTGAGATTCAGAGTTCAGTTTTGCATAAAGCGTTGCGTGCATACCACGAACCATAGGCACAAGATGCGGCGTAAAAACCAACTCAACGGATGCATCCGTCATTCGCGCCAATTGCTCCAAAGTTTCTGGTAGGTGACGATGGCCGCTCACGCCATATGCTTTAAATGAGTCAGATGCCTCACTAAAAAGCACACCGATCTCCGCTTTGCGCCCAGCGCCCGAAACGCCAGACTTACAATCTGCAATGAGCGTTTTTACATCAACCAAACCATTTTTTAACAACGGGTAAAAGCCCAGCTGCATGGTGGTTGGGTAACAGCCCGGATTCGCAACCAGCCGCGCTTTGCGAATCGCTTCTCGATTCAACTCCGACAGCCCATAAACCGCTTCACGCAAAACAACCTCACTCTTGTGCGCCAAGCCGTACCAGTTTTCAAACTGCTGCACACTCTGCAACCGAAAATCCGCACCCAAATCAATCACCCGCACGCCAGCCTTTAACAATTCAGGGGCTTGCGCCATCGCCACGCCGTGTGGGGTCGCAAAAAAAACAACATCGCATTCAAATAAAATACCACTCGTTGGATCTGAAAAAACCAAGTCAACCACACCACGCAGATTTTGAAACACCGATGCCACCTCAACGCCGACCTCTGTCCGGGATGTAATTGCATGAAGCTGCGCATTCGGATGCGCAGCCAATAAGCGAAGCAGCTCAACGCCTGTATACCCTGTACCCCCAACAATACCAACTTTGACTTTGCGCATAGCGCCTCCTTTTTTACAATCGCGACTAGGATAACAAAAAACACCGCAAAATGCGGTGTTTTTTGTTGCCGACAAAACGTAGTATTAACGTTTTGAGAACTGTTTGCGACGACGCGCTTTGCGGAAACCGACTTTCTTACGTTCCACTTCACGGGCATCACGAGTAACGAAGCCTGCTTGAGACAAGGCTGATTTCAGACCTGCATCGTAGTCAATCAAAGCACGTGTAATGCCATGACGCACCGCACCCGCTTGACCTGACTCACCGCCACCGTGAACATTGACCATGATGTCAAAACGTTCCGTGTTTTCAGTTAAAACCAGCGGCTGACGAATGACCATCAAGCCAGTTTCACGAGCAAAGTATTCATTTGCTGGTTTGCCATTTACCACGATTAAGCCAGAACCTGCTTTTAAGAATACACGAGCCACCGCACTTTTACGACGACCTGTACCGTAATTATAGTTACCGTTCATGTTATTTATCCTTAAATGTCTAAGACTTGAGGTTGTTGGGCTGTGTGTGGGTGTTCAGCACCCGCGTATACCTTCAACTTCTTAATCATGGCGTAGCCCAACGGGCCTTTTGGCAACATGCCTTTAACCGCTTTTTCCAATGCGCGGCCAGGAAAACGCTCTTGCATGCGACGGAAATTGGTCTCATAGATACCACCTGGGTAGCCTGAATGGCGGTAGTATTTTTTATCTTCGAATTTTGCACCTGTAACACGCAGTTTGCCTGCATTTACAACCACAATAAAATCACCCGTATCCACGTGCGGCGTAAACTCAGGTTTATGCTTACCACGCAAACGACGTGCAACTTCACTGGCCACACGACCCAACACTTTATCGGTTACATCGACAACGAACCAGTCGTGTTGAACCTCATGTTGCTTTGCTGAAAAAGTTTTCATCACTTATTCCTACATCACTTAAATTAAAAACCCATTATTGAGAAATGACACCGCTTATATAATCGCGCAGGCTCTCCCGACACACTCGCCAATGGACGAACCAAAGATTATCCAGCAGTTATCAAGATAAGTCAAACTATTTCAGGCGGCACAACAAAAAAGCCCAAGCATAAGCTTGGGCATAAATCCACCAAAAGGAGGGTGGAGGAGACACTTGAAGCGTTGGCACATCAAACTGTTTTGCCAACCAATGTTTTAAATTATACAGATATTGAAATTGCACGCAAGCAGAATCAGGAAAAAAACGAACGAGCGCTCTTTTTTTGCCATTATTACCACAAATAAACACAAAACCCACCAAAAACAATCGCCAAAACGGATAACCCGTATAATTTCATTCTTTCACACGTTAGGAGCCATTATGGAGTGCACGATACGTTGGGCGGGTTCAACCGCGGGGATGTCTTTTTTGGGCGAATCTGGCAGCGGACACGCCATTTTAATGGACGGCGCGCCTGAGGCTGGCGGTCGAAACATCGCACCAAGACCCATGGAGATGCTGCTTATGGGCGCTGGCGGCTGCTCGGCGTTTGACGTGGTTTTGATTTTGCAAAAAGCCCGCCAAAACATCGTAAACTGCGAGGTAAAACTTACGGCGACTCGCGCTGAAAGCATTCCAAAAGTTTTCACACAGATCAATTTTCACTTTATCGTCAGTGGCAGCAATTTAAGCGCGGCAAGCGTTGAGAGAGCAATCAAACTTTCGCACGAAAAATACTGCTCCGCCAGTATTATGCTTGCCCACTCGGTTGACATCTCAACCAGTTTTGAAATCCTAGATACGTCACCACAAGCCTAAGCACCTGATTCGAGCAGCTGCGCCAACATTTGATTCATCTGTTCAAATTGTGGCGCGGCTGCTTGAAACTGAACTTGTTTTAGCCGTGCTTGCAACCCTTTTAGCACGCTGACACTGCGCTTAGGCCTACAGAAATGCTTCGCCAACCATTCGCACAGCGCTTGGTTGGCCTGCCCTTCAACAGGCTGCGCCGATAGGCGGATTTTGAGCCGCCCATCATGAAGCCCTACGCACGCGGTGTTTTTTGCACCAGGCTGCACATAAACTTGGAGCAGCACATCATTTCCACTCACTCGTAACACATCTCGCCTTTCTTTGATTCAGCGCATGCAACCAAGGCTTTACGACGCTTAGCCGCCACGCTTCATCAGGTCAAAAAACTCATCATTGTTTTTGGTTTGCTTCATTTTATCAACGATAAACTCCATAGCCGCAATGTCATCCATTTCATGCAAAAATTTACGCAAAATCCACATTTTTTGCAAATGGTCTTTATTAATAAGCAACTCTTCTCGGCGCGTTGAGGAACGATTTAAGCTAATGCTTGGGTATATGCGTTTTTCAGACATTTTTCGTTCCAAAGACAACTCCATATTGCCTGTGCCTTTGAACTCTTCAAAAATCACATCATCCATTCTCGAACCTGTTTCAACCAAACCTGTGGCTATAATTGTAAGTGAACCACCTTCTTCGAGATTCCTTGCCGCACCAAAAAAGCGTTTGGGGCGCTGCAAAGCGTTGGCATCAACGCCGCCGGTCAACACCTTACCTGACGACGGTAAAACCGTATTGTAAGCACGTGCCAGCCGTGTGATTGAATCGAGCAAAATCACCACATCGCGCCCTGTTTCCGCCAGCCGTTTGGCTTTTTCGATGACCATTTCCGCCACTTGAACATGGCGATTGGCCGGCTCATCAAAAGTTGACGAAACAACCTCACCTTTGACTGAACGTATCATTTCAGTCACTTCTTCTGGGCGTTCATCAACCAGCAACACAAACAATTCAATGTCTGGGCGATTTTCTGCAATGGCGTGCGCGATGTGTTGCAACATGACCGTTTTGCCCGACTTGGGTGGCGCGACGATTAAGCCGCGCTGTCCCAAACCGATTGGCGAAATAACATCAATGATGCGGCCGACCAAGTTTTCTTCTGATTTGTTGTCGCGCTCGAGCTTAAGCACCCGATTGGGATGGATTGCGGTCAAGTTTTCAAACATGATGCGGTGCTTGGTATGCTCTGGCGGCAGATTGTTGACTTTGTCTACTTTTACCAGCGCAAAGTAGCGTTCATTGTCTTTTGGCGTGCGCACTTCGCCTTCAATCGTGTCGCCTGTGTGCAAATTGAAGCGGCGAATTTGTGAGGGTGAAATATAAATATCATCTGTGCTGGCAAGATAAGAAGTCTCTGGCGAGCGCAAAAAACCAAAGCCGTCTGGCAGCACTTCTAATGTGCCATCCCCAAATACCGATTCGCCGCCTTTGGCACGTTTTTTTAGAATGGCGAACATGAGTTCTTGCTTGCGCAAGCGGCTGGCGTTTTCAATGCCAAATTCCAAGGCGGTGTCGACCAATTGTTTGATTGGCTGGGATTTTAATTCATTTAAATGCATATTGAATGGGCAATCATAGGATGCGCTAATAAAAGCGATTTGTTTTGAGTTTTGTGGGGATGTGTGGCGAGCGCCAAAGAAAACAACTGCGCGCCGAGCTGAATGCTGGCGCGCAGCTTGCAACAATTACAAGCTGTTGTCAATAAAAGCAGCTAATTGAGACTTGCTGGCAGCACCGACTTTGGTTGCAATGACGGTGCCATTTTTAAAGAGCAATAATGTGGGAATGCCACGGATGCCAAACTTGGCGGCCGAGCCTGCGTGCTCATCAACATTGATTTTTACAATGGTTAAACGGCCTTCGTAATCTGCGGCCAATTCTTCTAAAACTGGGGCAATTTTTTTGCAAGGGCCGCACCATTCTGCCCAAAAATCCACCAAAACGGGCAATGCTGCGTTGATAACGTCGTCATCAAAACTTGCATCTGTTGTGTGTTTAAGTAAGCTCATTGCAAATATCCTTGTGCGTTGGTTGGGTTTTGCCCAATTGAAGTTAAATAGTTTTGCCATTCTAACGTTTTTTTTAAAGGTTTGCTGCCGATTAGTTATTCGTCCGACTGTTTTTCGATTACTTACAAAAAAGCAGCAGTTGCGAATATTTACTCGCCTTTGCTGCTTCTCATAAGTCAAAATTAAAATTTGTTACAATACCCAACTTTAAATTAACAACTTGTTGCTGGCTTGCAGGTTACCGTTACAGTAGGTAGGCAGCAACGAAGTTTGTGTCGCAGGGTGTAAGAATTAATATCATTATTTGACAAAACCTCAAGCCAAATAAAGCGCGGCTTAAGCTGCTTTGTGGCGCCAACGTGCTTGCCGACAATTACCGCGCCATAGCAATCATCATTAACAAAAACATTACGAAAGAGCAACATGACTTACGATCAAAACCCACTTCTCGACTTTAGCGATTTACCCCGCTGGAGCGACATTACCCCCGCCCATGTTGCACAAGCAATTGAACACACGTTATCACACGCCCAATCTGTTTTGGCGCATGTTGAGTCGCTCAGCACTGCGCAGGCAAACTGGGACAGCGTCATGACGTCGCTAAATAATGCGACAGAACAATTGGGGCGCGTTTGGGGCGCGGTCAGTCATTGCCATCATGTCATTGACAGCCCGCAATGGCGCGATGCTTACAACACCCATCTTGAAAGCGTTACCGCATTTTGGACAATGTTGGGGCAGAGCGAGCCGCTGCTTAAGCATTTTCAACATTTTGCTCAGCCTGAACAGTGGGCAATACTAAGCACGGTGCGTCAGCACATTATTACCAACGCTTTGCGTGACTTTAAGCTCACGGGGGCGTTTTTGAGTTCGGCGGACAAAGCAGCGTTTTCGCAACTGCGCGCACGCGAAGCTGCGTTGCAGGCAAAGTTTTCTGAAAACGTGCTTGACGCGACGAATGCGTATACCTACATTGCGCAGCTTGACGAGTTAAGCGGCGTACCAAAAGAGGCGGTTGCGGCCATGCACGAGGCAGCCAAGGCCGATAACATTGACGGCTACAAAATCACGCTGCAATTTCCATCGTATTTTCCGATTATTCAATACGCCGACAATCGCGCCTTACGTGAGCAATTGTACCGAGCCAATGTGACCCGCGCCTCTGACTTTGGCGACGCGGCGCTCGACAACACGGCCATCATGCAAGAGCTGCTCAGCATTCGACAGCGCACGGCAGCGCTGCTGGGGTTTGAGCATTATTCAGATGTGTCTTTGGCGGCAAAAATGGCCGAATCTGTGCCGCAAGTGACTGGGTTTTTATATGATTTAGCAGAAAAAGCGCGCCCTTGCGCGCTGATTGACAGCGCCGAGCTGCATGAGTTTGCCCAATCTCAGCTTGGGCTTGATTCGGTTGAGGCTTGGGATTTAACTTATGCGGGCGAGAAGTTGCGCGAGCAGCGGTATGCCTTTTCAGAACAAGAGGTGAAAGCATACTTCCCGCTGCACAATGTGCTGCATGGTTTATTTCACGTGGTTCAGGCGTTGTTTGGCGTCCAATTTACCGCAAAAGCGGTGCAAGTTTGGCATGCGGATGTGCAGTATTTTGAATTAAGCCGCAATGGCGCTGCGATTGGCGGCGTTTACCTTGACCCCTATGCGCGCAGCGGCAAAAATGCAGGGGCTTGGATGGATGAAGTTCGCTCGCGCAGCATTCAGGCGCAAACTCTGCAAACGCCAGTTGCCTTAATGGTGACCAACTTCAGCACACCGCTGAGCGGGCAAGCCGCCACATTAACGCACGACGACATCATTACGCTGTTTCATGAAATGGGTCATGCGCTGCATCATTTACTCTCGCAGGTTGATGACCCTGAAGTGTCGGGCATTCGGGGGGTTGAGTGGGATGCGGTTGAACTGCCAAGCCAGTTTATGGAGAATTTTTGCTGGGATTTTGCCACCCTTAGCCGCATGAGCGCTCATGCACAAACGGGCGAATCGCTGCCACGCAATTTATTTGACAAAATACTTGCCGCCAAAAACTTCCAGTCGGGACTACAAATGTTGCGGCAAGTTGAGTTTTCATTATATGACATCATCCTGCACGCCTCATACAGTGGGGAAAACCCCGATGAAATCAATCAGGTTTTGGCTGAAATTCGTACTGAAATTGCGGTAATTCAGCCGCCGCACTTTAACCGTTTCCAGCACAGCTTTAGCCATATTTTTGCAGGCGGTTATTCTGCCGGGTATTTTAGCTATAAGTGGGCTGAGGTTTTGTCGGCCGATGTGTTTTCTGCATTTGAGTCCGAACAGGCTGACGGCAAGCCTTTATTAAACACTGACTTAGGGCTGCGCTATTGGCAAAGCATTTTAGCGGTGGGTGGCTCGCGCCCTGCCATGGATTCGTTTAAAGCGTTTATGGGGCGTGAGCCGAATGTAACGGCGCTTTTACGACATAGCGGCTTATTAAACACGCCCGCGTGATTCAACAACATCACTCACGCGTGCTGAGTGCGCGTTTTGCACAGAAAAAATTATGATGGAAGTCATTTTGAAACCGCGCAGCGCATTGCACGCCAAGCGCAAAATCTGGCATGTTTTGTCTATTTGCGTGCTGGCCTTCATTAGCGCTTTGGTGACAATTGAACAAGCCGTTTACTTGGCGCCATTGATGGGCGGTGGTTTGCTGATTGCGGATTTTACGCGGTTACATTCCCCAAAATTTAACCAATCCATCACGGATTCTGTGGGCGCTTATATGCGCGACTACGAAAAAAACCAGTTGTCAGGCTCATCATGGATTGCGATTGGCGCGATGCTTATTTTTTGTTTTCTCTATTTTAAGCATGTGCCAACCTTGCACATATTGACCTGCGCCCTGCTTTTGACCGCATTTATAGACCCATTTGCCAGCTTTATTGGGATTACTTATGGCAAACACAAAATGTACAACAAAAAATCTTGGGAAGGCTTTTGGGCGGCCTTTGCGCTGGGGGTTTTGGTCATGCTTTTTTGTGCTTTTCTGGGGCTGTGGCGGCCAGAAAACATTTGGGTCGGCGTTGGCGTGACTGCGTTGACCGTTGCTTTGGTTGAGCTTATCACGCCCGCTTCGATTGATGACAACTTGACCGTGCCTGTTGCTGCGAGCGCTTGCTTATATTTACTCGGCTAAACGTTTAGTCCCTAGCACAAACCGCGGCTCAAGTGACTTTGCTGCATCCAATCGATTCTGCGCCACCCCATAAATTAGTTGCTCAACTGTCGTAAATAACGGCATAATCCAAAAGATGCGGCTTTTGCCGCACACGCGCCGACCTTTTGCTCTTACAAAGGCGGCGTTGCTTTTATTAACGACATGATTCACCCCCTATTTTAAGGTTTCCTCATGAACGCAGAAACACAAGCACGCGCACTGGCCGCATTGACATTATCCAACCAGCAGCTCGAGCAAGTCCGAGACGAGCTGGCGCAACAGATTGCTCAAGGATTGGCGCAAGATGGTCAAACCATTAAAGCATTGCCATCATATATGCGCCGCCCAAGCGGCAATGCGCAAGGCGATGTGGTGGTGGTGGATGCGGGCGGCACCAATGTACGGGCGGCGCATGTTTTGTTAAATGGCAAAGAGGTGTCATTTATCAGCGCGCCGCAAGCAGACCGAACCTTAATGTCTGAGGCGCAAACAGTAGGCGCAATTAGCCGCGAGACTTTTTTTGCGCGTCAAGCCGCTTTGGTGCAAAAAGTCTGCGCGGCGCCTGAATTTAATTTGGGCTACTGTTTTTCATACCCATCGAGCAATCAGGCCAATGGCGATGCAGCGTTGGTCAACTGGACCAAAGGAATTAACATTGAGCAGATGATTGGTACATCATTGCGCGAATCTCTCAACACCGCAGCGGCTCAAAATGGCCAAACCGCGCTCAAAACCCCGGTTTTAAACGACACCATTACCACACTGATTGCAGGCGCGTGGATGGACGATGACTGCGACCAATATATTGGCATCATTGCCGGCACGGGCATGAATGCGGCCGGGTTTTATCGTACCGAGCTCATCAGCAAATTAAACGCGACCGACAACGCGGCTTGGGACGATCAAGAACTTATGGCGGTGAATTTGGAATTGGGCAATTTTCATCCGTCGTGCCTGTCAATTTACGATGACGAATTAGACGCTGCGGGCGTGGACGACCATCCTGGCAAGCAGCGCTTAGAAAAAGCGATTGCGGGCAAATACACCGCCAGCATCTTTG
Organism: Hydromonas sp.; assembly: GCA_017495165.1. Lineage (GTDB taxonomy): Bacteria > Pseudomonadota > Gammaproteobacteria > Burkholderiales > Burkholderiaceae > Hydromonas. The sequence goes on along the minus strand of JAFEII010000002.1, from coordinate 41,565 downwards.
GCCGAATTGTGGGGCGCGATGCCTGCCTTGCGCTGCCAGACGCGTGGGCTTTTGACCCAGAATCAGGCTCGCGCACCCACGCAGGACACGTCACACAACTGCGCCGCTATCATGGCTATATGGCTGAGATTGCCACGGCGCTGATTAATCGAGGCGCAGACCTTACCGCCGCCGCATTGGCAGGCGTGGTGGTGAGCCAAGATATGCCCAACAACCAACCCGCCACCATTGGCGTATTGGCCGAAGGCACGCTATTTTGGCAAACCCAAGGCTACCGCGAACGGGTTGAAGCCACGTTAAGTGCGCTCATTCCTGGCCACATCACGATTAAAATTTTACAAAACACCTCTGACGTGGATGCCAATTTTATTGGCGCGGCTTGTGCGGCGTTGATTTGAGTTTTATTTGAGTGTTGGGTGCTAAGATTGGCGCAGCGCTATTTGACGTGCGCCGCATCTGATTGAACTATAACGGGCCATGAGCTGGGCGAGTTATGTGTATTTTAGAAATACACATTTTTTCAGCGCGCACTGCCTAGCCCACAACTTGAACGACGACAGCGAAGCAGGGGCGTCTCTTGCGTCACTTCTCCAACCATCTCGAACACTTTGTCCAAAATGGTGCAAAAACAACCGTTTTGCACCAAAATGGCACTATAATTGCTTGGCCGCCCGCCGTACACTCACCATCAGTTGTTCAAACAAAAAGCTGAGTCACATCAGCAAAAGCGTTCGTGGCAGCAGTGCCGCGTTGTCGATTGATTAAACGTTCAAAAATTTAGGAGTTAAAAATGAGTATTGCAAAAGTCATGCAGTTGATTAAAGACCAAGATGTGAAGTTCGTTGATTTCCGTTTTACCGACACCAAAGGCAAAGAGCAGCACGTATCTGTGCCAGTGTCAGCGTTTGACGAAGACAAGTTTGAGTCAGGTCATGCCTTTGACGGCTCGTCGATTGCGGGTTGGAAAGGCATTGAAGCCTCCGACATGTTGTTGATTCCAGACCCTGCCACCGCCAATCTTGACCCATTTACCGCAGAAGTCACCTTAAATTTGACGTGCGATGTGATTGAGCCCGAAGACGGTAAAGGCTACGACCGCGACCCACGCTCGATTGCGCGCCGCGCTGAAGCTTACCTCAAATCAACGGGCATTGGCGATACTGCTTATTTTGGCCCAGAGCCAGAGTTTTTCATTTTTGATTCGATTCGTTACAAAACCGATATGCAAGGCAGCTTTGTGCGCATTGGCTCTGACGAAGCAGGCTGGTCATCATCGGTTAAATCAGAAGGCGGCAACTTGGGTCACCGCCCCGGCACCAAAGGCGGTTATTTCCCTGTCGCGCCAACCGATACGTTTATGGACATGCGTTCAGAAATGTGTTTGTTGTTAGAGCAACTCGGCGTGCCTGTTGAGGTGCACCACCATGAAGTCGCGGGTCAAGGTCAAAACGAGATTGGTACCAAATTCTCAACCTTGGTGCAACGCGCCGATTGGACGCAAATTTTAAAATATGTGGTATTTAACGTGGCGCACGCCTACGGTAAAACCGCCACATTTATGCCAAAACCAGTTGTGGGCGACAATGGTTCGGGCATGCACATTCACCAATCGATTTGGAAAAACGGTGAAAACCTATTTGCAGGTGACGGCTACGCAGGTTTGTCAGAAACCGCGCTGTACTACGTGGGCGGCATCATCAAACACGCCCGCGCCTTAAATGCCATCACAAATCCATCCACCAACTCATACAAACGCTTGGTGCCGCATTACGAAGCCCCAGTTAAATTGGCGTACTCAGCCAAAAATCGCTCGGCATCGATTCGGATTCCATTTGTGGCCAATCCAAAAGGCCGTCGGATTGAAGCGCGTTTCCCAGACCCAATGGCAAACCCGTATTTGGCATTCTCAGCCATGTTAATGGCAGGTTTGGATGGGATTCAAAACAAAATTCACCCTGGCGACCCTGCCACCAAAAACCTGTACGACTTGCCACCAGAAGAAGATGCAAAAATCCCAACCGTGTGCTCAAGTTTGGAGCAAGCGCTTGAGGCATTGGATGCCGACCGCGAGTTTTTGACCCGTGGCGGCGTGTTTACAGATTCGATGCTTGATGCGTACATTGAACTCAAAATGGCCGATGTCAAATTGATGCAAATGACCACCACGCCGCTTGAGTTTGAGTTGTATTACAGCCTGTAATCAAAGGTGTATCGCGTGCTGTACAACTTGTGTTGCATTGATGTTGCGATTGCAAACAACCAAAAGCACAAGGCACGCGACATATAAGTTTCTCTCATATGAGAGTTTGACAGCGCTGGTATTTATATCAGCGCTTTTTTTATGGATTTTAAATCGAATGGCTTTTGATGTTTAACCCCTTAGTTATCTGGCGCAGATTGGCGACTGTGGTTTTTTTACTCTGCGCTGGCGCCGCACATGCTCAAACCATAAGTACGGTGATTTTTCAGTGCGTGGGGGCTGACGGGCGTGTCATGCTGCGCAATCTGCCACCCAATGCAAGCACGCTGCACTCAAATTGCACGACGCGCCAAATTAAGGTGACGCTGCCGATGCGCCCGCAGTATCAAGGCGCGCAAAACGACCCTCAGCCCGCCCATAACGCCGTGTTGCTCAATGCAAAAATACCTGCTAGCACCCAACAAACACGCGACATGACGCGGTTTCAAATCTTGAATGTTGAGCTCATACAAGCGCAAAGCAGGCTCGCGCAGCTGCAAACTGTGTACAAAAATGGCGTGCCTGACCGTTTGGGTGATGAAAAAAACTATCAAAAATACCAAATGCGTGCGCTTGACTTAAAACAACAAATCAACCAAACGCAAGACGCGGTTGCCGCGCTTGAGCGCGAAATTAGCCGAGAGCATTAAATGCATGCAGCCAAACTCAGTCCGAACCCGTATGACGGCTTGCAAACCGCCATCTTTGAGCTCAACCATGCCGCACAAGTCATCGGCTTGAATGCCGCCGCGCAAGCCATGCTGGGCAGCACGCAGATTCATGCCGCCAATCAATCCTTGTCAGCCTGGTTTGTGATGGACGAAACGCTTGAAAAGCTCAACGCACATTTAATTGAACAGCAAAATGAGGTGTGTCGTGGCATTCTAAACTTGGCACGCGTGCCGGATGAATGGCGCGACAGCGGCGCGGTGCACGTGATTTTAACCCCAGACACAACGGGCAGCTATCTGCTCGAATGTTACCAGTTGGGCGCGTACGAACATGTACATCAAGATGCGCAGTGGCGCGCTCAAGTCAAAAACCATCAAATGCTCATGCGGCAAATGGCGCACGAAATCAAAAACCCGCTCGGCGGTATTCGCGGCGCAGCGCAGCTTTTGCATCATGAACTGGCCGAAGTCCAGCCCGAATTGATGGAATACACAGAGATGATGTTGGCGCAAGTTGACCGCCTAAAAAACTTGGTGGATCAGTTCTTGGTGCCATATCGCCAAGGCTTGACCCAAGCGAAAACCGTAAATATCCACGAAGTGTGCGAAGCCGTCAGCCAACTGGCGCGGATTGAGTTTGGGACGCGCATTGTTTTGGTGCGCGATTACGATGTGAGCGTGCCGAGCATTACGGGCGTGGCGGATTACTTACAACAGCTTTTGCTCAATTTGGTGCAAAACGCGGCGCAAGCGGTGCAACACCTGCCCGCCAACACAGGCAAAGTCACACTGCGCACCCGCGTGGCGCGTCAATGCGTGATTAACCACCAAATGCGCGCCATGGTGCTTGAAGTGTGTGTCATCGATAATGGCGCAGGCGTGCCACCCGAAATTTACGACACATTATTTTTGCCCATGGTCACGCAACGCGAGGGCGGCACGGGCTTGGGCTTGTCTGTTGCCATGCAAATCGCCCAGCAGCACGGCGGCAATATTGAGGTGCACAGCCGTGCAGGGCACACGCAAATGCGGGTTTTGTTGCCACTTTCCGCAGAAAACGATTTAACCGTGTAACCAATGGCAAGCGCGACATCAACCAAAAGGAATCAACATGTACGGACTCAATGACAAGCCCACCGTTTGGGTGGTAGATGACGACAAAAGCATCCGCTGGGTACTGGACAAGGCGTTGCAAAAAGCGCGCTTGCCGTATCGCATGTTTGGCGATGGGCGTGAAGTGATTGAGGCGCTCGAATACTGGAGCAATCAACCCACACGCACACGCCAGCCTGGCGATTACCCCGCATTGCTTTTGTCTGACATTCGCATGCCTGATGTGTCTGGGATTGAGCTGCTGCGTGAATTTAAAAAACTCGCGCCCGACGTGCCTGTTGTCATGATGACAGCCCATTCTGATTTGGACAACGCGGTCTCTACGTTTCAAGCAGGCGCGGCTGAATACATTGCCAAACCCTTTGACACAGAAGAACTCATTGCGCTGCTCAAACGGTTTTTGCAACCCGTCAACCCAGAAACCGCACCAGCCGCGCCCGTGCAAGACGACCCACGCTATGGTTTGTTGGGACAAAGTCCAGCCATTTTGCAGGTGCTGCGCACAATTGGCCGTTTGTCCGCCACCCAAATTAATGTGCTGCTCACAGGTGAGACTGGCACAGGCAAAGAGTTGGTTGCCCGCGCCATTCATGCAACCAGCAATCGCAGCACGCAGCCATTTGTGGCCATTAGTACCGCCGCGATTCCTGCGCACTTGCTTGAATCGGAGTTGTTTGGTCACGAAAAAGGCAGTTTCTCCGCCGCCAGCACCAGTCGCGTGGGCAGATTTGAAGAAGCCGCAGGCGGTACCTTGTTTTTGGATGAAATTGGCGATATGCCGCTCGAATTGCAAGCCCGTTTATTGCGCGTTTTGTCCGAAGGGGTTTTTTATCGGGTTGGCGGCAACGAGCAAATTCAAGCCAATGTACGCATTATTGCCGCCACACACCAAGACTTGTCCCAGCGCGTCGCCCAAGGCTTGTTTAGAGCCGATCTATACCACCGTCTCAATGTGGTCGGGATTCATTTGCCTGCATTGCGCGAGCGCAGCGAAGACGTGCCTTTGCTCATGACGCAGTTTTTGCAGCAAGCAGCGCTTGACTTGGGGCTGCCCGCCCCCAAAACACTCTCGCCCAACGCACAGCTGGCGTGCAGTCAAGCCGATTGGCCCGGCAATATTCGGCAGCTGGACAATGTCTGTCGCTGGCTGACCGTGATGACGCCCACGCAGTTGGTGAATGAGGATGATTTACCGCCCGACGTGAGTGAAAAAATCATGCCTGAGCAAACGCAAGACCGCATTGCAACAGCAGAGCCGCTCATGCAACCCCAGAGCTGGCAAGCGTCTTTGCGCATCGCCGTGGGCAAAGCCTTGGCCGACCAGCAACCCGCGGTCATGCTTAAGTTTCAAGACCAGTTTGAGCAAGTCGTTATCAATGAAGCGCTTAAGTTTACCCAAAATCACCGCCAAAAAGCCGCGCTGCTATTAGGGATTGGGCGCAACACCATCACGCGCAAACTGCCCTAATGGCGCTTGCGCATCAAGCCCTGTAATTGCAATTGCGCACGTCACTTCAGCCTCACGCACGCAATTTAAACTGCCCCTTTATTTCATTAAAGGGGCTTTTTGCCTCGATTTTGCCCGATTTTGTGAGGTTTTCTAAGCCTCCAAAAAAAAGACGACACCAAAAGGTGCCGTCTTCATCGAATCATTTGTTGTGAATGACCGATTTTTAAAGGGCTTGAATCAAATTACGATTTGCCACCCAATAAACCACTTAAAATCGAGCCGATGTCGCCAGCGTCGATTTTGCCATTTGGCGTTAATTTGTTAACCAGCTCTGGCAATAATTGAGCCAAGCCGCCTGCGGCTTCTGATTCAGAAACGCCTGCGCTGCTCGCCAATTCGGCCAATGTGCCGTTAGAACCCAATGAGTTTTGAATGTCATCCGCGCTGACAGGTTGGTTCTCGCCCGTGCCAATCCATGATTGAACCTGATCGCCCAAGCCCAGTTGGCTTAACATGCCGGTTAAGTTGCCCAAGCCGCCTGCAGCTGCCTCGCCGTTTGCTTGACCGCCGCCAAGTAGGCCGCCAATTAAACCGCCCAAGCCGCCTGATTGCTGCTGGCCACCACCAAGCAAGCTGCCGACCAAGCCACCAAGGCCGCCAGAATTGCCGCTCTGTTTGGTAAGCATGCCGATAACCGCTTGTAACAATGCACCTTGAATGCCGTTGTTACCGTTGTTGCCGCCCAATGCAGCGCCTAAAAGTCCGTCAATAAGTCCCATGATAATCCTCTAAAAAGTCTATAAATCAATCGCGCATTCAAACATAAAACGTGATTAAAGTGTCTTGCAAGCCTTTGTTTGTTCGGCTTACAGCGAATACTAGCATGAAGTTTTGCTCGTGTTTTGTCTGGGCGTGTTTTTATTTCAAATTTTTTGTTTCAATCCAAATTAAAAATCACCCCAAACCGCCTGAACACAAGCAATGGCGGCCAATCCAGCGGATTCTGTGCGCAAAATGCGCGGGCCCAAAATCGTGTTGGTAAAGCCCACCGCTTGTGCATTTTCAAGCTCATTTACATCAAAACCAGACTCCGGGCCAATTAAAATTGTGTATTTTTGACCACTAGAAGGTGTAGGCAGTTGTTTGAACGGCACAGCGCCGTTTGGGTGAAGCAGTAATTTATATGTATTGTTTGATTTTTGATTGGCTAAAAACTGCTTAATTGGTATGCATTCCGCCAGAGTGGGCAACACGTTTCGCCCAGATTGCGCGCAAGCTGCCACAATAATCTTGCGCCAATGTTCAAGTTTTTTTGCAGCGCGCTCAGGTGTGAGTTTGATTTGGCTTTTGGCAGAAAAAATAGGCACGATGTGCGACACGCCGAGCTCCACGGCTTTTTCAATCGTCCAATCCATTTTGTCGCCCGCGCTCAAACACTGCGCCAAGGTAATGTGCAATGGCGACTCCACGCTGGCCGCCTGAACCTGAACAAGGCGCGCCCGCGCTGATTTTTTTTCAATGAAAGAGATATGCGCTGTGGCACTTAAACCGTTGCCATCAAACAGCTCAAGCGCATCGCCACTGCGCAAGCGCATGACATTGACCGCATGATGGAACACCTCGACAGGGAGTGAAAACTCAGCATCAAGTGCGGGCAGAGGCGCGGGGAAGTAAAAACGGTGAGCCATGGTGAACTTTTTTAATCATAAAGGCGCATTTTAACTGATGATGGCGCGCTCATCTGTTAAAATAACCCGATTTAATTTTGCCCACTTCACACCAAAGAGGTTTTTATGACGATAACAAACAAACAAATGGCCAATGCCATCCGCGCCATGTCAATGGATGCGGTACAACAAACCAACTCAGGTCACCCAGGTATGCCAATGGGCATGGCCGATATTGCGCAAGTTCTGTGGAGTCCCGCCAACGGCTTGCTCAAGCACAATCCAAAAGGCTCAAAATGGTTTGACCGCGACCGCTTCGTGCTGTCAAATGGCCACGGCTCAATGCTGCTGTATTCGTTGTTGCACCTCACGGGTTATGACTTGTCGATGAATGACATCAAAAATTTCCGCCAATTGCACTCCAAAACCGCAGGTCATCCAGAATTTGGCTTTGCCGACGGGATTGAAACCACCACAGGCCCGTTGGGACAAGGAATTTCAAACGCAGTTGGGATGGCGCTCACCGAAAAACTATTGGCGCAAGAATTTAACCAAGATGGGCATCAAATTGTTGACCACATGACTTGGACGTTTTTGGGTGACGGCTGCATGATGGAGGGCATTAGCCACGAATCATGTGCCTTGGCGGGCACGTTGAAGTTATCAAAACTCGTGGCTTTGTGGGACGACAACGGCATTTCGATTGACGGCCATGTTGAGCCTTGGTTTTCAGACGACACCCCAAAACGCTTTGAATCCTACGGTTGGAACGTGATTCGCGGCGTGGACGGTCACGACGCAGACGCATTGCTCAAGGCCATGCAAACCGCCAAATCCAATGCAGTCAACACCGACGCGCCCACGCTGATTTGCTGCCGCACCACAATTGGTTTTGGCTCGCCCAAATTCCAAGGCACGGATAAAGTCCACGGCGCGCCATTGGGTGCAGACGAAATCGCCGCAACCCGCGCGCACATTGGCTGGGAATACCCTGCTTTTGAAATGCCGCAAGCGCAATACGATGCATGGGACAGCACCGCCACAGGCGCGGCGTTTGAAACCGAATGGAACACGCGCTTTGCCGCCTACGCGCAAGCGCATCCAGCGCTCGCAGCAGAATTCACCCGCCGCATGAAAGGCGAATTGCCCGCTGATTTTGACCAAGCGGTTGCCGCGTACTTGCAAACCTGCCAAGACAAAGCCGAGACCATCGCCACACGCAAATCCTCACAAAACGCGATTGAAGCCTACGCCGCAGTGTTGCCAGAGTTCTTGGGCGGTTCAGCCGATTTAACCAGTTCAAACTTAACCAACTGGTCCACCTGCACACGCCTGCTGCCCAATCAATGGGGCAATCACATCAGCTACGGCGTGCGCGAATTTGGTATGAGCGCCATCATGAATGGCATCGCCTTGCACGGCGGTTATTTGCCGTTTGGCGCAACGTTCTTAACGTTCTCCGATTACTCGCGCAACGCCATTCGCATGGCGGCGTTGATGAAAATCCGCACGCTGTTTGTGTTTACGCATGATTCAATTGGCGTTGGGGAGGATGGCCCAACCCATCAACCCGTCGAACACACCGCCAGCTTGCGTTTGATTCCCAACCTCAACGTATGGCGCCCGTGCGACACCACCGAATCAGGCGCGGCTTGGGCAGAGTCCATCCGCCGCACCGACGGGCCATCGACCATGATTTACACCCGCCAAAATTTGGCCTTTATGAGCCGCACGCCAGAGCAAATCGCCAATATCGCCAAAGGTGCGTATGTGTTGCGTGATTCTGCTGCGCCTGCGCAACTGATTATTATGGCAACGGGTTCGGAGGTTGACTTGGCGGTTCAATCGGTGCAAGCGTTGGCCGCCCAAGGCATTCACGCCCGCGTCGTGTCTGCGCCGTGTTTGGATGTGTTTGACAAACAATCCACCGAGTACAAAAATAGCGTTTTGACCGAAGGCGTACCGCGCATTGCGGTTGAAGCGGGCGTGTCTGATTCATGGTGGAAATACCGCTGTGACGCCGTGGTTGGTTTAGACCGTTTTGGCGAGTCTGCACCCGCACCCGAGTTGTTTAAGTTGTTTGGCTTTACCGTCGATAATGTGGTGCAAACCGCATTGTCAGTATTGAAATAATTTTAATCTTAGGAGAAACCGCATGACCATCAAAATTGCAATCAACGGCTACGGCCGCATCGGCCGCAACATCTTACGCGCACATTACGAGGGCGGTAAAACCCACGACATCGAAATCGTGGCGATTAACGACTTGGGCGACGCCACCATCAACGCCCACCTCACCCAATACGACACCGCGCATGGCAAGTTCCCAGGCACCGTGACGGTTGACGGCGATTACATCATCGTCAATGGCGACCGCATCAAGGTATTGGCAGAACGTGACCCAGCCAAATTACCTTGGGGCGAATTGGGCGTAGACGTTGTGATGGAATGCACAGGTTTTTTCACCACAAAAGATGCCGCATCCAAGCATTTACAAGGCGGCGCAAAAAAAGTCATCATCAGCGCACCGGGTGGTAAAGACGTGGACGCAACCATTGTGTACGGCGTCAACCACAGCATTTTAAAATCCACCGACACCGTGATTTCAAACGCATCATGCACCACCAATTGCCTCGCGCCATTGGTCAAACCGCTCAATGACGCCATCGGCATTGTTTCAGGCCTCATGACCACCATCCACGCCTACACCAATGACCAGCGCTTAACCGACGTGTACCACGAAGACATCCGCCGCGCCCGCAGCGCCACCATGAGCATGATTCCCGCCAAAACCGGTGCGGCAGCCGCAGTCGGCTTGGTCTTGCCAGAACTTAATGGCAAACTCGACGGCTACGCCATTCGCGTGCCAACCATTAACGTGTCATTGGTTGATTTGAGCTTCATCGCCGCCCGCGACACCAGCGTTGAAGAAATCCACGCCATCATGAAAACCGCGTCACAAGGCGCGCTCAAAGGCATTTTGAATTACGTTGACGCACCATTGGTATCGGTTGATTTTAACCACGACCCTGCCTCATCGTCTTATGACTCAAGCCTCACCAAAGTCAACGGCCGCTTGGTCAAAGTCGGTAGCTGGTATGACAACGAATGGGGGTTTTCAAACCGCATGTTGGACACGACTGTGGCGTTGATGACAGCGAAGTAAGTGCCATTTGGCGGGCATAACGCCCGTCATTACCGTATAGGGAATTAAGATGAAATCACGTTATGCATTAATTGGCGCCTTGCTCGCCGCATTGTCATTCTCGGCGCAAGCTGAGGTTTGTGCGTTGAGTACACAAACGGAAATTACAATATGTACGGTTCGCGAATATAACAAAGCTGAAAAGCGGATTAACTCACTTTACAAAGGAATAAGTGCGCGTCTTTCTTTAGAAGAGCGCGCAATATTAAAAAAGTCAGAATTGGCGTGGATAAAATACAAAGATACGACGTGTGAGAGTGAGGCGAGTGAGTATGAAGGTGGCTCAATGCAACCTATGGTGAGAAATCAATGCCTTACAAGAATCACCAATGCTAGAATTAAATGGTTGCAGGATAATTACTAAGTGCGTAGGGCGGGCATTCATGCCCGCCAATCCAAGGTGTAAACCAAAGCAAAGGCGGGCATAAATGCCCGCCCTACGGGTTTTAAAATATTGTTGGGCCAAACTATCTGCGGGTAAAAATATACAGCGCTTTCTATTTTTGAGGATAACAATCGCGCGTGTAGGGCGGGCATTCATGCCCGCCAACGCCACGCACAAACCACAAAAAGCGCACAAACGACGTATTGAAATAAAGGTTTGCCGTGTCAAACTATCATCGTTTGAAAATCCAAGGTGGCACGTATTTTTTTACGGTGGTAACCGAACAACGCCAAGCGATTTTAACCCAACCCAATATGCGCATTGCGTTGCGTGAAGCGATTGAGCAGGTTCGGCTAACGCGACCGTTCAATATTGAAGCATGGGTTTTATTGCCCGACCATTTACACGCCATTTGGACATTGCCTGAGGGCGACGATGATTTTTCGACGCGTTGGAAAATCATCAAACAATTGGTGACACGTCAATGCGGCGCTGAGTTTTTTTGATGCAACATTATTAAATAATCGGCGCAAACACAAGCGTCAAAGCACATTGTGGCAACAGCGTTTTTATGAACGGCTGATTCGAGATGAATCAGATTTTGAGACGCATTTAAATTACATACATTTCAACCCAGTTAAACATGGTTTGGTTGAATGTGTCAAAGATTGGCAATACTCGTCGTTTCATCGGTATGTGAAACAGGGCGTGTATCACGAGAGTTGGGGTGATGAAGGAGCGGCGGGCATAAATGCCCGCCCTACGAACGACCCAAAATAATGTAGGGCGGGCATTCATGCCCGCCGAACGGTAAAAGGCAAACATGAAACAAGATTTATTAATCGAACTATTAACCGAAGAGCTCCCGCCAAAAGCATTGAGCAAGCTCTCAACCGCATTCGCCACAGGCGTGCATGAGGCTTTGGTTAAATTGGGCTTGGCGCAGGCCGATGCCCAAACGCACGCATACGCCACGCCGCGCCGTTTGGCGGTGACGATTGCGGGCGTTGCCCAGCAAGCGGCGGACGTGCAAAAGCGCGACAAAGTATTGCCCGTCAAAGTCGCGTTGACCGATGACGGACAAGCCAGCCCATCGCTCATCAAAAAATTAACCGCCATGGGTTTTGCGGACAAAACGGTGGCGGATTTAGAGATTGAAAATGATGGCAAACAAGACACGTTTTTTATCAGCTACACGCAAACAGGCGCGGTACTGGCAGATGCCTTGCAAAACGTCTTAACCGAAGTTGCCGCCAAACTGCCAATCCCCAAAGTCATGACCTATCAGATTCATGCAGGCACAACGGCCGAGCAAGACGTGGCGTTTGTGCGCCCTGTCAAGCGGCTGATTGCGCTGTGGGGCAATGATGTGCTGCCCGTCACCGTGTTTGGCGTGACCGCCGACCGTTTGACCGACGGCCATCGTTTCATGAGCGATAAAGGCTTGAGCGTCCAAAACGCCTCCGATTACGCGCACGTATTGCGCAATGTGGGGAGGGTTGAGCCTGATTTTGCGGTGCGCCGCGAAAGCATTTATGAACAGCTCAAAACCCATGCGGGCAACCATCAAGTCATCATGCCTGACGAATTGCTTGACGAAGTCACCGCGCTGACCGAATGGCCGGTGGTTTACAAGGCCGCGTTTGACGCAGGTTTTTTATCCGTGCCGCAAGAATGCTTGATTTTAACCATGCAAACCAATCAAAAATACTTTGCCATGACCGACGCCAACCGCGCGCTGGTCAATGAATTTTTAGTGGTATCGAATATTTTGACCGACAACCCGAGCGACATTATTGAGGGCAACGCCCGCGTCGTGCGCCCGCGCCTTGCGGATGCGCAGTTTTTCTTTGAACAAGACAAGAAAAAATCGCTTGACGAAATGGTCGCCAAACTCGACACCGTTGTGTATCACAACAAATTAGGCACGCAAGGCGCACGCATCAGCCGCGTGCGCAACATCGCTGCGTATTTGGCAACCCAGCTCAACGCCAACATTGACCACGCACAACGCGCCGCCACCATCGCCAAAGCCGATTTGGTCAGCGACATGGTGGGCGAATTTCCAGAGCTACAAGGCATCATGGGGCGTTATTACGCAGCGCACCACGGTGAACCCGCCGATGTGGCCAGCGCGTGCGCCGAGCATTATCAGCCGCGCTTTGCAGGCGACGCATTGCCAGCCAGCACCACGGGTTTAATCGTGGCTTTGGCGGATAAATTAGAAACCTTGGTTGGGATTTGGGGCATTGGTTTGCAACCGACCGGCGAAAAAGACCCATTTGCCTTGCGCCGCCACGCGTTGGGCGTGGTGCGCATGATTTTAGAACGCCAATTGCCTTTGTCATTGAGCGATACATTAAGCCACGTTCAAGCGCAGTTTGATGACAACGCACACGTCAAAAACAGCGTGGACGCGGTCAAAACCTTTATGCTCGACCGCCTCAAAGGCTTGCTCAAAGACGGCGGCTATTCGCCCGCCCACATCGAAGCCGTGTTGTCCAACAACCCAGACCGTTTAGACGAAGTGAGCCAAAAACTTGCCGCCGTCCAAGCCTTTGCCCTGTTGCCGCAAGCCGCAGACTTGGCGGCCGCTAATAAACGCTGCGTGAATATTTTGCGCAAAGCCGTTGAAAAATCCGAAGTGATGGGCAGCGAGATCAACGCCGCATTATTGGCAGAACCCGCCGAGCAAGCATTGGCAAACGCCGTTCAAACCGTTCGACCAACTGTGCAAAACGCCATCAATAGTCGTGAATACCAAACCGCCTTAACCGCGCTGGCCACACTGCGCGACCCAGTCGATGCGTTTTTTAACGATGTGATGGTGATGGCGGATGATTTGAATGTGCGTGCCAACCGCCTCAAATTATTGCAAGAACTCGCGCAATTGATGAACGGCGTGGCGGATATATCCTGTTTGGCGGTTTAACTTTAAACCCCGGATCCAAACAAAACCTAAAAAACCCGCGATGTGAGCCCACTCATATCGCGGGTTTTTTCTGTGTGCCTTTAAAAACGGGGCGCAAAATTGGTTGTTGAGATAAATTAAATAATTAGGCCAAATTTTGGCGTAATCGCTTGACAGTCAATGGGGCTGTGATTAAAGTACGCGAACGTTTTGTGACGGCTTTGTGAAATCGCGATACAACTGCGTATGGTTTTTTGCAACTCAAGGCGCAAATCTCACACAACGAAGACGGGCAAATAAGTGCGCATCAAAGCACGCCCAAAAATTACTTTAAACAAAGGTAGAGACATGAAAACAAAAAAATTACTAACAGGTTTGGTTCTCGGCGCAGCCGCAGCATTGGTGCTGTCCGCTTGCGGCGGTGACAAAGGCAAAGCCGATGACAAAAAAGTAGAGAGCACAAACGGTCCAGTCGAATTGACCATTTCGTGCGGTTCAGTGGGGCAAGACGCTGAAATGTGCAAAAAACTCACGGAACAATGGGCAGCCAAAACAGGCAATAAAGTCAAAATGTTTGCGGTACCGCCAAATACTTCCGATATTTTGGCCTTGTTCCGCCAGCAATTTTCTGCAAAATCAGCCGAGCTGGACGTGGTGATGGTCGATGTGGTTTGGCCAGGTATGATTAAAAATGACTTGGTTGACTTAACGCAAGCGGCAAAAGATGTGCAAAAAGACCATTTCCCAGCGATTATTGCCAACAACACGATAGATGGAAAACTCTTGGCAATGCCTTGGTTTACTGATGCGGGTTTGCTGTACTACCGCAAAGACTTGCTTGAAAAGTACCAAGCAAAAGTGCCGACGACTTGGGAAGAGCTCACCGCAACTTCACAAAAAATTCAAGACGGCGAGCGCGCCTCTGGCAATAAAAACATGAACGGTTATGTGTTCCAAGGCAAAGCCACCGAATCGTTGACCTGCAATGCGCTTGAATGGGTGTCATCGTACAAAGACGGCGGCACAATTATTGATAAAACAGGCAAAATCACCATCAACAATCCACAAGCGGCAAAAGCCTTGGATATGGCTGCCGGTTGGATTGGCACAATCAGCCCGCAAGGCGTTTTAAATTATGGCGAAGAAGATGCACGAGGTGTGTTTCAAAATGGTGACGCAGTCTTTATGCGCAACTGGCCGTATGCTTGGGCGCTGGTGAATGGCTCTGATCCAAAGCAAGCAAGTAAAGTCAAAGGCAATGTTGGCATCGTACCTTTGCCTAAAGCTGGAGCCGATGGTTCGTCAACCGCGACTCTGGGTGGCTGGCAATTGGGCGTGTCTCAATACTCAAAAAATCAAGCCGCAGCAATTGATTTGGTGCTGTATTTGACCAGCAAAGAAGTGCAAAAGCAACGAGCCATTGAGGGTGCTTACAATCCAACGATTCCTGCTTTGTATGCAGATGCGGATATTTTAACCAAAAACCCGTTCTTCAAAGACTTGCTCCAAGTATTTGAAAACGCAGTTGCGCGTCCATCAACCGCAACGGGTGAAAAGTACAACGAAGTATCCAATGCATTTTGGGACTCTGCAAGCTCTGTCATTTCAGGCAAAGCAAAAGGCGCGGAGGCTTTGAGTAAGCTTGAAGGCGATTTGGATCGCGTTCGCCAAGGCGAAAAATGGTAATGTAAACAATGGGTTGGTGCGCAAGCATCCGCCCATTTTGTTTCAAAAATGTGGCAAACCAAAAGCGATAAGATTTTTGGTTGAATGTGATAAATAAATAAAGCAAGTGGTTGGCCGAAGCAAGCGCCAAAACCACTTAGGAGAACAGCTATGAGTCAAACGCACCCCCAACAAAGCGCACTCACGCAGCAGCGGGTAAAAAGCGCATGGATTTTTTTGGCACCCATGATGATTATTCTGGCCTGTGTGGCCATATGGCCGCTCGCGCGCACAATTTGGTTCAGCTTTACGGATGCCAAAATATCGAACATGGATGGCGCCAAATTTATTGGGCTTGCCAATTATTTTGGTAAATACGGCCTGTTTGCAACGGGCGACACATTGATTTATGAAAAATGGCGCATGGCGATTGGCAACACGCTTTGGTTTTCAATGTTCTCTGTGACGATTGAAACCATCCTTGGTGTTGTGTTTGCGCTGGTTTTGAACGCGGAATTTAAGGGGCGTGCATTTGTTCGCGCCGCCGTGCTTGTGCCTTGGGCGATTCCAACGATTGTGTCCGCAAAAATGTGGGGCTGGATGCTGCATGACCAGTTTGGCGTCGTTAATGGTATTTTGCGCAGCACAGGCCTCATCGAAAACAACATCGCGTGGATTGCAGACCCAAGCTTGTCTTTGTTTTCAGCCGTCTTGGTTGACGTTTGGAAAACCACGCCCTTCATGGCCTTGCTAATTTTGGCCGCGCTGCAAATGTTACCCAAAGACTGCTATGAGGCGGCAAAAGTGGATGGCATTCACCCCGTGCGTGTGTTTTTTAAAGTCACGCTGCCTTTGATTAAGCCCGCCTTAATGGTTGCGGTCATTTTCCGCCTGCTCGATGCTTTGCGTGTGTTTGACTTGATTTATGTTTTAACCTCAAACAATCGCGACACCATTACGATGTCTGGGTTTGTGCGTCAAGAAATGATTGACAACGGCAAAGTTGGTTATGGTTCTGCCGCCGCAACGGTATTGTTCTTGGTGGTTGGCTTGTGCACGTTTTTGTACATGAGGTTTGCCAAAGTAAAAACAGACTAAGCGGACTCAAAAATCAAGCAAGCCGCCTCCCCCTACCCCATTAAGGAATCAATATGCCCAGCAAGCTCCCTTATAAAATTGGCTTTTATTTGCTAATTTTTGTCATCGTCGTATTTTCACTTTTCCCGTTTTATTATGCAATCATCACGTCTTTGCGTACAGGCAATGACTTGTTTAGCTCAAGTTTGGTGCTAAGCAGCGTTAACCCGCAAAACTACATTGACCTCTCAACGGATAAGAGTCAGCCGTTTTTTAAGCATTTACTCAACTCGGTCATGGTGGCCACTTCCGTGGTGATTGTCTCTCTGTTCATCAGCGTGACTGCGGCTTACGCGCTTGGGCGGGTTCGTTTCAAAGGCCGCGCTTTTCTACTGCTTACGGTTTTAACTGTCTCAATGTTTCCGCAAGTTGCGGTTTTATCAGGCATGTTTGAAATGATGCGTGCGTTTAATTTGTACGGCCATACGATGGGTTTGGTATTGCCGTACATGATTTTCACGTTGCCATTCACCGTTTGGGTTTTGACCACGTTTATTCGAGACTTACCCAAGGAGCTTGAAGAGGCGGCCATTATGGATGGTTGCACGCCGTGGCGCATCATCAAAGACGTCTTTATGCCATTGATGTGGCCAGCCTTGGTTTCAACGGGCTTGTTGGCGTTTATTGCCGCGTGGAATGAGTTCATGTTTGCGTTGACTTTTGTCAACAGCGCTGACGGCTTGACCGTACCTGTGTCTATTTCTTTTATGAGCGGTGCGAGTAAATATGAGCTGCCGTGGGGGAAAATTATGGCAGGTTCCGTCATTGTGACGTTGCCGCTTATCGCGTTGGTGCTCGTGTTTCAGCGCAAAATTGTCTCTGGCCTTACCGCAGGTGCCGTAAAAGGCTAATTATCAATCGGCGGGCGCAGCGTTTGCCGTGCTTGCCATTCAAAAAAAATGACTATGCAACATTTCTTACAACACCCTCAAAACACCCAAAACCCACAATGGTGGCGCGGTGCGGTGATTTATCAAATCTACCCGCGCTCGTTTCAAGACGCCAACGGCGACGGGATTGGTGACTTGCAAGGCGTGATTCAGCGCCTACCGTACCTTAAAAAACTCGGTGTCGACGCCATTTGGCTTTCGCCCTTTTTTAAATCGCCCATGAAAGACTTTGGCTACGACGTGTCTGATTACTGCGACGTTGACCCAATGTTTGGCACATTGGCCGATTTTGATGCGCTGCTTGAGCAGGCGCACCAAAACGGTTTGCGCGTGGTGATAGACCAAGTATTGAGCCATACGGCGGACGCGCATCCTTGGTTCACCGAAAGCCGCAGCAACAAAACCAACCCAAAGGCCGACTGGTACGTGTGGGCGGACGCCAAGGGCGACGGCACGCCGCCCAATAATTGGCTCTCGATTTTTGGCGGTTCGGCTTGGCAATGGGACACGGGGCGCGAGCAGTATTACATGCACAATTTTCTCACCAGTCAGCCTGATTTAAATTTTCATTGCCCTCAAGTGTTAGATGCGTTATTTGATGCGCTCAAGTTTTGGCTCGACAAAGGCGTGGACGGCTTCCGTTTAGACACGGCCAATTTTTATGTGCATGACAAACAATTGCGCAACAACCCGCCACGCGGCAGACCAACGGCTGAAAATGGCACGGCGCCTGTGTCCAACCCATACAGTTGGCAATACCATCAGTACGATAAATCCCAGCCCGAAAACATTGCCTTCGTGCGACGGCTGCGCACGTTTTTAAACCAATACCCCGGCATCATGACGGTGGGTGAGTTGGGCGATGATGACCAAGTCGGCGCAATGGTTGCGTATACCGAAGGCGGCGACAAGCTCAACATGACGTACACGTTCAAACTGTTGGGTGAAGTCAACGCGGGCGCTTGGTTGCGTGGTGCGATTGATGAGTTTGAGCAACGCGCGGCGCCTGAGAGCTGGGCATCTTGGTCGCTCGCCAATCATGACGTGCCGCGTTTGGCCACGCGTTGGCAAGCCAATGACGCGGCGTTGCGTGCGTATGCGTCGATGCAGCTGTGCGTGCGCGGCAGCCCATGTTTGTACCAAGGCGACGAACTGGGTTTGCCCGAAGCCGAATTGACGTTTGAACAATTACAAGACCCATACGGCATCACCATGTGGCCTGCATTCAAAGGGCGCGACGGCTGCCGCACCCCAATGCCGTGGGTCAAATCACAACCCAACGCGGGTTTTAGCAGCGCAGCGCAAGCGTGGTTGCCTGTGGCTCAAACCCACTATGATTTGGCGGTTGACCAACAAGAACATGACGGCAGCTTGTTGTCTTTTTACCGCACCAGCTTGGCCAAACGCAAAGCGCTCGCGCCATTATTAACCGGCAGCATGCACATATTGCCCGAGCAACACAACGTGTTTGCATTTGTGCGCGAACTCGATGGCAAGCGCTTATTGTGCGCGTTTAACTTGTCCAACCAAGCGGTTCAATACACATTAGAGTCAAACATCAACATCACCTCATTGGCGGATTATCCGCAAAACAGCTTGCCCGAAGTGCGCAATCAAAAGGACTTGGATTTAGCACCTTGGCAATACGTGGTTGCTTGGCTGTAAGCGATTACTGCTCAAGCAAACTCACTTCAAATCAAAGGAAACAACATGTCAGAACTTATTTTTAAAGGCGTTCATAAACGCTACGGAGACAATCCATACACCATTCGCGATGTGAATTTACACATAGAAGATGGCGAGTTTTGCGTATTTGTTGGCCCATCAGGCTGCGGCAAATCCACCCTGTTGCGCATGGTGGCAGGGCTAGAAGACATCACCAGCGGCGAGTTACAAATTGACGGTAAACGCGTCAACGAAGCAGCGCCGTCTGAGCGCGGCGTCTCAATGGTGTTTCAAAGCTATGCGCTATACCCGCACATGACCGTGTACGAAAACATGGCGTTTGGCCTCAAAGTTGCCAAAACCAACGCCGACACGGTCGATCAAAAAGTGCGCCACGCCGCAAAGGTATTGCAACTCGAGCCACTGCTTGAACGCTTGCCAAAAGAGCTCTCAGGCGGCCAGCGCCAACGTGTGGCCATTGGCCGCGCCATTGTGCGCGAACCCGGTATTTTCTTATTTGACGAGCCATTGTCCAATCTTGATGCCGCACTGCGCGTCAAAACCCGCATCGAAATCGCACGCCTGCACAAAGACATCGGCACCGCCAGCATGATTTACGTCACGCACGATCAAGTTGAAGCCATGACCCTTGCCGACAAAATTTTATTGCTCAACAGCGGCGAAGCCGTGCAGCGCGACGGCTCAGTTGCCCAATGCGGCGCACCGCTTGAGTTGTATCATTTCCCCGTCAACAAATTTGTAGCGGGCTTTATCGGCTCGCCCAAAATGAACTTTATTGACGCCGTACTTGAGCAAGCCGAACCCGAACACGCCACCGTCCAAATGGGGGACAAATCAATCAAGGTGCGCATCAACGCAGTCGGCCAGCCCAAAGGCACCAAGTTAGAAATTGGGATTCGCCCAGAACACACTGTATTGGTTGAGCAAGACGGCGACAACGTCGTGCAAGGCACGGTTGAATTCATCGAAAAACTCGGCGAGGCCTCGTATTTGTACGTGTCAGTCAAAGGCGCAGAAGACACGGTCACCGTGCGCCAATCAGGCGACACCACATACGCCGTAGGCAACACCGTGTCTATCTTTCTAAAACCCGAAGTGCTGCACGCATTTAAACAAGACGACGGCCGCGCCTGCGCCCGCACCATCCGCGAGGACTCAGTCAAAGACAGTTTGTTTTTGGCAGGTGTGTCAGGCAGTGTGTTGACCAATAATTTTCAGACGCAAAATTAAGCTGAGTCAAAAATGTAATGAAAATGGCGGCTCGTGAGCCGCCATTTATACGTCCAAGAGGTTTTGTGCTAAATTAAGCTGCGTAATTTTCCCTCTATCCAAAAATGAAACCACAGGAGGCAACCATGCCAGATTCTAAAATCCCCCAAGATGCGATCACGCCTGAATCCGTTTTTTTAAATCGGCGCAATTTTATGCGCGCAGGTTTGGTGGCGGGTACGGCATTGGCCACCAGCGCGGCCTACCGTGCATTTAACCCCATTATTGCCCAAGAAACATCCACGCCAGAGCCAGCGCTGGCGCTTCAGTCAGCAACAGACAAACTCAATACATGGCAAGAGATCACACATTACAATAATTTTTACGAGTTTTCCACAAGCAAACAAGCAGTTGCCGCACGGGCGGCTGATTTTATCACCACGCCGTGGCACGTCGAGGTTGGTGGGCTGGTTGCCAAGCCGCAGGTATTTGATATGCTGGACTTGCTCAAATTAGAGCAGGCAGAGTTTATTTATCGGCACCGTTGCGTTGAGGGCTGGTCGATGGTGATTCCTTGGCAAGGCTTTGAGTTGCGCAAGCTGCTTGAGCTGGTGGCGCCAACGATTTCAAATGGCTTTGTGGCTTTTGAAACGTATTATGATGCGCAACAAATGCCAAACGGCCGCTTCGCAGGGATTGAATTGCCCTATGTTGAAGGCTTGCGGCTCGATGAGGCCATGCACCCATTAACCATTCTTGCCACGGGTTTGTACGGTAAACCCATGCCCAATCAAAACGGCGCGCCGATTCGTTTGGTGGTGCCTTGGAAATATGGTTTCAAAGGTATCAAGTCGATTCGCAAAATCACCGTGGTCGATACCATGCCGCCCACAACCTGGCATAAATCCGCGCCACAAGAATACGGTTTTTATGCCAACGTCAATCCAGACGTTGCGCATCCGCGCTGGTCTCAAGCCGATGAGCAACGGATTGGTGAATTTCGCCGTCGGCCAACTCAGATGTTTAACGGCTACGCCGACCAAGTGGCGCATCTGTATCAAGGTATGAATTTGGAGGAGAACTTTTAATATGCGCGCACATACAAACGATGTTTTGTTTTACAAAACTTTGATTTTTGTCAACGCCTTGTTGCCGCTGACCTTGATTTTTTGGGACTTGGCGCATGGGCAGGCAGGCGTGAACCCAATTGAGTCGGCGTTGCGCACGTTTGGCGTTTTGGCCTTAATCTTTCTACTCATCAGCTTGAGCATCACCCCGATGCGTAAAATTTTTGGTTGGGGAACGCTGATTAAATACCGCCGCACCTTGGGTTTATTTGCTTTTTTTTATGCCTGTTTGCACATGCTTGTGTACGTGGTCTTTGACCGCAGCGCAAGTGTTTTGAGTGTGGCGCATGACGTCATAAACCGACCTTTTATTGCCGTTGGCATGGTGTGTTTTGCGTTATTGACGCCACTGGCGGTCACATCAACGGATAAAATTCGTCAGCGAATGGGGGCAAAAAAATGGCTGAAACTGCATCAATTGAGCTATCCCATCGCAATTGGCGCGGTGGTGCATTTTTATATGATTGTGAAGTCAGATGTGTTTTACCCTGCGCTGTTCGGGGTGATTTTGGCGCTGTTACTGGGCTATCGGATGTATGTCCGCGCAAAGAAAAATGACAGTTTCCCTGTTAAGCGCTAAGAGTTAAGAATTCAAGGTTTCTCTAAAGACTCAAACAATTGTTTATTTTCGCAACACGTCGTTGTCTATTTGTTTTGTCAATACACGCCGTCATCCCCGCGTAGGGTAAAAACACTGTTTTTTGCCCTACGTGGGAATGACGGCGTTTTGAATTTTTAGAGTTTCCCTTTAGACATGAAATTACGCGCTGTGTTGCTCGCGGTAGGTTTGTAAAAACCGTGCAAAGCGTTTAATCGCTTCGCGCAGCTCGTCTTCTTGCGGCAAAAAAACGATGCGCAAATGGTCGTGAGCGTGCCAATTAAAGCCCGTCCCCTGTACCAACAATACTTTTTCGCTTTCTAAAAATTCCAGTGTTGCAAACACCTCAGCTGTGTAAAACATGCAGCGGATTACTGCGTGAATCCATCCTACTGTTTCGCCGCATTACGGGCTAATTGTCACTGCCATTCAATACGTTTGACGATACATTCATTAGCCTCAAGCCCAATGACGACATGCGCAGCAAAGCGATAATTGAGCTCGCTCTTAAAAGCCTTCAATTTTTTTATGTCGTAATCATGACTGACATTAGACGAGGCTTTTTTTACTTCAAGCACCAAGAGATTCTGGTTTTTTTCCCCCCTCTTGTGAACGATAATATCAGGAAATACTGTTACCGCATCAATTTGATTGCTCAGGATATCCCCAACAACGCTTAATCCCAATTTCTTTACGTCGAAACCATCTCGGTTGTACTCACAGTCAACCTCATAGTCCGAAAATCTTGAGGCTAAATGAATTGCAAGCATGTGACTCATGCTGCGCTCACTTGCGTTTACAGAAATAAGATGCCTATCCTTCGTAAAAAGTGTTTCGATTGCTGCTTCCACAGCTGCGTGCACTTCGTCTATGTCTGGTTGTACTGGTGACTGTTTCATAGATGCTTCGTTCGTAAAATCATTAAATTTTATTTGAAACCACACCCGCACAACCGTGTGACATAGACTGCGTCTATTGAATCGGCGCAGTAAGTGATTGGTAGTGGTGCTGAAGTTTACAAAAAAAGCTCACCCTAACGCACTGTGCCATCATGAATTATGCAAAAAATGACAAAATAGCGAGCAGCGGCGCAACAATTCCAGAAACCCACCCTGATAGCTGCCGAAACAGCATCATCACTATTGGGCCTCCAACAAACAGTGCACCCACAACTCCAGCGATCCAAAAAACACTACTGCCTCCTCCAATAATCATCCATAGTAAAACGCCAATAAACACGCTACCGCACGCTAACCCCAAAGGTGCCGGATTGTGCCCATGATCCCACCCTTGCGACTGGGCAAGTTGTGGAAACGATATGATGGCACTCGAAAAAGAAAGGCCTAACAATACAACAGCCATGCGAAAGTCCATAAAAAGTCCTTTAAAAATTTTCCAAAAAAATCAACGTGTAACCAAACAATATGGTCTCTCCACCCTGCAAATGGCATCGCAATATGCCAAACTGTTAGACTAACAAAGCCTAAACAGCAAACGCAAACAGGAAGAACCGCATAGATTATAAACGAACTGGCACGGACATTGCCCAAAATGTATTTCAAATCCATCGTATCAACAAGCAAGTAGCAAGGTTGTGGTTCGCTATACTCACCGCCAACCTACGAGCTGTGCTATTCGCCCGATGAGCGCGAAGACCGCCAATAAGGCTAACCCAACTAATAAAACCAGTACTGTCCGTGGCTATCATTACTTTTTAAGGTGCAAAACGTTCACGGTAGGTTTGTAAAAACCGTGCGAAGCGTTTAATCGCTTCGCGCAGCTCGTCTTCTTGGGGTAAAAATACGATGCGCAAATGGTCGTGCGCGTGCCAGTTAAAGCCCGTGCCTTGTACCAACAGTACTTTCTCGCTCTCTAAAAATTCCAGCACAAAGTCTTGGTCGTCCTTGATTGGGTACACGGCGGGGTCGAGTTTGGGGAACAGGTACATGGCGGCTTTGGGTTTGACGCAGCTCACACCCGGAATGGCGCTGATGAGTTCATACGCCAAGTCGCGTTGGCGCGCTAAGCGGCCCGTGGGTGCGACCAAGTCGTCAATGCTTTGGTAGCCGCCCAGTGCGGTTTGAATCACGTATTGGCTGGGGGCGTTGGCGCACAGGCGCATGGAGGCGAGCATGACCAAGCCTTCGATGTAGTCTTTGGCGGCCTCTTTTGCGCCTGACATGATCATCCAGCCTGCGCGGTAGCCACAGGCGCGGTAGTTTTTGGACAGACCGTTCATTGAGATAAAAAACACGTCGTCGGCGAGCGAGGCGATGGAGGTGTGTGAGAGGCCATCATAAATCACGCGATCGTAGATTTCGTCCGCCATGACCACGAGGTTAAACTCACGCGCCACGTCGACAATTTGTTGCAAAATATCATCTGAATACAGTGCGCCCGTTGGGTTGTTGGGGTTAATCACCACAATGGCTTTGGTGCGCGGTGTGATTTTGCTGCGAATGTCGGCGATGGATGGGTTCCAGCCGTCGGCTTCGTCGCATAAATAATGCACCGCCGTGCCGCCTGCAAGCGTGGCGGATGCTGTCCATAATGGATAATCTGGCATGGGGATTAAGACTTCGTCGCCCGCGTTGAGCAGCGCGTGCATGGCAAAGCCAATTAATTCGGACACACCGTTGCCCACGATGATGTCTTCTAATGTGACATTGGCGATGTTTTTTTGCTGCGCGTAATGCATGATGGCTTTGCGAGCGGCAAAAATGCCTTTTGAATCTGTGTAGGCGGCGGCTTGGGGTAAGTTTTTGATTAAATCGAGCTCGATTTCTTCGGGCACGGTGAAGTTAAACGCGGCGACATTGCCGATGTTGAGTTTGATAATCCGTGCGCCATCGGCTTCCATTTGCGCGGCTTTTTGCATGACGGGCCCGCGAATGTCGTAGCAGACGTTGTCTAGTTTGTGGGATTTTTTGATGGGCAACATGCGCAACTCCTGATGTGGGTGAGATTTGAATGCAAATGGGCAGTTTATTTGAGCGGGTCACTTTAATTATGTAAAATTGACGCCATATGAATGTTTGCGTCGAATATTTATACACTCGCGCGCTTTGCGCAATCAATTAAAACCTACTTTGCTGCGCTGATACAGGCATGGCAGCGCGGTGAGTTTTAACACGGCGGGCATGAGTTTTCACCAAAAACGGTGCGTTTTAATTCATACGAATCCATGCACCGTGTTGATGAGTCATCAATTTGCCAACGCGAACAAACACCGCGCAGTTTACACGATTTGGCGCACAAATTTTAAACAAAAACATTTTTCCAAAACTTTATTCTGAATATCGCTTTTTTTTAGAATTAAACCCTTTTTAAATGGCTTTTTATGCAATTTCAACCTGATTCAAATCCAAACCAAAACAACGTGACGCGCGTTGAGCCGCAGGCCATTTATGTCAACCAGCGGCCATTTTATGCCAGCTTGCTGCTTAGCCCGACTGAGGCGCCGCTTGAGTTGGCGCTGCGCGCCACGCATGAAATCAAAGCAGATTTTTGGCAACAGGTGATTGAACTGGCGCCTGAAGTGCTGTTGTGCGGCACGGGTGCGCAACAGTTATTTTTGCCGCCAGCCACGCTTGCACCACTTTATGCGGCGGGCGTTGGGGTTGAATGCATGAGCACTCAGGCTGCGGCACGCACGTTTAACGTGCTGATGAGTGAGGGACGACGCGTGTTGGCGCTGCTGATTTTACCGACGAGTCCAAATTTATAATTCACCTAGGAGCAACTATATGACGTATGCCGATATTTCTTTGCCAATGACCGGTCCTGTGTTGGGGATTGCGCAGACATTTAAAAAATCCGATTTTCATGGCCAATTTGTGGTGCTGTATTTTTACCCCAAAGACAACACGCCCGGCTGCACCACAGAATCGATTGCATTTCGCGATGCGATGGCTGATTTTACAGCGGCGGGTGCGGTGATTTTTGGGGTGTCGCGCGATTCCATGCGCTCGCACGACAATTTTAAAGCCAAGCTGGCGCTGCCTTTTGAGTTGATTTGCGACGCGGATGAATTGCTGTGCACGCAGTTTGACGTCATCAAACAAAAAATGATGTACGGCAAATCCGTGCGCGGGATTGAGCGCAGCACGTTTTTATTTGCCCCGGACGGCTCTTTGCTCACCGAATGGCGCAAAGTCAAGGCCGCCAGCCACGTGCCTGAGGTTTTGGCGGCGTTGCTGCAGCACAAACAAGCCACTTTATAAGCCACCCACCACGCAAAGTTTTTTTGGCTTTGCATTCTTACTGGGGTTTGGCGTATGCTGTAACCAGTTTTATGTTTCATTGTTTAACCTTTGGTTGAACTTACCTTTTGGAGATTACCATGCCACTTCCGAGCGCCCCGAGAAACAAAGGCAGTTTATTAAACGCAACTGCAACGCCACAAAAAACCGCACCCGAAGCGCAAGCTGCGCATTCAAGCGCAGCAAAAACTACGCCGCAACCGAGCCGCGCACAACCAACAAACGCGCCCGCGCCAGTCAAACACGCACCGCAAGCGGCACAGCGCCAACCTGCCCCAGTTTTTAACAACCCAAAACCCGCGCACCGCTCAGGGCGCAAAAAAAACATTGCCAACGCCAAACGCAAGTTGTTTGTGCTGGACACCAATGTGATGCTGCATGACCCGTCGTGTTTCTTTCGCTTTGAAGAGCACGATGTGTATCTGCCGCTGATTACATTAGAAGAATTGGACAACCACAAAAAAGGCACAACCGAAACCGCGCGCCACGGTCGCCAAGTCTCGCGCGTGCTTGACCAATTGATGAATGCCGTGCCAAATGGGATTGAGGACGGCGTGCCGCTCAACGCGCTGGACAATCAAGCCAATTTGGGTAAATTGTATTTCCAAACCAAATTTATCAGCACCGATTTGCCTGCATCGCTCACCTCGGACAAAGCCGACAATCAAATTTTGGGCATCGTGCATGCCTTGCAAAAAACCGACGCTGAGCGCACGGTGGTTTTGGTGTCCAAAGACATCAATATGCGGATTAAAGCACGTGCGTTGGGCATCAATTCTGAGGACTACTTTAACGACCAAGTCTCGCAAGATGGCGACCTGATGCACACCGGCCAACTCGCCTTGCCTGAGAATTTTTGGGACAAACACAGCAAAGGCTTGGAGTCTTGGCAAGAATCAGGCACAACGTTTTACCGTTTAAGCGGCCCAATGGTCGAACAAATGTCCATCAACCAATTTGTGTATTTAGACATTACGGATGCCACGCCGTTTAACGCGATTGTGACGGATGTGAGCAATCAAACCGCCACTTTGCGCACACTCACCGATTACTCCAACCCCAAACACGGCGTGTGGGGCATCGGCGCACGCAACCGCGAGCAAAATTTTGCACTCAATATTTTGATGGACCCAAACATTGATTTTGTGACGTTGCTTGGGCAAGCAGGCACGGGCAAAACCTTGGTAACGATTGCCGCCGCGTTGCAACAAACGCTTGAGATGGGCAGATTTAGCGAGGTCATCATTACCCGCATTACCGTGCCAGTTGGGGAAGACATCGGGTTTTTACCAGGGACTGAGGAAGAAAAAATGACGCCGTGGATGGGCGCATTGCAAGACAACTTAGAGATTTTAATCAAAGGCGATGCCAACGCAGGCGAATGGGCGCGTGCCGCAACCAACGAGTTGATTAAAAACAAAGTCAAAATCAAAGCCATGAGCTTTATGCGCGGACGCACGTTTGTGAATAAATTATTGGTACTCGATGAAGCACAAAACCTCACGCCCAAACAAATGAAAACCCTCATCACCCGCGCAGGCCCTGGTACAAAAGTGGTGTGCTTGGGCAACTTGGCGCAAATTGACACGCCGTATTTGACCGAAGGCTCATCGGGCTTGGCCTATGTGGTTGAGCACTTCAAAGGCTGGGCGCACAGCGCACACATCACGCTCATGAAAGGCGAGCGTTCGCGACTGGCTGACCATGCCAATGAGGTGTTGTAGGCGGCGAAGTAGTGGACAGCTGAGTCAGACAAAAAGCAAATCACAAGTGCTTGAATTATCAAGCCCTTGTGATTTTTGATGGCATAAAAACCCACTCATGGACAAAAGCCATATAAAGTAACGTTTTTTAAAAACCAGCCCGATTTGATGCAACCACGCACAATAAACATGTAGTCTGTCAATACAGACACCAATCAAATGTTTAAACACGCATTGGCAGATGGGTTGATTGATGCAACCCTTGGCAAGCCAATTTATCCCAACAAATTGCTATCTGTGATTAAGGACTTGCAAAAAGCACCGTCAAGTGTTGACGGTGCTTTATCGGTGGTTGATGAGCTGAAGAAGCTAATGGGTGAACTTGATGCGGCGTTGTTATTGGGCGATTATCGTCGTGCTGATAAGATTGCACATCAAGTCAAGGGGCAGTGTCATTCCTTGATAATGAATCGACTCTGACCGCCGTGCGTGCCGCAATGACACCCGTTGATGTTTTGGAGGCTCTCAAGCCTTTAATGTAGACATTGCATCCTTGCGTGCGTCCCATATGCTGTATTTGGGTGCCCAGTTTAATTGTGCCTTGGCTTTGTCACAATTGACCGTGGCGGTGGTGTCGAGCATTTCAATCCATGTTGCTAAGTCGTGAGTGTTCATTTTTCTGCCGAAAAATGCTGCCATCCGCGCGATTGAAAATGGGAATTTACGAATGCGCCTGCCCTCTTCTATCCCTTTTGCAATGTACGAGCCGCCCAAGTCAATAATGTCATTAGCTGCCAAATTAAAAGCACCCGATACGTCGGCTTTTAATGCGGCCTCTATGGCACTCACCACGTCGTTTTCATGCACGACTTGTTGCTTTGGGGTTTTGCCCTCAGCAAACGTTAAATACACAGGCATGACAAACATCTCACGCAAAAAGTCTTGTGCGTTTGCGCCCATGATTAAATGTGCGCGAAACTGAATTGCGCTGGGCATGTGTTCGTTGATGTATTGCTCAATTATCTCTTTATGTTGTGCATATGGAAACGTTGCTAGCGGATTGGTTTTGGTTTCTTCCGTGGCGTTTTCACAAACACCATATACCGAAACACTACTCAAATTGATGAGCTTTGTAATGCCGTTAGCGTTAGCTGCGTCAATGACGTTGATGCTGCCGTTGACGTTTATATCGTAACGTTCTTCCGATGATAGATTGCCGCGTCGAACATTGAAGCCAAGATGAA
This sequence comes from Hydromonas sp., assembly GCA_017495165.1. GTDB lineage: Bacteria > Pseudomonadota > Gammaproteobacteria > Burkholderiales > Burkholderiaceae > Hydromonas. Next base: position 12,403 of record JAFEII010000002.1, on the reverse strand, counting down.
TGACTGCGTCGTGGTTTTTCATTACGTCTTGCAAGCTCGCGTCACGCATGTCAAGGATTGATGTTTTTAATTTTGAGTGTTGGTAGGCGGTGGGCTTAATATCAATACCCGTTATTGATTCAACTGCGGGGTCATTGCATAAAACGGGTAACAATGCAGCGGCCAAACAACCTGCTGAACCAGTTAAAAATATTTTCATTCCATCTCCCAAAATAGCATTAGTTAATCGTGTTCCGATTTTACACGATTCGCACAATAAAATTAGCGCTCGTCTTTGTCCGTTTTTATGCCATTTTAAAACTTAAACCAAATCAAAATGCTTTAAATACCGTGGCGAGACGTCGGCAAATTTTAAAATAGTGAGGTAGTCTGCGGTTCTAAAATCCGCATCATATGTGGGTGTGCCGCATACTTTTGCGCCCAAACGCAAATAGCCTTTAAACAGTGGCGGCAATGCCATTTTGACCTCGGCGTTGACGGTGGGTTGCATGTCTTGAGAGAACGGGGCGCGGGGCGTGACCGTGAACTCGTCGCTCATGGCGCCAGAGTCGACCAATAAGCGCTGTATGTCGCGGATGGCAGGGCTATTGGCGGCAACAGGTACGCTGGTGCAGCCCAATATCATTTCAAAGCCATGCTTGGCCGAGAACTGTAAAATCGCTTTCCATAAGCTCATTAGCACTGTGCCGGTGCGGTAGTCTTTGTGTACGCAGGCGCGGCCAACTTCGAGGATTTTGGCGCGCTGGGGCAATAAATCACTGATGTCGAATTCTTGCTCTGAGTACATGCCAATTTGGAGCGCTGCGTTTGGCGTGAGTGCTCGATAGCAGCCAACGACTTTGCCGCTGGTGTTGTCGCGCACGTAGACGTGTTCGACATACGGGTCGAATTTGTCGATATCCAAACCATCTTTGCCTTGTAGATTGACACCCATTTCGTCGGCAAATACGTCATAGCGCAGGCGTTGTACTTCGATGATTTCATCGGGCGTGCTGGCCCAACATACGCTGACGGACTGAGCCACGCCGTGCCCTGCACTGGCTGTTGGGGCTTGATTTTGTTGCGTTTGCGTGTTTTTTTTCAAAGGATTCAACATCCCACTCCTGTGAGTGCAAACAGTTTTGACTGCTTGCACGGTATGATTTAAGCCCGCCATTTTATCAGCATGTGGTGTGTTGACCTACTGTTTTGATATTTTTTTGCGCAAAGTTCGGGTTGACTGCGGCAAAGTGTTGCGAAAATAAGAACGCCCGTTTTAATTGAACACTCTGACAGGCGTCATTTTTTCATGCCCAATTCACGCAGCCGCTCATCTAAGTAACTTTGAGCGGTGTGGCGTTTGGATAACACCACTTCTGGCTTTGGGTGTAAAAACAGCGGTAACGACAGGCGGCTTACGTGCGCATTTGAACCTGCTGGGTTCATCACGCGGTGAATGGTGCTGGGAAAATAGCCTTGCGAGGCTTCTTGCAGCATGTCGCCGATATTCACAATCAGCAAGCCGCCGTCGCATGGCACATCCAGCCAATCGCCTTGCATGGTTTGCACTTGCAGACCCGGTTCGTTGGCGGCGGGCAGCAGCGTGAGTAAATTAATGTCCGAATGGGCGGCGGCTCTGACTGCGCCTGTTGGCTCTGCGCCGTTGAGCGGCGGGTAATGCAGCACGCGCAATAAGGTTTGGGCGCTGTCGTCAATCATGCTTGACAACGATTGGCTGTAATGTTTGGCGACGTCGCTTGGGCTGTGTTGTTCTACCCAGCTCAGCAATTGCGCGGCCAAGCTGCTGGCTGCATGGTAGTAAGCCATGATGTCTGGTGCCAAGCTCGGCGGAATGCGCCCCCACGGATACACGTGATAAAACTCTTTGAGGTCTTTTTGCGTGCTGCCTTTGGCGGTTTCTGAAATGGCGCTGGAAAAATAGCCGTCAAATTTATCCGCGCTAAATGGGTAGTCAAACTTTTCTGCGCGGTCAAAAAAGGCTTGCCATTGCGTAAAAATCTGCTGCACGGATGTGTGCGCGATTGGGTGCTGGCTGAGCACGGCAAAACCGGTTTCGTGCAAGGAGCGGGTAAAGTCTTGCGCTGCGGTTGGACTGGTGTAATCAATGATGGGGAGCATGGTGCGCCTTTTGGTTCAACACTTTAGTGGGTTTTTTAGTGATGGGATGTGGGCGGCAGTTATTCCAACACGGCGGGCATAAATGCCCGCCCTACCAATTCAAACCCTGCTCAAACAGCCTCAATCCAAAGCAGTTTGGATTGATTTAACGTCAGATTTAAAATTGAATTTAAGTTGAGTTGAAATCATTACAACCGCAAAGACGCTCGCGTCTTTTAAGCCCGAATACGCTTATTTCGCGGTGCTTAATACTTGCTCAATCAGGGTCAACACGCCTTGTTTGTCCACGCCCAAGCACACTTCGACATTGTCGCGTTTTGACCAATAATCTTCGGCGTACATTTGGCCTTTGGGGGCAAAAAAGGTTTTGCCTGCGCCTGCGCCGCTTTGAACCACTTCGATTTGGCCGCGTTGGGTGGTGAACAGCTCTGGGTTGGTCACATACATGACGGTGGCTGGGTCGTGCAGCGAGAAGCCGTCAAAGCCTGCCACATTCCGGTAAAAGTTGGCATAAAACGTACAAATTTCTTGCAAAAATCCGCCCACGCGTGGCGCTGCTGCGGCAATTCGCATCATAGGTTCATTGGGCATGATTGTTTGATACGTCACGTCCAAGCCCACCATCACAATCGGCCAAGGCGCTTCAAATACAACTTGCGCTGCGTGTGGGTCGTTCCAAATATTCGCTTCCGCAGCTGGGGAAACATTGCCTGCCACGTGGGCTGCGCCGCCCATGATGACGACTTGTTTGACTTTGCTGGCGATGCTTGGGTCTTTTTTGAGCGCCAATGCGATGTTGGCCAGCGGGCCTACAGGCACAAGGACGATTTCGTGCGGGTGTGCGTGAATCATGCGCACGATGAAGTCTGCGGCGGATTCGTCAATCGGCGCGAAGTCTTGCGGATACACCACGTCAATATCACCAAAACCGTTTTTGCCATGGACAAAATCAGGAAAACTGTGCGGCGCTTGCACCGATGGCACTGCCTCGCCTTTGGCGACAGGTATGTGACGCGCATCGAGCAAGTCGAGCAAATAACCCGCATTGAGGGTGGCTTGGTCAACCGATACGTTGCCGTACACCGTGGTCAAACCGAGCAGGTCAATGTTTGGATGCAGCGCTGCAAAAGCAATGGCGAGCGCGTCGTCAACGCCTGGGTCGGTGTCGATAATCATTTTAATTTGAGACATATAAATCCTTTTGGGTAAAGTTTTTAATGAAATTTTCAATAAAAATTTGGGTGAAATTGAATGCGCTTGAATGAAATCAGTTGGCGCACGTGCTTATTGTGCCAACTCATGGATAAACGGAATGGATGCGGTGGCGCCCATGCGCGTCACGGCAATCCCTGCGGCTTGTGTGGCACACGTGAGCGCCGCTTCAACCGAGCCGCCCTGAATGATGACAGACAAATAAAAGCCAATAAACGTGTCGCCTGCGGCGGTGGTGTCAACGGCTTGCACCGGATTGGCTGGCACAAAAAACGCGCCAGATTCGCCCAAATACCGTGCGCCCTGCCCGCCCATGGTGAGCACGACGTTTTTCACGCGCCGCTGCAAGGCGACAAGCGCTTGCTCAACGTCATGCATGCCAGTCAGTTGCGCCGCTTCGACTTCATTGACCACCACGGTGTGCAGCAATTCGAGCGGTAAATCTGCCATGCCCGCATGACACGGCGCGGGGTTAAACACCACATGTTTGCCCGCTGCGTGTGACTGCTCGATGATGTCTGCAATCAAGTTGGTTTCGTTTTGCAACAACACCCATTGCGCCGCGTCTTGCGCCAAGTGTTGGCTGAGCTGGGCTTGGGTTAATTGGGCATTGGCGCCCGCGCACAATAAAATGCAGTTTTCTGCCTGCGCGTTGACTTGAATCAGCGCGTGGCCTGTTGCGGCGTCGGTTGCGCCAATGCCGCGCAGCGATAGGCCCGTGGCGCTGATTTGCGCCTGCGTCCAAGTATCGTCGCGACCAATATTGCCCACATGCAACACCTCAACCCCCGCACGGTGCAACGCGACTGATTGGTTAAAGCCTTTGCCGCCCAAGCCTTTTGCGTAATCGGTTGCGGCGAGGGTTTCTGCGGGTTGGACAAAGTGCGGGACTTGATAGACGTGGTCAACGTTGATTGAGCCAAAGTTTAGAATTTGTGCCATTTTAACGCTCCTTCACATAAGGACGGCCAACGGCTTTGGGCGCAATTGATTTGCCCACAAAACCTGCCAATAAGACAACGGTCAACACATACGGCATGGCGCTAAACAGTTGCGATGGGATTTCTTTGAGGCCAAAAATGGGTTTGCCTTGAAAGAAATTGGACAAAGCACCCAAAAAGCCAAACAACAAACACGCAAGCAATGTGGGCGTGGGTTTCCATTTGCCAAAAATCACCGCAGCAAGCGCCATAAAGCCCAAGCCAACGCTCATTTCTTTGGTAAAACCTGAGTTTTGCGCCATGGACAAGGTGATGCCTGACAAGCCGCACATCAACCCTGTGTAGGCGAGCGCCAAGTAGCGCAAGCGCGACACCGATAAACCCGCCGTATCAACCGCATTTGGCTCTTCACCCACGGCGCGAATCCGCAAGCCCAGCCGTGTTTTGTACAAAATAAACGAGGTCAAAATCACGGAGAAGAGCGCCAAATAGGTCAACACATGTTGGCCTGACAAGACTTTTTCGTAAATTGCCCCCAACACAGGCACATCGCGCACCGCATCTAATCCCGGCCACGCAATCGGTTTGAAGCGCAAGTTATCGGTCAAGGTTGGGGTTTGGCCGCCTTGCCCAAACAGGGCTTGCCCCAAAACCAGCGTCAAACCTGAGGCGCAAATATTAATCGCCAAGCCCGAGACAACGTGATCGCCTTTTTGTGAGACGGTGGCAAAGCCGTGCAGCATGGCGAGCAATACAGACACCCCAACCGCGGCCAAAACCGCCAACGCAACCGAGTCGGTCAGCGTGGCAACCGCTGCGCCCGCAAAGGCCGAAAACAGCATTTTGCCCTCAAGCCCAATATCCACAGTGCCTGAGCGTTCGGCCATGAGGCCGCCCATTGCGGCAAAAATCAGCGGTACGGATAGGCGCAAACCGCTGCCCATGATGTTGCTGATGGTGACGATGATGTCGTTCATAAAGCACCTCGTTTTTGACTGTACCAGTTTTCTAAAGGCTTGCGCACCAAGCCATCAAGCGCTGCGACAAAGAAAATAATCAAGCCTTGAATCACAATATTAAATTGGGGGCTCACCGCAGGGATTTCGAACTGCATTTCTTGACCGCCTTGCGCCAATCCACCAAACAAAATCGCGGACAGCACCACGCCAACAGGGTGATTACGCCCCATCAACGCCACGGCAATTCCCATAAAGCCCACGCCGCCTGTAAACTCCAAACTAAGCCGCGCTTGCGAGCCATACACCACATTGACCGCCATTAAACCTGCCAGAGCGCCTGAAATGGTCATGGCCAAAACCACCACTTTGGTGACAGAAATCCCTGCGTACACCGCTGCTTGTGGGTTTTGCCCCACCACGCGAATCTCGTAGCCCAAGCGCGAGCGCCAAATCAGCCACCAAACCAGCGCGGCGGTCAGTAACGCGAGTACAAACGCCAAGTTGAGCGGCGTGTCGCTAAAGTTTAAAAAAGGCAATAACGCTGAGATTCTGGGCAACACGGCGTCTGCCACAAAACTGGCCGAATCGGTCGCGCCCGCATCTCTTGCCAAGTAATTGCGCAGCACATAGTTCATTAAAGAAAACATGATGTAATTGAGCATGATGGTTGTCACCACCACATGTGCGCCGCGCTTGGCTTGCAAATAACCAGGAATAAAACCGTACACACCACCAAACAAAAGCGCTGCCACAATCGCCACCAAAAACATCAATGGCGCAGGCAAGGTTGAACCAAACGCCAAGCAGACCAGCGCCACGCCCAGTCCTGCAAAATACGCCTGACCTTCGCCACCAATATTAAACAGGCCTGCGTGAAACGCCACCATAACGGCCAAGCCAGTAAATATCAGCGATGTGGCGTTAAATAATGTGGATGGCAACCCCGTGTCTAGGTTAAATGCGCCTTGAATCAAAACGCCCAAGACTTCAATTGGCGACTCGCCAATGCTCAGCACCAACAAACTGGCCAGTCCAAAGGCAAGCAGCACTTGCACCAATGGAATGGCAAACCCTGTAAACCACAGCGGCAGCGCGTGATTGTTGTGTTTAATTTGGCTCATGATGCTCCTTCATTGGCTCGGTACTGGCCATTAACAAACCGATTTGTTTTGGGTCGGCATTTGCACTTGCAAGCTCGCCGGTGATTTGTCCCTGATTCATCACCAGCACACGGTCGGCCAAGGTTAAAATTTCGTCCAACTCAACCGACACCACCAACACCGCTGCGCCCGCATCACGCGCTTTGATGATTTCGTGATAAATCAGCTCAATCGCGCCAATATCGACGCCACGCGTGGGCTGACCAATCAACAACACTTTTGGCAAACGCGCCATTTCACGCGCAATAATCAGCTTTTGTTGATTGCCGCCCGACATATTGGCCGAGCGGATTTCGGGCAAATTGGGGCGCACGTCAAACGCTTTTATCAATGCCAGCGCGCTGGCGCGTACTTTTTTTAAGCCAAGCGACAATTTACTGCCCAATGACAATTCATGGTGGTAACCCAAAATCGCCGATTCTTGCAGGCTGAAGTTTTTGAGCAAGCCTTGTCCCAAGCGGTCCTCAGGCACATGCGCCACCCCAAGCGTGCGTAAGTTTTTGGGGCTTGGCCATGTTTGACTGGTAAATTCATGCATGCTGTCGGTGTTTAAGCTGATGTGCCCGCCGCTGGCGCGCAATTCGCCCGATAAAATTTTGAGCAATTCGGTTTGACCATTGCCAGACACGCCCGCCAACCCAACAATCTCGCCCGCCTTGAGCGTAAACGACACATTTTTGAGCCGCGCAACGCCTGATTCATCCGTATATGACAATTGGTGCACCGCCAAACGGCTGCAAGACTGCGCCGATGTGCCGCGTTTGAGTTCTTTGACCACGGGCCTGCCCACCATGAGCTCGGCCAATTCATCTGGATGGGTCTGCGCCGTGACGCGATGCGCCACCATTTTTCCGCCACGCATGACCGAAATGGCATCGGTCACATCCATGATTTCACGCAACTTATGCGTGATAATCAGCACCGTCACGCCTTGGGCGCGCAAATCGCGCAGCACGTCAAACAGCTGGTCAGCTTCTTGGGGCGTGAGTACGCCTGTTGGTTCATCCAAAATCAACACTTGTGCCTTGCGGTACAAGGCTTTTAAGATTTCGACCCGCTGCTGTACGCCCACAGCCAAATTGCCCACAAGCTCATCGAGCGGGACTTGTAGGCCAAACTGCTCAGAAATTTGATTGAGTTTGACGCGGGCGTTTTGGGTGGATACTTTGAGCGACCAAGACTCTTCCGCGCCCAATAAAATATTCTCAAGCGCGGTTAAGGTGGGTACCAGCATAAAATGCTGATGCACCATGCCCACACCATGCGCGATGGCTTGGGTGGAATTGGCCATTTTGACCACTTGACCATTGAGTAAAATATCGCCCGAATCTGCCGTATAAAAACCATACAGCACCGACATTAACGTGGACTTGCCCGCGCCATTCTCGCCAATAATGCCGTGAATGGTGCCTTTGGCAATGGCCAAATCGATGTTTTGATTCGCATGAACTGCGCCAAACCGTTTGTTCACGCCGCGCATTTCAACTGCAAGCGGCGCGGATTTTGAATGCCCGATGTTTGACATTGAGCCCTCCGCAAGAGTTAGGTTAAAGATATTGAATATATTCAAAAATGTTCAATATTTTAAATATGTTAAATATTTTAAATGGATGGGAGATAAAAATCACCCATTTAAAGGCAAAATAGAGGGCGGGCATTTGCCCACCCTATTGGTTTTATTGGTGCTGTCGATTATTTGGCGCACGTCATTTTGATTTTGCCATCAACGATGTCTTTTTTGATTTGATTGACTTTGGCTTCCATTTCTGGGGTCACCAATGAGCGGTTGTTTTCATCCAACGCCCAATCCAAACCGTTTTGCGCCAAACCAAGCGACACTTCACCCGCTTTAAATTGACCCGCTGCGCCCTCTTTAAATGCGCCATGCACGGCCACGTCAACTGATTTGACCATTGAAGTCAACATCGTGCCTTTGAATAAACCGTTTTGATTTTGATCCACGCCAATGGCGAGTTTTTTAGCGTCGCTGGCGGCTTGGTACACGCCTTTGCCTGTTGCACCAGCCGCTGCAAAAATAATATCTGCGCCTTCGTCAAACGCGCCTTTGGCCAGTTCACCGCCACGGCTTGGGTTGTTCCAAGCGTCATTGCCGTTGCTCGATACGATTTTTTTAATCATGGTGATGTTTGGGTTCACGTATTTGGCGCCTTGCTCGTAGCCGCATGAAAAACGGCCAATCACGGGAATGTCCATGCCGCCAATAAAGGCGATTTTGCCGGTGGTTGATTTCATGGCTGCCAATGCACCGACCAAGAACGAGCCTTCTTCTTCGCGGAATTTGATTGATTTGACGTTGGGTGCGTTTACCGCTGCGTCAATAATCGCAAAATGAACATTTGGGAACTCTGCGGCAATTTTGGTCAACGCCACTGTGCTGCTATCGCCCACGGCAACAATTGGCTCGCCGCCGCGTTGGGCCAATTTGCGCAAAACGCCTTCTAAGTCTGTGCCTGCGGTCATTTCGATGCTGGTGTAGTCTTTGCCAGATTCTTTTTTATAAAGCTCTGCGCCATTAAAGGCGGATTCGTTAAATGATTTATCGTGTTTGCCGCCCGCATCAAAAACAACCGCAGGCTGCCCTGATTTACTGCTTTTATCGCCACATGCGGCTAAAACCAAACTCAAGCCCAATGCAAGCAAAATTTTGTGGTGTTTCATGATGATCCTTAAAAAATAAATAAGACGGACGATGCCGCAACAATTGATAAATCGGTACGACCCCAGCCAAGTCGCTCGTTTTTATGCGTTTGGTCAGGATTCAAAACTGCGTGATTATACCTAGTTCAAGCGGTAAAACTCAACCAAATTTCGTCCGACTTTGTTTGTGTTTGACAAAATAGGTGCGCATCACTTACATTATCGCCACTCGTGAGGAGAGCGCTGCGCTTTGCTTCACAACCAGCCGCCGAAGGTGTATTCCCATAAACTCTCAGGCAAAAGGACTCACGGGGCGATCGCGGTGTGTTTTTGATGTATAAAACATGCCGCCGCATTTCTGGAGAGCGCGAATATCATTCGCCACCGAAGGGGCGCGTTGGGTGATTTAAAATTTATTTAAACAACCCAACCACAATCTCTCAGGTACAAAGGACAGAAACGGGGCTTTTTTTGCGCACACGTGCGCCCCGATTTTATCCTTTGGACACATCATGACTCTTAAAACCACCGTTTTACACGCCACTCATATTGCCGCATCTGCCCGCATGGTCGATTTTGGCGGCTGGGACATGCCCGTTAATTATGGCTCGCAAATTGAAGAACACCGCGCCGTGCGCACCGATGCTGGCATGTTTGACGTGTCGCACATGCGCGTGGTGGACATTGTTGGCGACAAAAGCCGTGATTTTTTGCGCTATGTTTTGGCCAACAACGTCGATAAATTACAAACCGCTGGCAAGGCGCTGTATTCATGCATGCTGCGCCCTGATGGCGGCGTGATTGATGATTTGATTGTGTATTATTTTGACGAATCATTTTTTCGCCTCGTGGTCAACGCGGGCACGGCGGACAAAGACATTGCGTGGCTTAACGCCCAAAACATTGAGGGCAAATTTGGTTTGACCATTACTTCGCGCCCCGATTTTGCGCTGATTGCGGTGCAAGGGCCGAATGCCCGCGCCAAAGCGGCGCAGGCGTTTGAGTTTATCCAAACCGCGCTTGAACTCAAGCCATTTAACGCGGCGCGTTTTACCCACAATCACGCCGATTGGATGGTGGCGCGCACGGGTTACACGGGCGAGGATGGTTTTGAAATCGCGCTGCCTGCGGCGTTTGCCGCCGATGCTTGGGCGGCATTGCTGGCGGTGGGCGTAAAGCCTGCGGGCCTCGGCGCACGCGACACATTGCGCCTTGAGGCAGGTATGAATTTATACGGTCAAGACATGGATGAGTCGGTCAATCCGCTCAACGCAGGGCTGGCGTGGACAATCGACTTGGTCACCGAGCGTGATTTTATCGGCAAGGCGGTGTTACTCAATGGCGCGCAAATGCAATTGGTTGGATTGGTTTTGCAAGACAAAGGCGTGTTGCGCAGCCATCAAACCATTACCACCGCGCACGGTGCGGGTGAGACCACCAGCGGCACGTTTAGCCCCACCATGCAAAAATCCATCGCCTTTGCGCGCGTGCCTTTGGCGGTGAATGTGGGCGACACGGTGCAAGTATTGATTCGAGACAAAGCCTTACATGCAACTGTGGTCAAAATGCCGTTTGTGCGCCATGGCAAGGTATTGGTCGCGGTATAATCTGCCGCGCCTTTTAATGGCGCATTTTAATTTAATCAACGAAGGAGCAAAATGAAAGCGATGCCATCAAACACCCAACAAACCATCAACCACTTGGCCTTAGCCTCGCACGACGGTGAAATTAATTTTGGTCAACTCGTCATGGCATTGATTGACCTTGGCGTTGAATCATACGTCGCTGACTATCGCACGGGCGCAACCACTTATTATTTGCCCACGGGCGAAACCCACGCCGTTGAATTGATTGCACCCGAAGTACAAATTCCTGAGGTATTTAACATTTCGGGCGTGCAAGCGGCCATCAAAGGCGCGCAAAGCGGCGAAGTCAAATACGTTGAATTCATGCAACGCACCATGGCAGCGGGTTGCGTGGGTTACACCGTATGGATTTCGGGGAGACACGTCCAGTATTTTGGCCGACGCGGCGACGTGCATATTGAACACTTCCCCAAACAAGCATAATTTTTAGACCACGGGCAACGCCCTTTTTTCATCCAACCACAAAGGATTTCACATGACCGTCAACACCACCCTCAAATACGCCCCAAGCCACGAATGGGCACGCCTCGAAGCCGACGGCACTGTCACCGTTGGCATTTCTGACCACGCGCAAGAAGCCTTGGGCGATATTGTATTTTTAGAATTGCCCGATGTGGGGCGCGAAGTTGCGGCTGCCGAATCGGTTGCCGTGGTTGAATCGGTCAAAGCCGCCAGCGATATTTACGCGCCAATTGCAGGCAAAATCATCGCCCACAATGATGCCATTGCCGACACGCCAGAAGCCGTCAACAGCGCACCGTATGACAGCTGGTTGTTTAAAATCGCCCCGAGCAATGTGGCTGAGTTGGATGGTTTGTTGAGCGAAGCAGATTACGAAGCGCAAAACGGTTAAATTAGAACCCTCGTCATTGCAGCGCACGAGTCATTGCGGGCTTGACCCGCAACCTCCCCAACCAAGGCAACTATGGCGTACGTCTATTTAATGAGTAATGCGCACAATACGGTGCTGTACATCGGTGTTACCAGTGACTTAATGCGCCGTGTCGCCGAGCACAAAGCCAAGGTTCACAAAGGATTTACGGAAACATACAATGTGGATAAATTGGTGTATTTTGAGGCGACAGACGAGATTGGTGCTGCGATTACGCGAGAAAAGCAACTGAAAAACTGGAAACGAACATGGAAAAATGACTTGGTCGCGACAACGAATCCGAATTGGTTGGATTTGTCGGGTTCAATAGGGGTGACGCAGGAATATATTGATGCGGTGAAAGCACATTATTTATGAGCTATAAACCAAAACATCCCGTCATTGTGGTGTAGCGTCATTACTGCGTATCGTCATTGCGGGCTTGACCCGCAATCTCCCGAAATATGCCGTGCTTGCATTAGTCACATCGTACTTACTCCACCACGTCGCCATGCTTGACACGACACCTCCATGCAAGGAGATTGAGGGTCAAGCCCGCAATGACGTGATTTTTTTAAACATGCGGCGTAATGCGCAAAAAAACGCTTATTGCGCCCTACGTGCTACGTGCTAGTCACACCGCACTTACTCCACCCACGTCATGCCGTGCTTGACACGGCATCTCCATGCAAGGAGATTGCGGGTCAAGCCCGCAATGACGTGATTTTTTAAACATGCGGCGTAATGCGCAAAAACGTTTATTGCGACCTACGTGCTACGAGATACGTGCTAGTCACACCGCACTTACTCCACCCACGTCATGCCGTGCTTGACACGG